>JAGWYN010000001.1 GCA_018969295.1 Chloroflexota bacterium | reverse complement strand
ATCCTCGCGAAAAGCCATATCGAGGACCCAGTGGGCAGAGTTTTCGATGCGCCAGTGCGTGCGCACGGCCCGATTGAAGAAAGCCGCTGTGCCCTTTGCGCTGGAGATGTAATAACAGGTCTCGATGCTAGCTGGTGTGGGCGGTTGGTCACCCGCGGTGAGGCGCCGTTGACTCTCGACCTTGATGAGGCTGCGCAATTGCGGCCAGCGGTCGGTGCTGGCGAGCAGGCGCAACACTGCGGGGTCGTCAATGACCCACACGCGCCGGGTTTCAAGGCGCCCATGTCCACTGTCAACCGCCTTGTCGGTACTGAAAGCATAGGCACGCTCGTGGCTGGCCGCCAAATCAGCAAAGAGGGCCGCGACTTCACCCAGCAAAGCGGGCTGATTCTCTTTCAAGGCGAGGAGATAGTCGCCTTGTTTCTCCACGATGCGCTCGGCGGTCTTGACTTGGCAATTCAGCGCATCGGTCGTGACCAGACAACCGGCCACATCAGTTGTTCGATCAATTCCGGCACGGCCACGATCTCATTCGTTTTCTCGTCAACCCGCAACTGGCCCAGCACCACCTCATTGGCGGTCGCCCACGCACTCACCAAGTGCAACGGCCCCTGGCCCACACAGCGGTTATGGGCGCGACGCAGGGTTCTGCCATCCACAGCAATCACCTGCCCAGGATGCAGCTCGATGACGGTAGCCACCCAGGCCCGAAAACAACGCTCGAAAGCCACAGGATCCAGCGCCTGGAAGACCCGCCAGAAGGTGTCGTGCGCCGGAATCCCGTTGGGCAACGTCAGAAACGTGCGCAACCAACTCGCTTTCGCCACCCCAAACTCGGCCACGACTTCAAAATCGTCGGCGCCCCCTAGCACCGCACAGATGGTAATCACAATGATGTCGATCAACAGGTGGCGTCTCGTGTGATCCCGGCGCAGATCCGCCAAGTCACCAAAGAGCGGCGGCGTCACCGGACTTTGTTGTGGCACTGCGCGAGGGTGCCAGCAAGAGTTGTCAGTGAGATTGAAACCAGGGCATTCACGCATCTTGCAGGGTCAGAAAACGACAAATTCTTGCGCAAAATGGGCAAAAGTGACGCTTGAATTACGTGTCGAGCGGTCTTTAAAGTGCGATGTGACAGGCCGAAATCAGACAATAAATTTTATGTTAACTTTTCTGACAACTCTTGCTTGCACCCCTCAGGACTGTTCGACAAACTGCTAGCCGACCGCACGGGCGACCGCAAGGGTCGCCCCTACAGGCGGGTGCCCAGGATGAGACCATGGCCGACCGCACGGGCGACCGCAAGGGTCGCCCCTACAGGCGGGTGCCCCCGATGACACCGCGGGTAAGGGTTTGTAAACCTGGATTTCGCACGTTGAAAATCGAATAGAAAGGATAAAATTTGCGTCAGGGTCTGGTCGATCCGGCGCGCGAACGGTCCTATCCAGTGGATCGAGTGAAGCCGTGATGCGCTGGCGTCCTCTTGACGCGTCACCCGCCTATAGGGTGACAGACTGGCGCCTTCCGGTCGAACCGGCTCAACAGCGGTGACCAACAGGTAACGATCATCGAAACGCTCGGCCTCGTTGAGCGCCGCTTGAATGCGTCCCCAGAAGAGATTGACCTCACCGGTGAGGGTGATGGTGACGGTGACGCTCAAGAACTGCCCTACACTGGAGTTGCGCACCCTATTGAGCATAACTAGCAGCAGGCCCTATTCAGATGTGCGCCTGCTGCCCTACCTCCAGCATTCGTTCTGGTTTCTGCCCAACGTCGCAGCTTGCTACGCGACGGCCAACCTGCTGCCCGAAAAACACAACACCTTCTGGCATGGCTACACCGTCATCGTCGCTGCAGGAGCTACGGCGGGTGTCGGACTGGAGGCACTGCCCCCCGTACGCAAGGCTATCCCTTCACCCCACTGCTTGTCGCACTTTCGATGAAGAAGCGCTGGGCAAGGATGAAAATCAGCATGGGTGGAATGACGGAGATAGCTGCACCGGCCAGAACCAAGTTGGGACTGTCGGCAGCCCGGCCGCGCAGAACGTTCAGCGAGAGCGTCAAAACATGGTTGTCCGTGTTGCCAGTGTTGATGATCACAAGCGGCCAGAAGAAGCTGTTCCACGCATAGAGAAACGTGAAGGTGGCAAGCGTCGCCAGGGCAGGCACGGCAGCCGGAATGAAGAGACGCCACAGGATCTCCAGACGCGACGCGCCGTCGAGCAGAGCCGCCTCCTCGATCTCCCGCGGGATCGTGAGAAAAAACTGGCGCATGAGAAAGGTGCCGTAGGCGGTAAAGATCCAGGGCAGAATCAACGCGACAAGACGGTCCGACCAGCCGATCTGCACCATCAGTTGGTAGAGCGGCATGATTAACACGACGAATGGGATCATCATCGTCCCCAGGTACAGAACGAAGACGACGTCACGGCCAGGAAAGCGCAAGCGCGCAAACGCGTAACCGCCTGACACCGATGTGACCAACTGGCCAAGAACCACACAGATGGTTACAAGCATGGTGTTGGTCAGGCTGCGCCCTAGCCCATTCAACTGGAGCACCTCTGTGTAGTTTTGCGGGCGCGCCGTCACGCGGGTGACGGGCTCGCTGAGACGTACATTGGCCAGTACCTCGACAGAAGGATCGTTCGGATCGACAAATCGGCCATACGCAGTCAACCCTGTCTGGATCATCTGGACAACCTGGCCGTTCACTTCGACGTCCCAAAGTTCCTGTTCTTTGCCGTCGATCGTGATTGTCTGTTGATCCATGAACCCACCCGTCGGTTTCACTTCGCGAACGGGCAGCGAGTAGGTCACCTCCAGTGCGTTGGGATCGGCATAGATCCCAATGCGAATGTTGTCCTGAACCAGCGCCAGCTGCCGTTTTTCCCCGTCGACCTCGATATTGAAGAGCGGAGCAGGCTCGTCCATGTCGGGCATGACGACGGTCAATTGTTCTTGCGGCAAAAGTCGCGGCGGGTAGGAGAAGGTGTCCGACGGCACCTTCAGCGAGGTGAAGATCATGACGAGAAAAGGAAAGATCATGACAAGGGCCATGATCGTCAACAAGGCGTAGAGCGCCAACTTGCGCAGCCTGTGCAGCCAGGTGCGCTGGACTTCTGGTCTGGATACCACAGTATTTTGTACGCCGGGGTCTTTGCCTCGAACAGTGATCATCGTCTTCCCTCCACGCTACAGTTCGTAGGAAGTATTGCCCTGGCGCCGGTACTGAATCAGGGTAACGATAAAAATGATCAGAAACAGAAGCCAGGCAACAGCCGATGCATAGCCCTGGTTAAACCGCTGAAAGCCGTTCTGATACAAATAAAGCACTGCCGAGAGCGTCGAGTTGTTGGGTCCGCCAGCCGGGTTGGTCATGATGAATATCGGCTCAAAGATCTGGAAGGCCGCGATGATCGATGTCGACAGTACAAAAACCGTGGTCGGGCCAAGCAAAGGCAGCGTGATGCTGATAAACTGGCGCCTGGCGTCAGCACCGTCTACGGTGGCTGCTTCGTAGAGAACCTTTGGAACATTCTGCATGCCCGCCAGGAAAAGGATGGTGTTGAACCCGATCGTCTGCCAGGCCACCATGACAACGATCGCAAAGAGCGCCGTATCGCTGACAGAAAGCCAACGTGGCTGTGCAGCGACGATCGACAGCCCGGTGATCGAGTTGAAAAAGTTGGTTGCCACCAGGAGACCATAGTTGATCCATCCCACTGTAGCGTTATACATCCACTGCCAGATCAATGCGATGCCGACGACGGCTGCCACACTTGGGATGAAATAAATGCTGCGAAAGACCTTCATCCCGGCCAGCTTGCTGTTCAGGACGGCCGCCAACCCAAGTGCCGGGAGCACCGCAAGGGGAACCACCAAGATGCCGAAGAGAAACGTATTGCGCAGTGCCAGCCAAAAAAGCTTGTCTGCCGCCGCAACAAGATAGCTGTGCCCCAAGAACGAAAAACGCCAGAGTTCGTCATACACCCTGACATCGACGACCTGATTGGCCGGCTGCCGGGCATCCGCTAGCGGAGCGAAGGTCAGGTTGAGCAGTTTGGCGTAGTTCGCCACGCCGATAAAGTCGCGCGTACCAAAGCCATCCCAGTTCGTGAAACTCGTATACAGAGAGAGCATCAGAGGGCCGGCCAGAAACAACAGGAAACCAATCAAGTTGGGTGACAGCAACAGGTATCCTTCAATCGCCTCCTGGCGCGCGTTGTTCACCTGCATTGCCTGTGCCGCCGGACGCCGCCACATCGCCCAGAACATCAAGCCAAAGAGCAGACCACCTGCCAACAGGAGCAATATGGGAACCTGAAGTCGCTCCTGTACAAACTGCGGCACCGCTTCCCAGCCGATCAGGGCAAGTAGGGCCAGCAACAGGCCGGCAAGCATGACGATTTTGCCCATTCGCTGAATCGTGCGCTGGCGGCGCGGAGAGTTCTCGTAGCGGTCGGCAAACGCATAGATCAGGTAGCCGGCAAAGGCAATGCCGAAAAAAGGCAGGCTGCGCGGAAATCGATCGGCCAACTCATCAAAACCGGCGAATACCCCAATGAATTGCAAAAAGGCCAATACACACAGGAGAAAGCCAATATAATTGACCAACAGCGACAGCGTCCGGCCGCGATGATCGCGCCGCGGGATGAAGAGTATGGCGCCAAGACTGCCCGGCACCATTAGCAGCAGGGCACCTAGACTGAACCAGCGCACCCACTCGGGAAGGAGGATCTGTGCTGTGTACAGCGCATATACCCCGGCGCTTGCCCCTAGCAAAATCAGGATATGCCAGATCACAAGACCGGTGAGCCAACCGTTTGCTTCTTTTATCGGCTTCTGCATGGGTTGTGCCGTTGCCGCCATACCCTTGACTCCATTTGGTGCACGCACGTAGAAATTAGGAGAGTGGGGAGACAGGCCACATCGATATCAGACAAACACGCCAGGCAACCACAAGATGTGTCGCGCATTGAGCGCATTGGATGTCGCCAGCCCTCCACACTCCATCAGACATTACTGGAACGTCTTGTCCGCTTCGTCACAAATTGTTGCAGCGAAGTCGTCGATGCTCTTTTCGCCGGTCATCAGCGCCTGAACATTCGAGTCCATGACCGTGACGTAGCTCGGCCAGTCGCCCTTCCAGAGCGGGCCTTCGGCGACGGCGTTGTCCTGGAGGCCGTTGATAAAGGCCTGGTTGTTGGCTGGCGGCGTGAAGGTCAGGAAGGCATCGATGGCCTCCTGGCTGACGCGACTGGGAATATTGGTGCCCAACGCGCTGATCTTGGCCTGGGTTTCGGCCTGGGTAAGTTCCTGAACCAACTTCCACGCCTCCTCCGGATGCTCGGTGTTGGCATTCACCGCATAGGCGCCCCAGAACTGCCAGTTGCCAGCATTGCCAGCCGGTCCTTTGGGCAGTTCAACCACATCCCAGTTGAAGTCAACGGTGCGGATGCCCGGGGTGGCCCAGCGGCCGTTCTGGAACATGCCCACCTTGCCGGCGCGGAAGGGCGGTTCGCTGTCCTCGCCGTACGGAACGGCTACGTCGAGATCCTGGTACAAGCGTTGCTCGAATTCAAGACCCGCCAGGGATTCAGGCGAGTTCAAATTGCATGCAGTGCGATCCGCATTGAAGAAGCCGCCACCGGCAGCGTTCATCCAAGTGCCGTACGGCCCCCACCAGGCATTGGCGCCATAGCCATAGATGTCACTCCCAAGACCACGCACTGCTGCGGCAACCTCCACGAATGCATCCCAGTCCCAGTTCCCCTCAGCGGCAAGAGCAATGGGGTCCGGAGCGCCGGCTTCAGCCAGCAAGTCCTGGTTCAAATACAGCACAAACGTCGAGACATCGCGCGGCAGACCCCACAGGGCATCGTTGACATCCGTCTCCGGGTTGTAGGTCAGGAAGTTCATCGGCCCGGCATAGAAATCGTCGTTGCTGTAGCCTTCCGTGTTGGCAGCCTGCCCCGCCAGATTGAGGATCAGGCCGCGCTTGGCGAAGTCCGCGACGTCGGTGCCCGGGATCCAGAAGACGTCAGGCGCAGTGCCGTTGGCGATCTCGGTCTTGAGCTGATCCTGGTAAGAGGCGCCCTCGCTGCCACCCGGCTCATAGGCCAGACCTATCCCTTCCAGCTTGGCATCGATCTCGTCACTGATGCTCTGATAGACACCGGCTTCTTCCTGGTTGTCTGGGCGCGTGCGCCAGCGGATCGCAACGTCGCCCTCTGCAGCAGCTTCAGCAGCAGGAGCCTCGGACACAGCCTCTTCGGTCGGCGCTTCGGTTGCCTCTTCCGGTGCGGCTTCGGTCGCAGCAGCCTCGGCCGGCGCTGCTTCCTCAGCGACCGGCGCAGCCGGCGCAGCCGCCCCACCACATGCGCTGATCAGCAGGCTGAACAGCACAAGCAGGCTGAGCCATATGCTCACTCGTTTGCTAGACATACTTACTCCTTTTGAAATGTAGTTGAACCACAACACGAATCTATGCAAAACAGCCGACGACGCTGGACGCCACACGTTGGCACACAGGTCCGCCCGGCCAGCCCTGCCAAAAATACCCCTACCCCAGCCATTCCACGCGTTGTGTCGAGGCACGGACAATGAGTTCCGGCGCCCACCGAATGTGCTCGGCCACCGTGCCGTTGCCCGCCATCGAACGAAAGAGAAGCCGCGCAGCTTCGGCACCCAAAGCGGTGAAATCTTGATGAACTGTCGTCAAAGGCGGATCCACATGCGCCGCCAGTGGAATGTCGTCCACACCGATCACAGACAGATCACCGGGTACCCGCACGCCCAGTTCGCGTGCAGCACGCAGTGCGCCGATCGCCATCTGATCATTTTGCGCAAAGACTGCGCTGAAGGGAATGTCGAGCGCAAGCAACTCATACATGGCTCGATATCCGGACAGCGGAGACCAATCGCCCTCAATCACCAGTGAAGGTTCGTCCACAATACCCTGTGCGCACAATCCTGCTCGGTAGCCGGACGATCTGTCCTGCGTACAATCTTCGGCTGCCGGACCTGTGATCATGGCAATGCGCCGGTGACCGAAGGAAAACAGGTGATCCGTGGCCATGCGTCCCGCCGCGACGTCGTCGAGCGCGACGGAATCGGCGACGCCTTCGCGCGGCCGAGCACCGACCAGCACCGTCGGTATCCCAGACGGACAGTAGCAATAGCGATCATCGGCAAACGGATTGATGATGACCAGGCCATCCACGTATGCGCCCCCTGTCAATTCATGCACGAGCGAGATAAAGGTGGGGACATCCGGTGCGGAAGTCGACATCAAAAAATAGCCTTGTGCTCGAACGGCACTTTCTGCCCCCTGAACGATACTGGCAAACGTGTAGTCGGTCAGATTGGGTGATATACAGGCAAGGATCTGGGTACGGCCACGCGTCATTGACCGGGCAATCGCATTGGGCCGATATCCTAGCTCGGCGATCACAGCGTGGACGCGTGCGGCCGTCTCATGAGTTACCAAATCGCTCCCGTTGATCACACGCGAGATCGTCTGCCGCGAGACACCTGCCTGGGCAGCAACATCTCGGATTGTGACACGCGTACCCTCCATACCGTCAAAATGCCTTTTGATCACTGAACCCAGGAAGGTGCACGACGAACTATCAACTTTCGCCAAACGGCTCCTGCAAAGTCGCACCCGCAGTGCCGTCCACGAACTACCCTGAAAAAACTTTCGGCAGGCTCTCTCACATCCCGGGTGAAAACATCGAACGCCGACCGGGGACTGCGACGTCACTCTACCTCTCTAAATCTATTGTGACCGGTCACATTATAGATCACGCGTGGCCTCGTTGTCAAGCACCCCCGAAGTGCGAAGGGGTGGCGCAGCATTGCAGCGGCAGGGGGGCTTACCCTTTGACTGCCCCCAACGTCAGGTCGCGGATGATATAGCGCTGTGCCAGCAGGGCAAAGATGATCGGGGGCACCCGCTGTGTCGTTGTGGGCACCCGCCTGTAGGGGCGACCCTTGCGGTCGCCCGTGGGATTGATCCGCAGATGCCGCAGAGAAAAGCCAGACAAGTTCATTGCTGGCATTCTCCGTGCGCCCCTACATCGGATTTCTGCGTGCTCTGTGTGCTCTGCGGATCAGTCCTGCACTTTTTCGATCCACAGAGCATGCAGGGAGGATGGCTCTGTAGGAGAAAGAGCCAGGTTGGGCAAGTGGTGATGTGATGATTGCATTTCGTAAAATAATCGAACGAGACTATAATCAAGGGGCAGGCGGAGAGAATCGAGCAACGCTTGAACGGTCTGTCAGATGCAATTCCAAGCACTGAAAGATGAGGAGTGAACGATGATGACCGCAGTTTCCATCGCTCGCCAGGACGGGGCTGGCGCTCTGAGTGCTTCAGAAGCGCAAGCAGAAGTGTTCTGGCTGGCATTTCAGGCATTGCCTGAAGCAGCACAACAGGCCGTCCGAAAACGACTGCTTCCCGAACAGGAACTTCCTCCAGCGTTGGTTGCCGAGCTGGAAAGCTGGCAGGCAGCGGCAGCCGAAGCGCTGATGGATTTTGAGGCGATGATCGATGAAACGCAATGACATCGTCATGGTTGAGTTGCCGCCTCCGTTGGGTGGAGCGGGACGCGAACAAGCTGGCCGCCGTCCAGCAGTTGTAGTACAAGATGATACGCCTGGTCTGCCAACGCTGCTTGTAGCACCGTTGACCTCACAACTTGCCGCGCAGCGATTCCCTCATACGCTTCGGATTGAACCTTCATCCGAGAACGGGCTGAGTATGTCTTCCGTGATTCTGCTCTTCCAACTGCAAGTTATGGATCGGCGCCGGGTGCTGCGCGTGATTGGACAACTGGAGGAGCAGTATGTGATGCAGTTTGACTCGGAGTTGCGCCAGATGCTGAAGCTACAGAAATAAACCATATCTACCTCGCCTCCCCTCACATGTCCAGGCTGGAACAGTACTATGAGCCGATCCTACAGAAAAAACACTATCCAATGATGCTTGACAGGACTCTACTACACGTCGGCGCACATAACTCGTTGATATGGTGACACAATCTGCTCGAGTGTGCAGTCCACAATCCGGCAGATTGCGTCACATGAATTCGTGAATTTATCTGGGCCCACGTGTACTACACCCTTGTCCCCCGACTGCCCCCAACTTGAAGTACACCCACGAGTGCGCTCTTCCCATGAACAATCTACGGGTTGATTCACATTGGACCAGTACGGCGCGTCGCCACTGCATGGCAGGCTCCCTCTGAGCCCCGACCGTGGGGGAGGGGCGCGTCACCAATGCATAAATCGTATCTCGTGATCCTGCACAGTCAGGATAGTCGTGGCGAAAGCGTGACTCCTTGCAGCACACAATTTCTAGTTTGTATGCTATCATGTTCTGAGAGAACGATTCGCCGTTTGTTGGTTCGTTCACAACCCGTAGGGCTGTCTCCTCTGCCATTCCGAGTGAATTCAACAGGAGCGGCCCTCATGGATGTCGTATTTCGAATCGCCAGGACGCACGAACATGACTCAACTCGCACTCAACCTTAGTCAGCAGACAAAATTGACGGTTCTCACCGGAGATTGTGCTCAACTTCTACCTTCCCTTGAAACTGAATCCATCCAGTGCTGCGTGACGTCGCCCCCCTACTGGGGCTTGCGTGACTACGACCACCCCAATCAAATCGGGGCCGAGCCGTCTCCAGAGCAATATGTTCAAAATTTGGTGGACATTTTTCGGCTGGTGCGCAAGACCCTTCGACCCGAGGGAACACTTTGGTTGAATGTGGGAGACGGGTATGCTCGCAATGGAGGAACAGGAAAGTGTGGGCCGAACGCAGTCGTCGGCAATACGAAAAAATTGATCCAAAAACGCAACTGTAAGGTTCCAGAAGTTTGGGGATTAAAAGACCGCGACTTGATGGGGCTCCCGTGGCGCGTCGCATTTGCCCTCCAAGCAGATGGGTGGATCCTCAGATCAAAAATTACTTGGATCAAAAAAACGGCGATGCCTGAGAGTGTCAAAAACCGTCCCACAAACGCAACTGAAGAGATCTTTTTGTTTGCCAAATCCCCCAATTATTATTACAACGCACAAGCCGTTCGCCAAGATACAGGGGCAAATCTACGCAATTATTGGATGCTTGGACCAGACCCAGGAAATCATGGCCATCCTGCCGCATTTCCGCGGGAGCTTGCCCGACGATGTATTCTGTTGGGCTCGCGTGTTGGAGATGTGGTGCTTGATCCATTCGGTGGATCAGGAACGACTGGGATTGTGGCCAATGAGGTAAATCGCCACGCAGTTTTGATCGAGCTGAACAACTCCTACGCCGACTGCGCCCGTGATCGAGGGTATGATGTCACGACGTAAGGGTTCAAAATCGAACCAAAACCACAGACAAAAATCTGTTGTCAGACTAAAAAAGCACGAGAATCGTGTCGTTCAAATCGGAGGAATGCGATGAAAGCCATCGTCCAGAATGCGTACGGTTCACCCGAAACCCTCCAACTCCAGGAGATCGACAAGCCGGAAGTCAAGGAAACCGAAGTGCGGGTCCGTGTTCGCGCAGCAGCCTTGAACGCAGGTGACTATTTCTCCATGCGAGGCAGTCCATGGATCGTTCGATTGATGGTCGGGTTCCCCAAACCGAAAAATTACATTCTTGGCTGGGACGTTGCAGGACACGTAGATGAGGTCGGCAGGAATGTGAAGCGCTTTCACCCGGGAGACACCGTGTTCGGCTCCTGCCAGGGTGCTCTTGCTGAATATGCGTGCGCAGCCGAAGAACAGTTCGCAATAAAACCCACCAACCTCACCTTCGAGCAGGCTGCAGCCGTTCCAACCGCAGCACTGACTGCCCTCCAAGGTCTTCGAGACGCAGGAAAAGTACAAGCAGGGCAGAGTGTCTTGATCAACGGAGCCTCAGGCGGTGTCGGGACCTTCGCTGTGCAGATCGCAAAGTTTCTTGGGGCAGAGGTCACCGGCGTGTGCAGCACGAAAAATCTCGATCTGGTCCGGTCGCTCGGCGCAGACCACGTCATCGATTACACCCAAGAAGACTTCACACAAGGCGGGCCACGCTACGACCTGATCCTCGACAATGTCGGCAATCGTTCGTTCTCGGATTGCAGACGCGCGCTCACCCCCAGGGGAACGCTGCTGCCCAACACTGGCCACGCAGGGATGGGATACGTGCTCATGGCTTTTGCACGTTCGGCCTTCGTGCGCCAACAGGGCCGTCTGTTCGTTGAAAAGCCAAACGCCCAAGACCTGCTCGTTCTTAAAGAACTCATCGAGGCCGGAAAAGTGACGCCGGTCATCGACAAAACATACCGGCTGGACGAGAGCCCCAAGGCGCTCGCCTATGTCGGCGAAGGACACGCCCGTGGCAAAGTCGTCGTTGTCTTGTGAGATAGGCGAGGTGGGCACAGTCTTGTGAGGTGGGCACAACAACACATCCTCGACCCTGAAGGAGCAACGGACCGGGGCGCATCTCTGAAAATGCCTGTTTTTGTGCGGTCAGCGGCCAAGAGCACGATCCAAACTCTCAAACGTTTTTCTGTTGCTCTATGTACTGCTTGATCGCCGACAGAGGCGATCCCCCCACCGTAGAAACAAAATAGGAGTTCGTCCAAAGGGTCGGCAACCGGCTTTTCAACTTGGGATATTCTTTGCGCAAGATCCGTGAACTGCGCCCTTTGAGCAGCTTCACCAGCCGATGTATGCCAAACTGTGGATCGACTTCACAAATGAGATGCACATGGTCAGCCATAATCTCAAGTTCAATGATTTCAACATGCAGATCGGCAACCGACTCACGCAAGATTTGTTGCAGTCTTTCCTCAATCCCATCCATTAAAACTTTTCGACGGTATTTGGGACACCACACCACGTGGTACTTGCACGAATACGTGACACTGCTGTTTTGTTTGTATTCTTGCACTTTTCTCATAAAGAAATTATACAGCCAGAAACAACGTAATCCCAAATGCAAGAAACTATCGGTGATCTCCGCTCGTTGCCCCCCCTTCCCCCCTCGAAAGAAAAACAGCGTACAGCCATGCAGACTGCAATATCGTAACATCTGTTACTGAAAAATATATTTACAAAACTGTATAGTAAATAAATAATCGACCGTGCAAAATCTGCACGACCCACAACCCAGAGCACGCAAGGAGCACACCCATGTCCCACCCAACCGAAGTTGCCCGCTATATCCATTTCCACGGCGCACCGACCAAAGGCAAGATCCTGATGGTGGCCAGCAGCCCGGCCGTGTCTGCACAGACGGGCTGGCCCATCGGCTTTTGGGCCGCCGAGCTGACCCACCCGCTGCACGTCTTTCAAGAGGCCGGCTATGTGGTCGAGCTGGCGTCTACCGAAGGCGACAGCCTGATGATGGACGGCTACTCGAATCCAACCGACGCCAGCGGCTATTCCGCACACGACGTGATCTCGCTGGGCTATATGCAGCAGCCATGGTTCAACGCAATGCTGGCCAACACCCGCAAACTCACCGAGGTAAACCCAGACGACTACGTCGCTATCTTTCTGGTCGGCGGGCAAGGCCCCATGTACACCTTCCGCAACAACGCCGATCTGGAACAGCTGTTTGCACACTTTTTCGAGGCAGGCAAACCCTCCGCCGCAGTTTGCCACTCCACCACGCTGCTGCTGGGTGCCAGAAAGCTCAACGGCGAATTGATCGTGGACGGCAAGACATGGACCGGCTTTGCCAACGCCGAAGAAGAGTTCGCAGACAGCGCCGTCGGCATGAAACTCCAGCCCTACCGGATCGAAGACGAGGCACGCCAGCTGCCAAACACGGTCTTCAAAGTCGCAGCACCCTTCTCCTCCTATGCCATCGCCGACGGCAACCTGATCACCGGCCAGCAGCAGAATTCCGGCGCTGACGCCGCCAGGCTCGTGGTGGAGATGTTGAACCAGTGATTCTGAAGCGCAACTTCGACCCACGCAAGGTAGCGACCTACGTCTGGCCTCAGTTGGTGGTGGCACTGGTGTGGTCTGCAGCGGTCTATATCGGCTATGTGCTCCTGGGGCTGACGGCGATCTCCCTGCCCTTTGGCGTCCTGGGGATTTTTGGCACCGCCCTGTCGATCTTTCTGGCCTTCCGCAACAACACGGCTTTCAGCCGCTGGGGTGAGGCCAGCCAGGCATGGACGGCGATCAGCGCAGCGAGCCGCACCATTGCCCGGCTGCTCGTCACCTTCACCGACGCGCACAAGCACACACCGCAGTACCGGGCCGAACCGGCAGAGGCGTTCAAGCGCGAGCTGGTCTACCGCCACCTTGCCTGGGTCCACGCGCTGCGGATGCAGCTGCGCAGCCAGATGGATGTAAAGGAGCTGGCACCTTACCTGGAGGCTGTGGAAATGGACACGCTGCGAAGGAGCCACAGCGTGCCCAACACGCTGCTGCTGACGCAGGGGCGGCGCATCTACGACGCCATGGCCAGCGGTATCCTGCAGGGCTTCGACAGTTTCCAACTGGAAGGACAGTTGGCTGTGCTGGCCAGCCAGCAGGCGATCTGTGAACGCATCAAGCTGATCCCCGTGCCGAGACAGTACGACTACTTCACCCGGCTGTTCGTCTGGACCTTCATCCTGCTGACACCGCTGAGCCTGGCAGGCACGCTGGTGCGCGAGGAGGTCGGCTACCTGCTCGTGCCACTGACGCTGCTCTTTGCCTTCGTCTTCTCCATCGTCCAGCGCACCGGTGAGGTGAACGAGGAGCCGTTCGAAAACCGCATCACCGACGTGCCCCTCTCGGCCCTCTGCCGCATCATCGAACGAGATGCCCGCGCCACACTCGGCGAAACCGATCTGCCGCCGAAGCTGGAACCCCAGGACGGCTACCTGGGGTGAGCCGCATCGCAGGGGAGGGCGGAAACGGGGAATCGCTCGGCCACCCGTTGCATCGATCCCGTAGGTGCGGTCGCAGACTGCACCTACGGCGTTGCCACCAAAGGAACGGTTGGGCTGCGTGCCACGCTCTCACAAGCGACCGAAAGACGGGTGTACTGCGCATTGCCTGAGACCCACCCAATCTGCCCATCCTCCAGACGTACCTGTACCCAGCCACAATTCTCAATTTTCCCGGTTACATCCAGCTGCATCCCGCGCAACACTGTCTCTAAAATTGCATACTCCGTGCCCGGCCCAGCCCGAACATTCAAGCGCTGCGACAAAATTTCTACCACAGGCGTCGGTGTCGCAGTCGGTGCCACAGTCGGCGTCGCAGTCGGTGCCACAGTCGGCGTCGCTGTCGGGGTTGCAGTCGGGGTTGCAGTCGGGGTCGCTGTCGGGGTCGCTGTCGGGGCCACCACCTGGATCAACACATCCCGGCTGCCCGGCCGTGTCGTGCCATCGGCCAGATACAGACGTGTGGTCAGCCGGTAGGCCCCCGCCCGGTTGAAAGGTATCGCCATCCGCCAGCTCCCATCTGCAGCACCCAATGTGACCCCCAGCGGCGCACCGCCGGCCAACACTTCGACCTGCACCCCCGGGAGAGCCTGCCCACGCACAACCAGCACGGTACCTACAGGCAGCGCCCCTTTCGGCGCCACATCCAAAATCTGCAGCGGACCCCAAGGGACGGAAGTCGGCGTGGGGGAGGGCATCGCCGCAGGCAGAGGCGTAGGCACCAGGCCAAGAAGAGTGTAGACCTCAAAAGGCATGACCCTGCCTGCCATCCCCGCACAGTAGACCCCCGTGTCCCCATCGACCCACTCATCGAGGAGGCGCACCTCCCGCAGCAGCGCCCCCCGGCGCAGCACATCGACTTGCGCCAGCCGACCCTCAAACGCAATCAAAGCCTTGCTGCGCAGCCGACCCTCAACCTCCGCACGCCGTTCTTCCAACGTTCCAATGCCGTTGTCACAGATTCGTTCCGCCTGCACCGGCTGCAAGGTGAACAGCTGCCGGCCCCCTTCCGCCTCATATACCCAGACACGCACGCAGATTTCGTTCAGCCGCCCCGCCGAGTTGTAAAATTCAGGCGTGGAGACCCGCCACACCTGCACAGCCTGCTCGTCGCTCCCCTCCCCAGCCGTGGGGAAGGTCGCAGGGAGCCCGCTCTCCAAGGGGCTGCCCACAGCGCGGTTGACCGCCGCCAACAGCTTTTGCCTGGCATCCGCCAGGCTCGAATAGTCTTCGGGCCCAATGCAAACTACCTGCTCGGTTTGCCGGACCATCGTCTCCTGTGCCATGGCAGAAGCTCCCCAGGCAATGGCTGCCCAGGCAATGACAACCCATAGACCTGCACGCACCGCCCCCTGCCCCACAAATTGAGATGACATTGTTTCCGACCTCCTTGGTCTGGATCTCACACCTTGCAAAGCATGCGTTCCCCACTGCATGTGCGATCGTCAGCAGCCCCTGCTGGAAGACGCTGCCCTCCGTTCCACCCGCTTCTCCCCAAATGACAGATCTGTAGTATAATCCAAACCA
Organism: Chloroflexota bacterium; assembly: GCA_018969295.1. Taxonomy (GTDB): domain Bacteria; phylum Chloroflexota; class Anaerolineae; order Caldilineales; family Caldilineaceae; genus Caldilinea. The sequence continues at coordinate 307,590 of JAGWYN010000001.1, read as the reverse complement.
ACACCCAGTCTTTTTGGCCTCACAGCCGGGAGACCTATTCCAAGAGCAGAACCAAGGAGCGTTTTTCATGACCATGCGTGCCGACTATATCTGGATGAACGGCAAGATCATTCCCTGGGACGAGGCCAAAGTCCACGTCTTCACCCATGCACTGCACTACGGCAGCAGCGCCTTTGAAGGGATCCGCGTCTACGAGACCACGCACGGGCCAGCCCTCTTCCGAGGCCGGGAACATTACGAACGGCTGCTCTACAGCGCCAAGGTGGCACGCATCCCCTCCCCCTACACCGTCGAAGAGTATCTGCAGGCCACTTTCGACGTGGTGCGCGCCAACCAACAGCGCAACGCCTACGTGCGCCCACTCCTTTTCCGCGGCTACGATAAGCTCGGCGTCGACGGACGCTCCTGCCCGGTCGAAACGATCGTGGCCTCGGTGCCCTGGGGCGCCTACCTCGGCAAGGAAGGGCTGGAGCAAGGGGTCGATGTGCAGGTCAGCACCTGGCGCCGAATGGCACCCGATACCCTCAACGCTCTGGCCAAAATCGGCGGCCAGTACGTGAACAGCCAAAATATCGTCATGGAAGCCCACGACAACGGCTTTGCCGAAGGGATCGCCCTCGACGTCAACGGCTACGTCTCCGAAGGCAGCGGCGAAAATATCTTTTTGATCATCAAGGGCAAAATCTATACCCCACCGCTGGCCAACAGCATCCTCGGCGGGATCACACGGGACTGCGCCACCCAGATCGCACAGGAACTCGGCTACTCGGTGACCGAAGCGGTCATCCCGCGCGAGATGCTCTACATGGCCGATGAGATCTTCTTCACAGGCACCGCTGCCGAAATTACCCCCGTGCGCTCTGTCGACCGTCTGCCCGTCGGGAGCGGCAAACGCGGCCCCATCACCGAACGCATCCAGGCCCGCTTCTTCGGAATCGTAGAAGGAGAACTGCCCGATACCTTCCACTGGCTCACCCCGATCGACTGACAGCACAGCGGCCCGGCACGTCCGGCCGCTCGTCCGGAAAACCGGGAGCTGCCCCCAAGTTTCAGAAACGCCAGCCCTGCACAGCCACCCACCCGCCTGTGCAGGGCTGCTTTCCGCCCGTTCGCCAGTCACTGCCGTCGGCGCCCCCCATTCCCCAACCCCCCCTCACGCTTCGCTGGCCAACCGCTGCAACTCAAAGAGCCGGTTGAGCGCGTCGAGCGGGGTCAGGCTGTTGACATCCAGCTTGCGCAGCGCCGCCACCGCCGGGTGCAGGTCGGCAAAAAGCGAAACCTGCAGCGCATTCGACCTTCCACGCTGGGCCACAGATTCGGCAAGCCGACGCGGACCCGCCGCCCCGCTGCGCTCCAGATCGCCCAGGATCTCTTCGGCACGGCTCACAACCTGGCCAGGCAGGCCCGCCAGCCTGGCAACATGCACCCCGTACGAACGGTCGGCCTTGCCCGGGATGATCCGCCGCAAAAAGACCACATCCTCGCCGTTGCCGCTGTCGTCGACCGCCACGTTGTAGTTGACCACGTGGGGCAGCCGCTCCGCCAGATCGGTCAGCTCATGGTAGTGCGTGGCAAACAGGGTGCGCGCACGCAGACGCGGGTGGTTGTGGATGTACTCGATCACAGCCCACGCAATCGCCAGCCCGTCGTAGGTGCTGGTCCCACGCCCGATCTCGTCCAGCAGCAGCAGGCTGCGGCCGCTGGCATGGTTGAGAATGTTGGCCGTCTCCACCATCTCCACCATGAAGGTCGACTGCCCACGGTGGATCTCGTCGCTGGCACCCAGCCGGGTAAAGATCCGGTCGACCACGCCGATCTGCGCACGCTCCGCCGGCACAAAACTGCCGATCTGCGCCATCAACGTGATCAGCGCAGTCTGGCGCAAAAAGGTGCTCTTGCCACTCATGTTGGGCCCGGTAATGATCTGCACGGCAGTCTCCGGCCCCAACACCACATCGTTGGGCACAAACGGCTCGTCGACCAGCGACAGCTCGACCACAGGATGGCGGCCCGCCAGAATTTCTATGCCAACCCCTTCGTCCACCCCCGGTCGCACATAACGGCGCAGCAGCGCCACATCGCCCAACGCCGCAAAGACGTCGATCTCGGCCAGGGTCTGAGCAAGCTGAAGCAGCTTGCTCCCCTGAAGCGCCACCTGGCTGCACAGCTCGCCAAACAGCTGTTGCTCGATGTCCAGCCGCTGTTCGTCGGCGTTGAGCACCAGCGTCTCATACTCCTTGAGATCCGGGGTGATGTACCGTTCGCCGTTGGCAATTGTCTGTTTGCGAATGTATTCGGCCGGCACCTTCTCCGTGTGGGTTTTGGTGACTTCGATGTAGTACCCAAAGACTTTGTTGTACCCCACTTTGAGACTCTTGATGTCGAGACGCTGGCGCTCCACCTGCTCCAGGTCGGCGATCCATTCCCGCGCATGACGGCTGCGCTCGATCAGGCTGTCCAGCTCAGCGTCGAACCCGGGCCGGAAGAGCCCAGGGGTGGCCAGGTGGGCCGGGGGGTCGTCGACCAGAGCCGCTTCGAGCAGCGCCAGCAGAGCCGAACAGTCGCTGCGCGGAATCTCCCATCCGCTCAACCGCTCCTCGATTTGGGGGGCCAGACGCAGCGCCGCACGGATGCCGACCAGATCGCGCGGCAGCGCGTTCCCCTGCAGCACACGGTTGCTCCAACGTTCCAGGTCTCCCACGTCACGCAGCAGTTCGCGCACCTCCAGCCGCCGCAGCGTGTCGTCGTAGAAACGTTGGACTGCATCCAGCCGACGGTGAATGGCGGCAACCTCGAGCAGCGGCTGGTGGATCCAGCGGCGCAGCAGACGGGCCCCCATCGGGGTGAGGGTGCGGTTGAGCACAGCCAACAGGCTGCCTTCCACTGCCCCGCCGCGCATGGTCTCGGTGAGCTCCAAATTGCGCCGGGTCGCTTCGTCCAGCGTCATAAAGGTGCCAACGGTATACACGGACAGGCGGGTCATCTGTCCACGCACCCCCGGCTGCACCGTGGTGATGTAGGCCAGAACCGCCGCAGCGGCCCGCAACGCCTCCAGACGCCCTTGCAAACCAAAGCCATCCAGGGTCGTGACCCCAAAATGACGCTTGAGCGAGCTTTCCGCCGTTTCCACAGCAACCTGCCAGGGCTCGATCTGGGTGATCAGCGGACGGATCAGGTCGAGCAGGCCGTGGATCGAAGAGCCCTGCGGATCCCAGTCGACCGGGATCAGTTCGCTCGGCTGCAGCCGGGAGAGCTCTTCGCCGACCCGCTGTTCGGCCTCTTCCTGGCTGGCAGCCTGGATCTGGGTCGCTGCAAATTCACCGGTCGTGATGTCACAGTAGGCGATCCCCGCCACGGTTCCCCGTTTGCCCAGAGCAACCGCCATCAGGTAGTTGTTGCGCCGCTCGTCCAACAGGGTGGGGTCGACAAGCGTGCCGGCGGTGATGACACGGCGCACCTCTCGCTCCACCAGCCCTTTGCCCGGTTCAGACATCTGCTCCGCAATCGCCACACGGTAGCCCGCCTGGATCAGTTTGCCGATGTAAAAGTCGACGCTGTGGTAGGGAACCCCCGCCAGCGGCACCCGCAGGTCGTTGCCCACCGGGCGGCTGGTCAGCGCGATCTCGCAGACGCGGGCGACGACACGTGCATCGTCGTCGAAGGTCTCGTAAAAATCTCCCAAACGAAAAAGCAGGATGCAGTCGGCGTACTGACTTTTTACCGACAGGTACTGCTGACGCATCGGTGTGGTCATGGCGCTTTCCTCAGGGCCATTGGGCGCCAGCCGTCTCGACAAACAAGGAGTAGAGCGACTGGCCTGTGGTCATGAAGAGCCGGTTTTTGCGCAGCCCGCCAAAACAAAGGTTCGAACAAGGTTCAGGCAGGTGGATGCGCCCGAGCAGCGCCCCATCCGGCGCATAGCAGTGGACACCATCGTAGCCGGCACCCCCCCAGCCGGCAGCCGCCCAGACGTTGCCATCCTGGTCACAGCGGATGCCGTCGGCCAGGCCTGGCGCCATGTCGACAAAGAGCCGCCCATTCGCCAGCCGCGTGCCGCCGTCGACCAGATCGAAAACCCGGATGTGGCGCGGCCCGTTGGGCGTGTGCGAGGCACCGGTGTCCACGATGTACAGAAGCGATTCGTCCGGCGCAAAACAGAGCCCGTTGGGGCGGTCAAAGTCTTCAGCAACTACCGTCGCCTCCCCGCTCACCGGGTCGATCCGATAGACGTTGCGCGGCAGCTCAAAGGGAGCCACATGCCCTTCATAGTTTTTGAGCAACCCGTAGCCAGGGTCGGTGAACCAGATCGACCCGTCCGACTTGACCACGACGTCGTTGGGCGCGTTGAGGCGGCGCCCCTCGAAACGGTCCATCAAAACGGTGATCTGGCCGTCATATTCGGTGCGGGTGACGCGGCGGCTGTCGTGTTCGCAGGTCACCAGCCGCCCCTGGCGGTCCCGCGTGTTGCCGTTGGCAAAGTGCGAAGGGCTGCGGAAAAGGCTGACCGCACCGCTCTCCTCCTCCCAACGCAACATTCGGTTGTTGGGGATGTCGCTCCAGAGCAGGTAGCGGCCGTCTCCAAACCAGACCGGCCCCTCACACCAGCGCCCCCCAGTGGCGATCAGCTCGACCGCAGCACTGCCCAGGCTGTACTGGGCAAAACGTGGGTCAACCACCTCGACCGCCGGTTCCGGGTAACGCACAATGCCGCGCTGACGCACCCAGCCTTCTGCCGCTGTGACGGCTGGAGGGGTGATGACATACATAGAAACTGCCTCCTTTGTCTTTTGTGTCTGGGGCTTGCTGCAAAAATAGGGCGCCGCCCCTTTCAGGCGGAGCCGACCTGGACGCTGCCGTTGGGGTCGCCGTAGAGCGTGTACGCCAGCCAGGTGGGGTTGTGCGGTTCCAACGCCCGCACATGCAGACGTGCGGCCCGCATCGCCTCGCCCAATACATCCCCAGCCTCCAGCCGGCTGTAAAAGTGCGTGGAAAACTCCACAGCCAGCGCATCGTGCACCTCCCACAAGGCACCGACAAAAACGCTGGCATTGGCCTCCCGGAAAAGCTTATCGGCCCAGCCCCCCAGCCCTGTCAGGCTGAAATTGGCGCGCCCCCCGTCGCAGGCGTTGAGAAAGACCAGCGGCATGGCGCGGCGCATGCCGCGAAGCTGGCTGCCGCGCAGGTCCCCCGGATAGAGCGGGGCGTCGGCCAGCTCGAGCACGGACCGGTCGGCGTCTTCACTGTTGAACTGGCCGTGCGTGGCGATGTGCATCACCTGGTAGCCGCCCGCCATGAACAGGTCGAGCACCTCCTGGCGCAGCTGCAGCGGGCCAGCCAGCTGTACCCTGCGTTGGGCAGACAAGGTGTCAAAAAAGCGGCGCTCGGCAGCCATGGCGGGCAACCCCACCTCGGGAAAGACCAGAGCCGCTGTGTCCACGGTGAGCCGGGCCAGCGGCCCACGCCCCGCCAGCCAGCGGGCCAGTCGAAACCGGGTCGCCCAGAAGTCGTCGCTGTGCTCCTGGCCAGAATGCACGTTGTAGTGGTACGGCTTGAGCAGCTCCCAGGGAATCCACGGCTCGTCGCTGGTGATCAGCAAGGTGCGGACGACCCCCGCCTCGTGGAGGGGCACGATTTGGGCAAAATAGGCCTCGCGCAGCGGCTCGGGCAAGAGCTGCTCAAACAACCCTTCCGCCAGTGTGGCGAGCTGCAGGGCGTTTTGGGCCTGCTCCGCTGCGGTCAGGTCGCTCGCCAGCAGCCGGACCAGCTCGGTGAGCGGCGCCAGCTCCCGGGCCAAAAAGGCGAGCGGGTCCTTGTCGGTGAGCTCGGTCTCCCCCATGAACTGCCAGCGATAGGGCACGTCGGCCCGCGGAGAATCAAGCCAAAAGGCCAGCGTGTTCTCCTGAACTTTTTTGACCACACGCAGATGCAGGTCAGCGGGCGGCGGGGGCTGGCGTTCAAAACGGGCAAATTCGGGCAGATTCTCCCCCCCGCGCGCCACAGCCGCACTGGCACCGGTGCCAGCCTGCTGGACAACTTCGGTCTGCAAAGAGACGCTGCCCACCAGCCGCGCTTTGTGGTAAAAATCGATCGCAATCCGCTTGGCGCCCAAACTGCCACTTTTGAGCAAAAAAACAGCCGGGTCAGAATCCTGGTCCGCCCACACCGTGAGCGTCCGCTCCCAACAGAGGGTCTCCTCCTCAAAGTCAGCCGCCAACACACGCACGGTCAACACCTCAGGGGGCGGCGCCCCTTGCTCAGGTTGGCTGAATTCGACCGGGATGCGCCCGCGCGCAGCGCTCTCCGCCGGCTGCTGCAGCCGCAGCCGCACCACCAGCCAGTTGACCTGCCAGCGCTGCACAGCCGCCGGAAATTTGACCTCAGTGTGAAAGTTGACCTGCAGCGACTCAGAAGGTGCAGAGGGCGCAGCAGCCAGCTCCAGCTCGTCGCCGCGGGCAGCGTCCCCCTCCTCGGCCAGCGCTGTGCTCTCCAGAGCCGGCATCGCTCCAGCACTGCGCCGGAGCAGACGCTGCTCCGCTTTCCAGTGCAAAAAGCGGTCGGTCAACGCAGCGACAATGCCCGGGAGTGTCTCCAGCCGGTTCAACGCCTCTTCGTAGGCCCCCAGCGCAGGAGGGGTGGACAACGAGGCGGCCAGCGCCGTGTCGAGCAGCTCAAGCTGCTGGCGGGTCGTTTCAGGCAACCGGTCGAGCACCTGCTCGACCGCAGGGCGCAGCGCCCGCCACGCTTCGGCCGTTTCATTGGCCACATAAAACCAGCGCTGCACCGCACAGCCGGGCGGGTCCGCACAGCGCGCCAGCTGGCTCAGCGCCAACAACCGCTCGGCGGTCAGCGGACGGGTTGCCAACAGAGGGGGCATGCGCCCTGCCGGGTCGCCCAGCGCGACCAGTTTGTCCAGATCGCCGCCAGCGACGCCGCGCACCTGGGGCAGCTGCAAGGCCGCGGCAGCAAACGCCGCAGCAGCCCTGCGCAGCCCGGCCAGATCGGGGTCTGCAGAGAGCTCGTCGAGCTGCTCTGCCAGCAGACCCCGCAGCTGTTCCAACGCAGGAAGGGTCGTGCGGCGGGGCAGAGAGGACCAACGACGGTAAATTGCCAGCAGGGCGCTTTCGAGCAGTTCGTCAACGGACTGAAGTTTTGCCATGTTCGTCGATGTTTGGATGGCCAGGAAACTGTTTCACAGCAGCACAGGCCTCCATTATAGCACGAACAGCCCGCCGCTGCACACCCGACAAAATCTCCCTTTCCGGCAGGCTGGGGAGCAGACAGGCGGTCAGCCCCCCGCCGATCTGCAGCACAGCCCGCTTATGCCGCTGGAAGCCAGGGCACCCCCACTTCAGAGGCCAGCTGCCGCAGGTCAGCGTAGACATCCGGGTCCAGCGGCACGCCGCCGCGCAGCTTCTCCTGCTGGCGCCGCCATTCCAGTTCCCCCGGCAGCAAGATTTCAGCCACCCCTGGCCGGGTGCGGCTGGCCTTGACCATGCCGATGAACTCCTGCAGATTGGCGTAGAACGCCTGCCGCTCCATAAACCAGTCGATCTGATAGGCGATGAACTGGTGTGCGACTTCCTGGCGGGCAGGGTCACGATAGGGAATGACGCCGTAGCCGCCACCCCCCAACACACCGGTCAGCACATCCGTCAACAAGCTCAGCCCGTAGCCTTTGTACTCCCCCATCGGCAGCAACGTGCCATCCATGGCAGCAGCCGGGTCGTCGGTCTCGCGGCCATCGGCCGTGATGGCCCAGTTGGTGGGCATTTTCTTGCCGTCCCGCAGGAGCCAGCGCATCATCCCCTTGCCAGACGTGGTCAGCGCCATATCCAAAATGATTGGCATGGCGTCCGGTCCGTCGCCGGTCGGCGCCACGATCGCCCACGGATTGGTGCCGACCACCCCGTCGATTCCCCCCCAAGGGGCCATCTCCGGGCCAGCATTGGTCATGCTCACCCCGATGCACCCATTGCCCAGCACCTGGCTGGCCGAATAGCTGGCCGAGCCAAAATGGGTGCTGTGGCGAACCAGCACGATGCCGACCCCCTGCTGCTGCGCCTTGGCCATCGCCAGCCGCATCGCCTTGACAGCCATCACCGTGCCGGGCCCGTTGTGTGCGTCGACCAGCGCCAGCGCCGCCGATTCTTTAACAATCTCAAAGGGAGCTCGCGGGTCCACCTCGCGGCCGCGCACCCGCTCGACGTAGGCACGCACCCGGCGCACACCCTGCCCCTGCCCCTGCAAATTGCGCAGCTCGCTGGTGACCAGCGCATCGGCGATGATGTCGGCATCCTCCGCCACCAGGTCGGTCGTGCGCAAAATGGCCTGCGTCACCCCCCGCAGCGCCTCCGCCGGCACATAGCAGAGTGGAATCTGTTCGGTCTTGTAATCAGCACTGTACATCTTCGTCTCTCTGTTCTGCAGAAATCTCAAAATCGACGACGACCGCCCAATCCAGCCGGCGCCCGACGGCACTAACGGTTGCGAAGGCGAGGGTCCAGAAAATCGCGCAGCCAGTCGCCCAAAATGTTGAGCGAGAGCACGGTCAGCATAATGGCGACCCCCGGAAAGACCGCCAGCCACCAGTAGCCACCCAACAGCTGGTCGCGGCTCTCCGCCAACATCCCCCCCCAGGTCGGCACCTCCGGCGGAACGCCCAGCCCCAAAAAGGAGAGCGAGGCCTCCGATAAAATGACCCCAGCCACATTGAAGGAGGCAATCACGATCAGCGGGGCCAGGATATTGGGCAAAATAGCGCGACCGACAATCCGGCTGCTGCCCACCCCGATCGCCCGCGCCGACTCGATGTAATCTTTTCGCTTCTGGCTGATCGTCTCCCCGCGCGCGATGCGGGCGTAGGTCACCCACTGCCCGATCGCCAACACGATGACCAGGTTGAGCAGCCCTGCCCCCAACACCACCAAGACCATGATCGCCAGCAGAATGAAGGGAAACGCCAGCTGCACATCGGCCAGCCGCATGATCAGGTCGTCCAGTCGCCCCCCTGCGTAGCCGGCCGTCACCCCCAAAAAGACACCGAACAGCCCGCCGATCAGCACAGCCGCCACCCCCACCGCCAACGACACGCGTGACCCATAGATCAGCCGCGACAACACATCCCGCCCCAACCCATCGGACCCCAGCCAGTAGACCCCGCCTGAGGCTTCATTGACGCTCAGCGGCGGCTGCAGCCGCTGGATCAGATACTGCCGGTTGGGGTCCGCAGGCGCCAGCTGCGGCGACAAAAGCGCCACCACCACCAGCGCGGCCAGAGACAGGACCGCCAGAAGCGGCCAGCGCGCCCGCAGCAGACTCCGCCAGGCACTGAGCCAGGGCGACGGCTGTTTGCGCAGGATCGGTTGACGGGCTGCATCGGGCCGGGCCACCGCGGGTGGCTGTTGAATTGAATGGGTCATGGGTCAGCTGAGCCGAATGCGTGGATCGAGCTGCGTGTAGATCACGTCTACGGCCAGGTTGAGCAGCACGAAGAGGAGAGAGAACATGACGACGGCAGCCTGCACCACGGGGATGTCACGCTGGTTGATGGCGTTGAAGACCAGTCGGCCAACGCCCGGCCAGGAAAAGACCGTTTCGGTCACCACCACCCCGCTGAGCAGAAAGCCAAACTCCAGCCCGATGATCGTGACAAACGGGATCAGCGAGTTGCGAAAGGCATGCCGCATGACCACCGTAAAACGCGACAGCCCCTTGGCCTTGGCAGTGGTGACGTAGTCCTGGCTCAACACCTCCAGCATCGACGAACGCACCAGCCGGGCATTGCGCGCCAGCGAAAAAACCCCGAGCGTGACGCCGGGCAGAATCAGATGACGCAGCGCGTCGGGCAGATTGGCCAGCGCCTTGGGCAGATCCCCGCTCAGCAACGGTTCGAGCACCGGCACATGGCCCGAAATAGGCAGCCAGCGCAGCCCCAGCCCGACAAACAAAATCAACATGATCCCCAGCCAGAAGCTGGGCATCGACTGCCCAAACATGGCAAACAACATGATGCCACCGTCGAGCGGGGTGCCCCGCCGGGTCGCCGACAAAATCCCAATCGGAATCGCCAGCAGCGTCGCAAAGAGGATGGCAAAGAGCGTCAGCTCCAGAGTCGCCGGCATGCGCTCCAACACCAGCTCAAACGCCGGCGTCCGCGACCGCAGCGAATTGCCCAGATCAAAGGTCACCAGCCCAACCAGATACCGACCGTACTGCTCGTGGATCGGCCGGTCAAAGCCCAGTTTGGCCCGCGTGGCCGCGACCTCTTCTGTCGTGGCCCGCTCGCTGACATACAAATAGGTCGGGTCTCCCGCCAGAAACAACGCAAAAAACGACAGCAAGGTCACGCCCAGAATGACAACAAAGGTCTGAAGCACCCTGCGCACAAGATAGGTCGTCATGCCTCTGCTCTTCTCCAGCGGTCAAAGACCTGGTTTGCAAAAAATTACCAACCTTGTGGGAAGCCTGGTCGGGCCTCCCACAAGGTCGTACCGGTTCCAACGAAACGAGTTTCGCTTACTGCGGGCTGGCAGTCGTCAAGTCGACGATCTCGTCGCGACGGGGCTGCCAGTTGACGTCGCCGGCAATCCCGTAGAAGTCTGGCTGGAAGTAGAGGAAGAGCCACGGCGGGTCATTGTACATGACCTCGAGCATTTTGTCCGTGATCACCTTCTCCGACTCGGGGTCGCGCGCGTCGCTCAGCTGGTCCCACAGCTCAAACCACTCGGCGTTGTTCCACTCGGTGTAGTTGGTCGCTGCCGTCGGCGCCGAGAGGTCAGACATGTCGTAGACAGCACTCCAGGTGCCCCCACCCGTACCCACGAAATAGAGCGGGCCAACCTCGTGGGCGCGCAGCGCCGGCACAAACTCGGAACCCCAGTCCATTACCTGCAGGTCGACGTTCAGCCCCACATCGGTCAGGTACTGGGCGAGCGCCTGCACCACCGCCACATCGTTCAGATAGCGGCCCCGACCTGCCATGAAGGTGATGTCAAAGCGGGTGCCATCCTCTTTGCGCGGGTAGCCAGCCGCATCCAACAGCTCCTCAGCCTTGGCCGGGTCGTAGGGGTAGGCCACCAGGTTGGTGTTGTTGTTGGGCGGGTTGACCATGCTCGACGCCCGCTCGCACTCGAAAGCCAGCAGCGTCTTGCAGATCGTCGGCACGTCCACCGCATACTGCAGCGCCACACGCACCGCCGTATTCTTGATCGCCTGGCCGCCCTCGCTGTCATCAAACATCGCACGCTGGTTGAAGCCAACGTACATGCGCCGGGTGCCGGCCACACCGGTCACACCAGCGTTGCCCGAATTGTTGATCGCCTCATGCTGGTCCGGCGGCACGTTGGTGATGATGTCCACGTTGCCCGCAATCAGCTCCGCCGTCCGGGTAGACGCCTCCGGGATCACCTTCCACTGAATTTCGTCGTAGGCCACCTCACGCAGCGTGAAGTCCGGCGTCTTCTCCAGCAGCACGTAGTCGTCCTTGACCCACTCGACAAAACGATAGGGGCCCGAGCCGATCGGGTTCGCCGCAGCATCCTCCAGGCTCATCGCCGAGTAGGAATCCTTGCAGTGAATGTAGGCTTCGGAGATCAACCCCAACGCCGGGGAGGAGTAACGCCCCATCACGATCGTCACTTCCAGATCGCTCTCGACCCGTGCATCCTGATACTGGATGGCGTCGAGCACAAAGCCAGCCGTGTTGCCGGTGAAGCCATTGGCGTCGTCGGCCGCCCGCTGGAAGGTGTAGGCCACATCTTCTGCGGTCAGCGGCTCGCCGTCATGGCAGGTCAACCCCTCGCGCAGCTTGAAGGTCATCTCCATGCCCGATTCTGAGACCGTGTAGGACTCGGCCAGATAGGGGACGATGGCGCCGCTGGCTGTGATCTCGAAAAGGGTGGCGTACATGTGCTGGAAGATGTTGGATTCCGCCCGCGAGTTGACGTTCGACGGCTCCAACCCCTGCACATCCACTGACTGCGCCACCACCAGCCGTGCCGGCTCGGCGCTGCTCTCCTCAGCGGCGGCTTCGCTGGCAGCCGGCGCTGCCGCTGGCACTGCAGTGCAGGCACTGCTGACCAGCAGAATCAGCAGCAGGGCTGCGCTGATCCATCCTGCCCGAATTGACTTTCTCATAAGCAGTTCCTCCTGGGAAAAATATCGTGATAAGGCGGATAAAAGCGCCAAGTTTGGAGAAGCAGCTCCTCTGCGCACAGAGCGTTTCAGAAGTCTTCTCTTTTGCCTTGACAGTCTTCGATCGCTATGATATAACTAACCGCAAAGTTTGTCAACTGTTGACAGTTGGCAATTTATCGACAGCTCGCCCGCCTTGTCAACCACCCAATCCCTATGCGCCCACCCATCCGCCACCTTTCCTTCACCTACTACCTGACCTACGACCAACTGACCGAAGTGGTGCACGACCTGGCGGCCGCCTGGCCAGAGTTTGTCCGCCTGCACGCCATCGGCCAGAGCCACCGCCAACGCACGCTCTGGCTGCTCGAAATCAGCAACTGGACCACCGGCGACGAAAAAAGCAAACCAGGCTTCTACATCGACGCCAATATCCACGCCGAAGAGATCTGCGGCACCTCGGTGGCCCTCTACACCGCCGTCACACTGCTGCGCGACTACGGCCACGACCCCCTGGTCACCCGCCTGCTCGACGAACAAATCTTCTACATCGTGCCGCGCGTCAACCCCGACGGCGCCGAGTTCGTCCAACAGCTCCCCTTCTACGAATGGATCGGCAACGGCCGCTTTTTGCCCGGCGAAGAGCAGTCTGGCCCCGGCCTCCACTACGCTGACCTCGACGGCAACGGCCTGATCCTCGATATGCGCGTCCGCGACGACGCCGGCGAATGGAAAGCCAGCTCCCTCGACCCACGCCTCCTGCTCCCACGCTCGCCCGATGAAACCGGCGGGGTCTACTACCGCCTGCTCCCCGAAGGCCGGCTGGTCGACTGGAAAGGGGGAGATTTTGCCGTCCCGCGCCCCCAGGATGGCAACCTCAACCGCAATTATCCCTCCAACTGGGTGCCCGAAAGCCAGCAGTACGGTTCGGGCGAACACCCGCTGAGCGAGCCCGAGGTCGCCGCCGTCGTGCGCTGGATCCTGGATCACCCCAACATTGCCGGGATGCAGTGCTACCACAGCCACAGCGGCGTGATCCTCCGCCCCTGGCTCACCTTCCCCGACTCCCATTTTTTGGGCGAGGACAAACTGCTCTACCAGTCGATCGGAGAGCTGGGCGTCGCCGAGACCGGCTACCCGCTGATCTCGGTCTTCGAAGATTTTACCCCCGACAAAAGCCTGAAACGGTACGGTTCGTCGATCGACTGGAGCTTCGGCGCCCTGGGCATCCCCACCTTCAGCACCGAGCTGTGGGATGTCTTCCGGGCGGCCGGGATCGAACGCGAGGATTTCTACCCGCTGCGCAATTTTGCCGAGCAGGAGTGGCTCAAGCTGTTGCGCTGGCAGGACGAAGCCCTCGGCGGGGAGGGCTTTATGCCCTGGACCCCCTTCGACCATCCCCAGCTGGGGCCGGTGGAGCTCGGCGGCTGGAAACGCATGTTGACCTTCCGCAATCCCCCCCCGGCTCGCTACCTGGAGGAGATGGCGCAGGCCAATTGCCGGTTCACCCTGCGCCATGCGGCCTGTGCCCCGCAGCTGCGGCTGCGCGACTGCACCGCCACCCCGCTGGGCGGGAGACTCTGGCAAATCCGCGCCGTGGCAGACAACCCTGGCTTTCTGCCGACCTCTCTGAGCGCCCAGGCGGTTGCGATGCGGGCCGCTCCGCCTGTGGTTGCCGAGCTGACCAGCCCAGCCCCGCTGCGCTTCGTCCAGGGCACCCCCCGCGTGGCGCTGGGCCACCTGGCCGGCCGGCTGCAGCGCCACACAGCCTATTCGCGTTTTTATGACTGGCCCGCCAGCGCCCAGCCGCTGGAATGGCTGGTCGAAGTGCCGGAGGAGCTGCCGCTCTCCTTGACCGTGCGCGTCGCCTGCCCGCGCGCAGGGGCGGCCACAGCGACGATCCAGCTGCTCTCCTCCACCTCCATCCAAATCGAGCCAGCCCAGGTTGCGGCTGGCCGCAGCACAAAGGTTCAGCCATGACACCTCCGCCGACCCGTTCTGTCTATCTCGGCACCGACTTTTATCGCGCCCGTGTCGCCCAGCTGCAGCGCGCAGCCGGAGAAGCCGGGCTGGATGGGCTGCTGGTGCTCAACCCAGCCAACCTGATGTGGGCGACCGGCTTTTTTCACATCCCCAACGAACGCCCGCTCGGCCTCTACCTGCCAGCCGACGGCGCGCCGATCCTGCTGGTCCCCTTCCTGGAAAAAGAAAATGCCCAGGAGAGCTGGATCGAGGAGATCCGTTGGTACCTCGAGTATCCGGGCGAAATCCCTGCCGAAGTCTGGATGGTGGGCCAGCTGGCGGGTGGCCGCATCGGGGTCGACGCCGCCAGCTACAGCACCTTCCAGGCCATGGCCGCAGCCAAAGCAGGGCTGCGCTTGGACAACACGGTCAGTCGGCTCCGTTTTGTCAAGACAGCTGCCGAAATTGAGCTGACCCGGGTGGCGGCCGCCTACGCCGACGCCGGGCTGGAGATCGCACGCCAGGCAGTTGCCGACGGGCTGCGCCGCGGGATCACCGAGCTGGATGTCGTGCAGCTTGTGCAGGCCGAGACGACGGCCCGGATGAAGCGTGAGCTGGCCGATCTGGTCAATTTTTATCGGGGAGCGGTCGCCCTGACCGCCCATGCCGGCCCGCGCGGGGCCCTGCCCCACGGCCAGCCAGGGCCGGTCGCCATCCAGCCCGGCGACACCCTGATCGTCGGAATCGGGGTCAAGGTAGGGGGCTACCACGCCGAGAGCGGCTGCACCTTCGTGGTCGGCGAGCCGACTGCGGAGCAGCGGCGCTGCCTGGAGGCAACCTGGGCGTGCGACGCAGCAGCACTGGCAGCGCTCCAGCCCGGCGTCCCCTGCAGCGCAGTCAACGAGGCAGCCTGGGCCAGCCTGCGCGACGCCGGCTACGGCGAGTTCATCCGCCACCGCATCGGCCACGGCATGGGGGTCGAGGGACACGAGGCCCCCTGGCTTTCGCCCGGCGACGACACCCCAGCCCGTCCGGGCATGGTCTTCTCCAACGAACCAGGCATCTACCGACCGGGCATCGACGGCTACCGTATTATCGACAGCATGGTCGTGACCGCACAGGGGGCAGAGCGGCTCAGCAGCTATCTGGCCACCCATGGACCGGACGACCGAATCATTTCTATCTGACCGAGGAGACATCCCTATGCGCCCAGTACATCCTGAGTTGCAGGCAGCCTTTGACTGGATCGAAGCCCATCGCGACGAGGCGATCGCCGATCTGCAGCGGCTGGTCCAACAAAAAAGCGTCAGTGCCCAGAACATCGGGCTGGAGGCATGTGCCCAGCAGGTCGTCGAGCTCATGCACGCAGATGGGCTCCCTGCGACCGCCTACCCCACCGATGGGGGCCCCCCCTGCGTGATCGGCCACCTGCCCAGCCGCAGCAGCAGCAAAACCCTGCTGGCCTACGCCCACTACGACGTGCAGCCCGAAGAGCCGGTCGACAAGTGGAGCTACCCCCCCTACGGCGGTGTGATCGACCGCGGACGGCTGTGGGGCCGCGGGGCCACCGACAACAAGTCGGGCGTGCTGGCCTTTATCAAAGGGGCCAAAGCCTGGCTGCAGACCCGCGGCGACCTGCCGGTCGGGGTCAAATTTCTCACCGAAGGCGAAGAAGAGATCGGTTCGATCCACCTGGGCCCTTTGGTGGCAGCCCACCCGGAACTGGTGCGCGCCGATGCCATGCACTGCCTCGACGGCGGCGTCGACCCCAGCTCCCTGGTGCCCGACATCGACCTCGGGCTCAAAAGTGTGCTTTTTGTGGAGTTGGTGGCACGCGGGGCCAACGCCGACATCCATAGCCTCAACGCACCGCTGCTCCCCTCCCCCGCCTGGGATCTGGTGCGGGCGCTCAACACGTTGATGGACGACCAGCGGCGGATCCTGGTCGACGGCTGGTACGAGGGGCTCTGGGAACTCGGCGAGGAAGAATATGAGCAGCTGGAGGCCAATGCTGCGCGCCTGGACCTCTCCAAACTGCGCGCAGAGTGGGGAATCACAGAGTTTGCGCTGGGCCGCGACGGGGTCGAAGCGCTGCGGGCTCGCGCCTACGAGCCGACCTGCAACATCGCCGGGCTGACCGCCGGCTACCAGGGAGCGGGCAGCAAAACCATCGTGCCCAATGAGGCCCGCGCCAAGCTCGACCTGCGCCTGCCCCCGCTGATCGACCCGGCACGGGCGATCGAAAAGCTCCGACGCCATCTGGTCGAACGGGGTTTCGGCCACATCGAGCTGATCATCCGCGGGGGCACCCCCGAACCGCCCTACAAGATCAGCGTCAAAGAGGAGATCAGCCAGGCCATCGTGCGGGCCGCCGAACAGGTCTTCGGCGCGCCCCCGGTCATCAACGGCGTCAGCGCCGAAGGCACCATCCTCAAACATGTCTGGATGCCGACCGTGCTGACCGGCTTTGCCCAGCCCGACTGCAACCTGCACGCCCCAGATGAAAGCATCGACCTGGAACATTATATCAAAGGCATCCGCTATGCCGCAGCGATCCTGTGGGAGTACGGGCAACTGCAGCCCACCCCGCCCGACCTTCCGACAGGAACACTGCCATGAACGATATTTTTGCCTGGATCGACGCCCGCCGCGACGAACTGGTGGCCGAACTGCAGACCCTGCTGCGCCAGCCCAGCATCAGCGCACAGCACATCGGGCTGGACGAGTGCGCCAACCTGCTGCGCGACCTCTGGGTCGCAGACGGGCTGACCAACACCCAAATTTTGCCTGTCCCGGCTGCGCCGTCGATCGTCTACGCCACCGAACCGGCCACTTCCCCAGGGGCCCGCACCCTGCTCTGCTACAGCCACTACGACGTCCAGCCACCTGAACCGCTGGACCTCTGGGTCGACCCACCCTTCAGCGCCACCCTGCGCGACGGCGTGATCTATGCGCGCGGGGCCACCGACAACAAATCCGGAGCCCTGGCCTTTGTGCGGGCAGCCCAGGCCTTTCGAGAGGTGCGCGGGGGCCCCCCGGTCAACCTGGTGCACTTCTGCGAAGGGGAAGAAGAGGTCGGCAGCCCCCACCTGGCCGCCTGGGCCGCCGACCACCCCGACCTGCTCCGCTGCGATGCCAGCATCGGGCTGGATGGCGGGGTGCACCACCCTTCGTTCAAACCGGAGATCCACCTCGGCATCAAGGCGATCCTGGCGGTCGAGCTGCGCGTGGCCAGCCACGGCATCGACTTCTGGAGCGGCCGCGCCCAGCTGCTGCAGGCACAGGCGGCGACCTGGCGGCTCGTCCACTGTCTGGCCACGATCTTCTCCCCAGACGGGCGCATCCTGGTGGAGGGCTGGTACGACGACCTGGCCCCCCCCGACGCCGACGACCTTCACTGGCTGCGCAACGAGCTGGCCCACTTCGACCGCCAGGCCCTGCGAAGCCAGCTGGGGGTGCGCCGAGACTTCCCCTACGCCGACGACCTGGAGTTGCTCAAAGCCATCCACTATGGGGCTTCGTGCAACATCGCCGGGCTCTCCGCAGGCTATGCAGGGGAAGGGATGAAGACGATCGTCCCCAGCAGCGCCGTCGCCAAGCTCGACTTCCGCTGCCCTCCCACCCTGGAGCCAGCTCTCCAACTGGAAAAACTGCGCCGCCACCTGACACGCCACGGCTTCGACGACGTCGAGATCGTGACCCACACCGTGCGCGGCAACCCCTACAAAACCGCAGTGGCAGAAGCCATCAGCCAGGCCACGATCGCCGCAGCACACCAGATCTGGGGTGAACCGCCGCTGGTGATGGGTGTGAGCACCCAGGGCACGATCATGACTGCACTGCCCCACCCGGCAGTGCTCAGCGGCTTCGGCGCACCAGACAACAACCTGCACGCCCCCAACGAAAACATGCCGGTCGAACGCTACCTCCAGGGGATCCGGTTCGCCGCCACCATCTTCCAGGAATTTGCCAGCCGCACGTAAAAACAGGCTGCGAGGGGGCGCCGCCTTCCCGCAGCCCTCTGTGCAAACCGTCCGGCCAGCGCCCCCTGCCCTCAGGAGAAGGGCGCTGGCCGAGAAACGCTGGAAGCCATGGCCAGCACACGCTGGATCGCATCTCTCGTCTGCGCCTCGGCCTCATGGGGGCTGATGTGCCCCCCAGGGAGAGTCACACTCTCTATCTGCGGGGGGATTCCGACATAATCTGTCTGCCCGACAATTGCCAGAGCTGGAACCCGCAGCTCCTGAAACAGCGCGCTCGAATCTTCTGGTTGAAGAAGAACGGCCTCCAGGATCCGGGCAATTTCGACCCGAGACCGTCTCGAAAACCCTTCTATCATCTGCCTGGCCAATTCGGGGCGCCGTTCCAGGAAGCTCCTGGTATAGAGAGATTTGGCCGCCTGCGCCCCGTAAAACTTCGGAAAGACCGCCATGCGTTTTTGCAGAATAAACCCTATCCGCCGAAAGCCGCTTATTCTTCGAAAGGGCGTGTTGAAAAGAGCGAGGGCCTGAAACCGATCCGGAGCTTGAAGGGCTGCTCGCAAGGCCGTCATGCTCCCCCACGAATGGCCGACAGCCACACACTGCTGCAGCCCCAACTCATCCAAAATGCAGAGAAGCATGGTCGCACACTCCTCCAGTCTCCAGTCAAAGCCCACGCTGTCACTGCCCCCGTGTGCAGGCATATCGACAAAAATTTGCCTCCGCCCTTCCGCAGGGGCACAGACATTCGCCCAGAGACTCTTGTCAAGAAAGACCCCATGCAAATACACGACCGGTGAGGCCCCATTGCCTTCAGCCACAGCGACACAGATACGCCCCAGATTCGTTTTTATCAAAATTTCTTTCATGGCTGCCCTCCTCGACCCGGGATCAGATGTTTGTGGAGAAATTCTCTGAAAGAGGTAAGTTTCGGGTAAACGGCGCCGGCCTCGTCGGTGCCAAAGGTCCAGCCCCCCGCAGACTGCCATTCCAACTGGGCAGCAAACTCATGGTTGAGCATTCTCGACAACCAGCGCGGAAACTGGAGCCGCTTTGGGGAGCGGCCGGTGACCTCGCGATACATCTGCTTCATCGCAGGAATCGTGGGGGTGTCGCTCACTATGTTGATCTTTCGACCGAGATATTTCTCTGGATCCGCAAAGACAGCCGCAGCAATGCCGCCGATGTCGTCGACAGCCAGCATGGGATAGGGCGCATCCGGCTTCAAAAATCGGGAGATCAACGGAAACGTCCACTCCCCCCCAAGCTTCGGGTCAATCAAATTCTCCATGAAGGTGACCGTCCCCAAAAAGGTTCTTGGCAGCCCAATGGCGTCAATCTGTTCCTCCAACCTGGCCTTCGAGCGAAAGTGGCGCAGAGCGGCAGGCAGGGGAATTTGGCCGTCGGCCATGGTCGATTGGACGAAATGGTGGACTCCCGCTTTCTTCGCCGCTTCTGCCAGATTTTTTCCTTGCCGAATCTCGCCTTCAAAGCCAACGCCTTTTTCCCAATAGTTCTGCACAGAAAAAACCCCGTCTGCTCCTTCCAGCGCACGCGCCAACCCCGCCGCATCTTCGAGGCTCACCTCGATCAGCTCTACCCCCAGCGCCCGCAAGCGATCAGCCCGCGCAGACCGGGCATTCCGAGTGATGGCACGAACGCGCCGGTTGCCCTCCCTCACCAGATGCTGGATGACCGCACCTCCCTGCCTTCCGGTCGCCCCTGACACCACGATCATTTTTTTGGCTTCCACAGCGACTCCTTCGTGCGGGTAGTTCCCGCCTGATATCCATTCCCAAAGCCAATCATCGCCTGCCAACCACCTCTGGCACTTTGAACCACCCTGCCGAGTCGATCCACGCAGCAGCGACCGCCGCTGCCGTCGCTGCTGCCGTCGCTGCTGCCACCGCTGCTGCGGCCAGCCAGGTCACACTGTCGGGCGCCAGCAGGGGCTGGGCGCGCAGCGCCTGCCAAAGCAGCAGCAGCGTGACCCCCAGGTAGCCCAGGCCCGCTGCCCAGACCAGTGCAGCCCGCCGCTGCCCGCCCAAACGACGAACCGCCCAAGGACGGGTCAACAGAAAAGCACAGAAGGGCAGCACCTGCAACCCATGCAAGCCCACAAAATGGCTGACACGCAAATCGCCGCCCGTCGTGCTCCACCCCAAAAAAGGCAGACCCGGCCCGCCATCCTCGACCCCTACGCTGTGCGCACCCACCACGGTCGGCGTCTGCCCGGCGCGTACAGCGGCAAGCGAGGCGGGCGACAGATTGGCAGCGCTCATCCACACCCCTGAAACCATCCCCGCCAGCGAAATGATCAGCCCCCACCGAATGCCCCAGGCCCGGACCGGGTCGGGCAAACGCTGGAGCGTCAGAAGCACGGTCAAAACAAAGTTGGCAAGTGCCAGCAGCAGAATGAAAAAACCCATCAGACTGAACAAAATGCCGTCAAAAGGCGTGCGCATGTTGAAGTGGCTGGCAGTGTTGCGCACGACCTGCAGCGTGATCAGGGCCGTTTCGACGATCAGCGCCCCCCCAGTGATGTTGGCTACGGCCAGCACCAGCCGCCTGCGCCCCTGAACCAGAGTCAACAACCACAGCAAGCTGGCCCCATAGACCGCGCCAGAGAGGGCAAACTTGAGCGGCTTGTACCAGCCGTTGGTGCCGCCAATCTCACGCGGGTCGACAAAAAGTACCACCGCCAGCAGGGGCACAAGCGCCAGGTGCAGCAGCACCGCCAGCGCAAGGGTGGAATTGACATGCCAGGCCCGCCGCAGCAGAGCACCCGGTTCCTGAAAAAAAGCCACAAGCCCACGAACCATTCTCCTATGCCTCCATCCCCGATCGGGTCTGACGTGTGACCCACAGACGAACCCCCCAATAAAGCAGAAAGCCCAGCGGGCCCACCATCAGCACCACAAACAAAAGCGGGGAGAGCAGCCAGGCGCTCAGCCCAACCCGGACCCCGTCCTGAAAAATCCAACGGCCGACAAACAGGTCAAAGGCCAAAAAATGGGCCCAGGCCACAGTAGCACCTTCTGGAGTGCCGAGCAAGGCTGCCATGTCAGCCAGGTTTGGGCTGCCAAGCAGCGGCAGCAGGGCCGGCAGGTTGGGCAACACCAGGCCAGCATACAGCAGGGAAACCGGCACCACCGGCCAGAACGACGAGAAAATCCGCTGCGTCCACCGCCAATGCGGCAAGAAAATCATCAACAGCCAGAAAGGGATGACAATCCAGTTGCTGAGTGCAAACAAAATTTCCATCATGCGGGTTGCTCCAATCTTATCCCTTGATTCGAACAAAAAACGAATTTCAAACATTGTTCGAAAAAGGGTTTCAAAATCCCCGAAATGCTTCGGGCCTAAAACACTTCGGGGCTGCCCTGCCCAGTCAGCGTGCGGCGAGGCCCGCCTGCAACACCTCGATCGCCCTGCGAGAGAGGTCAAGCCCCGGCTGCTGGCGCAGAACCGTGACCGCCAGCATGGCGACCCCGTGCACCATCTGCCAGCAGGCGATCGACATCTCAAACACACCCCAGCCAGGACGCTCTTGAAAAAGACCGGCGGCGACACAACGTTCCACAGCCTCTTGCAGCACCCTGAAGGCAGGGCTAGCACACAGCTGCGCTTCGATGCCAGTGTCTGGCAGCGCAGCAGCGGCATGCAGCGGCAGATAGGTGAATGCCAGCAGGAACGCGTCGGTGTTCTCTGTGGCAAAACGCACATAATTCAAGCCACATTCGCGCAAAAAATCGCTGGGCGGCAGTGCAGGGTCTGTGCTGCGCAGCATCGCCGCCAGCTGGTCGAATGCAACCTGGCAGACCGCAGCGACGATCTCCTCCTTGCCGCTGTAGTATTCGTAAAGCCCAGCCGGGCTGTAATCGATCCGCTCTGCGATCGACCGCATCGAAAGCGCGCCGATGCCTTCGCTGCGAATAATGTCGCCGGCTGCCTCGAGGATTGCCTGTTGGGTTCGCTGGTAGCGCCGCTCGCGCGGTGTCGCTGTCGTTCTCATCGGAGAGGTTTTACCTTCCAGTGCTCACACAAAGTTTGATACCCTGCTTGTACGCAGTCGGCTGCAACCCGTATGCCGACTCGATCTTGCCGGACCCAAATCGATAGTCGTGCTCAAACTGATACATCATCTCTTCGTTCTCATGCAGTGCCGGCACGAAAAGACCAAGGAGCTTCCGCATCCAACCGGGGATCACCTGCAGCCTGAAAGGTTGCCCTGCCGCTTCACAGGCCAGCCGCACAAAGGCCTGACCCGTGAGCGGCTCCTGGCAGGTGGGCAGGTGCCAGCTCTGGCCAAATGCCTCTGCTGAGTTTCCCAACGCGGCGACTGCACTTCCTGCGTCAGGGGTAAAGGTAAACGTATGCAGTGCCCTCGGGTTGCCGATCCATTGCGGCGGTTTTCCAGCCCGGATGCGCTGGAATACGGTGGTCTGTAGAAAGCCCTGCACGTCGCCCGGGCCATAAAAATCAGCCGAACGGGCAATCAACGCCTGCAAATTCCCCCGACGCATCTCATCGAGCAGCAGGGTGGCGACCTTTGCACGGACTTCACCTTTTTTGCTGATCGGGTTGAAGGGTGTCTCCTCCGTCATCACCCCCTCTACGCGCCCGTAGGCGTACACATTGTCGAAAAAGACGAGGCGTGCCCCATGCTGTTTGCAGGCGTCGATCACGTTGCGCATGACACGAGGCCACTGGTCTTGCCAGAGCGCTGCATTGTATTGCAGACCAACCACCAGATAGACGACGTCACTGCCTGCAACCGCATCCGCAGTCAAGCGGCCATCCAACAGATCCGCCACAACAGTCTGGTCGCTTTCATGGACCTTGCGCGGGGTGCGGCTCACCTGGCGGATCTTCAGGGTGTATGCGGCCAGCGCTTTGGAGAGTTCACGGGCAATCGGGCCATTGGCCCCCAAGATCGTCTGCATGGGTTCTACAGCCTTTCAAAATGTATTCAAACATTTTCGAACAGTGTTTGAATTTTAACGTATGTTTGGTTACCTGTCAATTTGCCCAGGCTGGCGGAGCCGGCGTCGGCCCCCCGGGTGGCCTGAAGCCCAGCAGCGCCGCATCCCCCACCAGTCGGAGGACCCCGAGACCACCGAAGGCCCGGATCTCCAGCCACCCAGCCATGGGCGTGTGCTCAGCCACGAGCTTCCTCCCCTGCCCGGGAGATGTCTTTTTTGCGAAAGAAGACGATGGCAACAGCCAACATCCAAAACTGTACCAATCCCACTGAAACGGTCGTCATCGGCCCCAAATCCATGCCAATCACTTCCAGCAGATTCAGGAACAGCGAAATGGCCGAGACAAAGCCAAAGTAGCCCAGCCAGTTCGGCCAATTTGCTTTTTGAACGATCAAGATACTGATCAACACCAACCAGATGGCTGCAAATAGGCTCACCCCCAACAGTTCGCCTACGCCCCCGGCATAGGCGTTGAGCATCTCGTAGGTCACGCTGATCGTTGCCTGAAGTTCGGGGGTGGCGGTGGGGCCGGTGTAAAGTTGGGCCAGTACCGGCATGGCGAAGAGCCAGCGCACAATCCCCAGGGCACGGGCCAGCGCCGACAGGGCCGCAAAACCGCTGGCCAGGCGGAACAATAAATTTTCGGGATCGTTCCCTGCAATCACCCGCCCGGTCAGATAGGCCACCGGCCAAAACAACAGAGAATAGACCAGATAGATGCCATAACCGGTCATGACAGCAACGTACTGCTCCAGCACCAGCGGCAAGTTGACGCTGGCCGGTTCATCCAGGCTGGCCGGCCAGTTGATGGCCGCCCCCAAAATAATGAGCGGCGGGAAGATGAGAAAAACTTCCACAACAAGCAGGACAATCGCTGCCTGGCGCAGGCCACGCGCCCCGTTTGTCTTGCCGGAGTTGCCAGAGATGGGATACGTTGAGTCACTCATCATTCTTTCTCCCTGTACGTTATAGGTGTGTTTTTTCGCACCAGGCCCATCAACGCAATCGTGGTTCGGCCACTCCAGAATAAACATCAGCGGTCGTTTGAAGCGTGGGACGCCGCCCAACTTGAAAAACTGGACGAAAACCGCTATACCAACCAGAAGCGACTACTTGACGAAATTCAAGCAAAATTAAAAAATAAATTTTTTAATTTTTTCCGAACAACGTTTGAAACTCTATCACGCGTTTGGATAGCTGTCAATTTGCCAGCAGCCTCCAACTTGAATTGCCTCTACAGAACGCCAGACAGCCCTGGCACGCGGCTCAGGGCCAGCTGCCCGCTGGGCTGTTGTGCGGGCGCAGCAGGTCTGGAGAAATTTTGATTGGGCTGGAGGTCGATTGCCTGAAGGCACGATCGTGGATAGCTGGTCGTGTCCTGCCCGCAACCTGGGCAGTTGCCTTCACATCGAAACTGTCGGCTATCGCCGCGGAATGGTCAAGCGCTCTCCTGGCGTCACGGCTGCCACGCTCTGGGCGCTTTCACCCCCACATTGCTGACCTGCTGCCAGGCTTTCAGCCCGTCCGACAGCGAGTAGAGCGGCTCGTACCCAATCTCCTGCCGTATCCGGCTGATGTCGAGCGGTGCCCGGTTCTGGTGCGGGCGCATGGCAATCTCCGCCTCACTGGCATCGGCCACCCAGGTGGCCTGAAGCCCGGCAGCTCTAAATGTCTCCACCACTTCGGCGAAGGAGATGGATCGGCCGCAGCTCAGGTTGTAGACAGGTTGCTGCCAGCGCGGGGCTGCCAGCAGCGCCGCCACCCCGGCGGCAATGTCAGCGGTGTAGGTCCAGTCGCGGGCCACCTCCGGCCCGGCCACACGCACCGCCCGCGACGCGCGCAGCGCCACCATCAGCTGGTGGACAGCGCTGGTGTGGGGCCGGCTGGCGCGG
Organism: Chloroflexota bacterium; assembly: GCA_018969295.1. GTDB lineage: Bacteria > Chloroflexota > Anaerolineae > Caldilineales > Caldilineaceae > Caldilinea. The sequence continues at coordinate 282,639 of JAGWYN010000001.1, read as the reverse complement.
ATGCGTTCCTGTGGGCCGTAGACCGCCGGCAGCCGCACCGCCGCCATCGCTTTGCCGCTCAGCCCGGCGTAGTGCGCCACAAACAGCTCGGCGCTGTATTTGGTAAGCGCATACAGGCTGGTCAGGTCCAGCGGGCCCTCCTCGCGTTGGGGACGCCACAGGTCGACCGGGGTGCCGTAGACACCGCTGCTGCTCACCAGCAGCACCTTCTCCAAAGCCGGGGCGTGCAGCGCAGCAGCCAACAGATGCAAGGTCGACTCCAGGTTGACCGCCACGATGGTGTCCGCCTGGCTGCGCTCCGCCTCCCCGCTGACCGTGATCGCAGCTGCATGAACCACATGGGTGACCGCTTCGTCGGTCAGCAGCGCGGCAAGCGCAGCGCGGTCCCGCACGTCCAGCGGACAGCAGCGCACGCACGCACGCACCGGCTCCAGAAAAGCTTCTTCCGCAGGGCCGGGCAGGCTGAGGTCCGCAGCAATGACCTCTCCCAGCCCGCGCTCGGCCAACCCGCGCACAAGGTTGATTCCGACAAAGCCCAGCCCTCCCGTGACCAGAATTTTCATGCCGACAGCGCGATCCCGTGGCGCGCACAAAACTCGGGCAGGTGGACGGCACAACCGGTCTCGCTGCTCTCGATGGCCGCAAAACAGAGCGCCAGGGTGACCAAATGGTCGGCGCCGCTGCATTCCAGCGGAGCCCCGTGGCGCACATGGTCGACAAAGGAGCGCAGCAGCGCCGCAGAGTCGTCGTAGAAGGGCTCGCACGCCGCCAGTTCCAGCGGGGTCAACTCGGTATCGTCGGTGCGGGCAACGGCCAGGTCAGAAAAAAGCTGGCGCTGGACGATCACCCCTTCTGAGAGGTCGGTGCGCCACTCAAAACGCAGCGGATTCCAGCCGCCGGTCCAGGTCCCTTGATAGTTGACCTCCAGCCCGCCGGCCAGCTGAAGCAGGCAGGCCACGTTGCTGTCGTGGGCGTACAGGCTCCAGCGGGGGTTCCAGGTCCGGCAGAGCACGCTCTCGACCGGACGGGCATAGCAGAAGCGGATCAGGTCGAGATGGTGGATGCTCTGCTCCAGCATCATGGGGTGCCGCATCGTCAGCGGGTATTTGTTGAGCCAGGGCAGGCGGCCATCCCGGTTGCGCTGGTAGGTGAACTGGCCAAAGCCCGGTTCCCCCAGTGTGCCTCCGGCCACCAGCTCTCGGATGCGGCGCGAGACCGGCAGGTAGCGGAAGTTGAGCCCGACCGCCAGCGGCAGCTGGGCCTGGCGGGCCAGATCCACCAAGGTGACGGCCTCGGCCAGATCCAGGGTGAGCGGTTTTTCGGCAAGCAGCGGCAACCCGGCGGCAAAGATCTGGCGCGCCTGCGCCAGATGGCCGTCCGGCGGGGTGACCAACAGCACGGCATCGCTCTGGGTGGCCGCCAGCGCAGCCTCCAGCTCCGTAAAGGCCGGCACAGCCGGGTGTTCGGCCGCAAAGGCCGCCACCGTCGCCGGGTTGACATCCACGACCCCGCTGACGGTGATCCCGGCCTCGCGACCGATCACCTGGCCCCACATGCGCCCGCGGTTGCCCAGCCCAACCTGCAAAATTCGAAATGGCTCTGTACTCATCACGAGACTCTTTTCTTACCGAATCTTACCGAATTTCTTACCGAAGTTCCCTGCAACAGGAAGCACGCGCTGCCGGGGCAGAGCGGACCTCCTGTTGCAGGATGGTAGGGTTCAGCGTTGGAGAAACCGACGCATCCGTTCGAGCGCCTCTTCGATGCGGGGCAGCGGCTGCAGGTAGCTGATCCGCACGTACCGGTCGCTGTCGTCGCCGAACATGCTGCCCGGAAAGATCATGACACGGCCGTGGCGCAGCAGTTCCTCACAAAAGCGCGGGGAGGCCAGCCCGGTGCTCGACACATTGGTGTAGATATAGAAGGCGCCGCCCGGGTGGCCGTAGCTCAACCCCAGCTCGCTCAGCGCCCGCATCAGATAGCTCCGGCGCTCGGCGTATTCCTCCAGCATCGCCTGGACGGCCTCCTGGGGGCCGGTCAGGGCGGCGAGGGCCGCATGCTGTGCGGGGGTGTTGGTGTTGATGCTGAGCGTATGCCGCAGCTCGATCAGCCGCTGTGTGAATTCGTGCGGCGCTGCCAGATAGCCGACCCGCCAGCCGGTCATCGCATAGGCTTTGGAAAAGCCGTTGAGGGTGATCGTGCGCTCGCGCATGCCCGGCAGGGTGCCCGCCGAAAGATGTTCGGATCCAGGGTAGATCAGCTTGGCGTAGATCTCGTCGCTGACCAGCACCAGGTTGTGGCGCTGCACCAGGTCGGCGATCGTGCGGATCACCGCCGGCGGGGTGACCGCACCGGTCGGGTTGTTGGGGGTCACCAGCACCAGGGCTTTGGTGCGCGGGGTGATGCGCGCTTCGATCGCGGCGGGCATCAGGGCGAAATCATCCTCTTCGTAGGTCGGCACCGGCACCGGCACCCCGCCGCAGAGCGAGACTGCCGTGTCGTAGGTCGTGAAGCGCGGGGAGGTGATCAGCACCTCCTCCCCAGGGTTGACCAACCCCAGCATGGTCAGCACGATCGACTCCTGCACGCCGGCGGTGACAATGATCTCGTCTGCGCTGTAGCGCAGACCGAATTCGTCGCTCAGGTGGCTGGCAATGGCGCTGCGCAGCACCGGCAGCCCGGCAGGGTGGGTGTAGTGGTGCTGGTTTTCGTCCAGCGCACGGTGGGCCGCGGCCACAATGTGGGGGGGGGTGTGAAAATCTGGATCCCCACGCCCCAGTGCGATCACATCGTCCAACCCAGCGGCGATCTCCAGCATGCGCGTGCGCAGCGAAACATCCTCTTCGACAATGCGGTGCGCCAAGGCACCGAGCAGGGGGGTGCTGTTCATACCATTCGTTTTCCTTCCAGGAAGGTCATCTGCACTTGGTTGAGCGCGTCCAGCTCTTGCAGCGGGTTACCGGCCACCACGATCAGGTCGGCCAGCTTGCCAGGGGCCAGCAGACCGACCTTGGCCTCAAGCCGGTTGACCTGGGCAGCCACGCTGGTAGCGCTGCGGATGGCGTCGTAGTTGTCCCGTTTGACTCCCAGCTTGACCATGAACGCCAATTCGGGTGCCACGATGTTGTGGCCGACAACCGGGCTCCCGGCGTCGGTGCCGAAGGCGATCGTGACCCCGGCCGCGGCAGCGTTGACCAGCCCCTGGTAGCGCTTGGGGTCGGCTACGGCCTTCTGGCGCTCGGCGATCTTCCACTCGGGCACACCGTACTGGCGGGCCAGTTCGGGCATGCTCTGCATGACCAGCGGGGCAAAAGTCGTGACAATCGGGATCCGTTTGTCGAGCAGCAGCTGGATCGTGGCGTCGCTCATGCTGCCGCCGTGCTCGACACAGTCGACGCCGAACTCGGCGACGCGGGCGATGCAGGCGTCGTAGGTGGCATGGGCGGTGATCGGCAATCCGTTGCGGTGGCTTTCGTCGATCACCGCTTCCAGCTCGGCGTCGGTGAATTCGAGCGTGTCGTGGCAGGCCATGATCTTGATCAGGTCAGCCCCCCCGCGCACCTGCTCGCGCACGGCGCGACGCATTTCGTCGGCCCCACTCGCCTCCCGACAGCACCAGTAGGTATGGCCGCCGGTCTGGATGATCGCCTCACCGCAGACCAAAAGACGCGGTCCCGGAAAGATGCCCTGGGCCACTGCCTGTTTGGCAAAAAAATTGCTCTTGTTCATCCCAAGGTCGCGCACCGTGGTGACCCCAGCACGCAGCGAAATCAGCATGTTGCTGGCACATTTGTAGGCGCTGATTTCCACAGCATCGTCCATCGACTGCCGGGCCAGGTCGTGGATCCCATCCCAGGCCAGATGGGCATGGCTGTTGATCAGGCCGGGCAGAATCGTGCCGCCGGTTGCCACCGCTTCATCTAGCCGGCTGCCCAGTTCGGCAGCCGGCCCGACGGCGACAATCCGGCCGCCGGAAAACTCGACAAAGCCGTCTTCGAACAGTACATCGCCGGCAGCAGGGTCGGCGCCGGTGAGCACACGCCCGCGCAAAATCATCTGCACCGGGGGCAGATCGAACATGGGTTTGGTAATTTTCTGGTAATGCCAGGCAGGTGGCTCAGCCATTGGAGTTCCTCACAAGTTTTCAAAGAGCATGAAGTAATTCGACAAATTCGTCGGCGATCGTCCGGCGCGCTTCGGCAATCGGCGCGCCGGCAACGTGGGGGGTCAGAATCAAACGCGGGCCCGCCAGGGCAAAAAACGGATGGCCGGGCGGCAACGGCTCGCAGCGGAAGACATCCAATCCCGCTCCGGCGATCTGGCCGCCCGCCAGGGCGGCCGCCAAGGCCTCTTCGTCGACCAACCGCCCGCGCGCCGTGTTGATCAGATAGGCCGTTGACTTCATCAGCGCCAGCTCGCGGGCCCCGATCTGTTTGTCGTTGCCACCGGGTTCCTCCTGAAAGCGGTGGTGCAGCGAGACAAAGTCGCTCTGGGCCAGCAGATCGTCCAGCTGCCGCCAGCCAACCCCCAGCTGTTGTTCCCGACCCGGATCCAGCCGGGTGCGCTGGGTGTAAAGCACCCGCATGCCAAAGGCGCGCGCCCGTTGGGCCACAGCAGCCCCGATCAGCCCGAGCCCGACGATCCCCAGGGTCTTGCGGTAAAGCACCCCGAACTCCTGCAGGCCGATCCAGTTGTAGGTGTAGCGGCGCTGGTCGGTCAGGATCGGCTCGCTGCGTTCGGGAAGCCACTGCTGGGCCTGGGTGGCGGCGACCACACCAAAAAGCTGGCGGGAAAGCGCCATCATCAGCAGCAGCGCATGCTCGGCCACCCCCAACAGGGCCGTGTTGGGCAGGTCGACCAGAGGCACGGCCAGGTCGGCCGGCAGTGCGGCGTGGCCGGTGTCGAGCCGCACCACCAGCCGGAGCGCATCGCCCGCCCGCGCCACCATCTCGGCGTCGATGGCCCGATTTTCCGTCAGAAACACTGCGGCAGCGTCCGGCTGGTCGCTCAGCTGCCAGTCCGCAGGCAGCACAGCACGAATCGCAGCCAGTTGCTCCGGGTGAATGGCCAGGTCGGCCAGATAGAGTGTGCGCATCGTCACTCGACTCCCAGTTCGCGCAGCGCCCGCCGGGCACCGTCCAGGTTGGAAAGCTTCATGCTGGCATAGTTGGGCGCAAAGATGACCCCTTGCCCCCCCGCCCGGTAGGTCGCCAGCACACTGCGGTAGACGATGTCGGGGGTACAGACGGCCTGGTCTGCCTGCACCCGAGGGGCATCGACCCCGATCCCCATGTAGACCGGCACCTTGCCCTGCACCCCACGCACTGCGTCGGCGCACTGCCCATAGACATAGGTATCTGGGTCCATCCCGGTCTGGACCAGCTGATCCCACGGCGCCTCGTTGAGCCCCAGCAGCTTGTACATGATCGGCGTAAATTCCTGGGGGGTCAGGTCGCGCAGGAGAGAACGATGAAAGTCGCTCATCTCTTTGACATAGACCTGGCCCGACTGGTGCTGGTAGGTGATCGGCTTGACCCAGTCCGCGTAGCGGGTCTGTTCGAGCCATGGCCACTGGGCCTTGCGCAGCGGGTTGAAATGGTTGCGGTTCCAGACGTTGAGCCCGAACTCAAGGTCGGCGTTGCACCATTTGACCTGGCCATAAAGCTCGCGGTCGAGATCTTTGTTGCGCTCCAGCCAGAAGCGCTCCCAGATCAAAATTTCAGGGTTGCGCAGCAGCACACGCAAAAACTCGATCAGCGCACCGTCCACAAAGTCTTCGTTGGCGCGCGCACGCTGGAAAAAGTCGTAAAGCTCCAAAAAGGCCTTGCGCGCCCCCTCCACATCGATCCCGCGCGCCTGCGCCTCACGACGGCAGTGGGCACAAAAGCAGCTGGGCGCCAGCCCGGCGATCAGCTGGTCGAGCGGGCTGCGTCGTTCGTTGCACCACATGATGCCGTCGATCGCATAGCTGCGGCACTGATCCTCGATCATCGAATGCCACCACAGCCGGTAGTCCAGGTGGTTGGTGCAGGGCTCCTGGCCATGCCGCCCAAACAGGTCCACCTCCAGACACTGGGGCAGATTGGCGATCGAGACCGTGTTGGTCGAACCATGCCCGGCATATTTGAAGAGCGGCTCCATCAGTTCGGGCATCACACGCATGCCACGACGGTGGGCCTCTGGAATCACCTGTTCAAGGATGTCGACCCCCTGCAAGATGGCGTCGCTCGCCCGGAAGTCTTTGATGAATGTGTTGGTGTAGAAAGTTGGATGAGGGTTGAAATAGGCGCCCCCCTGCATCGTGAGCGGCTCGGGCACCCCGTGGTCGGGCCAGCCGTCCAGCGAATACGAGATGCTGCGCCCAGCCTTGAGCCCCAGCCACGAGACGGTCCCAATCATCAGCACGTTGACGCCGGCACGCTCCTGCAGGGTCTCCAGCACCGTCTCGACCCCCTCGTCGATAAAGCTGATCGGGCTGATCTGAATGCCTACAAATTTTTTTCTGGCCATAGTCACTCTTGTTTGACTCCTTAGTTCTCGCTGAGTTTCCCGCTGTATTCTCCAGAATGGACGGAAGCGGCAGGGGGCAGCACACACCACTCGTGCCGGTAGCTGTCCAAGGGCCTGCCACCCGCCGGTGTCACCACCAGGTTGTCCTGCACAAACAGACCAAACTGGTCGTCGTCGACCAGCAGACCCGGGTGGATGTTAAAAAGCATGTTCTCTTGAAACAGATCCCTGTTCCCCGCCTGTCCGTAGGGGGGCGCGATCACGTTGAGCCCGATCAAATGGCCGTCCCAGACACCCCGTCCGGTGACCTTCCAACCATCCTGGGCGAAGGTCTCTTCGACGACGCGCGTCACATCGCCGCCCGTCGCGCCAGGACGCAAGATCGCCTTGACCCGCTCGATCGCTTTCAAACTGCTTGCATAATAGCGCCTTTCACGGTCGGGCGGAGGACGAAACGAGTAGACCCCAGAGAGCTCCACCCAGTAGCCGCTGGGGCCAGCAAACTCCAGAGATACCTTCAAAATGTCCTCCGGCTCGATCACCCGCTCGGTCGGCGGCCGAAAAAAAGGGCTCGCTTCTGACGTCAGGTGGGCGATCCCATCCAGACAGCCCCTCTCGGCCAGGAACGCAGTCGCCTGTGCCATGACAGCCCGTTCGCTTTTGCCCGGCGCCAACACCTGACGCAGCACGGCGTGCGCCTGCGCGACCGCCCGAGAACTCTCGGCGGCCAGGGCCAGTTCCTCAGGACTTTTGACCGCCATGATCCTGTCCACCTCCGGCGTGGCGTCGACCCACTGCACACGGCCCAGCCCCTGCTGCAGACGCTGCAGATCCCCGTAGCCGATCACAGCACGCATCCCCACCAGCCCCAGGGTCGCCTCCGCCAGACCCAGCTCTTCGATGCCACGCACCACTTCGGCCACCAAGTCCCCAGCCGCCCGCACCGCCGGAACCCAGCTGACCTGCCTGGCCCAATAAGACTGCGAGCCAACCCCCAAAATCAGCAGCGGCTCCCCCTCCAGCGGCAGCACGACAAAGCCCTTCCCCCCCCACAGCCGCCAGTCAGCGACATAGCGGATGTAGCCGCGCTGGGTGGCTTCGGCGTTGCCGCTCAGCACCAAAGCTGAATACCCCTGCGCACGCATCAGGGCGCGCAGGGCAGCCAGACGACGCTCTTTTTCTTGAACAGATGGCATCAGCGCTTCCTTTCGCTCTGCTGTTGGCGCACGGCTTTGACCTTGGGGTATTCAGCAAGCAATGCCGCCACACAGGCGGCCCCTTTCACATACTCCTCGATCCGAATGTATTCGTCAGGGGCATGCAGGCGATCTTCGGTCGGGCCAAAGCCGCTGTAGGCCTGTTCCTGGATGTCAAGCCACTGGGCGAAGAGAGGTTCCGGGCCAAATCCCGGATAGGTCGGCTGGCGCGCCGGTTCCACCCCAAAGGTGCTGCGGATGGCGTTGCCCAGTGCCTGGGCAGCCGGATTGTTGGGGTCACAGCGAAACCAGTCGGTCTCGACCAGCAGTTCTACACTGAGATCGGTGAAGCCGCGGCGGGCCAGGTGTTCCTGCAACAGCTGGACAATGCGCTCACCGCGCTGATCGGGGACCGTCCGAAAATCCAGTTCGGCGGCAGCAAAATGGGGGACGACGCTCTTGCGCATCGGGCGCACATAGCCTCCTTCCCAGCCCGTCAGATTGCAGGTCGGCATCAGGTAGAGACGAGTCAGCGCATCCAGGCCGCTGGCCCCCCCGACAAAATGGGGCTGCCCTGAATCCTGCAAAAGCTGGGCACCGTCCCAGGGAAGTGAGCGCAGGGCAGCCAGCTCTTCCGCAGTCGGCGGGCGAACGTCGTCTGCAAACTGGTCGATCGTGACCCGGCCGTCTGGGGCGCGCAGCGTCGCCAGCGCGCTCTGCAGCCGCCAGATCGCATTTTCGATCAGCGGCGCCATCATCCCATGAAATTCGCGCGGGCGCCGAGATTCAATACGAACCAGAGCCCCCCCCCCGACACCGGTCACCACGCGCGGCCGCCCGTCAGGCCAGACATTGTCGTCAAAATTGATCAGGGCATCTGCCCGCAGCAGATCCTGGTGGCTCCGGAGAAACGCAGCCAGATGTGGGCTGCCGATCTCCTCTTCGCCTTCGATCAAAAAGATGACCGAGACCGGCAGAGGGGTTCCCGTCGCCAGATAGGCGCGCACCCCCTGCAGCGCCGCCATGACCGCCCCTTTGTCGTCGACAGCCCCCCGGCCATAGATCCGCCCGTTGTCGATCTCTGCCCCCCACGGCGCAAATTTCCATTCGTCGTCGACCGGCTGAACATCGTAGTGGCCGTAGATCAACAAGGTGTAGTCAGAGACTCCTGGGATGCGGCTGTATAACACCGGAAACCCCTCCGTCGGCAACAGCTGGGGCGCCATCCCAAAATCGGCCATCTGCTGCCAGAGCAGCGTGGCACATTCCGCCATACCCAAGTTCTGGACAGCCACGCTGGGCTGGCGCAGCAGCCTGCAGAGATCCTCGACCAGACGCGCCTGCTGTTGTTTTAGATAATCAAAGACCACACTGCCCACCTCTCCACAGAAATCACTGCCGCTGCTGGACCCACTGGCGATAGACCCCGCCGATCCGCTCCACCGCCCGCTCGATCTCTGGGATCTCCGCCAGATACGAGATGCGCAGGAACCCTTCCCCACAGCGCCCGTACTGCGTGCCAGGAAAGACCAGCACACCCGCCTGCTGCAGCACAGCCTCCGCAAAGGCGGCCGCAGGAATCCCCGCAGCCCGGACATCGGCAAAGGCAAAAAAGGCCCCCGCTGGGTGGGGGAAGGGAATGCCGGCCTGGCGCAAGCTGGTGAGCAGCGCCTGCCGACGCCGGGCAAAGATGCCGATAATTTCGTCGACGCAGCCCTGGTCGCCGCGCAGCGCAGCCAGGGCTGCCTGCTGGCTGGCAACCGGCGCACAGATCGTCAAAATATGATGGGGTTCTTGCAGCGCAGCCACCAACGGGGCCGGCCCCGCCAGATACCCCACCCGAAAACCAGTCATGCAGTAGGTTTTGGAAAACCCGTTGACAACCAATGTTCGTTCGCGCATGCCGGGCAGGCGGGCAATGCTGGGGGCCAGCACCCCATCAAAGATCACCTTCTCATACAGTTCGTCCGACACCACCAACAGATTGTGCCGGATTGCAATGCGGGCGATCGCCTCCTGCACGGGCGGGGAGATCACCCCCCCCGTCGGGTTGCTGGGAGAGACCAGCACAAGCAGGCGCGAGCGGGGCGTGATCCGCGCTTCGATCTCGGCGGGCAGCACTTCAAAATTTTGTTCGGCATACGTCGGCACCGGGACAACCTTGCCGTGGGCCAGCCCGACCGCCATTTCATAGGCTGTGTAGAACGGATCGGGCAGCAACACCTCGTCGCCAGGGTCCAACAGACTCTGCATGATGACCGAGATGGCTTCCTGGGCACCGCAGGTTACCAAGACTTCGCTGAGTGGCGCATAGTGCAGGCCATTTTCACGGGCCAGCTTCTCAGCGATCGCCTCGCGCAGGGCGGGCAGGCCAGGGGGAGGGGTGTAGTTGACATGGTGGGTTTGCAGCGCCTGGACCGCGGCCGCCACAATATGGGGCGGGGTCGCCACATCGGGGTCGCCCCGCCCCAGCGAGATCAGATTGGGAGTCTGGCCGGCCAGACGGACCATGCGCGTAAAGGTGGTCTCGGCGCTGCCTTGCAGCGCCTGAATTTTGCGCGAGAGCGGGGGAGAAGAGAAGGGTGCCGCTTCGTTCATACAGTTGTCCCCTCAAGCCGCCTGCTTTGCCACCACTGCTGAGCCATGTTTGCTCCTCCAGGATCCCCTGGGGTGGCAGCCACCCCAAGGGAAGGTATCTATAGAAAGGAAGGGCTCAGGCTGGAACTGCAACCAGCTGCGCCAGCAATTCGTCGACCGTACGTACCTTGATCAGCCCCCCATCCCCCATGCGCTGCAGCGCGTCTTCGTGGGCCACATGGGTGGAAGAGGCACAGCCGTCGCTGACCAGCGTCACCAGAAAGCCCCGATCTGCTGCGTCGCGAGCCGTCATCTCGACGCAGCCCTCTGTCACGATCCCCGTCACCCAGAGCCGGTCGATGTTCATGTTGCGCAGAATCTGGTCGATGGCCGTGGAATTGAAGGTGCCGGCGCTGGTCTTGTCGACCACAATTTCGTCGCCGACCGGGGCGACCTCTTCCAAAAAGTCGTCGTCGCGCGGCTCGATGGGGGTGACATTGGCCAGATCTGCGGCCAGCGCACGGCGGCCGTCCCGACCGTTGCGGGTCAGGTAGGCGACACGGATGTGAATGACCTCCACCCCCCCGGCACGGCAGCCATCCTGCAGACGACGCACATTGGGCAGGATCTCCTGAATAAACTCAAAGCGTTCCTGAAGATGGTCAGGCCGGCCTTGGTTGCGGGCCAGCCGTCCCATCCAGCCGCTCGGGTGGGCGTCCAGATACTGCAGGTCGATGGTCAGCAACGCCGTGCGCGTGGGGTCGAACGGCGGTTCTGGGGGCAGGGAAATCAGATCGTAGTAAGGGTCGTGGGCCATGCTGGTTCTCCTCTGGTAACAATGGATCGATTGCAACAACAAACTACAACAGCCTGAAGACGCCGCGCGGGTTCGGGCTCACGCGGCCCAGGGTGTCACCGCAGGCGGTGGCCACACAGCCAGGTCGTGGTGGTGGCAGGCAACCCAGTGCCCTTCCCCGATTTCTTGCAGCGGCGGGGGAGCCTGGCGACAACGATCGCTGGCCAGGGGACAGCGGGTGTGGAAACGACAGCCAGCAGGAGGGTGCAGCGGAGAAGGGGGTTCCCCCTCCAGCGCAACTCGCGTGCTGTGATGAAAGGGGTCAGGCTGGGGGGCAGCCAGCAGCAGCCCCTGGGTGTAAGGATGTCGCGGCTGGCTGAAGAGCAGACGCCGCGGCGCCATCTCGACCAGCTTGCCCATGTACATCACCCCGACCCGTGTGCTGATATGCTGGACCACACTGAGGTCGTGGGCGATGAAGAGCATCGTCAACCCCAGCTGGGCTTTGAGGTCGATCAGCAGGTTCAAGACCTGCGCCTGGATCGAGACATCGACCGCAGAGACCGGCTCGTCAGCCACAATAAACTCCGGCTCCATCGCCAATGCCCGGGCAATGCCGATCCGCTGGCGCTGGCCGCCGCTGAAGTGGCGAGGAAAGCGGTCCACCGCGTCGGCAGGCAACCCGACCAGATGGAGAAGCTCTCGAACACGGGCCTCGACCCGATGGGGCGGACAGAGACGGTGGACCGACAACACCTCGCCCAGCATCTGCCGGACTGTCATACGCGGGTTCAGCGATGAATAGGGATCCTGGAAGATGATCTGCAGCTTGCGCCGCATGCCCTGCATCTGGGCGCGGGGCAGCTGCAAAATATCTACCCCTTTGAAGAGCACCTGCCCGGCAGTCGGTTCGACCAGCCGCAGCAGACAGCGCCCCAAGGTGCTCTTGCCAGAGCCAGATTCGCCGACCAGCCCAAAAATTTCGCCGGGCGCAATCCGCAGGCTCACATCGTCGACCGCATGCAGGAGCTCGGGGGGCCGACGGGTCAGCTGCTGCCAGAAGCCCGCATTCATGACGTAGCGCTTGGACAGCCTGTTCACTTCCAAAATCGGCGGCACAGCTCTCAAATCGTTCATGACAACAGCCCCAGCTCTTCATGTTTGATGCAGGCACTGACATGCTGCTGCCCGACCTGCTGCAAAGGAAAGGTGCCGTGGCGGCACTCCTCGCTGGCAAGCGGGCAGCGAGGATGAAAACGGCAACCCGCCGGCGGGTGCACCAGATCCGGGGGCGATCCAGGGATCGGCGTCAGTGGCAGCACCTCGCCGTCGGCGGCAAGTTGCGGCACACAGGCGAGCAGCCCGCGCGTGTAGGGGTGTTTCGGGGCGGTGAAGAGCGAGACCGTGTCGGCAATTTCCACAATCTGGCCCGCATACATCACCGCCACCCGCTGACAGCTCTGGGCTACTACCCCCATGTCGTGGGTGACCAACACCAGGCTGACCCCCAGCTCATGCTGCAGCCCGATCAAAAGCTTCAAAATCTGATCCTGGATGGTGACATCGAGGGCAGTGGTCGGTTCGTCGGCCAAAATGATCTGCGGCTGGCAGGAGAGCGCGATCGCGATCACCAGACGTTGGCACATGCCGCCGCTGAATTGATGCGGATAGTCCTGGAGCCGCCGCTCTGGGGCCGGGATCCCCACCTTGCGCAGGAGCTCGACTGCACGCGCCCGAGCCTCCGCCGGGGTCGCCACCACCCTATGCGCCAACATCGCCTCGGTCAGCTGGTCGCCGATCCGATGGACCGGGTTGAGCACCGCCATGGCATCCTGAAAAATCATGGCGATCTCACGGCCGCGCACCTGGTTGAACGCCTTGGGCGGCAGCCGCAGCAGGTCGCTCCCCCGATACACTGCACTGCCCTGCACCGTGCGCGCCGAAGAAGGCAGCAGACGCAACAGCGAACGGCAGGTCATGCTCTTGCCCGAGCCACTCTCCCCCACCACCCCAAAAATTTCCCCTTTGTGGAGCGTGAACGAGACATCGTCGACAGCCGTCAACAGCCCCCGTCGCGTCGGGATCTGCGTCGTCAGATTGCGCACTTCCAAAATAGGTTCCATCCTTACTCCTCGGTGCGGAGGACGTCCGCCAGCCCATCCCCCAACAGACTGAGTCCCAGCCCGACCAGCACGATCGCCATCCCCGGCAGCGTCACCAGCCACCAGGCTGTCATGATGAAAGGACGCCCCTCCGCAATCATGCTGCCCCACTCCGGGGTCGGCGGCTGCACCCCCAGCCCCAGAAAACTCAGCGAGGTGGTCGAAAGAATCACCAGCACAATGTCCGACATCGCAAAAATGATGGCCGGCGTCACAATGTTGGGAAGGATGTGCCGGAACATGATCCGCAGGTTGCTGAACCCCAGCGCACGGGCAGCCTGTACATACTCGGCCTTCTTGATGACCAGAATCTCCCCGCGCGCGATCCGCGCATAGGCACTCCAGCCAGCCAAGGTCAGCGCCACATACATGCTGGTCAGCCCCGGCCCCAAAATCGCAATGATGGCGATCACCATGACAAGAAACGGAAAGGCAGTGAAAACGTCGACGACCCGCATGACCACCGTCTCCACCCACCCGCCCAGATAACCGGCCAGCGACCCCAAAAACAGCCCCACCACCATCGGAAACAACACGCTGAGCACGCCTATCTGCAAATCCAGCTGGACAGCGTGCAGCACCCGGGTAAAAATATCGCGGCCAAAGTTGTCCGTGCCAAACCAGTGCACCGGGCTGGGAGGCTGCAGCGTGTTGGAAAGGTTCTGGGCGATCGGGTCGTAGGGGCTGATCTGCTTCGCCAACAGGCTGGCCAGCACCATCGCCAGCAACAGCCCCCCGCCGACCAGCAAGGCTGGCTGCTGCAGCCAGCGGGCCTCTCGCCAGCGAAGCCCCCAGTCGTTCACCCGCCCGGCCATACCCATCGATGGCTCACTCATAGGTCACTCTCGGATCCAAAATGGCATAGACCAGATCGGTCAACAGGTTGATCGACACGACCAGAACCCCAAAAAGCAAGGTCACCCCCTGGATCACCGGGTAGTCACGCGCAAAGATCGAGCTGACCACCAACGACCCCATGCCGGCAATCGTAAACACCGTCTCGATGACGACAGTTCCCCCAATCAGCCACCCCAGGTTGAGCCCCAAAATCGTGACCGTCGAACTCAACGCGGTGCGCAGCACATGATGCTGCAAAACACGCCGCTCACTGACCCCCTTGGCACGGGCAAACTCCACATAGGGGGCCTTCAACACATCGATCAGGCTGCTGCGCAGACTCCGAATCAACATCGGCGCCAACGCCAGCGTGATCGTCAGGGCCGGCAAAAACAGATGCCAGAAATGCTGGCGCAGGTCGTTGCCGTAGCCAGCCACCGGAAACCAACGCAGCCGCACAGCAAACAAAATCAACAGGTTGAGCCCCAGCCAGAAGCTGGGCATCGAAAGGGTCAACGTGGCAAAGCCACGCACCCCCTGGTCAGGCAGGCGGTTCTGACGAAGCGCAGCCCACAACGCCAACGGGATAGTCACCAGCAGCGAAAGAAGCGCCGCATAGCCAATCAAAAAGAGGGTCGGCGCCAGCCGCTCCAAAATCACCTCGAGCACAGGGCGACGATAGACCAGCGAATCCCCCAGATCCCCGCGCACCACATTGCCGACAAACAAAAAAAACTGCTGCCAAAGAGGCTGCTCAAGCCCCAGCGCCAGACGCAGCTCCGTCACCCGTTCGGGCGTAGCATGGGTCCCCAACAGAATGCGCGCCGGATCCCCCGGAATCAACCGCACCATCAAAAACACCACCAACGTGATCCCAAACAAAACTGGGAGCATGTGGGCCAGCCGTTTGCGCAGAAACATCCAAATATCCACAGCACTTCTCTCCAACCGCCAGGGCTCTCCCTGCTCAGACAGGGAGCCGGTAGACCTCCGTCCGCTGTTCGCACACCTCTGCCTGGCTGGCCATGGCCAGCCAGGCAGAGGCCTTCCTCAACCGAACCCTACTGCGTCTTCGACGCCAGCCAGAAACGATGCAGGCCGGTGGGGAAGACGGAGAACCCTTCGACGTTGTCGCGCGTCGCCCAACGGTTGGACGGATGGAAGAGCCACAGCTGGGGGGTCTCGTCCATGGCAATCTGCTGCAGCTCATAGTAGAGCTCCGCCCGCTTCGCATTGTCGAACTCCCGCTCAGCCGCCTGGCTCAGCTCCACGATGCGTTCGTTGTAAAAGCCGGTGAACGCTGCGTCCGAGCCCCCATCCTCGACCGACCAGAAGTCAAAGGGCAGATTTTCAGCCGGGTCGATCACGTCGTTCGTGCCCAGCTTGTAGAGCATCTGATAGGTGCCCCCTGACCACATCTCCCACCAGGTGCCCGCTTCCACTGGCGTGATGGTGACGTCGACATTGATCTGCGCCAGCTGGTCTTTGAGGATGACAGCGGTCTGGGCTGCCATCGTGTCGCCGGAGGTGATGATCAGCTCGGTGGCAAACCCGTCGGGCGCGCTGGATTCAGCCATCAGCTGGCGAGCCTTCTCCAGGTCGTAGGGGATCTCGAAGTCGCCGGTCCAGTAGAGAATGGCTGGCCCGTAGAAAGGTGACTTGGCCACCTCCCCCTGGCCCAACAGGACAGCGTCAACCAGGGCCTGCCGGTCGATCGCATGCGCCATCGCCTGGCGAATCTTCTTGTCGGCAAACTGCGGGACCGTCCGCTGGTTGAGCGGGATGGCGGCTGTGCCATAAAGCGTGTCGACAAAGACCTCTACGCCAGGGGCACCTTTCAATGCCTCGACCTGTGCGTAGGGGATGTCCAGGGCAATGTCCACTTCGCCGGTCTGAACTTGCAGCACACGGGCGTTGTCATCCTGCACCACGCGCAGATGCACCTCGTCGACCAACGGGCGGTCCTCCCCCCAGTAGCCGGGGTTGGGTTTCAACACGACCAGCTGGCCTTTGTCCCAGCGGTCCAGACAGAAGGGGCCAGACCCCAGCGGCTGCGTAGAAAGCGCCTCGACCCCAACGGTCTCGGCATGCTTCTTCGAGAGCACCGACATGCCCCACAAGGTCAGATAGTGGGGAAAGGCCACGTTCGGGCGGTCCAGCGTGAATTTGAGGGTCAAATCGTCGACCACCTCAATGACCGGGTTGGAGAAAAACTGCCACGACACGTTCGAATCCGGCTCCCGGCTGCGCTCCAGCGACCACCTGACATCTTCGGCCGTGATCGGGCTGCCATCGCAGAACTGAGCGTCGTCGTGCAGTTTGAACGTCACCTCGGTGGCGTCCTCGTTGAATTCGTAGGACTCCGCCAGCCAGGGGTTCAGCTGCAAACCGTCCGGAGAATTCTGCATCAACGTGGCGTAGATCTGCATCTCAGCCCACAAAGAATAATTGTCGTTCGTATACTTGGGATCCCACAAGTTGACATCCGCAGAGCGGGCGACGGTCAGGATGCCGCCACGTTGCGGCTCCCCCCCCTCTGCGGCAGGCGCTGCAGCAGGCGCCGCCACACAGCCTGTCAAGACCAACCCGACAAGCCAAACAACCAACCAGACACCGACGATCCTGTGCTTCATCTTCTGAGCCTCCTTGACACCCATCCAAACAACCTGTTCAAACTGTAATAGACCGCGCAAGGGGGGATGCGAACGTCACAGGACAGCACCGTCCCGGTCAGAGCTGTGCGCCACACCTGAGGGAGCGCCCTGCCGTCAACGGGCAGGACGCCGACACCGTAATCCACCCCTCCCTGGGATCTGACCAGTTGGGATCTGACCAGTTGGGATCTGACCAGTTGGGATCTGGCCCAATGGCTGGTAGGATCCTGGCGGCACTCTTGGAGTGCCGGGGGCGGCGTCTGATTCGGTTGGTGTGCAGCTGTTCCGGACGGAACAAGTCAACTGTTGACAGTTGACAAACATACCTGAAAAGCGTATCATACCTTCCAGACGATGTCAATCACCTTTTTGGCGACTTCCCAGTAAGCACCGTGCAAAGCTGCACAGTTGGTGAGGACTTGTGAACACTCTAGAACACCTTCAGCGTATTGAGCCACGGACGCTCAAGGAGAATGTGACGGGGATTTTGCGGCAGCTGATCGTCGAAGGCACGCTGCCGCCCGGCGCTGAATTCAACCAGGCCCAGATCGCCGAACAGCTGGGGGTCAGCCGCGGCCCGATCCGCGAGGCACTTGGCCAGCTGGAACAGGAAGGTCTGCTGCAAAGCGTCCCCTACAAAGGGGTGGTCGTCACACCGCTGACCCGCCAGTATGTCGAAGAGCTCTATTCGGTCCGCACCGCCCTCGAACTGCTGGCCCTCGACCGCGCCCTCGACCGCATGACAGACGCTGAGATCGACCCTCTCGACAGCGTAGTCGAAGAGATGCGGACAGTCGCTCGCAGCGGCGACCTCGTACGGCTGGTCGAGATCGACCTGCAGTTCCACGAGTATCTGATCGCTCACTCCCACCACGAGCTGGCCCACAAGCTGTGGCTGACGCTCGAAGTCGGGATGCGGCGCTGCCTGCGCACCCGCCACCGCATTTACACCTTCCTGGACGAGGTGGTCGGCAGCCACCCCACCCTGATCACCGCGCTGCGCCAGCGCAACAAGCCGCTGGCCAAGCAGATCCTGAGCGACCACATCGCCGAGTCGCTGCACAATCTGCTGGCCAACTGGCCAGCAGAGACAGAAGAGGCGGCATCGCCCGCGCTCACATCACCAAGCTAGGGGGACTATGCAACAGTTCACAGTCGTGCTGGCCGACCCGAAAGGGGCGGCTGATTTTGAATGGATTGCGCCGCTGGCGCCGGAGCTGCGGCTGCTGGCCCCGGCCGACAGCGACCCGCAGGCCCTGGCGGCGCTGCTCGCCGACGCCGACGCCCTCGTGACACAAAACCGAGCGGTCGACGCCGCCATGATCGCTGCCGCTCCCCGCCTCAAACTGATCCAGCGCTACGGCAGCCGGCCAGACGGCATCGACCTGGCGGCCGCCCGCCAGGCAGGGGTGGCCGTCGCCACCATGCCTCTGCACGGCTGCATCGCCGTGGCCGAGCTGGCGATGACCCTGATCCTGGCGCTGAGCAAAAAGCTGGTGCGCGGCCACGCCGACACCGTGAGCGGCGCCTACCGCACCTTGGGCGTCGAGCCGATCCGCACCGAACAACGCCGCCACAAGTTTCAATGGATGCAGCTCCCCGGCCTTTTTGAGGTGACCGGACATACGCTGGGCGTGCTCGGCTTCGGCGAAATCGGCACCGAAACGGCACGGCGGGCCCGTGCCTTTGGCATGTCGGTGATTTACCACAAACGCACGCGGCTGCCCGAATCGCTCGAAGCGGCCGAGGGCGTCACCTATGCCGACAAAGAGACGCTGCTGCGCAGCGCCGACTTTGTGCTGCTGGCGACACCGCTGACCCCAGAGACCGAAAAAATGATCGCCGCCCGCGAGCTGGCGCTGATGAAACCCAGCGCCTACCTCGTCAACATCTGCCGGGGCGGTGTAGTCGACGAGGAGGCGCTGGTCGCTGCCCTCCAAAGCCGGCAGATCGCCGGGGCTGGGCTAGATGTCTTTGTGTACGAGCCGATCCCCTACGACCACCCGCTGCTGCTGTGCGACAATGTGATTTTGACCCCGCACATCGGCGGCGGCTCGGGCGGCGCGCGCGACCGGCAGATGGGGGATGTGCTGGCCAATGTCCAGCGTTTCGCCCGGGGCGACGCGCTGGCCCACCGGGTGCTTTGAGTAGATCTGCCAGGGAGAAAGAACAATGGTACGCACCAATCAAAATGAGATTGTGACCTTGGCGGTCTCCGGCTTCATCAGCGCCCCCACGCTGGACCGCTCCCCCTATCGGCCCGACACCGAAGGAGTCGGACGGGTGCTGATCGGGATGGCGGGGATCGTCTACAACGCCCGCGTGGGCGATCCCGCCTACGGCTGGGCGGGCGACCATGTCGAGCCTGGGGTCTCGATCGCCCACCCAGACTCGGATGTCGATCATGCCATGCACTATTTGACCTGTGTGGGCAACGAAGCCTTTGTGGCTAGCGGCCCCGCCAACGGCGCCCGCGGCATCGTCACAGGCGAGCATGCCCGGCTGCTGGTCGATTTTGCGCCAGAGGTGCTCGATTTGTTGTCGGTCGGCGACCGCATCGTGATCAAAACTGCCGGGCGCGGTTTGCAACTGCTGGATTTCCCCGGGGTGCTGGTCAAAAAAGCGGGCCCCACCTTGCTCGAACGGTGGGGGCTGCGCCCTTCCCCCTCTGGCAAGCTGCAGGTGCCGGTCGTGGCCTGCCTGCCTGCCCACATCATGGGCAGCGGCGCCGAACTGACCCCGGAGTTTGTCGACCAGGACCTGATGACCGGCGACCGCGCAGCGCTGGCCGAGTACGGCGCCGACCAGCTGCGGCTGGGCGACCTGGTGGCGGTGATGGACACCGACCACCGCTACGGACGTGGCTACCTGCCCGGCGGCATCTCGATCGGGCTGATCATGCACGGCGACTCGGTGATGACCGGGCATGGACCAGGCTGCCAGGATCTGCTGGCCTGCGTCGACGGCTCGATCGAGCCCGTCATTGACCCCACCGCCAATCTCGCCCATTTTTTTGGAATTCGCTGAGGGTAAAGGGCTGCTATGTTGACCACAAACCTGTCTCAACTGGTAAAAATTTCGGTGCTGGGGGAGATCGCCAACCCAGCCATGCCCGGGCTGCCGGCCAGCCCCTATCTGGTCTCGGCTGCAGGCGAGCCGCTGCTCCTGCCGGCCTTTGGCGGCATCGTCTACAATGTCCGGCTGGGAGACCGTGCCTTGGGCTGGGCGGCAGAGCTGATCCAGCCAGGAGTCTCGATCAAGGCCAGCGGTGGGGCCAACGTTGCACTCGGTGTCTTTGCCTGTCTGGGCAACCGAGCCCGTGTGGTCAGCGGCGCCGCCGCCGGCGCCACCGGTCTGGTGACCGGCAAAAGCGGACGTTTTGCCGAACATGTGATCTGCCACTTCGACGACGCGGCGCTGGAAAAAATGGCGCCGGGCGACAAAATTCAGGTGCAGGCACATGGCGTCGGCCTGCAGCTGGCCGAATTCCCCGACATCCAGTTCAAAAGCTGCTCGCCCGCCTTGCTGGACGCACTCAACCCCGACGTCGGTAGCAACGGCTCGCTGATCGTGCCGGTCAAAGGCGTGGTGCCCAGCGTGCTGGCCGGCGCCGGCGCCGGGCTGGGCAGCGAAAATGGAGCCCTCAACCTGCAGACCTCCGACCCCAACCTGTTTGAAGAGGCCGGGCTGGGAGATCTGCGTTTTGGCGACCTGGTCGCCGTCTCTGACTGGGACAGCCGCTACGGCCATGGCTACCTGCGCGGGGCCACAACGATCGGGGTGGTCTGCCAAGGAGGCAGCTTCCGCAGCGGCTATGGACCTGGGATCGCGGTGCTGATGACCAGCAAGAGCCCAGCCCTCCAGCCCCTGGTCGTCCCCCAGGCCAACCTCCAATCGCTGCTGCAGATCGGCTGACCCCATGATCCCGCAGCGGTTAGAAAATCAGGTGGCTTGGGTGACCGGGGCTGGGCGGGGCTTTGGCGCAGCCATCGCGCGCGGGCTGGCCCAGGCCGGGGCCCGCGTCTGCATCACCGATGTCAACGCCGATGAACTGGCTGCCACTGCCGACGAGATCGACGCAGCTGTCGATCGCTCCGGCAGCACAACACTGGCGCTGCTGACTGATGTGTGCGATGCTGCCGCCATGCAGGAGAGTGCCGCCAGGATCGTCGAACGCTGGGGACGGGTCGATATCCTGGTCAGCAATGCCGCCATCCTGCCGTTGGCCCCCTTCGAGGCCCATACCCCAGCCTTCTGGCGCAAGATGATCGATGTCAACTTGACAGGGGTGTACCACGGCGTCTGGGCCGTCTGGCCCCACATGGTGCGCCAACAGCACGGCCATTGCATCGCAATCGCCAGCGGGGCCAGCGTGCGCGGCTTTGTCGACGAAGTCGCCTACTGCACAGCCAAACATGGCCTGGAAGGCTTTACCCAAGCCCTGGCGCTGGAGGCCAGACCCCACCAGATCGCAGTCAACACGATAGGCCCCGGCCGGCGGATCAAACCCACCTCAGTCAGCCGCGACCAGGAGGCCCAGCAACGGGCCGCCGGCGGCGCCGACTGGAGTGACGCGCTGGAACTGGCGCCCGCTTTTGTCTGGCTGGCTGCCCAGCCGCCCGACCGCTACACCGGCCTGCGCTTCGACGCCGGCCCAATCGCCAGCACCTTGGCAAGCGAAGGGTACGATTTTTCCTTTGCCCCCGAAAAAGTGACCCTGTACGTCCAGTCGATGCAAGAACGGCTGGCACGAGCTCCTATGCAATGAACCCATGTCCAGAGGAGAAACAACCATGAAGGTGACCCAGATCAAACACATGACCTTTGCCGTGCGCGATGTCGACCGCTCGCTGGACGCCTACAAACGGCTGCTCGGCGTGTCCGACGAGGTGCAGGTCAAAGAGTTCTACAAAAGCCGCAACCGGGCCGCAGTCTTTGACCTCGGTGGGATCGAATTCCAGGTGACCCAGTCGATGGATGCCGACGGCCGTTTTGCGAGCTGGATCGACCAGCGCGGACACGAAGGGCTGCACCATCTCTGCTTTGCCGTCGAGAATATCGACGCAGCGCTGGCAGAGGCCCAGGCCCACGGCGCGACCCTCAAAGAATGCTCAGCCTGCAAAGTGACCGGCAGCCATATCCACCCAGAAGGGTGGGTGGCCTTCCTGCAAGACGAGGTCAGCGGCATCGAGATCGAGTTCATGCAGGTCTATAAAGAAGGCGAAGGCGGCGACCGGCCGCAGGGTGTATGAGCATGGCACCTTCGAGACTGGGAGAGCAGGTGGCGCAGCGAGCCTGCCTGTTGGCGCCCGCCGCCGGCGCGGCGACCGCCCTGGACCTGAGCGGCGAGACGACAGCTGGCAGCAGCAGCGCAGCGGTGCGGGAAGCCACAGCCACCGCGATGGCGCGCCACCAGTGCGACCACTACACACGACGCCCTGGGATCGCCCCGCTCTGCCGGGCTGTGGCCGGCCAGCTGGCCATCGACGAAAGTCAGGTGACCATCTGTGGCAGCGTGGCAGAGGCACGCTATGTGGCGGTGCGTGCCCTGGCCCCTGGCCGAACGGTCTATCTGCCGACACCGGTCCCTGCGCTCTACCGGCCAGCGGTCGACTTTGCCGGCGCGACGCTCCATCCCTTTGACCCCCTGGCCGAGCTGCCTGCGGCCCAGGGCGGGCTGCTGATCGTGAGCACCCCCAGCCCGGTCACCGGAGAAGTGGCATCGCCAGCGCTCTTGCAGAAGCTGGCGGCCTGGGCCGTCGCCGCCAACCTGACCGTGGTCGCCGACGAAAGCGTGGGCCCTGTGCGCCCCGACGTGCCCTTCGTGCGGCTGGCCACACTGCCCGGCATGGCCGAACGCACGCTGACGATCGGCAGCTTTGCCGCAGTGCCCGGGCTGGCAGCCTGGCAGGTCAGCTGGGTGGCGGGCGGCAAAGAGGTCTTCCCCCCCGTGCGAGACCTCAAACAGACGA
This sequence comes from Chloroflexota bacterium, assembly GCA_018969295.1. Taxonomy (GTDB): domain Bacteria; phylum Chloroflexota; class Anaerolineae; order Caldilineales; family Caldilineaceae; genus Caldilinea. The sequence goes on along the minus strand of JAGWYN010000001.1, from coordinate 259,935 downwards.
TCACCATCTGCACAGCGGCGGCCAGCCAGTATGCAGCGCTGGCTGCCGCCCAGGAGAGCGGCTCGGACGAATCCCCCTATGCCGTCGGGCAGGCCGCACTGCTGGCGCTGCTCAAACAGCACAGCGTGGCCTGCCACAGAGCCGACAGCCTGTCCTTTGTGGTGGCCCAAGGGGTGGACAGCGCCCGCCTGACAGCCGCCTGCCGCAGCGCTGGCCTGCTGGTCCGGGACGGCGCTGACCTGGGCAACCCTGGAACCGTGCGCATCGCCGTCCCGCTGGAAGAGCGGGCAAACGCCCTGGCCGCACTGGATCGCGGCCTGCACGCGTACAAAGGAGCCTGACCCGATGACCCTCCACCACACACCCGGCCAAATTGTCACCCCCGAGGAGCTGCGAGCGGTCGCCGCAGACGGCACCCGGCTGCGCTACGCCCTGATGGAGCTGGCAGCCCAGATTCCCGATGCGATCACCCTGGGGCGGGGAGACCCGGACCTGAACACCCCGGCACATGTGATCGCCGCTGCACAGGCGGCCGTGCGCGACGGGTGGGCCGACAGAATGCTGCCGGTCGCCGGCCTGGCTGACCTGCGCCAGGCCGTGGCCGCCAACCTGCACGCACAAAACGGCATCCCAGCCCACCCGGATGAGATTCTGATCACCGACGGCGGCCAGGAAGCGCTCTACTTGATCATGCAGACGCTGCTCGACCCCGGCGACGAAATCCTGGTGCCCGACCCACGCTACACCAGCTACGACGAGGCGATCCACCAGGCAGGCGCACAGATGGTGCTGGTGCCCACCTACCCGGAAGACAACTTTGACCTGCGCCCCGCCGAGGTCGAAGCGGCCATCACCTCCAAAACCAAGGCGATTTTGATCATCTCGCCGAGCAACCCAACCTCGGGGGTGGTCAGCCCGGCCAGCGTGCGGGCGATCGCCGAGATCGCCCAGCACCACAACCTGGCTGTGATCAGCGACGAAATCTATGAAAAATATATCTATGCACCGGCACAGCAGCTGAGCATGGCCAGCCTGCCCGGCATGTTCGAACGCACGATCACCCTGGGGGGCTTCTCCAAAACCTACGCGATGACAGGCTGGCGGGTCGGCTATGTGGCCGGACCCGCTGACTTTATCGAGCGGCTGACAGCAGTCAAGGCAGCGACAACCGGCCCGATCTCGGCGGTCAGCCAGTATGCTGCGCTGGCGGCAGCGACCGGCCCGCAAGAGATCGTCGCCGAATACCGGACGATCTATCAGCGCCGCTTGGAACGGATGAAACAGGGGCTGCGCGCCTTAGGGTTCACCTACAGCGAACCCCAAGGCGCCTTCTTTGTCTACACTAACGCCATTTCCAGTGGGATTCCCGCCTTCGAGCTCTCCTACCTGCTGCTCAAAGAAGGGCATGTCCTGATTTTCCCGGGCACGGCCTTTGGCGAAAAATGGGTGGACTGGCTGCGCATCAGCGTGCTGCAGCCCGACGAATTGCTGGATCTGGCGTTGGAGCGGATGGCGGGCGTGCTGACCCGCCACAGAACCGAAGGGATCAAACCATGAACAAGACAGTGACGATCGGCAGCGTGACGGCCCGGCCGGGGGAATTTCAGCGGGGCGTCCTCGAAGTCGGCAACGACATGGCTGGGCGCCCCCAGGCCATCCCCCTCCTCGTTGTCAACGGCAGCGAGGCAGGCCCCTGCCTCTGGATCAACGGCGCCACCCATGGCGACGAACCGGAAGGTGCTTTTTCGATCTTTCTGGCCCTCAAACAGCTGAACCCACAGCAGCTGGCAGGCACGGTGGTGGCTGTGCCCGCGATGAATGTGAACGCGTTCACCGCCGGCACGCGCGGCGACCCGCTCGACACCTTCAGCTACGACATGAACCGCATCTACCCCGGCAAGGCAGACGGCTACCCGACCGAACGCATCGCCTACGCCCACTGGCAGGCGATGCAGGCGAGCTGCGACCTGCAGATTGCCGTCCACTCGGGGGGCGAGCACTCCTACCTGGCCCACATGATCTTTGCTTCGGACAACCCTGCCAGCCTGGAGCTGGCGGCCGCTATGGGCCCGCAGTGGCCGCTGGTCTTCCGCAGCCCGGTCGGAGGGGGCAACCCCAGCTCGATGATGGGCTCGCTGGGCAAGGGGGGAATCACCGTGGAACTGGGCGGCAACTGCCGCTCTCTGACGCGCGATTTCCATGTCGTCGCCGAGGACCTGGCTGCCAGCTATTTGAATGTCCTGCGCCACTACAAAATGATTGCAGGCCAGCCCTCCTATGCGCCGGCATGGCAGCAGGGATACCAGATCGCACTGCTGGCTCCAGCCACCGGCCTCTTCGTGGGCAACCCGGAGTTGCCCTTCGAGCGCCCGATCGCCCAGGGGACGCTGCTGGGAACCATCTACGACCTGTACGGCGACGTGCTGGCCGAGCTGGTGGCCCCACGCGAGGGGGTCGTCTTCGGTCTGCGATCACGGCCGTCCGTGCTGGCCGGCCAGTGGTGTTGTTTCTTCGGCGTGGTCGAACAGACTGTGACCGATCTGCTTCCGGCCCAGTCTTGACCCGAGAACCCTATGATGCCATCTGAAAACGCTGTCGTGGCTTTGTTGCAGCAGCTGGTTCAAATTCCTTCCCCCAATCCCCCCGGAGAGTGCCGGGCGATCGCCGAGTTCTGTGCAGCGTATCTGCGCCAGGCTGGCTTTGTGACGACCCTCGCCGCGCCCGACGATCGCGCCTGGAGCGTGGTCGCTGTGCTCGGCGACCCAGCAGCAGAACCGGCCCTGCTGCTGCACGCGCACATCGACACAGTCCCGCTCGGCCAGAATGCCAGGTGGCACTTCGCCCCCTTCGCCGGCACCGAGGCCGACGGCCGACTCTACGGACTGGGCAGCGTCGACGACAAGGGCCCGTTGGCCGCGATGCTGGCCACCGCAGCCCGGATCGCCGCACAGGCAGAGCGGCTGCAAGGCCGGCTGGTCGTTGTCTGCGCTGCCGACGAGGAGGTGGGCGGCCAGTTGGGCACCCGCTGGCTGGTGGACCAAGGGCTGATTCCAGCTTGCAGTTTTGTGGTGGTCGGCGAACAAACCCAGAACCGGGCCGCCATCGCCCACAAAGGTGTGCTGCGGGCCGCCCTGCACGTCGAAGGACGCACAGCCCACGCCACCGACCCCTGGCGCGGGCGCAACGCCATCAACGGCATGGCCCACCTGATCCTGGAACTGGAACGGTACCAGCGCGAAGATCTGGAAAGACGACACCACCCCCTGCTGGGGCCGCCCAGCATCAATGTCGGGGTGATTGAAGGCGGGGTCAGCGCCAATGTCGTGGCCGACGCCTGCACAATCCGGGTGGACCGCCGCACGCTGCCCGGCGAAGACCCTCAAGCCGTGATCGCCGAAGTGCAGGCGCTGGTCGCCCGCCAGCAGGCCTCCGACCCCGAACGCACCTACCGGGCAGACAATTTTCTGGTCAGCAACTGGTTCCAGGCCGACATGAACAGCCCCTTTCTCCAGCGTTTCATCCAGGTCTGTGCCGATGTCACCGGCACCCCGGCAGAACCGGTCGGCTACCTGCCCGGCAGCGACGCCAAACACCTGGTCAGCGTGGCACGCGACGGAATGGTCGTCTTCGGCCCAGGAACCTACGAGGTGGCCCATGCCACCGACGAATATGTGGAGGTGGCCGAGCTGGCGGCTACCCATGCCATCCTTGTCCAGTTCGTGGAAGAAATTTTGTTGAGAGGTTGACCATTATGTTGGACCTGGCTATCCGAGGCGGAACCCTGTTGACAGAACAGGGCGCATTCCTGGCAGATGTGGGGGTCGAGCACGACCGGATCGCAGCGATCGCCCAGCCTGGGGCGCTGCCGTCAGCCCGAAAAACGTTGGAGGTCGAGGGCTGTTTCGTGCTGCCGGGCATCATCGACATCCATTTTCATGTGCGCGCACCAGGCCACCCAGAACGCGGCACCTTCCTCACCGAAACCCAGGCAGCGGCAGCAGGCGGCGTGACCACTGTGCTGGAGATGCCGATCAGCGTACCTTGCTGCGCAACGGCCGAAGTGCTGGAAAACCGCAAAGCGCTGGGAGAACGGCAGAGCTACGTCAACTTTGGCCTCTACGGCGCACCCGGCCGGCTCGACCGCGATCAGGTGCTGGCCATGGCAGACGCCGGCGCTTGCGGCTTCAAAATCTTCACCCACGCCCTTCCCAAAGGGCGCGAAGAAGAATTTCTGGGGCTGTGCATCGACCGGGCAGATGAAATCTACCGAGCCCTGGAACTGGTGGGCGAAACCGGCCGGCTGGTCTCCTGCCATGCCGAAAATGAACAGCTGATCCAACTCTTTGAAGGACGGATCAAAAGCGCCGGACGTATCGACCCGGCCGGCTTCGTGGCCAGCCGCCCCCCAGTCGTCGAAGCGCTGAGCGTCGCCGAGCTGGCCGCCATGTGCGCCGACCTGGGCACACACGTGCACATCGCCCACGTCTCCTGCGCGGCAGCGCTCCGCCAGCTGCAACAAGGACAAGCCGCCGGCCTGCCAATGACCGGCGAGACCTGCCCACATTATCTGTTCTTCACCGCAGCAGATATGGATCGACATGGCCCCTTTGCCATGATCAAACCGCCGCTGCGCAGCACAGAAGACCAGGACGCGCTGTGGGCAGGGCTGTTGGACGGATCGCTGGCCGCCATCACCACCGACCACAGCCCCTTCACCCTGGCAGAAAAAGAACGGGGCCTCCCCAACATCTGGCAAGGCGCGATCGGCTCCCCAGGCGTAGAGGCGTTGCTACCCGGGGTCTTGACCGAAGCGCTGGATGGGCGCCTCCCCCTGGAAAGCGCACTCCGGCTGCTCACCAGCCAGCCCGCCCGTCTGTTTCATCTCTACCCGGAACGGGGCACCGTGCAGCCAGGCAGCATCGCCGATCTGGTGGTCTACGACCCGCGCCCGACAGGCAGCGTCGACAGCAGCCGCTGGTTGACCAAGGCACGCGCAATCGACCGCCTCTACCACGGACGCCGGCAGCGCGGCGCAGTGCAGACCACAATCGTCAACGGGGTGATCGTCTACCAGGAGGGGCAGATCGTGGCCGAGCCGGGAACAGGCCGGTTTGTGCGCCCGGCTCGCCCCTGAAGGCCAGCAGCCCCATCCTTGCGCTGCCTCCCAACGAACCGAGCTGTCCAAAAAACCAACAGAAACTGTTGGCCTGCTCCCCCTATTTTGACAGCCCTTCCCCCTTTGCCCTACAATCACAAGGATATTGGAGCGGCAGCCAAAGGCACAAACAGACAGGATGGACGGCGATGCAACCACTGAAAACCAGCGAAATCCGCCAGTTTTTTCTGGACTACTTCCGCGCCCAGGGGCATGAAGTGGTGGCCAGCAGCAGCCTGGTGCCAGAAAACGACCCGACCCTGCTGCTGACCAACGCCGGGATGAACCAGTTCAAAGATGCATTCCTGGGCATCGAACAGCGCAGCTACAAACGGGCCACGACCGCACAAAAATGCATGCGGGTCAGCGGCAAACACAACGACCTCGAAAACGTCGGCCCCAGCCCGCGCCACCATACCTTTTTTGAGATGCTGGGCAACTTTTCCTTCGGCGACTACTTCAAAGCGGACGCCATCCACTTTGCCTGGCAGCTGCTGGTCGAAAAACTGGGCCTGCCCCTGGAGCGGCTGTGGTTCACCGTCTACACAGAGGACAGCGACGCCGAACGGCTGTGGATAGAGCGAGGGGCTGACCCCGCACGCGTGCTCCGTTTCGGCAAGAAAGACAACTGGTGGTCGATGGGGGAGACCGGCCCGTGCGGCCCCTGTTCCGAAATCCATTACTACTGGGGCGACCTGGCCCACCAACAACCAGGCGGCGTCAACAAAGACGACGAATACCTGGAAATCTGGAACCTGGTTTTCATGCAGTACGATGCCCGCCCAGATGGCCAGCTGGTGCCGCTGCCAGCCCCCAGCGTCGACACCGGAGCCGGCCTGGAACGGCTGGCCAGCATCCTGCAGGGCAAAGACAACAACTACGACACCGACGCATTTGTCCCGATCCTGGCACGCATCCAGCAGCTGGCCAGCCACAGCGACGCAGAGCGCCAGACACACCTCTTCCGCTATCGGGCGATCGCAGACCACGTGCGCTCCTGTACCTTCCTGATCGGAGACGGGGTCCTGCCCGGCAACGAAGGCCGCCAATATGTCCTGCGCATGATCCTGCGCCGCGCAGCACGGTTTGGCAAACTCCTCGGCTTCGACCGCCCCTTTCTGGCCTCGATCGCCGACACGGTGATCGAGGCGATGGGACAGCACTACCAGGATCTGCTCCCCAAACGGGACTATATTCTGCAGTCGATCACAGACGAGGAGGAGCGTTTTCACCGCACACTGGCCAATGGGCTGCACCTTCTCGACGACCTGATGGCACAGATGCAGGCCGAGCAACGGACACAAATTCTGGGCCAGGAAGCCTTTTTTCTGTGGGATACCTACGGCTTCCCGGTCGACCTGACGCGCGACATCGCCCAGGACAACGGGCTGACGATCGACGAGGCAGGCTTTCAGGCAGCACTGGCCGAACAGAAGGAAAAAAGCCGCGCAACCGCCGTCGAAAAGAATGGCCAGGATGTCACACTCTACGCCGAAACCTTCCGCAAATTGCAGGAGCAGGGAGTGATCGACCCCGGCGGCGTTCGCTCGCGCATCTACGATACCCTGGCAGAGGTCGACAGCACCGTAGCCGCCCTTTTTGTCGAAGGCCAGCCGACAGCAGCCGCCAACCTCGGCCAGACCGTCGCCCTTTTGCTCCCCGAAACTGTTTTTTATGTCGAATCTGGCGGCCAGCTCAGCGACACAGGCGAGCTCTATTACTGGCCGGCCGATCTGGACGAACCGGTCTGGACCGTGCAGGTGACCGAAATGTGGCGCCCTGTGCCAGGTCTGCTGCTGCATCTAGGCACCGTGGTGGCCGGTACGGTCCACACCGGCGACCCGGCTACGGCAGCGATCGACACCGAACGGCGCTGGGACATCATGCGCAACCACACCGGAACCCATGTGCTGCATGCAGCGCTGCGCGAACGGCTGGGCAGCCATGTCCACCAGGCAGGCTCTCAGGTCTCCCCGGAACGGCTACGCTTCGATTTCACCCATGGCCAGCCCCTCAGCGACGCCGATATCGCCGCGATCGAAAGCCGCGCCAATGCCATTCTGCTGCAGAATTACCCGGTCCATACCCGCTGGACAACCTATACACAGGCGATCAGTGAGGGGGTCACCGCCCTGTTCACCGAGAAATATGGCAACGAGGTGCGGGTCGTCTCGTTTGGAGAGGAAGAAGGAATCAGCGCCGAACTGTGCGGCGGCACCCACGTGGACAGCACCGCCGAGATCGGTTCCTTCCGGGTGGTTGCCGAGGGCAGCGTCGCCGCAGGCGTACGCCGCATCGAGGTGGTAACTGGCCGGGCGGCCGAGCAGTGGGTGGCAGAACGGCTGACTTCGCTGGCGACCATTGCCGAACTGACCCACAGCAAGCCAGCCACAGCCGTAGCAGCCGTACAGGAACTGCTCGCCCATCAACAGACGTTGCAGAAGGAGCTGGCGCAGCTGCGCCAGAAGCTGGCCCGGCACGAAGCGCAAGCCTTGCTGGACAAAGCCGAACAGATAGGAGGCTTCGCTGTGCTCTCCGTCCGGGTGGAAGCCCCCGATACGGAAACACTGCGCCAGATGACAGACTGGTTCCGCGACAAGCTGGGAAGCAGTGTCGTGGCCGTCGGCGCTCTGTTGGACGAAAAACCGCTGATTGTGGCTGCGGTGACCGAAGATCTGGTCAGCCGTGGCATGCACGCTGGCCAGATTGTGCGCGAGGCGGCGAAGCTGATGGGCGGCGGCGGCGGCGGGCGCCCGACACTGGCCCAGGCCGGCGGCCGCAACAGCGACCAGCTCGAAGCTGCTCTGCAAAGCGTCGTGCGCTGGGTCCACCAGAACGTGAAATCAGGAGACGCCCACCAGACAATCACATGACTGAATTTTATCGGGTCGCATCGGAAGCAAGCTTCGAGGCAGTCCGCCGGACAGTGGGACAGTGGCCCCAACGCCGCATTGCGCTGGTCCTGCCCGAAGGATGGCTGGAGCTGAACAACCCCGCGCGCCTGCGCCTGCTCCAACGACAGGCACAGATCCAGCAGAGCGAAATCGCGCTGGTGACGTCGGAGCCCGCCACTCGCACAGCCGCCGGCCAGATCGGCGTGCCGGTCTTCGACCGGCCAGAACAGGCCAACCACAGCCGCTGGCGGATGGATCCGCTGCTGCCGCTGATCGACCCGCGCGCCCCCGAAGCCGGGCTGCCCGAACCGCCCCCCTGGCGCCGCCAGGATTTGGTCGCCCAGCGCCGTCTGCCCACCCAGCGCCAGGCACGCCAGCGCCGCATCCAAAGCGAAAACGCCTACCGCCGCCCCCCCTCCCCCTGGCTGCGGCTGGCGGGCAACCTGCTGATGGCACTGCTGGCCCTGGGCGTGCTGGGGGCGTTCACCTACTACGTGCTGCCCGCTGCCACCATTTTGCTGACCCCAGGGCGACTGCCCCTCCAGACCGACCTGCCGGTCACCGCTGTCGTCGGCCAGACAGAGGTCGACCGCACAGAAAGGATACTGCCAGCCCGGCTGCTCAAAGCCGAACTGAACGAGCAGGGCGCTGTCTCCACCAGTGGAAGCTCACAAAAGGCGACCAGCCGAGCACAGGGGGAGGTGGTCTTCACCAACATCAGCGCAACAGCAGCGACGATCCCGGCCAATACCCTGGTAGGCACCAGCTCGGGCACACCCGTCGAATTTCGCACCCAAAGCGAGGTCAAGGTCGAAGGAGGGGCTGGCCAGCGGGTCAGCGTGGCAGTCGAGGCGGTCGACGCTGGGACCGCCGGCAACGTGCGCGCCAATACGATCAACAACGTCGTCGGCGCGCTCGGCTTCCGCCTGCGGGTCAACAACCCGACCGCCACCTACGGCGGCGGCGCCGAGCTGGTCGCAGTGGTCTCCCAGCAGGACCGGGAACAGCTGGTCGCCAGCTTGCTGCAGGCAGCCGAAGCCAAAGCGTACGACACCCTGCGCAGCCAGCTGCAGCCCGGCGAATGGCTGCCGACAGAATCCGTGCAGACCTTCATCCTGGCCCAGTCCTTTGACCAGTACAGCGACGAGGTGGCCCAACAGCTCACCGGCTCGCTCCGGGTGTTGGTCCAAGGGCTCGCCGTCGACGAACAACAGTCGACCGAGCTCATCCTTCAACAGCTCCAAACGCTGGTCCCAGAACGCGGCCGACTTGTGTTGGACAGCGTGCGCGCCCAGCGGCAACCGCAGAGCCAGGTCACTGGCAGCACGGTCGCCTTCACACTGACCGTGGCCGCCGACTACACAACCCCGATCGACCCGGACGAACTGCGCCAGGCAGTGGCCGGACTCCCCCCCGCCGAGGCCGAACGCACCATCCAGGAACGCTGGCTGATCGAAGGAACTCCAGAAATTTACCTGGACCCCGCCTGGAAGGGGGTTCTGCCCAGCCTGACCAGCCGGATTCAGGTCCGCGTCAACTATGCACAGTGACCCGCCCCACACCGGCCGCCCAGCCATCCCTGGCAAATTGATGGCGCTCGACGTCGGCCTGGCGCGCATCGGGGTCGCCGTCTGCGACCCACTGCAGCTCGCAGCCCGCCCGCTGACCGTCCTCTCCAGAAAAAGCCGCCAAGAAGACTTTGCTCTGCTGGCCAAGCTGGTACAGCAAGAAGAGGTGCAGGCCATCCTCTGCGGGCTGCCCCTCAACATGGACGGCAGCGAAGGGGCCCAGGCCCAGATCGTGCGCAGATGGGCAAGGCGGCTGCACCAGGCCCTGCACCAGAAAATGGCTCCTCCCCCCATCCTCTTCTGGGACGAACGGCTGAGCAGCTACATGGCCCGGGCACCCCAGCCAGCCCGGAGCCAGCGAACCGCAGACGATGCGCGCGCCGCCGCCGTGATCCTGCAAAGCTATCTCGATACCCAGAAACTGCCCACCGAGCGCGGCAGAACCGACTACGGGCAGATTGGGTCGGTTTAACAACAAGGAACCCACAACCCCATGCCGATCGACCGTCCGATATTTCGCCGACACCCCCCAGAGAAAGCACCCCGTACCCGCTCCCAGCTGCAAGGCACCGCCCTGCTCTGGACCTTGCTCAAAGCAGGAGTCCTGCTCCTCGTCCTGGGCACGCTGGCCGGCAGCTGGATCGTCAGCTCGGCTCACCTGAGCGAACAGCTGCTCGCTGCCCCACAGAACACAGCAGGGCTGATCGACCCCACCGCCAACCAATTTTCGCTCGACCCCGACAGCATCGAAAAACAGATCCTGGCCTTCAACTTGCGCCTGCGCGAAGACGAACTGACCCTCCCAGCCGGCACCAACCCCCGCCCGCGCCCCTTTACAGTGACCCCCGGCGAAGCAGCCCGTTTTATTGCCGCCAGACTGGCCGACGAAGGCTTCATCACCGACGCCAGCCTCTTCAACCTCTACCTGCGCGTGACCGGCATGGAACGCAAAATTGAGGCCGGCAACTTCATGCTGGCCGATACCATGACCATGCCCGAGATCGCCGAGGCGCTGCAAAGCGCCCTCTTCGAAGAAGCGCTGGTAACTATCCCCGAAGGGATGCGCGCCGAGGAGATCGCCGAACGACTCTCCGCCGCCAATGTCATCGAAGGAGACCGCTTCCTGGCAGCCGTGCGCAGCCCGCGAGCCCTCACCCTCTTCGAACGCTACGAATTTTTGCAGAACCTGCCAGCCGATGCCACCCTCGAAGGCTTTCTCTTCCCAGATACCTACCGGCTGCCCGTGCTGGCAGCCACCCCAGAACAGGTCCTGCGCCCTTTCCTGGACAACTTCGAACAACGGGTGGGCGCCAAAGGGCTGACCGGAGGGGGCAGTGGGCTGAGCGGTCGCGACCTGATCACGCTGGCCAGCATCGTCGAACGGGAGGCCGTGCAGGCCGACGAACGGGCCATCATCGCCGGCGTCTACATCAACCGCCTCAACAACAAATGCGCCGATGTCGGCGGCCCCTATCTGCAAGCCGACCCTACCGTCCAATACGCGCGGGGAGGCGTGGGCAACTGGTGGTGGAAACCCCAGTCGATCGAAGAGTACCAGTTTATCCAAAGCCCCTACAACACCTACCTCTTCCCCGGCCTGCCCCCAGCCCCGATCGCCAACCCCGGCCTGAGCGCCATCGAAGCCACACGCGACCCAGCCCAGACCGGCTACTGCTTCTTCGTCGCAACCGGCGACGACGGACGGCATGTTTTTGTACAAACTCTATCTGAACAGCAACAAAACTTGCAAATCTATGGCTACAATCCCTGAGCAGGCAGCCCAGCCCCGCAGCGGGCCGCACACCCGCTGGCTGCGCCGGGGCTGCTGGCTCGCCTGTCTGCTCGCGCTGCTGAGCGCAGGCACCGCGTGCACGGATCCACAGCCGGTCGCCAAAATCGGGCTGCTGGCTCCGTTCGAAGGGCTGTACCGGCGCACCGGCTATACCGCCCTCTCGGCCGTGCGACAGGCGATTGCCGAAACTGGGGGAAGGTTCATCCCACTGGCGCTGGATGACAGCGCCGACCCGGCCCGTGCCCGGCGTTCGGCACAGAAGCTGTTGGTGGATCCGCAGCTGCAAGCCGTGATCGGCCCGCTCACGCCAGCGCTGGCAGAGGCCAGTGCCGCGGTGCTGCAGGATCCCCGCATTCTCTGGGTGACCCCCTACGCGGTCGACCCAGACCTGGGCTTCGTCGACCCGCTGGACAGCGAACAGTGGGCTGGCGCGCTGGCCGAGGCGCTGGGAACGGCGGTGCGCCGACAAGGGGTCCAGACACTCTATCTGGCTGGAGACCGGCGAGGCTGGCCAGATTGGGGGGAGGCAGAGTGGCGTGCCGCGACCGGCCTTCCTACCCTCTTTTGGGAGAGCCAGACGGTCTCTCCGACCGCCTGGACCCGCCGCGAGGCCATTTTCTGGCTGGGGGCTGCGGCAGAGGCGGCCACCTTTGTGAACCGTCTGCCATCCGACCGGACGGGGCCCCGTTTTTGGTTGGGGCCAGCGGGGGGAGACCCTGTGCTGGCCGAGCGGCTGGCTGGTAGCCAGCCGCTCTATTGGCTGACCTGGGTCGATCGCCACTCTCCGGATGTGGCTGCCTTGTCCGGCGCGCCGCTGGTCTACCAGGCGACCCAGTCAGCGCTGGCACGCCTGGGGGGAACCGAACTGCCGACCCGCTGGCGCGCTGCCTATTTTGAAATTCGTGGCGGGGTCAGCCACAGCTATACCCCATGAACCCCTCTGGTCCGAAAGGAGTTGTCGGCTGAGCGCATGCGTGTGCTGTTGATCTCTTGGGAATACCCCCCCTATGTCGTTGGGGGGATGGGAAAACATGTGGCGGAACTGGTGCCGGTGCTGAGCGGACTTCCGGCGCTGGAAGGACGGTTGTCGGTCGATGTGCTCACCACCCGGTACGCAGGGGGGCTGTACGAAGAAGTGTGTTCGCCTTTTTTGACTGTCCATCGTGTGGATGCCCCCCCGCTCGACCCGCTCGATCACTACAACAGCGTTGTGGCCAGCAACCAGAGCCTGATCGAACGTGCCGAGCAGCTCGCCCAGTGCCACGCCTACGACCTGATCCATATCCACGACTGGTTGGTGGCCAAGGTGGGCATCGTGCTCAAACACCGTTGGAAGGTGCCGCTGGTCACCACGATCCATGCGACCGAGCGAGGACGCCACCAGGGACATCTGCCCAGCGAAACCAGCGCGCAGATCGACCGGCTGGAGTGGCTGTGCAGCTTTGAAGCCTGGCGTGTGATTGCCTGCAGCGACTTCATGCGCCAGGAACTGCAAAATTACTTCGGCCTGCCCGCCGACAAGATCGTGGTGATTCCCAACGGCATCGATCTGGACAGGGCGGAACGATGCGCCGAAGAGAAGCGGGCGGCGCTGCGGCAGCGCTACGCTCCCCAGGGCGAGCATCTGCTGCTGTATGTCGGGCGGATCGTCTACGAAAAAGGGCTGCATGTTTTGATCCGAGCGATGCCGCGTCTGCTGGCTGCCTACCCACAGACACGGCTGCTGGTGGCTGGCAAAAATGGCGAGCGCTACTGGCCGCTGGCCTACGAACTCAACGTCGAGCGCTCGATCGATTTTCTGGGCTACATCAGCGACGAAGAGCGCGACTGCCTCTACACCCTGGTAGATGCAGCGATCTTTCCCAGCCTCTACGAGCCTTTTGGGATTGTGGCGTTGGAGGCGATGGCTGCAGGCGCCAGCGTGATTGTCTCCAGCGTCGGAGGGCTGGCGGAGGTGGTGCGCCATCTGGAAAACGGGCTGACCGTCCTGCCCAACGACCCTTTGAGCATCGCCTGGGCGGTGGAGCAGCTCTTCTCTGACCCGGTCGCTGCTGACCGCCGCCGCCGTCAGGCACGCCAGGATATCGTCGAGCGGTACAGCTGGCGACAGATCGCAAACCAGACGGTCGCTTTTTACCACGGGATTGTGCACGAGCGCAGCCAGACAGATTGGTGAGCGCTACAGGCCTGCGGGACGCCAAAACCCAGGGGCGTACGGGGAGCGCGACGCTTCGATCCGGCGCCCTTGTTACAACGGGTTGTGGCCCGGCTCCGTAATGCGGTCCAGCACAATGGCCGGCGCAAGGGCCGGCGCGTCGGCGATCACATAGGCGGCCAGCAAGCGCTCCGCTGCCTGGGCGGCGGCAGCCCCATTGGCAGCATGGACGGTACAGAGCACTTCTCCGGCTCTGACCCGAGCCCCGATTTTGGCAGCGAGGAGCACCCCAACCGCCGGGTCGATGCGATCTTCCTTGCGCAGACGCCCGCCACCCAACCCGACAGTGACCAGCCCGACAGTGCGGGCGTCGATGGCGTGGACAAAACCGTCGGCCGGTGCAGGGACCACCCGGCGCACCGGGGCTGTCGGCAGGCGTTCAGGATGGTCGACCTGTGTGGCATCCCCCCCCTGTGCGACAACCAGCGCACGCAGCTTGGCCAACGCGCGGCCGTCGGCGATCGAGGCGCGCACCTGGCAAAGCGCGCTGGCGAGGTCGGGCGCTGCGCCGGCGATCAGCAGCATCTCCCCTGCTACCTGTTCGACCAACTCCTGAAAATCTGCTGGCCCCTGGCCATGCAGGGTGGCAATCGCCTCTTGCACCTCCAGCGCGTTGCCGACCGCCAGCCCAAGGGGCTGTTCCATCTGGGTGATCAGCGCGGTGACGCGGCGGCCCGCCAGCTGGCCGATGGCCACCATACGGCGAGCAAGCGCCTGGGCTGCCGCCAACGTCTCCATAAAGGAGCCACGGCCACATTTGACATCCAACACGATGGCGTCGGCCCCGGCTGCCAGTTTTTTGCTCATGATGCTGGCCGCGATCAAAGGCAGGCTGGGCACGGTGCCGGTGACATCGCGCAGCGCGTAGAGAATTTTGTCTGCGGGCGCCAGATTGGCGGTCTGGGCCGCAATCACCAGCCCGATCTCCCCCAGCTGGCGGCGAAAGTGTGCGTCTGTGAGCTCGGCGGTCCATCCTGGGATGCTTTCTAGTTTGTCGATGGTGCCGCCCGAAAAGCTCAGCCCGCGACCGCTCATCTTGCCGACCGGCAGACCACAGGCCGCCACGATGGGCCCCACGGCCAGCGTCGTTTTGTCGCCGACCCCGCCGGAGGAATGTTTGTCGACGATGACCGCACCGGGCAGGATGTCGTGCAGCGACAGCTGCTCGCCCGAGGCTGCCATCGCCAGGGTCAGGTCGGTGGTCTCCTGGTCACTCATCCCGCGGAAGTAGACCGCCATCAGCCAGGCCGCAGCCTGGTAGTCGGGAATGGTGCCGGCAGTGACGCCGCGAACAAAAAATTCGATCTCCTGGCGCGAAAGCACGCCGCCGTCACGCTTTTGGGTGATGATGTCAACCGGGTTCATGCCAATCTGCCTTTTGTTGTTGTGGATGGGCTGAAACCTGGCTGGCCCCCTCTAGGGGGCCAGCCAGGCAGACGACTACCGGACGACCACCCGATCGCTGGCGCTGCGTCCGAAGACCTCAGGGGCATACATCTCTTCCGCCCGAGCCGGCGGCACGACATAGCTGCCCGGCGTCGTGGCGCGGGCCACATAGCTGTATTCGTAGACGCCGTCCCACAGCAAGGGGGTGAACGCCTCGGCGCCGGCGTCGCGCAGGTTCTGGTGGTCGTACCATGGGCCCCACCACCAGGAGCGGCTGTCGACGCTGGGGTCCGCAGGCACCGGTTCGGAGACTGCCAGCCCCGGGTTGAGAATCTCCAACCCAGCAGGCAGACGATCGACCAGCGCGACATGGTAGCGGCGGTTGACCGCCACCAGGGTCAGCCGCACCCGCACGCGCGCGCCGGCTGCGATCTGCCAGGTGCCCTCCTCGTCGCGCACGACGTCGGCAGGGTCATCCACCGCCTCGTAGGTGCGGGCAACGACAAAGCCGCGGTCGAGCGGGTCAAGGTCGAGGTCGGTCGGGGCATAGCGCAGCCCCAGCCGGTAATAGAGCCGGCCAGCCCCCTCTTTGTCGATGACGAGTTCCTGCGTCTCCGGCTGTTGGAGCAGCCACTCCATCGGCGCCACAGTCTGTTGGGTCTGTGTGGTGCGCCCCTGGTGGGTGTGTTCGGCCACGGGCTCCTCGCCCAGCCACAGACGCGCCACAAAGTCAGGGTCGACCGCCTCGTAGGTGTTGAAGTAGCGGTCCATCGCCAGCAGCACAAAGACATTTTCCTGGGTGTTGGACCAGCGCCCGTTGCGGCGCCCCTCCATCAGCCCAGCCACAAGCTTGACGATCAGGTCGCTCTGCGCATCCTGGGCGATGAGCGCATCCAGGATCACGGCGTCGGTGCGGCGGTTGGAATGGAGCAGGACATACTCCTGGTCGTCGTAGGAGACGACGAAGTTGGCAGCGCCCGCGCTCTCCACAACCTGGTTGTTCAGAGTGCGCACGATCGCAGCGACCTCCTGGCTCGAAGCAGGGTCGCTCGCCAGCACCTGCCACAGCCATGCCTGCGCCTCCAGGCTCTGGTCGGCCAGCGGCAGTTCAGCCGCAAGCGCACGCGCTTTAGCGTAGTCGTAGTCGCCCGCCAGCGCACGCACAAAGAGCGCGTAGCTGCTGATGGCGTGCCGGGTTCGGGCGCTGTACCACTCTGGGAAAAACTGCTCGACCGTGCGCAGATAGCCGATGGCACCGTCGAGCATCGGCTGCGCCACTGCATAGTCTTTGCTGCGGGCGACGACCAGGGCATGGGTCACAAAAACCGAGTTGTAGGGGATCGAGTCATGGCCACGCGCCCAGTAGGGGAACCCGCCGTCCAGGTTCTGCATCTGGCGCAGACGCTCGAGGTCACGCTGCACAGCCGCGTCGATCTCAAGATCGGCGGGCAGGCCGGCAGCTTGGAACGCAGTGAGCACCTCACGCAGGGCAGCGACGCTCAAGAGGCGCGCGCCCAATTGCTCCGAGCACTCGAACGGATAGGCATGCAGGTACAGATAGGCGTCGGTGAGCGTGGCCAGCGCAGTCGAGGAGGTGCTCAGTTCCAGCCCACCGAACTGGGCAAAGACCCCCTGCGGCCGGGCGATCGGCTGGACAACCGCCCCATCGTCGATCACGCCGTAGGTGGCGAACGCCTCCGTGGTCGCCGGCGTGTAGACAGGCAGCTGGACCGTGGCGGCGTCGGCGTAGTCGCCGGAGACCGCGGCCAGCTGAATGCTCGCCGTGCCCGCTGCAACGGCAGCGGCAGCGAAACGCACTTCGACCCGGTCATTGGCGGGCACCTCCACCCGCTGCCCCTGGCTGGCCTCCAGCTGCAGATTGCTGCTGCGGGCCACAACATCGACAGTCAGTGGGACGTCGGTCTGGTTCTGGACGACGACAGGGAGCTCGAAGCGGTCGCCGAAGTTGAGAAAACGCGGGGCAGACGGCCGCACCATCAGCGGCAGCCGTGCCGTGACATTGCTTTCAGCAGCCCCAAACTGCTGAGCGGTCGCCGCCACCACCATCACCCGGTAGCGGGTCAGGTTGTCAGGCAGCTTGTAGGACACATAGACGGAACCATCCGGGCCTGTCCGCTCAGCCGGGGCAAAAAGAGCCAGCGGGTCAAAATTGCTGCGAACCGCAATCGATGAGCCGACAGCTTGTTTGTTGCTGGCCTCCGCCATCGCCGGCATCTCCCCCATCGCCGGGGCCGCAGCCGGCATGGCCTCGAAACTCTCGCGCGCGGCTGTCGCCATCGGCGCTGCAAAGCCGCCGTCCATCACCACACCGTCCAAGGCTGGGGTCACCTGGGCCGGATTAGCCAGCAGCAGGCTGCCGCGCCCATAAAAACTGCTGATCTCGGCGCTGCGGGCACTGTAGAAGATGGCCAGCGGGTCGGCCAGCGTATACCCGGTCAGGGCAAGCACCGCCTCGTCGACCACAACCACCGCCAGCTCGGCGCCTTGCACCGGATTGCCCTGCTCGTCGGAGACCTGCACGGTGAGCCCTGTCTCTGCCCCCGGGTCGACACGCAAGACATCCGGCGTAGCGACCACCGTCAACGTCCGGCTGAGCAAGGAAATGTCCAGCTGCAGCGAACCGGTGGCGTAGGCAGGTTGGGGCGGTGCACCGTCGACCGGTTTGCCGACATCGTCCAGACGCGGGGCCGACCCGTTGACATCCACTTGAAGTTGCAAGGTGGGCAGATAGGCTGCCTCGATCGGAATTTCCAGCGCCGCTTTGCCGCCGTCGAGCGAGAAATTCTCGGTGTAGAGGATGCCGCTGCGCGCAACAGTGAGCAACCCAGATCCCTCGGTGAAGGGGGCCTGCACCAAAATGCGGGCAGTCTCGCCCGGCGCATAGCGTTGCTGGTCGGGGATCAGCAGCACCTGCTGCTGGGTCAGATCGCGAGAAGGAAGCAGTGCGCCGCCGCTGACCCAGGCGGTCAGCTCGGTACGGTTGAGCCGTTCGGCCCCATCGCGCACCTCGGCCGTGACCCGATACTCTCCACCCTCCCCAGTCGGCAGGCTGCAAGGAACCGGCTCGTCGGCCGAAACCACGTCGCAGAGCGCTTCATCCACCTCCTGCTGCACCCACCCGCCCTGTTTGAAGACCCACGCCAGCCGCACGCTGCGCAGAAGGACCGCATGGCCCGCAGCAGCGTTGCCGTCGACGTCGGTGACAATGACATCATATTCGAGCGGCCTGCCCTGCTCGACAAACGAGCTCCGGCCACGCAGCCCGACGTAGCGCTCTGCCGGGTGAACCAGCAGCGTGGTCTGCGCAGACCACGTCTGGCGGTTGACATCCATCACCGCAGCCGCAGCCGTGATGGCATAGGGCTGCGGCTGCTGGGCAGAGACAAACGTCATCTGGAGGTAATGGCTGCCGGTCGGATCGGTGCGGGCGGTGTATCCCACACTTTCACCGCCGTAGCCACTCTCTGTATAGACGGCATCTGTACCATAGCTGCCGTCTGTATAGCCTATCGCACGACCTGGTCCTCCCCCCCACCACCAAGGGGTCCATTCGCCAAAGACAAAATCAGGCCAGTTGGGCGGGTTGTAGGTTGTCTTGGCCGCCGAAACCGTCCACGCTGTGTCGGCCCCGGGCAGCGGGCCGCCGGCGTAGTACTGGGCCGCCACAGCCACCACCGCCTCTTCACCCAGGAAATAGGGGCCGCTGCTTTCGTTGCGTGCGGTCACCTCAAACTCTGGACGGCGGAACTCCTGAATCTGGAAACTGTGATAATAGGGGAAACTCTGCGCTGCGTTGCGCAGGCTGAGCTGGACACTGGCGTAGCCCAGGTTGCTGTTGGGGGCGATCGCAACCGCCAGGTCGAAGCCCCCCAGCTCGGTCAGGGCGACGGTCCCCTGGGCCAGCAGGTTGCCCTGCGGGTCCAGCACGGTGTAGTCGACCTGTGGATCTGCCCTCGAATCCAGCCGCAGATCTCCGGTCGGCCCGGCACCGAGCGTGCGCAGCCAGCCCTTGAGATGCACCGTCTCCCCGGGCCGGTACATCTGGCGGTCGTCGAAGACCCACCAACGCAGTTCGTCCTGCCGTTCCACCGCCTGCCAGCCCCCCCCCCAGTAGTCACTTGCACTGGGCAGGAAAGCCAGCTCGTCGCCGGCGCGGGCCAGCAGCAGTTGGGCTGCCGGGTAAAGCGGCAGTGAAAAACGCGCCATCCCGTCGGCAGAGGTCGTGGCCTTCTGCTCTGTAGGCCACAGCGCCAGCTCGACACCGGCGAGCGGGGTCCCGTCGCGCAGGTCGGTGACCCAGGCGGCCAGGTCGGCCGCATCGTGGATCACATCGACACCGAGCGTGGTGACCTGAACCCAGGTTTGCACCATCGGCCCGTACCGGTTGCGGAAGAGCAGATCCAACAGCGAAGGGGGCGTATCCACCACGACGATCAGATGGCCCGGCTTCCCCCCCAGCGCAGGGGCCAGATCCAGGCTGGACTCGGTCAGCGTGTCTTGGGGGGCGTCGAGGTCAACCTTCGTCTCCAAAACCAGGCGCCCTGGCGGACTCTGCTGGGGATCCCCGTAGTAGCTGTTGCGATAATCCAGATAGGCAGGCCAATCCTCCGGCGTGACCGCATAGGCACGCAGGCGGACAGTGGGCAGGTTGATCGTGTAAATTGGGAACACAGGGCTGGCCGCAGTCGGGTCCAGCGTGACCAACGCGCGGTCGGGCCCACTCAGATAGGCCTCGACGTCGCCGGTGTAGAACGTCAGCTCGACCGGTTCGCCCAAAGTCTGGCCAAAGCGGTCCGCCAGCGCCCCGTCGAGCGTCACCCGGTAGGTGGTGCGCCCGGCGGTGTTCCCCTGCAGCCACAACCCATCGTAGCTGGCGCTCACCTGCAGATTGGGGATGGCCGGCTCGACCTGCACCGATTCGTTGGTCACCGCTTCTTCGTCGAGGGGGTTGTTGAAGCGCACGTACCATGACTGGCCCGGATAACAGCTGTAGCGGGCTTCGTTGCAGTTCTGCTCGACCACACGCAGGGGTGCGTAGGTCTGGAACCCAAACGACTGGACTTCGCTGGTGCGCAACGGCCCTTCCGCAGAAGGGGTCTCTGGCCCGACATGGACGGTAACCGTCGTATTGGCCGGGAAGGGCTCGGTGGCGCGCAAGGCCAGCCAGCGGTCGGCAGCAACCTGCTGGGCATAGCCGTTGACTTCTGGATTGGCCGCTACTTCTTCGGCGGTGGCCAACCGCAGCGGAAAGGTGCGCCCGCCCGCCAGGGCGGTCACGGTGGCAGCAGCGGCCGCACGGTCGATCCGCTGGTCGAAGGCGACGAAAATCAACGTGTCCAGCGGCTGCGGGCTGGTGTTTGGGTAGGTCTGCAGCACGGTAGGCGGCGGCGTGCGGAACTGCCAGGAGACGGTCTCGGCCAGGATGCTGCCGCTGGCCGAGCGGGTGCCAGCCGGCACCTCGACCGTGTAGACGGTCGCCATGGGAAAACGGTGGAGATCCTCCTCGTGGTACTCGAAGGAAAGGGTGCGGGTGCCCAGCCACTTCCAAAGCCCCGGCAGCGCCGGCGTGACGCGCACCGGGACCGCCGCCGCGTCGAGAGCCTCCACCGTGTCGAGGGGGACCATCGGCTGGTTGAAGGTGACGTTGACAAAGGGTGCGATCGAAATCGCCCCCTCGGGTGCATAGCGCAGCACCTCCAGCGGGCCTGTCTCGGCTGGAGGCGGGGCTTCCACCAGGGGGGGCGGGAACGTTTGGGTCAGGGTCTCGCCTGCCCGCGGCGGAGGCAGCGACTGGGGCGGCAGCTGAAACGGTACCGCCTCCTCCTCGCCAGCCGGCAGCGGAGGCAGACGGTCAAGCAGCGCCGCAGCCGACTCGGCGGCAAGCGGCTGGGCCAGCCCCAGGCTGGGCTGGGACGCAGGCGAGGGAGCGGCCGCCCCTTCGCCCAGGAGCAAAGTCAGCCCCTGGAGCGTGGCCGGCGTCGGGTCTTCGTCGGACATAGGAGATCCTTCCGGGTAGGGCTGGGCCACCATTGGCTGGACAGGAGGGTCGACGACCCGCACCGCCGCAAGCGCTGGAAGAAAAGCGCCGACCACCATCGACACCACCACCACCCCGTTGAACAGAGCCAGCACAAAACGACGACGTGCTTGCGAATATGCCAACATGACAGCTCCTTCTGACTGGACTTGTGTGCAATTGTCGAAGTTGTCCCATAGACTGGAGCCCAATCCACGGTTCGTATATCCCCGATCATAGACCTTTTTGTGTGCAGATGCAACTCCCTCCAATACGGAACTGGCTGCACCGATTGTTCCAGATTGCCCACAAAGGCCCCGATCCGGGTATGCTATAGACATCGACCCACCGCTGCGGCCACGGCTGTGCAGCCATTTTTGTCAGTCCAGGACTTTATGTTACGTCAATTTGCAGCGTACTATCGCCCTTATCTCGGGCTGTTTTGGCTCGACTTTGTCTGCGCCTTGCTCGTCGGTCTGCTGGAGCTCGGGTTTCCGCTGGCGGTCAACCAGTTTGTCGACCAGCTGCTCCCCAGCCAGAACTGGGGGCTGATCCTCTCCGCCACAGCTGCGCTGCTGGCCATCTACCTCTTGAACACGTTCTTGCAGTATGTTGTGACCTACTGGGGCCATATGTTGGGGATCAACATCGAAACCGACATGCGGCGCAAGGCCTTCGAGCATATTCAGAAGCTCTCCTTCCGCTATTTTGACAACGCCAAGACGGGCCACCTGATCGCCCGCATCACGACCGATCTGCAAGACATCGGCGAGCTGGCGCACCACGGGCCCGAAGACATTTTCATCGCCGTCATGACCCTGGTCGGAGCCTTTGTGTTGATGGGGTGGCTGGATCTGGAGCTGACGCTGCTGACCTTTGTAGTGGTTCCAGCGATCATCTGGGTCTCGATGTATTTCAGCGGCAAGATGACCCGCGCCTATCGCCAGCTCTTCCGCGATGTCGCTCAGTTCAACAGCCGCATCGAAGATACCGTGGGCGGAATCCGGGTGGTCAAGGCGTTTTCCAACGAAGCCTACGAAAACCAGCTCTTTGCCGTCGACAACCTGCGGTATCGCTCGACCAAATTGACTGCCTACCAGATCATGGCCTTCAGCCTGTCGCTCAGCTACATGTTGATGCGTTTTGTCTCGCTGTTTGTCATGATCTGCGGCACCTGGTTCGTGATCGCTGGAGAGCTGACTTACGGTGAATTTGTCGCCTTCTTGCTGCTCACCAATGTCTTTTTTCGCCCGATCGAGAAGATCAATGCCGTGATCGAAAGCTACCCCAAAGGAATCGCCGGCTTCAGACGCTATCTCGAAATCTTGGAGACCGAACCCGAGATCCAGGACGCGCCAGATGCGCTGGAGGTCGGGCCGTTGTGCGGAGAGATTCAGTACACCGAGGTCACCTTTGGTTACACGCCGCAGCGCCCGGTTCTGCGTGCGGTCAACCTGTCGATCCAGCCTGGAGAGACCGTAGCCTTTGTGGGGCCGTCGGGGACGGGCAAGACGACGCTGTGCAGCCTGCTGCCCCGTTTTTATGAGGTCGACGCTGGCAGCATCACGATCGACGGAATCGACGTACGGGCGATGACCCAGGCGTCGCTGCGGCGCCAAATCGGGATTGTGCAGCAGGATGTCTTCTTGTTTGCCGGCACGATCGGCGAAAACATTGCCTACGGCAAGCTGGGCGCCAGCCAGGAGGCGATCTGGGACGCTGCCCGGCGGGCACAGCTGGAGGAGTTTATCCGCAGCCTGCCGGAAGGGCTCGACACTTTGATCGGGGAACGCGGGGTCAAGCTGTCTGGAGGACAAAAACAGCGGGTCTCGATCGCCCGGATGTTTCTCAAAAACCCGCCGATCCTGATTCTGGACGAAGCCACTTCGGCGCTGGACACCGAGACTGAGATGGCGATCCAGCAGGCTTTGGAGGAGCTGGCCCAGGGGAGGACGACCCTGATGGTCGCCCACCGGCTGAGCACAGCGGCGCGAGCAGGGCGCATCGTCGTACTGGATGGCGACCAGATCGTCGAGAGTGGCACGCACGCCGAGCTGGTCGCTGTCCAAGGACGCTATGCACTGCTCTGGCGCGCTGCCAGCCAGCCAGCCCTCTCCTCCCGCAGTCCGGTGTAGGCTTGGGGAAGAATCTGCACCGGCTCGCCTCTGGCCGGTTTGTTGGCTGGCCGCGCCAGGAGGAGCCGGCTGGGCTCAGATCACCTCGCAGGTATTCAGATCTGGGGTGACAGGGAAGGGAGCGTGAGGTTCGTTCTGATACCAGAACGCAGTCGACGCCAGGTCGTCCTGCAAGGGCAGATAGCGCATCTTGCCTTCGAGCGGCGCGCGCCAGCCCAGCGCCTGGATCGTCACCCGCAGATCCTGTTGAAAACGAATCGGGTCCTGGATGTGCCAGCGATACATGCCGAAACGCTGCTGGCTGCGGTAGAGCCCATCTGGCCGGAGGATCTGGGGCAGCCCGGTGTACGGTCCGGTAAAGACCCCATACTGGCCTGTTGGGAACTCGAAATTCCAGGCGCCGCCGAAGTAATCCTCAGTGCCGGTTCCACAGATCGTCGGCCAGCGTTCGTCCCCATCCAGATAAAACTTGATCTCGCCCTCGCCCCACCAGCCGGTGTTGTTGACCCCCCAGGCCAGATACGTGCCGACGTAGTGGCCCTGGCCGCGCACCCCCTCGAGCAGAACATGCTCTTGTTGATAGGGCAGCGGGTTGCTACGTCGCCACTGGGCGTGCAAGTATGCCGAGTTCTCCGGCACTGGCGTGAGCGCATAGGTGATCTGATAGTAGAAGCCGAGGATGGGTTCCGGGGACAGGTTTTCCACTGTGATGCGGGCACGCCGGCGAAAAGGCATCTCCCAGTAGCAGTTGAAGCCGCCGGCCGGGTTGACTGCCACCGCCAGCGAGGTGATGTTGCAGCGTTCGCACCAGCCATTGGCGAAGAAATCGCCCAGCGGGGTCTCGATCGAGGGCTCGGTTTCATCGTCCCAAAAAAAGCGCAGGATCAGCCGACGCCAGGCTGTGGGATGGACAGTGAGCCAAATGTGCTGGATCACGCCAGGCCCCTCGATCTCAGCCAACGAAACGGTCGTTTGGGCTGCCAGGTTGATCGACGGCGAGATCTTCCAGCCTGGACCCAGCTCTCGGGCTGCGCTGGCCCCGGTGCCCTCGATCGCACGGGCGCCGCCGCCCTTGCTCCCGTCAAAATTTTCGGCGCTGATCGAACGCGTGACCGCATCCGACAGCTGTGAAAGTCCGCCGATTCCCAGGTTCAACCCCCGCCAATTCATTGCTCTCTCCTTGTGCATCTGGTTTGTTTGGAGGCAAGCTCTGCGTCCTGCCCTCCCTATTATTATAGCGCAGGACGCCAGGCTTCTCTGGCATAGCCTGCCCTTGATGGCCAGATGTGCGCTCTCCAGCGGATCGCCTGGCGCGATGGTGGGGTCATCGAGCAGCCCAGCCTCTCCAGCCAGGCGAGGGCGGCTTCTTCGACGATAGACTCAGTGAAATGGTGGTCATTTGCTGCGTCTTCTCTCTTGGCGGACGCAGTAGAGACGTTCGGTGAAACCGCTTTTCTGTTCGAAGGCAGCGGCCTGCGCGGCGAGCTGGCTTATTGTACCGCGCACGGGCGACAACTCCTCCTGGGAAGCGTCTTGGGGGTAATATGGGGTCTGCTGTTTGACACCCTGATCGGTGAAAGATGCCCAAGGAGATTCCATATGGCCGTTGCACATCGACACTTTGCCCGGCGGTCTCTGCTCTTTATGCCGGGAGACAGTCTGAAAAAAATCCAGAAAGCCGCTGGCTGGGAGGTGGATACCGTGTTGCTTGACCTGGAGGACAGCGTAGCACCCAGCCAGAAGGCCGCAGCACGTGCCGGGGTGGCCGCTGCACTGCACGAAATCGAATTCAACGGACGGGAACGGCTGGTGCGCCTCAACCATGCCCAGACCGAGTTGCCAGCCACCGAAATCGAAGCCACTGCGCCCGCCCGCCCCGACGGCTATATCGTCCCCAAAGTGGAGAGCGCCGCCGACCTGCTGGCAGTCGATCGGCTGCTGGCCAGCGCCGAGGTCACCCTGGGGCTGGCGGCAGAGTCGCTGCGGCTGTTCGCTATGGTCGAAACAGCCCTCGGGGTGATGAACTTGCCGACCATCAGCCAAGCCTGCAGCCGACTGGAAGGGCTGATCCTGGGCGCAGAAGATCTGGCCAGCGACCTTGGCGCAGTGCGCACCGCCGCTGGATGGGAGGTCTTCTATGCACGCAGCGCCTTGGTGACAGCCGCCGCCGCCAACGGCCTGCAGGCCTTCGACATGGTCTTCACCGATTTTCAGGATGCTGCCGGGCTGGAAGCAGAAAGCCGCTTTGCCCGCCAGCTGGGCTACACCGGCAAAACCTGCATCCATCCCAATCAGACGCCGGTCGTCAACCAGGCCTTCGCCCCGACAGCCGCCGAACTCGAACGCGCCCAACGGCTGATCTCTGCCTTCGAGACAGAGCACGCCGCCGGCGCCGGCGCTTTTACGTTCGAAGGACGAATGGTCGACCTGCCCATGCTGGCAGCAGCCCGCAAAGTCCTGACACGCGTCCGGTAAGCAGACAGGCTACTCCGTGCGCACTACTTTGACCGCGCGCTTGGCACGCACGTCGTACAGGTCGGAACGGCGGTCGTAAAGATGGCGCACTGTGGCCAGGTCACGCTGCTGCACCAAAGAGGTGATATCCAGGTCGGTGATGAGCACCGTCTCCACGTTGGCCTCGCTGGTGCCGGCCGTGGCAGACGGCGGAAAGGCAAAGTCGCTGGGTGTGAAGACCGCCGCCTGCCCATAGTTGATCAGGTAGTTCTTGGCCGCCGGCAAATTCCCCACATTGCCTGCAATCACCGTGTAGACAAAATTTTCGACCGCACGGGCCTGGGCAGTGTACCGGATGCGGTCAAAAGCTTTGCGCTCGTCAGTGCTGTACGGGACAAAGATCACCTCGGCCCCAGAAAGCGTCTGCAGACGAGCCAGCTCGGGAAATTCAATATCATAGCCCACCTGAATGCCAATGCGTGCCAGCGAGGTGTCAAAGACCTTGATATCCTCGCCAGGTTCGATGTCAAAATCGGCCCGTTCGATCGGCGGAATATGCAGCGCATCCTGGCTGTAGTGCTGGCCGCTCGGGGTGAAAAGATGGGCGACGTTGTAGATCTCCCCTTCACGCAGCTCAGGCTGTGACCCGGCAATGATGTAAAGCCCATGTTTCTCGGCCAGCTCGCTGAAGAGATCGAGGTAGCGGTCGGTCATCGAGGCCAGCCTCCGGATCGCCGCACGCGAGTCGAGATCAGGAGGCATGATCGTGAAAAGCTGGGCAGTGAACAGCTCGGGAAAAAGCAGAAAGTGGGAGTGATAGGTATTGGCGGTGTCGACAAAAAAGTTAACAGTCTGCTCAAATTCCTCCCAGGAGTGGATAGGACGCATCAACCACTGGGCAGCACAGACCCGGATCCGGCGCACAACCCGCTGCAGCGGGGCCGCAGCGATCTTGCGTTTTTCTGGCTGGTAGTTCGGGTTGGCCATGTCCAGCAGCGTAGAGTAGTTCAGGCTGGAATCATCCCACAGAAAATCGAGCAGGATGCGGCGTACCTTGTAGCCGGCGCGCAGATGGGCCGAAAGCGCAGGGTCCGTCATCTCCCCCCCCACGACCTTCTGCACATACTCTTCGGCGGTCATCTTGCCGGCAAACTCGGTGTAGCCCGGAATCCGCCCGTACGCGATCATGCGGCGCAGGTTGTAGCGTTTCAGCAGCCCCACACGTTTTTCGTACAGCGCCTTGGAGATCCCCAGACGCCGATATTCAGGGCGCACGGCAATGTCAGCGCCGTACAACGTGTCACCCGAGGGGTCGTGGGTGCTGAAGGTGCCGCCGCCGGTAATCTCTTCGTAGGTGTACCAGTGGGCGTCGTCGTCGAGCTGCACAATCAGCGACGTGGCATAGCCGACGATCACCCCATCGATCTCGGCCAGATACTGCCCTTCGGAAAAGGCGGCAAACTGCATCTCATACAGGCGTTCAGTGTAATAGGCATTCTTAGGATACTCTGGGTAGGCAGCCCGGTGACAGACTACGATGCCAGGAATGTCCTCTGCGGTCCAGGCGCGGACAGACACTTTCGGTGTGCGTTTGCGTGTTTTCATAGCCCATCCGTGTTCTGTTGTTCTTCCCAGGCGCGGCGCGCGCTGCGACGGGCGATGTCCAGCCCAAAGCCGCGGCGGGCCAGATAGTCAAAAATTTTCTTCTCCAGCGTGGGCCGGTCCAGCCCCCGCCAACGGGCCAGCGGGCGCTCTAGCGCAGCCCAGGCACTTTCGGCGTCGTCGACTTCCGCGACGGCAGAGCGGATCGTCTCGTTGTCCACACCTTTTTGCCGCAGCTCGTAGGCGACGGCAGCAGCGCTGCGCGGGCGAAAACGGCTGCGGTTCTCCACCCAAAAGGCAGCAAACGCCCCATCGTCGACGTAGGCCTGTTGCGTCAACCTGGCCAGAGCCTCTGCCACGGCCTCGTCACCATGCCCCTGCGCAGCCAGGCGACGTTCAAGCTCGCTGCGGCTGCGCGGCCGCCCGGCCAGAGAGCGCAGCGCCGCCTGATAGGCCTTGTCCGCAGCAGCCTGTGCACACAGCGCTGCGATCTCAGCCTCGTCCAGGGTCTGGCCGCTGTACAGATGCGCTGCTGCCTCCAGGGTGACCCCAAAGGCAAAGGTGCCATCCAAAAACACGCTGACCCGATCCGGGCTGTGGGTCTGCCGGACCAGCGCAGTGACCGTCTTGGCCATCACTTCTGCCCTGCCAGCTCAGGAACCGCTCTCGAGCGCAGCGAGGCCGCCAGCGCCATGAATGCCAGAGTCAGCCCAAGCCCCACTGCCCCGACCGCCACCATCCCGCCCCCGCTAAAAATGGCCCCGGTCGACAGACTGCCGGTGCCGGAGGCCAACGCAACCAACATGTCATTGGCACCTTGGATGCGCCCACGTTCGTGCGGATGCAAGGCGCTGGTCAGCAGCGCCGACCCGGCGACGAAACAAAAACTCCAGCCCAACCCCAGCAAAAAAAGCGCTACCACCAGCGCCAGCAGGTTGGCAGCCTGCATGGCCAGAATGCTGGAAATGACCAGAACTACCGCACCAAAGAGGATCATCGGCCGCGCCCCCAACTGGCCGATCAGCCAGCCAGTGAGAAAGGCAAAACCGAACATGCCGAGCGTGTGCGCCATGAAGACCACAGAGATCTCTCCCGCCGAATGGTGTTCGTGGTGCATGTGGACAGGAGTGATGACCATGATCAGGGTCATCACCAGCTGGCCAATCACCATCGAGCCAACCGCCAACGCCACGGTGGGATCCGCCAGAATTGTCCTGGCACTGCGCACAACCGGGGTGCGGAGGGCCTCCTGCTCGGCGTAGAAACGCCCAAGGTGAAGCGGGTCAGGACGCAGCAGCACCGCAGTCAGCAGCAGCGAGAGCGCCAGCAGCCCAATCCCAAACAGATACGGGCCTGCGTTGGCCTGCAGCCCCCACTGCAGGGCCAGCGCTGAGGTCGGGCCCACCAAAAGCGGCCCCCCCACTGCACCAGCCGTGCCCGCAAAGACAAGCAACCCGATCACCCGTGCACGCGCGGCAGGCGCCCAAATCTCTGCCGCCACAAAACGAGACTGCTGGCTGGTCGCCTGGGTAACCCCCGTGATGGCCGTGCTGACGCAAAGCAGCACAAAAGAAAAAGACTGCACCGCAAACACCCCGGCAACCATCCCCAACACACCCGCACCGTAGCCCACCATCAGACCTAGCCGCCGCCCCCAACGGTCCATCAACCACCCGATCGGGACCGCCAACGCCGCACGGCTGACCAACCCCAAGGTGGTCGGCAGCCCAGCCAGCGCATCGCTGCCGCTGAGCAAAGATGCGTTGACCGAAAGCAGCGTCAACGTCGCAATAAACGCTGCGCTGTAGACACTTTCGCTGAGAAACAGCGTCCCCGTAATGCGCCGCAAGACAGCAGGCTGCACAGTTGTCATGTCACTCCTTATTTTGCTCCGGACCCGTGTTCTCTGCCCCGAGGAGCCGGTCTCTGGATTGTTCGTTCTCTGTTCCAGTATAGCACACGCCAGGAACAGCCTGCGACCGCCTTGCTTCAGAGCTCTCAAAAGTCGCAAATCAAGCCGCCGCACAGGGCACACAGCGATTCATACAACAGCGCTCCCCGACCCCAGGTGCCCACAAAACCGCACATGCAGTCACGGAGCGCACCGACGGCCCACTCTACCCGGAGAGAGCTGTTCTGCAGCGTGGAGGGCTCTTGTCAGGCGCCAGAGGTGCCTTGCGGGGGAGGCGTCGTCTCGCTGCCAGCGGTAGCTCGGGGGGCACGTCCCAAGAGCACCTGGACGATCCGCCGATAGCCTGCCAGACGGCTGCTGGTCTGAATGACCGGCGCCACAACATTTTCGCTCATAAAGGTGGCTGTGCCCCGCACCGTGGCGATCGTCTGACGTGTGTCGTCGATCATCGGTTTCAGCTCGTCCTGCACCATGCGGGTCAGCCGCCAGATCTGCCAGATGAGCACGCCGAGCAACACCCAGACGACGATGCTGGTCAGGGCCAGAAAGATGATCAGGATGTCGCGCACGGTGCCCACGATCATGGTTCCCTCCTGTGGTCCTGTCCAGCCAGATCTCCAGCCAGATCTGTGGTCAACGCCTCTTGTTGGCGTGCAATGATGCCGCCGCCCAGACAGTGGTCGCCTTCATAAAAGACCGCCCCCTGGCCCGGGGTGACGTCGCGCAACGGTTCGCTGAAACGCACCTCGACACGATCGCTCCCCTGGGGGTACAGGATGCAGTCGACTGCCTGGGCCTTGTAGCGAATTTTGCATTGAACTCGGCTGCCTGGCAGCGGCGGGACATCCCCTGTCCAGTTGACCCGCTCGGCGGCCAGACGGTCGCAGCCCAGCTCGGCGGCTGTCCCGACCACCAGCTGGTTGTTGCGATAGTCCAATGCCAACACAAAAAGGGGCTCGCTGGCGCCGGCGAGCCCAAGTCCTTTGCGCTGGCCGACAGTGTAGCCGGGCAGCCCGCTGTGCTGGCCATAGAGCCGCCCGTTCCGGTCGACGATCGGGCCAGGACGCATGGCTTCGGCCGCCCAGGTGCGCAGAAAACGACGGTAGTCGTCGTCGAAGACAAAGCAGAGATCCATCGAGTCATGTTTGGAGGCGATCGGCAGCCCGCGCTTGGCGGCGATCCGGCGCACCTCGGTTTTGGGGTACTCGCCGACCGGAAACAGCACGCTGTTCAGCTGGGCCTGGCCGAGCACGCTGAGCACATAGCTCTGGTCTTTGGCCGCATCCACCCCTTTGAGCAGCTGGATCTTGCCGCTGGCCGGGTCGCGGCGCAGCCGGGCATAGTGGCCGGTGGCAAGGTAGTCGGCGCCCAGACGTCGGGCATAGTTGAGCAGGTAGTCGAACCGGATGTGACGGTTGCACTCGATGCACGGATTGGGGGTGACCCCGTGGCTGTATCCCTCGATGAAAAAGTCGACAACCTGCTGTTTGAAGGGCTGCTCGACGTTGATCAGATAAAAAGGGATGTCCAGCGCTGCAGCCACACGGCGGGCATCGTGGACGCTCTCCAGGCTGCAGCATTTGTTGGCAGAGCCTTCGCCTTCACCAGTTTCAGACCAGAGGCGCATCATCACACCGATACAGCGATAGCCTTGTTCGACCAGCAACGCCGCAGCCACCGACGAATCGACGCCGCCGGACATGGCGACGACAACGGTGGGGGGTGGGGTTTGCAAGGAAGTGCTTCTGTCCATACGTCTATTGTACACAAAAATAGCAGGAGAGCCAGCCAACCCGGTCGTCTGGCGCGATCTGCCCTGGCGGTGTTTGCTCAGCGCAGCCGCCGGGCTTTCACATACAGCGTATAGCTCTGCCAACGCACCGTCTGGCCAGAGAGCTGGCGTTCGCAGAGCTGGGCGATCTGGGCAATCTCTGCCGGGTTCAGCCAGCCAGCCAGGCGGTCGGTGTAGGCGGGCCTCCCGCTGCGGGCAGGGGTAAACCAGCGCGCCAGGGTGGCAGGTGTGATCGGCTGGTCGTTGGTGTCAAAATGGCCCTCTCCGCCTGCAGCCAGCCCGGCAGCCTGCAGGGCAGCCAGCAGTTCCTCCACATCCCAGTTGACCAGTGGGTCGCTGGCGTCGGCGTAGATCGTCTCCTCCGCAGCCTGCCAGCGGCACAGCAGATCAGGGTCGAGCAGCTGGCCGTCCACCAACGCATAGACCCGCTGGCTGCGTCGCGGCACCCGTTCTGCCAGGCTCAGGATGCCGGCGGGCGCAAGCAGTTGCGCCAGCAGGCGGCTGGCAGCCCCTTTGTCTGGCTCGTCGAGCAGGGCGTTGTAGCCGACGATCGCATCGAAGCGGAGCCCGGCTCCCTGGCTGGGCAGCACGAGAGGCAGTTCCTCCAGCGTGCCTTCCAGAATGTGCGGACGTTCGATCGGCGGGAGCCGCTCGGCAAGCTGACGCAGCGCCTCCGCATCCCGGCAGCTGCGTGCCAGCGCGTAGACCCCCCCTTCGGGAACTCGGCGCACCGCTTCCCAGGCAAGCAGCCCGCTGGCAGCCTTGAGGTCCAACACCAGGCTGTGGCCGCGCAGCTGGGCAGCGTCGCACACCCGGTCGCGCAGCTGGCCGAGCCGTTCGCCCGCCCCCGAGAGGGTGCGCTGCAGCCAGCGCGCACGCGCCGGGTCGTCGGGCGAGTGCGTCAAAACCTCCCCGCGCGGTTCTTCTGCGTCCAGCATTGCGGCCAGCTGGGCCTCGCGGCGCCGCGTGACCTCGCTGCGGATCCCTGCTTCGTACCCCTGGTCGGAGGGCTGGTAAAAGACCTTGCCCTGCAGCGAGGTAGGCAGATACTGCTGCGCAACCCAGTGGTCTCGGTAGGCATGTGGGTACAGATAGCCTTCGCCGTGGCCGAACCCTTCGTGGTCGCGGCTGCCGTCCTTCAGGTGGTTGGGCACGCCGCTGTCTGCTTCCTGGCGCACCTGTTCCAAAGCGTCGAAAAAAGCGAAGGCCGTGTTGGATTTGCGGGCGGTCGCCAGATACAGGGCGGCGGTGGCCAGGTGGAAACGCCCTTCGGGCATGCCCACCTGCTCGAAGGCCTGGGCGCAGGCTGCCACGACCTGGATGGCGTTGGGGTCGGCCATGCCGACATCTTCGCCGGCAAAGATGAGCATCCGCCGCAGAAGAAAACGGGGCGCTTCACCGGCGTAGACCATCTTGGCCATCCAGTAGAGAGCAGCGTCGGGGTCGCTGCCGCGCAGGCTCTTGATAAAGGCGCTGATCGTGTCGAAGTGGTAGTCGCCTTCTTTGTCGTACAGCACCGCCCGGCGCTGGATCGACTCTTCGGCGATCGCAAGGGTGATGTGCCGGTTGGCAGGGGCGGGGCTGGGGCCAGATCCGGTCGTCTCCACGGCCAGCTCGAGTGCGTTGAGCACCGCACGGGCGTCGCCGTTGGCCACGTCGACCAGATGAGCGAGCGCGTCGTCGTCGACCGTGACGGCCAGCGCACCGTAGCCACGCTCCCGGTCGTTCAGCGCCTGGCAGACGATGGCACGCAGATCCTCCTGGGTGAGCGGCACCAGCTGAAAAATCCGGCTGCGGCTGACCAGCGCCTTGTTGACTTCAAAGTAGGGATTCTCGGTGGTGGCGCCGACGAAGATCACCGTGCCGTTTTCAACCCAGGGGAGCAACGCATCCTGCTGGGCCTTGTTGAAACGGTGCACCTCGTCGACGAACAGGATCGTGCGCTGGCCATGCTGGCGCGCCCGCTGTTGTGCTTCTTCGATCGCTTCGCGGATGTCTTTGACACCGGCCAGGACTGCATTGAGGGCAATGAAGTGGGCCCGTGTGGTATTGGCGATCACGCGCGCCAGCGTGGTCTTGCCGGTCCCGGGGGGGCCATAAAAGATCACGCTGGCAAGCTGGTCGGCCTCGATGGCACGGCGCAGCAGCCGACCAGCCCCCACAATGTGCGACTGGCCGACATATTCGTCGAGCGTGCGCGGACGCATGCGCGCCGCCAGCGGTGCGCTGCGGGCCAGCCGCTCCTGATGGGCATACTCAAAAAGATCCATCTTCTCTGCCATCCTGTACCTGGCTCGCCACCTTCTGCATCTGTTCCCCTTCGTGTGGCCAGCGAAGAGATGCATGTACCTATTGTATAATGAACAAAGATCTGTTCCCCAAAAGCGCCCGCAGGCAAGCGAACGCTGCCCCAAGGCAGGAACAACAAGCCAGTTGCCGTGTGTAGGCATGCCTGCCACACCGCATCGACACAAGAAAGGGCAAGCCATGTCACTGCCAACCCGTGAGGAAGCATATACCCTGCTCTGTGAGTGGGTACAGTCTGAGAGTTTGCGTCGGCACATGCTGGCGGTCGAAGCCTCGCTGCGGGTCTATGCCCGCCATTTTGGCGAGGACGAAGCGCTCTGGGGAATCACTGGGCTGCTGCACGATCTGGACTACGAACGCTTTGCCGACATGTCGGACGAAGTCAACGGACACCCGCGCACCGA
The DNA here is from genome assembly GCA_018969295.1 of Chloroflexota bacterium. Classification (GTDB taxonomy): domain Bacteria; phylum Chloroflexota; class Anaerolineae; order Caldilineales; family Caldilineaceae; genus Caldilinea. The sequence goes on along the minus strand of JAGWYN010000001.1, from coordinate 226,282 downwards.
ACTGCGGCTCTTCCGGGAACTTGGTTACCCGCCCGCCTTGCTCCAGGCAGTCGAGGCACACGCGACCTTTCTGGGGACCCCGCGCGTCTCGCTGCTCGACAAGGCGCTGCTGGCCTGCGACGAACTGACCGGCCTGATCCAGGCTGCGGCCTACGTGCGCCCTGACCGTGACCTGCGCGGGGTCGAGCTCAAATCGATCAAAAAGAAATGGAAAGACAAGGCCTTCACCGCAGCGATCGACCGCCATGAAAACATGAAATTTGTGGAAGAGCTGGGGGTCCCTTTCGACGAGCATGTCGAACGCGTGCTGGGTGCCATGCAAAGCATCGCCGCCGAACTGGGGGTCGCCGGCCACGAGCGCTCTGAAACTCTTTGAAAGCTGCTCAGCCTTCCGCTGCGGGTGGCAGATGCAGCATCGACCCGCCAAGATGCAGCAAGACCGCGCCGATCTGGTGCAGACAGCCTGGCAGATCCCCTGCAATGTCTGCCGGGGCCAGCTGCAAAAATTCCCACGGTTCGACCTGCGATGCACAGCAGCGTTCCTGGGTGGTGTATTGGGCCACACAGGAAATTCCTAGAGAGCCGCAGCGCGCCCGGAGCACGATGTCGACCGGCCGTTCGGCCACAATCCGGTTGCTGAGTGGGCGCAGGCCATGTTCGCGCAGCGCACTCCAAAGCTGATCGAAGGGGTCTTCGGCCTGAAACAGCTCCAGCACATCGTTGGCAGCCAGCAGCCGGTGCAAGGTCGTATGGACAAACGTCAAACGCCGGAACTTGGCTGCGCGCACCGGGCGCTCCAACCGCTGCAGCGCACCAATTTCGATGCGATAATAGTACTCGTCGGCCCGGCAGTGGTCTGCTTCGTCGGGCAACAGCTGGCGTCGCTGCATCAGCTGATACCGGCAGGTAGGGGCGATAAACGAAATCGTCTGGGCTTCTGGCTGGCCCGCAAAGGCCCCAGTCTGATAAAAGGCCAGGTAGTCTGCCCCGATCCGCCGCGGGGCCTGGCGCTGAGGGATCCGATACCAGCCCTCCTGCGCGGCACGGTAAAAATCAACCGCATTGGTCAGGACCACCACCAGAACCGTTCGCCGCCTTTCTTCAGCGTCGGCATAGTGCGACAACATCGTGTCTGGTCGCTTTCTTCTGTACAGAACTGTTCAGATCTCCGCAACAAGCACCGACTCCGACACGCGCTGGGCTGCCCCTCTTCCCAGTGCCTCCCAGAGACCGCCCACAGCACGAGGAGCCTGTGCCAGACCCGGCACTGCCTTGCTGCCCCAGGCTCCTGTTGTGCCCGACAAATCCAATTGTCTGCCCAAGTCGCCCCACCGGACAACGGACAAATGGTGTACTGAACGAGCAGCAGCTTTGCGACAAAAGAACGGTGGAGATTGAAAATTGCTGATTGTAGGCCGTCTACCTTTTATACCGGCAGAATTGCAGGTATACTGGCTTTTGCTACTTTGGCTTGAAAAGCCACATTTAACCAATTTTCATCTTTTTGTCCGTTCTATCACCAGAAAAAGGAGAAACACATGCGCAAGCTGTTCTCTGGATTGAGTCTGTTCGTGTTGCTGGCGCTGGTTGTGGGTGGCTGCGCTGCCCCAGCAGCCGCCCCGGCAGCAGAGGCGCCCGCCGCAGAAGCGGCTGCCACAGAGGCCCCCGCCGAAGAAGCGCCCGCCGCAGAAGCCGCTGCCTGTACCCCAGGCGAAGGCTCGATCGCCGTCCTGCTCCCGGACAGCGCCTCGTCGGCCCGTTGGGAGAACGACGACCGCCGTTACTTCGAAGAGGCCTTCGGCGCTGCTGGGGTGGAGTTCAGCATCGTCAACGCTGAAGGAGATGCCGCCAACCAGCAGACACAGGCCGAACAGGCCCTGACCAACGGCGCCAAGGTGATCTTGCTGGTCAACCTGGACAGTGGCTCGGGCGCTGCCATCATCGCCAAGGCCAAGGAAGCCGGCGCACGCGTCATCGACTACGACCGCCTGACCATCGACACAGCCAGCGCCGCCGATGTCTATGTCAGCTTCGACAACGTAGCTGTCGGCCGCGCCATGGGAGAGACCCTCGAACCGCTGATCGACGCGATCGGCAAGAGCCCGGCCCGCGTCGTGCAACTCAACGGCTCGCCGACCGACAACAACGCCACGCTCTTCCGCGAGGGCTACTTCAGCGTCGCCCAGCCGCACTACGACGACGGCTCGTGGGAGCTGGTCGCCGACCAGGCAGTGCCCCAATGGGACAACCAGCAGGCCCTGGTGATCTTCGAGCAGATCCTGACCGACGCAGGCGAGGCTGGCGTGGACGCCGTCTTTGCTGCCAACGACGGCCTGGCCAACTCGGTGATCTCCGCCCTCAAGGCACGCAACCTCTCTCCAGTTCCGGTCAGCGGCCAGGATGCCACCGTGGCGGGCATGCAGAACGTGCTCTCCGGCTGGCAAAGCATGTCGGTCTACAAACCGATCAAGGCTGAAGCCGAAGCCGCCGCCGCCGCCGCCGTCGCCCTGCTCAACTGCGAGGACGCAGGCGCTCTGGCCGAAGGCAATCTGATCAACAACGGCATGGTCGATGTGCCCTTCATCAAGCTGACCCCGGTGGCCGTCACCGCAGACAACCTTGCCGAGACCGTGATCGCCGACGGCTTCCGCACCTGGGACGAACTGTGCGTGGGCGAATACGAACAGTACTGCCCGCCAGCTGACCAGCGCTGAGCCGCCCTGGCAGTGTCTTTGTGACTGCAAGCCCCGAGTGGCTTGCAGTCCTCCCTAAGGGAGGGGCGAGTCGACGACTCGCCCCTCCCGATCTTCTCTGGCCGGAAGGAGGCTCCTCTTGACAACCCAGCCCATCTTGGAATGTAGACAGGTCTCAAAAAATTTTGGCGCCGTCCAGGCCCTCTACAAAGTCGACTTCGAGGTTGTCCCCGGCGAGGTGATGGCCCTGGTCGGCGACAACGGCGCCGGCAAATCCACCCTGATCAAGGGAATTGCAGGCATCTACCCTTTCAGCGAAGGCGAAGTCTTCTTCGCTGGCAAGCCTGTACACATCCATGGCCCTCGCGACGCCGCCCATCTGGGCATCGAGATCGTCTACCAGGATCTGGCATTGGCCGACAACCTGGATGTGGTGGCCAATATGTTCCTGGGCCGCGAACGCAAACGCTCGCTCTGGCGGCTGGACGAGTCCACGATGGAGAAATCTGCGATCGAAACCTTGCACTCGCTCTCCGTCACCACCCTGCGTTCGGTGCGCCAGACAGTTGCTGAGCTCTCGGGAGGGCAACGCCAGTCGATCGCAGTCGCCAAGGCGGTGATGTGGAACTCAAAGGTGGTGATCCTGGACGAACCAACCGCAGCGCTGGGGGTTGCACAGACACGCCAGGTGCTCGATCTGGTCCGCCGGCTGGCAGACAAAGGGCTGGCCGTGGTGGTCATTTCACACAACCTGCACGATATTTTTGAGGTGGCCGACCGGATCACTGTGCTGCGTCTGGGCCAACGAGTCGAGGTTTTCAAAACCAGAGAGACGACCCAGCAAGAGGTGGTCCATGCCATCACCGCAGGCCGACTTCTGCGTGTACCCGGCATGGGGGAGCTGTAAACGAATACCAGGCGGTGTCTGCTGCACAGCAGCCAAAGGCCCGCCCTGCGACCAGATCGCCTGCTCGCACAAAAGATGCAGATCCGTGCTGGCGAAAGAGGCGTCTCTCCCCGGCCCGGTCACCGACAAACCAACTGGCCAGGTTCGCCTGTTTCATCGTGCGGCGCAGCCCATCCGCCCGGCAGGCAGGAGTTTGACCTGTACAATCCGCTTCAAAGCTCCTCGGAGAGCAGCGCTGCGAGAAAATTTTCAGTCATGCGAACCATTCTATCCCGAAAGGAGGGAAGCGGCCCCCTCCACCCGCCAGGGTGGTTTTTGCCGCCAAACCGATTATGAACGCTGAACCACAACCGAGCAGCCAGGCTGTCCTGGCCGAACAGAAGACCCTCTCCACCGGCGAGTTTCTGGCCAACTACTGGAAGCGCGTGCGCGGGGGCGACATCGGGTCGCTGCCAATCATCGTCGGCCTGCTGTTGATCGCGCTCATCTTCCAAAGCCTCAACCAGAATTTTCTGACCCCTGTCAATTTCGTCAACCTGATCGTCCAGATGGCAGGGATCGCCACCATCGCCATCGGCGTCGTCTTTGTCCTGCTGCTGGGCGAGATCGACCTTTCGATCGGTTTTGTCAGCGCCGTCGGCGGGGTCGTCATGACCCTGATCTTCCGGGATCTGGGGTGGCCCTGGTTTTTGACGATTCCGGCCGCGTTGGCCGCCGTGACCGTGATCGGGCTGGTGCAAGGTTTGATCATCACCGGCTTTGGACTGCCCTCTTTTATCGTGACCCTGGCTGGCCTGTTGGTCTGGAACGGGGTCGTGCTGATTCTGGTAGGGGCCGGCGGCACAATCATCTTGCAGGACAGCACGGCGATTGGGATCGCCAATGCCTTTCTTCCGGCTAGCTGGGGCTGGGGGCTGGCAGCCGCGATCGTGCTTCTTTACGCCGGGTCAAAGCTGCAAGGCAACTGGCGCCGCCGCCGCGAAGGTCTGACCACCACGCCGCAACCCCTGCTCCTGCTGCAGATCGTGGGGGTCGCCGCGTTAATTCTGGCCGGGGTCTATGTCAGCAACCTAGACCGCGGGGTGCCGGTGGTCGGCGTGCTGCTCGCACTGCTGCTGGTGGTCTTCTCGTTTGTGGCGACCCGCACCCCCTTTGGCCGCTATGTCTACGCCGTCGGCGGCAGCGCCGAGGCGGCCCGCCGCGCTGGGATCCCGGTCAACCGCATCCGCATCTACGTCTTTATGCTCTCCAGCTTCATGGCCGGCTGGGGCGGGATCATCCTGGCCTCGCGCCTGCGCTCGGTGGCCACCAACTCAGGCGGCGGCAACCTGGTGCTCAACTGCATCGCAGCAGCTGTGATCGGCGGAACCAGCCTGTTTGGCGGGCGCGGCTTCGTGCTGAGCGCCCTGCTGGGTGCCTTGGTGGTCGGCAGCGTCGAAAACGGAATGGGGCTGCTCGGACTGAGCGCAGGCAGCAAGTTTATTATCACCGGCCTGGTCCTGCTGGCCGCTGTGCTGGTCGATGCCCTGGCTCGCCGCAGCCGGGTCAAATCCGGGCGCGCCTGAGCCGGCTGCGCCCGCCACGAAGCATACCTCGAGACCGACAAAGTTTGGGCGTCGAGGCGAGGTCCGCTACACTGATTGAGAAACAGCGTCCGCGTTGAAAAACCCGGCGCCACCATCATTTCATCTGCTGCCGCCCTACAGCGAGCAGCGCAGAAGGGGGAGCGTACGCCATGAAGGTATTGGTCACTGGAGGCGCTGGCTACATCGGCAGCATCACAGTCGAACAGCTGATCCTGGCAGGGGATCAGGTCGTGGTCTTCGACAACCTGTACCAGGGCCACCGCTCCGCCGTCCACCCAGAAGCCACCTTTGTCCAAGGCGATCTCAAAGACCGGAGCGCCATCGACGCCGCCCTGTCCGCGCACCGGCCAGAGGCCATCATGCACTTCGCCTCGCACACCCTGGTCGGCGAATCCATGCAAAAACCGTTTCTCTACCTGGCAGACAATCTCACCAATGGGCTCAATCTGCTCCAAAGTGCGCTGGAACATGGGGTCAAACGCTTTCTCCTTTCTTCCACCGCCAATCTTTTTGACCAGCCCGAACGCATGCCGATCGACGAGACCGAACGGATCGTGCCAGGCAGCCCCTACGGCGAATCCAAGTACATCCTGGAACGGCTGCTCGCCTGGCTGGATCGCACCCAGGGGCTGCGCTACGCCTGCCTGCGCTATTTCAACGCCTGCGGTGCCTCCGCAGAACGCGGCGAACACCACGATCCAGAAACCCATATCATTCCGCTGATTCTCCAGGTGGCCCTCGGCCAGCGCCAGGAATTTACCATCTTCGGCGACGACTATCCGACCCCAGATGGGACCTGCGTGCGCGATTATGTCCATGTCATCGACCTGGCACAGGCACATATCCTGGCCTTGCACGCCTTGGAAAAGGGCAGCCGCACCTACAACCTGGGCAACGGGCACGGCTTCAGCGTGCGCGATGTGGTGGAAAAGGCGCGCGCCGTGACCGGCCACCCGATTCCCACCCGGATCGTCGCCCGCCGCCCCGGCGACCCCGCTGTCCTGGTCGCCAGCAGCGCCAAAATTCGACGGGAACTGGGCTGGGAACCCCGCTATCCTGACCTGCAGACCATCCTGGAAACAGCCTGGCAATGGCATCTCAGCCACCCGCACGGCTATGCCGAGTAGGCAGGCTATGCCGGGCTCAGGCCGCCCGCTTTCGGCTTTTCAGAAAGCGTGAGAGGCAAAAACTGACAGCCAGCATCGCCAACGAACCGACAAGCAGCCGCCAGTCCAGCTGAGGAGGCTGGCCGGTCAACAACAGTGCAGAGAGCTGGTCAGGGTCCAAAGCGGCCCCGACCAGCACAAACGCAACCGTTCCAGGCAGCGAACCCAGGAGCGTAGCCCACAAAAACGGTGCATAGCGGATCCGCAGCAACCCTGCCAGGTAGTTGACTAGATCATAGGGCAAAAACAAAAAACGCATGACCAACACCGTCTCAAAGCTTTCCTGACGCATACGCTGGGCATACTCCTGGATCAGACCGCTCGCCCCTTTTTCCGACAGAATGGCCTGTCCGAACGAGCGCCCCACCCAAAAAGCGACGGTGGCGGAAAGATTGGCGCCAATCACCGTGTAAAAAGCACCCCACCCAGCACCGAACAGGAAACCACCGCTCACTGTCAACAGGATTGACGAGAGCAGCAGCAACGGACGCACCGCATAGGCGAGGATATAGAGGAGCGGAGCCACCGGATTGCTGCTCGCCCAGGCAACCCCACTCAGCCACAACTCGCCAAGGGTGAGTGAGCGGACCTGCATCCCCCCCCAGAGGGAGGCTGCCACCGCTGCCCACACCCCAAGCACCACCGCTGCCCGCCTGTGCCGCTTCCATCTTCTCTTGCAACGATCTGCGAATGTGTTCATGGTTTCATTCTACCTTTGGTTTGCAAACCTGCTCAAAACCTTTTAGAATTATCTATCAAAATTCTTTTCTCCAGGCAGTGCCATGCATCGAGCGGACATCTCCTCTCTGGGACTCGAGTACGCGCACGGCAGACAGCTGACCCTGGCATGTTGCAAGCGAATGCACACCTCGGCGAAGCCTGGGGTTCGCAGATAACAACGTCTGGTTCTGTTCGAGATGACAAGAACGTACAAAAGGAGAGTAGTATGCACAACAAGCGAATGCTTTTGTTGGTGTTGCTGATGGTGGCTGCGGCGGTGCTGTCTGCCTGCGCGGTGCCCGTCGCAGCGCCGGCTGCCCCTGCGGCGGAAGCCCCGGCAGAGGACGCTGCGGCTGCAGAGGCTGCACCGACCGAGCCACCCGCCGAAGAGGCTGTCGTGCTTGACGCGCCCAATGTCCTGACCATCTGGGCGGACAACACCCGCGCTCCGGTGCTCAGCGACCTGGGGACCCAGTTTGAAGCAGAGTACGGCATTCCAGTCGTGGTGGTCGAGAAAGGGTTCGGCGACATCCGCGACGACCTCAAGGTGGCAGGCCCTGCGGGCGAAGGGCCCGATATCGTGATCGGTGCCCACGACTGGCTGGGCGAACTGGTCGAAAATGGTCTGCTGGCCGAGATCGAGCTGGGCGCCGCCGCCGACCAGTTCCTGCCGGCAGCAGTCCAGGCGTTCGCATACGACGGCGCGCTCTACGGCCTGCCCTATGCGACCGAAAACGTTGCGTTCGTCTACAACCCAGAGCTCGTCGAAACCGTTCCGGCCACCTGGAGCGAGCTGACGGCGCTGGCAGCAGAGCTGGAAAGCGCCGGCGTGGTCAGCCAGGCCTTCATCCGCCAGGAAGGGGATCCCTACCATTTCTTCCCGATCCAGACAGCCTTTGGCGGCTATGTCTTTGGGCTGACCGAGACCGGATACGACCCCAGCGATGTGGGGATCGACAGCGAAGGTTCGATCGCAGCGATCACCTGGCTGGATGAGATGTACAAGGCGGGCCATCTCAAGGCCGGTTCCGCGGTCGACTACGACATCATGCACGCTGCCTTCGAGAACGGCGACGCAGCGATGATGATCACCGGGCCGTGGGCCCTGCCGCGCATCCGTGAGTCGGGCGTCCCCTACGCGGTGGCCAATATCCCGGGCGAAGTCCAGGAAGCCCAGCCGTTCCTGGGTGTGCAAGGGTTCATGATCAGCGCCTTCAGCAACGACCAGCTGCTGGCCCAGACGTTCTTGCAGGAATTCGTGGCCACGCAGGAGGCCATGCAGGCCATCTTCGACGCAGACCCGCGGCCGTCGGCCTTCCTGCCGGTGCGGGAAGCGATCGCCGACTCGGATCTGGCCGCCTTTGCTGCGGCTGGCGCCAACGGCCTGGCCATGCCGGCCATCCCTGAAATGTCGGCGGTCTGGGCAGCCTGGGGCGACGCAGTCGTTCTGGTCAGCCAGCAGAGCGAGGCACCCGACGCCGCCTTCAGCAACGCCGCTGAACAGATCCGGGCAGCTATCGCCGGAAATTGATGCGTACTTCACTGCGTGTGGGGGGAGCCAAAGCTCCCCCCCGTCCTTCTGTCTATCCTCCCCTCGCCCTGCTTCTTCGCGCTGTGCCCCTGGCGCTGCTGGATGTGGGGGTCATCTGGCTGCTCTCTGGCCTGCTGCGCGATGGCGCCTATGCATTGGCGATCGCTATCAGCGTGGTCACACTGCTCCTCAACCTGATCTTTCTGCGCCCCCAGCTCTCGCCGCTCCAATGGATTGCCCCCAGCCTGGCGCTGTTGGGGGTGCTCGTCGTTTACCCCGTCTTCTCCACCCTGTACACAGCGTTCACCAACTACGGGGACGGCCATCTGCTGACCAAACAGGTGGCGATCCAACAGCTGGAAAAACAGGTCTATCTGCCCGAAGGGGCCCCTGTCTTCGCCTGGACCGCCTATGTCTCGGCCGACAACCAATACCTGCTCTGGCTGCATTCGGCAGACCTGGGGGCCACGTACATCGCCCGGCCAGGGGAGGCCGTGGTGGCGGCCGAAGGGGAGCCGCCGCCGGAGATCGACGGCTATCGCCAACTCTCCAAGGCAGAGCGGCTGCGCCACACCCAGAACCTGGTGGCCCTGGAATTTGGGAGCCCCCCCGATCTTTTCCGGGTGAGCGAACGGCAGATCGGGGTGGCCGCACAGTACCAACAGCGCTACAGCTACGACAGCAGCCAGGATCTCCTGATCGACCGGGCGGAGGGTCGGCACTATCGGCCGGTCGAGGGCACCTTCACCGCTGAAGATGGCTCGACGCTGCGCCCCGGCTTTCGGGTAGCGATCGGGCTGGACAACTTCAACCGGCTGCTGACCACCCCAGCGCTGCGCGGCCCCTTTGTCAGCGTCTTTTTGTGGACAATTCTCTTTGCTGCGCTGAGCGTGCTGATCACCTTTGCACTGGGTCTGTTCCTGGCGGTGATGTTCGATGTGCCCGAGATGCCGCTGCGTCGGCCGCTGCGCTCGCTGCTGCTCATCCCCTACGCCATTCCGGCGTTTATCAGCGTGCCGATCTGGGTGGGCCTGCTCAACCCCCAGTATGGGGTGGTGAGCGGGATGCTGGCCGACTGGTTCGGAGCTGCCCCCCCCTGGTTCAGCAACCCCTACTGGGCCAAAGTCGGGGTGCTGTTGATCCAGCTCTGGCTGGGCTTTCCCTATATGTTTGTGATTGCAACCGGCGCGCTGCAGTCGCTGCCGGCAGACGTGTACGAGGCGGCCGAGATCGACGGGGCCAGCCCGGTGCAGGCGTTTTGGACGATCACGCTGCCGCTGTTGATGATCACGATGGGCCCGCTGCTGGTGGCCTCGTTTGCCTACAATTTCAACAACTTTGTTGTGATCGACCTGTTCAACAAAGGTGGCCCGCCGATCAGCGGCACGATCTCGCCTGTGGGTCACACCGATATTCTGGTGACCTACACCTACCGGATCGCCTTCAGCAGCGGGCGCGGCGCGGATCTGGGCTATGCCGCTGCGATCACAGTGGCGATCTTTCTGATCCTGGTAGTGATCACCTACTTCCAGTTCCGCTACACCAATATGCTCGAGGAGCGCTCCGAAAATGTCTAGGGTCACTGCGGGCCGCCCGCTGGGGTCGTTGTCGCGGCGCCGCCAGCTGATGCTGCTGTTTCGCATCGCGTTGGCGCTGGTCATGCTGGTCTTTGCGCTCTTTCCGGTCATCTGGATCTTTTCAGCTTCGATCAACCCAAGCAACTCACTCGTCAACCAGAGGTTGATCCCAGAGAACCCCAGCTTTGCCAACTATGGCAAGCTGCTGGACAGCAACCTGTTCCCCTTTCAGCGCTGGATGCTCAACTCGCTGTTGATCGCCTCGGTCACCACCACCTTCGGGGTGCTCTTCACGGCGACAGCGGCCTATGCGTTCTCGCGTTTTCGCTTTCGCGGCCGGCGTTCGCTGCTGCAGACGGTCCTGCTGATCCAGGTGTTTCCCAATTTTTTGAACATGGTGGCCCTGTTTTTGATCTTACAACAGCTGGGCGTCTATATCCCGCAGCTCGGCCTCAACACCTACGGCGGGCTGATCCTGCTCTACCTGGGAGGCATTCTGGGAGTCAACACCTGGCTGGCCAAAGGCTATTTTGATTCGATCCCGCGCGACCTGGATGAGGCTGCGACGATCGACGGGGCCTCGCACTGGCAGACGTTCTGGCTGGTGATTCTGCCCCTGGTGCGCCCGATTTTGGCGGTGATCGGCCTGTTGATCTTCATCGGCACCTACTCGGAATTTGTGCTGGCGCGTGTGATGCTGACCAGCCTGGAAAACTACACGCTGGCAGTGGGGTTGAGCCTGTTCATCAGCGACCAGTTCGCCAACCGCTGGGGGATCTTTGCCGCCGGCGCGCTGATCGGGGCTGTCCCGATCGTGGCGGTCTTCCTTGCCCTGCAGCGCTATCTGGTCGGCGGGCTGACCGCCGGGTCGGTGAAAGGATGATGGCTGTCGCAACCACAGCGCTGGCCGACTTCGTCTTCGGGGGCATCGAACAGGACGACCCGCAGCTTCTGGAAACAGAACGGGCCTCCTGTGCCGGGATCCGCCATCGGCATGCGCTGCAGCCGGCCGATCCGAGACCCCATCAGCCGGTGCGGATCACCGTGCAGGTCGGGCCCGAGCTTGCAGTCGACCGACTGACCGCCTATGTCACCTGCGATGGGACACGGCCAGCTGGCAGCCAGGGCGTCGCCGTGCAGGGGAACGCAGTGCAGCTGCTTCCCTGCGGTGTGCGCTGGGAACCGTTGGTCTGGGACTATGTGCGGCTGTGGGAAGGAGAACTTCCGGGGCAGCCGGCCGGCACGCTGGTCCAGTACTGCATCGAAGGCTGGCGCAGTTTTGAGCCGCCCTGTTCGGTATGGAGCACCGAACAGAACCTGGACCGCACCGTCCGGGAGCAAACCTTGTACGGCTACCATGTAGATGAGCTCGCCCTCCCAGAGTGGGCGCGTGCAGCCGTGGTCTACCACGTCTTCGTCGATCGCTTCAGCGGTGTGCAGAACCGCTGGCTGGCCGCCGAAGAGCTCGAACATTTTGCCGGCGGCACACTGCGCGGGGTGATCGACCGGCTCGGCTACATCGCCGAACTGGGCTGCAACGTGCTGTGGCTGAGCCCGGTCTTTGTGACCGAATCCTATCATGGGTACGACACGACCGACTATCGCCATGTCGACCCGCGTTTTGGCAGCGACGCCGACCTGATCGAACTGTTTGCGCAGGCGCACGCACATGGCCTGCGTGTCCTCTTGGATTTTGTCGCCAACCACACCAGCGTAGCCTTTGCCCCGTTCGTGGCAGCGCGCAACGACCCGGCCAGCGAGTACCGCAACTGGTTCCACTTTCATGAAGGAAGCCGCCACGGCTACCGCTGCTTTTTTGATGTAGCCAGCATGCCCCAACTGGAGACCGATGTCCCTGCAGTGCGCGATTTTTTATGTGAAACTGCGCAACATTGGCTGATGGCGGGAGCAGACGGCTTCCGGCTCGACTATGCAGCCGGGCCCAGCCCGCTTTTTTGGAGTGCGTTTCGTGCAGCGTGCCGGGCGGTGCGCCCGGATTGCTGGCTGATCGGGGAAGTGACCCGTGCGGGCGACGCCCTGCAGGTCTACCAAGGGCGGCTGGATGGTTGTCTGGATTTTGCATTCTGCCGGGCGGTGCGTCTGTTGTGTGCGCTGCCTGCGCCTGGGCTGTCTCTCAGCCAGTTTGCCAACCAGATCCAGGCGAACCGGGCTGCACTGGGCGAGGATTTTGTCCAGCCTGCCTTCATCGACAACCACGACATGAACCGTTTTTTGTGGGCGGCAGGCAACGACCTGCGGCGCCTGCGTCTGGCTCTGGCGCTGCTTTTTGGCCTGGGCGGGCCTCCCTGCCTCTACTACGGCACCGAAGTAGGATTGGGGCAGCCACGGGCCAAAGGTCCATGGCGTGAAGAAGCGCGTCACCCAATGTTGTGGGGAGAGGCGCAGGATGCAATGCTGCTGGCCTACACCCGGTGGTTGACAAAACTGCGGCGCAGCCACCCAGCGCTGCAAGAGGGCGCAATGGCCACGCTCTATCTGGACGATACGCGCGGGCTCTGGCTGGTCGAACGCTCCCTGGCCACCGATCGGATCTGGCTGGCTGTCAACCTGTCGGCAGAGATCCAGACGCTCGAACTGCCAGCAGGAGAGGGGGTGGACTGGGAAGGCACACCGGTTGCCGGCACGGTGGCACTTGCACCGGTGAGTGCCACCTGGTACCGCATGACCCCCAGAGTGGCGGCCCAGGCGCCCTCTGGGTGAGCCCCGTGCAGACACAATTGGCACTCTTTTGACGACCCACAGATCAACTCTCCGCGAAAGACAGCCCGGTCGGGTCCCTTTGTAGACAACCTGGCACTGCCCATCCATCGCTGGTTCCGCGATTCGGCTGGGTTTGCTGCGCAATGGTTGGACCTTGTCAAGCAGGAAGGACACGATCGATGGAGACAATTTTTCATTGGGAATTGCTGCAACAGGGGGGATCGAATTGACCGCTCTGCACAGGTTCATTATAATAAGGGACGCGCATTTTTTGTGCGCACCGTTTGTGGATCGGGTCAGCCATGAGCAGCCAAGACGAACACGAAAGCCCGCTGCACGAGTATGCAGCACGTGCAAGCCAGGAACTGGGCAAGCAAAGCACTGACGTCAAAAATTCCAGCGTAGAGCGCGTCGAAAGCGGACAGGTCTCCCTGCGTGAGTCTTTTGCCCAGCATGTGCAGGCTTCCGCGACCTACATGGAGGATGCCGCCGCCGGTGTGGTCAAAACCAACACGCTCGAAGCCAGCGATGTTGCGATCGGGGTCGCCTCCGTCAATGCCCTGCAGGCAGAAACCCTGCAGGCGGGCGTGCTCGCTGCCCGACAGATCGAAGGCAAAAATATTCGAGCTGGGCTGCTGGTAAGCCTCCAGGTGCATGGAGATGTCCACAGCGTGGTCTCGCCGCTGGCCGGGGTGGCCATCGGTGCCGGCCTGTTCGGGATGTATTGGCTGGTACGAGCGCTTGAAACGCTGTTCAAACGACGAAAGTCCAAAGGTTGAGGACCAACGAATTCTTAGCAGGAGCCTACTATTATGTCTGATTTAAAGTTGAATGCCGAACCACGTGTCCTGTCCGGCCGCAAAGTAAACCAGCTGCGCCGTCGAGGCCTCGTGCCTGTGGTGGCATACGGTGCACTTTCTGCCCCCCTCAGCCTGCAGGTGGAAGAGAGAGCGCTGCACCACACCCTGCAGGGGGGGGGCGCTTCACAGGTTGTGGCACTCTCTGTGAGCGGTGGCGGCCTCCACAATGTGTTGATCAAAAATGTTCAGCGCGCCCCAGTCAACCATAGCCTGCTGCACGCCGATCTCTATGTGGTCAATATGAACGAAGCCCAGCATGTCGCCGTCACGCTGGAGACGACCGGCAAACCGGTGGGCATGGCAGCAGGGCTGATGATCTTCCAGGCGCATGAGTCGATTCAGGTCGAAGCCCTGCCCGCCGACATTCCAGCCGAAATCACGGTAGACCTCAGCCCGCTGACCCTGGAAACGCCGATCCATGTGCGCGACCTGCCTGCCCTCAAGGGGGTCACCTACCGCAATGACCCCAACGAACTGCTCTTTTCGCTGATTGTGACACGTGGCGCCGAGGCTGAACTGGCTGAAACAGCCGCCGCCGCCGAGCCCGAAGTGGTCAAACGGGGCAAGCAGACCGCAGAAGAATAGCTCGCCGCTGATTGTTTCAGCCAGACATGGTCTGAAACAATCAGCCCATACTGCCAATACCCTATATTTTACAAAACACCAGGTTTGCAGAGACCTGGTGTTTTTTTTGGGCCGATTCGATCAGGGCGTGCACTCATAAGGTGGGGGTCAACAAAACGACCTGGGTCTCCTCAGGCAGCGTGCTCTTGCTGAGTTTGAGCAGTTCGATCGGCTCCATGTGGGTCGCTCCAAACTCTTTGAGAAATTTCTCGACGCTCTCTAACTTGCTGGCCAACGGATCGGCAAGGCCAGCGTGCTGGTAGTGCATCGGGATGACCAGCCGCGGCTCCAACAGGCCGATCAGTTCGACAGCGCGCGCAGGCTCTAGCATGCCAGCCCCCCCCACCGGCACCAGCAGCACGTCCACCTCCCCAATGTTGAGCTCCTCGATCTCCGATTGGGCTGGCACCTCCCCGATGCCCCCCATGTGGCCGACAGTCAGCCCGCCAAATTCAAAAAAAAACGCCACGCTCCGTTCAGCCGTCACACCGTCGCCGCGGCGATGACAGGTGGTCAGCCCCGTGACAAATACATTCTTGATCTCAAACTCCCCAGGACCGCTCAACACTTTCGGGTCCCCGGTCACCCGGTCGATCGCGTTGTGGCCAGGGCGGTCGTGGCTCACCGTGACAATGTCCGCACGTACCTTGGCCAGGGTCGGGCCAACAGATCTGTCGTATGGATCGCAGATGACAGTCACCCCACTCTCACGAATGCGAAAACAGGAAAGCCCATACCAGGTAATGTCCATAACCAATCACTCCACAGCTACAAAAGGCTTGTCAATCAGAACAGCAGAGGCCGTTCTTTCCCCCCGATGGAACATCTGTTTGGTTTACTATACCCCAAGTCAAGACCATTGCCTAAATTCTGGCACCCATGCAGCAGCTGCTGCACCAGCCAGAGCTGCAGCGAAACGGTTCTCGCACAGCCGGCGGAGATGGCCCAGCTGTTTTTGCTGCCAGCAGCGACCGGCAGTGGTATGATGAGCGCAACAGACGCACAATTGTCTGCCTATAAGCCGTTCAGGGACACGCACAAGAAAGCCAAGCAAAATGTCTGTCGAACAAAAAGATGTCGATTGGGTGATCCAGATAGCGCGTGGGGCTGGCGACCTTGCCCGCCGGATGTACGTCAGCGGCCAGGCCACCGTGAAGGAGAAATCAAATGAAATTGACCTGGTCACCGCCGCCGATGTCGCAGCAGAGGAGTTTGTTTGCGAGGCGTTGGCCCGCCTCTACCCAGGGGTCGCCCTGTGGGGGGAAGAGAGCAACCAGCCCCCAGCCCAGCCCGACTACTGGCTGGTCGACCCGATCGACGGCACCACCAACTTCGCCCACAACATCCCCTACTGCGCAGTCAACATCGCCTTGCAACTGGGGGGGCAGACCGTGCTGGCCGTCACCTACCACATCGGCATGGACTGCACCTTCTACGCGCGCCGCGGCGCCGGAGCCTTCCAGCGACTGTCCACCAGCCACGAACGCCAGCTGCAGACCAGCAGCACAGCCACCCTGCGCAAGGCGCTGCTGATCACCGGCTTCCCCTACCACCGCAGCGAGTCCGCAGACAACAACAGCGCCGAATTCGCCTACTTCATGCCGCGCACCGCCAGCGTCCGCAACCTGGGCTCGGCCGCACTCGACCTGGCCCACGTCGCCCTCGGCGCCGCCGATGCCTACTGGGAAGGCTGGCTCAACCCATGGGACCTGACCGCCGGCGTGCTGTTGGTGCGCGAGGCAGGCGGATGGGCCACGACCTATACAGGCCAAGAATGGACGATCGGCGACCGCCAGGTCATCGCCAGCAACGGCTCGCCAGAGCTCCACGCTGCCCTGCTGACAGGCATCCAGAACGCCCGCGCCACAAACGGGTAACAAAATCCGCCAGAAAAAAAGGCCCTCTGCTCCCCTGTCGGCATTGTCACACCCTCCCTGCTGCTGCTATACTCTTTTCAAGACAAGCCACACCAACCACCGCTGGGAAAGGACAAAAACATGGGCGACATCAAATTTGGAACCGATGGCTGGCGCGGGCGAATCGCCGACGACTATACCTTTGCCAATCTGCGCCGGGCAACCCAAGGCTTCGCCGCCTATCTGAAAAATACAGCCCGCCAGGGACCCGTCGTCGTCGGCTACGACCGCCGCTTTTTGGCCGAACACTTTGCCGCCACAGCCTGCGAAGTCCTGGCCGGCAATGGCTTCACCGTCTTGCTGACTCCAGTGGCGACCCCGACCCCCGTCATCAGCTTCAGCGCCAAAGCCAACCAGGCGATCGCAGCCCTCAACATCACGGCCAGCCACAACCCACCCGAAGATTGCGGGTTCAAGGTGCGCGACCACAACGGCGGCGCCATTGCCCCGGCTGGCCTCAAAGAGATCGAAGCCAATATCCCCGATTCTGCCGCAGCCCTCCCACATCTGCCCTTCACCGAAGGGCTGGCCAGCGGACAGATCGCCTACTTCGACCCCAAAGCTGCCTATCTCGCCCACCTGGCCACCCTCATCGACGTCAAACCCATTCAACAGGCCGGCCTCAAAATCGTCGTCGACAATATGTGGGGCAATGGCGCAGGCTGGCTGAGCGAAATCCTCCAGGGCGGACGCACCCAGGTGATCGAACTGCACGCCGAACGCAACCCCATCTTCCCAGAAATGAGCCGCCCCGAACCGATCCCCCCCAACGTCGACGCCGGTCTGGCTGTCGCCCGGTCCGTCGGGGCCGACTGCGTCTGCATCCTCGACGGCGACGCCGACCGCTGTGGTTTCGGCGACGAACAAGGCAATTTCGTCGACCAGCTGCGCGTCTACGCCATGCTCGCCTATTACCTGCTCGAAGTGCGCGGGGAACGGGGCACGATCGTCAAAACTCTCAGCACCACCTCGATGCTCGATAAACTGGGCCAGGCCTACGGCGTCCCCGTCGTCAACACCGGCGTCGGCTTCAAATATGTGGCACCCGCCATGATCGAACACAACGCCCTGATCGGCGGCGAAGAGAGCGGCGGCTACGCTTTCCGCGGCCATGTCCCCGAACGCGATGGCATCCTCTCCAATCTCTATCTGCTCGATTTCATGGTCCGCACCGGCAAAAAACCGACCGAACTGCTGAACCTGCTCTTCGCCAAGGTGGGCACCCATTTTTATGACCGCATCGATGTACGGCTGACCGACCGCACCCTCACCCAGGCAGCCCGCCAACGGCTCGACAGCGTCGATCTCTCCCAGATCACCCTCGGCGGCCACGCCGTGACCCGCCTCGATACCTCCGACGGCTATAAATTTGTGATGGATGACGGCGGCTGGCTGCTCGTGCGCTTCTCAGGCACCGAACCCCTGCTGCGCATCTACACGGAAACCACCGACCCACAGGCAGTGCCGGCCATTCTGGCCGACGGCCGACGGCTGGCTGGCGTTTGAACCGATACCCAGCCTCCCCTCCCATGTGCAATCTGACCTACGTTTTCTCTGTTGTCTCTGTGATAAAATGAACAAGCTGGGTCGTGTAGAGTTTGAACTTAATTTGTGTACTCTTTGTGTGAAATGGCTGAATACAGAACGCCCTACCTGATCGATAGCCACTGCCATCTGGACCTGCAGCCCTTCGACGCAGACCGCGCAGAAGTCGTCGCCCGCGCGCAGGCCGCCGGGGTGACCCTCTGGGTCAACCCTGGGATTGACCTCGACCAGTGCCGACGGGCATTGGCTTTGGCCGAACAGCTTGAAGGGCTTTACGTTGCCGTCGGCATCCACCCCACCAGCGCCGACCGCTTTACCCCAGAGACGCTGCAAGCGTTGCACAGGCTGGCCCAGCACCCCAAGGTGGTGGCGATCGGCGAGGTGGGGCTGGATTTTTATTGGGGCAACGTCGACCCGGCGCTGCAGCAGCAAGTGCTGCTTGCCCAGCTGGATCTGGCGGCCGAGTTGGGGATGCCGGTGTTGATCCACAGCAGAGAAGCCAATGCAGCGGTCGCCGACCTTCTGCGCAGCTGGGTGGCCAGCAGCAGCTATAGACAGTCGCTGCTGGCCCGGCGCCCCTTCGCCGGGGTGCTGCACGCCTTCAGCGGCGACCTTGTGCTGGCTGACGAAGCCTTTTCTTGGAACTTCTTGGTGGGGCTCGGGGGAGCAGTCACCTTCCGCAACGCACAGACGCTGCGGGCCCTGGTGCCAGCCCTGCGGCTGGATCGGCTGCTGCTGGAGACAGATGCTCCTTACCTGACCCCCCACCCGTACCGGGGCCAACGCAACGAGCCCGCTCGGCTGGCCTTGGTCTGTGAACAGCTGGCGCTGCTGTACGGCATCTCCCCCGCAGCGCTGGCAGCTCAGACCAGTGCCACTGCACTTCGTTTTTACGGTCTGGAGGATCGGTTCGGTGCTGACTCCGCAACTCACCACACCGCAGTATTTGTCTAGAAAGTTCCTGGACACCGCCGTACGGGCTCCTGTGGCGGATCCGGCCCCTGCCTACAGCGGGGCTCCGGATGTCAACGCCCTGTTCGCGCCGATTCAGCCTGCGCTGCGCCAGGTCGAACAGAGGCTGCGATCCGTGGATTCGCTGCTCTTTGCCCCCCTCGCCGAAGCCTTTGCCAACCTGATCGGCAGCGGCGGCAAAAGGTTGCGCCCAGCGCTGGCCCTGCTTGCCTCCGAACTGAACATGGCGCTGCCCGGCACCTCGCGCACCCAGCCAGCCATCGCGCTGGCAGCCTCGGTCGAAATGCTCCACACAGCCACGTTGGTGCACGACGACGTGATCGACGGCGCGTTGCTTCGCCGAGGCGCCCCAACCCTCAACGCCCGTTGGAACGGAATCTCGACGGTCCTGGCCGGCAACTACCTGTTCGGCACAGCGGCACGCTTTTCTGCGGAAACCCAGAATATCCGCGTGATCGAGCTGTTCAGCGACACGCTGCGGATTATTGTCGACGGCGAGCTTCGCCAGCTCAAAGACCGCTACCGTTTTGCCCAGGACCGTGCAAACTACTACCAGCGCATCTACGCCAAAACGGCCAGCCTCTTCTGTGCCGCCACCCAGGGCGCCGCGCTCCTGGCCCAACTGCCCGAAGATCGCATCGCCGAGCTGAACCATTTCGGCTATAATTTTGGGATGGCCTTTCAGATCATCGACGATGTCCTTGATTTTACCGGAGATGACAGCACGCTGGGCAAACCTGCCGGCAGCGACCTCCACCAGGGGACGCTGACTTTGCCCTTCTTCCATTATTTGCAGTGTCACCCCTGCCCGACCGAGGTGGTCGCACAGCTGGAGGAGGCACAGATGGAGGCAGACGACGGCGACCCGGCAGCCTGGAGCCAGGCAGTCGCTGACCTGGTCACCCGCCTGCGCGCCAGCCCCGCGATCGAGGCCGCACGCGAGGAAGCCCGCTCTTTCCTGCACAAGGCTGTCGACGATCTGCGGGCGCTGCCCGACAACCCGTACCGCCACTCGCTCTACGGGCTTTGTGAATTTGTGGTCAGACGGACGTACTGAGCCCAGCCGGGAACACAGCGCTCCCACCGAGGCGCCGATGGCTCGCTGCCACCCTGTTACGTCACCTGCACCGATCTGTGCCAGGAGGGTATGATGTCAACCGAAGATTCCAGAATTCTGGCCCTGCGCAAACGGCGTGAGCTGGCACTGGGGGGCGGGGGACGCGAGCGCGTCGAACGCCACCATGCCAAAGGGCGACGCACCGCGCGCGAGCGGCTGGCCCAACTCTTCGACTCATCTACATTTCAAGAGCTGGGCCTGCTGGCCAGCACACGACTGGACAGAGAGGGCCCGCCCGGCGACGGGGTGGTAGTGGGTTTTGGTCAGGTCGATGGCCGCACCGTTTTTGCCTACGCACAGGACGCCACAGTCTTCGGGGGGGCGCTGGGCGAGATGCATGGGCGCAAAATTTGTCAGGTGATGGATCTGGCCGTCGACGCCGGCGCCCCGATCGTAGGGCTGATCGACTCGGGAGGAGCACGGATCCAGGAGGGCATCTATGGACTGGGTGGCTACGCCGACATCTTCCGACGCAATGCGACCTATTCGGGCATCGTCCCCCAGCTCAGCCTGCTGCTCGGCCCCTGTGCCGGCGGCGCTGCGTACTCCCCTGCCCTGACTGACCTGGTGGTGATGGTCGAAGGGCACTCCTACATGTTCCTGACCGGCCCGGAAGTGGTCCGGGCCGTCACGGGCGAGACAGTCGACGCCGAACAGCTGGGTGGGGCAAGCGTACATCTCTCCACCAGCGGGCTGGCCCATTTTGTCCGGTCGGACGAAACCAGAGCGATCGACCTGGCACGACAGCTGTTGGGCTACCTCCCCTCCAACCACCTGGAAAACCCGCCGCTGGCGGGTGCGGGGTCGGCCCCGGCCCAGGCAGAGAGCGTGCTCAACAGCATCGTCCCCTTCGACGCGCGCCAGCCCTACTCGATGCACACCGTGATCGAGCAGATTGTCGACACCGGCTCGTTTTTGGAGATCCAGGAGCAGTTTGCGCGCAACGCCGTTGTCGGACTGGCACGGCTGGCCGGCCAGCCGGTCGGCGTGGTGGCGCAGGAGCCAGAGGTGCTGGCCGGCGCGCTCGACATCGACGCGTCAGACAAGATCGCACGTTTTGTGCGCTTCTGCGATGCCTTCAACCTCCCACTCGTCACTTTGGTCGATACCCCAGGATTTTTACCCGGCATCGATCAAGAGTACCATGGCATTATTCGGCATGGGGCCAAAATTGTCTACGCCTATTCCACCGCGACCGTGCCCAAAATCAGTGTCGTCACCCGCAAGGCCTACGGCGGCGCCTATGTGGTCATGAGCAGCAAACAGCTGGGCACAGACATAACCCTCGCCTGGCCCAGCGCCGAAATCGCCGTGATGGGGGGAGAGGGGGCTGCCAGCATCCTCTACCGCAAAGAGATCGCCCAGGCAGATGACCCTGCCCAGGCCCGGGCCCGTTACGCCGAAGAGTACAGGGAACGCTATCTCAACCCCTATGTGGCTGCGGCGAGCGGCTTTGTTGACGAGGTGATCGAACCGGCAGAGACTCGCCAGCGGCTGTTGGCCGCACTGGCTGCGCTGCGCCAGAAGGCAGTTGTCCCGCTCGCCCGACGCCATGGCAACATGCCAGCCTAGCGACAGAGCGCTGCGGAAGAGCCCCCAAAGATGGGGGAGGGAAAAAGATAGGGGAAAGCAGTATGTGGGAGGTCTTCGAACAAGCTGTAGCCATCGCCGCAGTCGGCGTCACCCTGATTTTTGTCGTCCTGGCCGTGATGTGGGGGCTGATGGCGGCATTGGTACGGCTCACCACGCCCCCATCTGAAGTGAAGACAGAAGAACCTGCCACGGCGGCCAGCCCGGCAGACCGCAGCACCCAGACCGCCAGACACCGCGCCGCGGCAGCAGCGGTCGCCGTGGCCCTGGCTGCTGCCCCCCCCGCCAGAGAGAGCACACCCGCCGCACTCTCGCCGTGGCAGGCTGTCCAACGCAGCCGAGCGCTGAACCTTCGCCCCGTCCACCGCCCCCCGACGGCAAGACCGTGAACCGGGAGACTCCATGCAACTACGCGTCCGCATCGACGGCCAGACCTATACGGTGGAGATCGAGGATCTCCAGAGCCGCCCTGTCCAAGTCAGGGTCGACGGCGAACAGCTCGAGGTCTGGCCGGAAGCCAGCCCAGCCGCCGCCGCACCGGCAGTGGCCGCCGCACCGGCAGTGGCCGACACACCGGCAGTGGCCGACACACCGGCAGTGGCCGACACACCGGCAGTGGCCGACACACCGGCAGTGGCCGACACACCGGCAGTGGCCGACACACCGGCAGTGGCCGACACACCGTCGAACAAACGGCCAGCCCCCAGTCTGCCGGGTACGGTGCCAGCACCGCTGCCGGGAGACATCGTACAGGTCGCCGTCAAGGCGGGCGACCCGGTGGCAGCTGGCCAGCTGCTCTGCACCATTGAATCGATGAAGATGAACAACCCGATCCGCAGCCCCTACGCTGGAACCGTGGAGCGTGTGCACGTTGCGGCCGGAGAACATGTCCACCACGGCCAGCCACTCCTGCAGCTGCGCCGACTGGATGCACCGCCCCCTGCGGCAGGCGGCTGACCATGCCGCTCCAGGAACTGTTCGCTCTCCTGACAGAGGGGATTCACTTCTTCACCTGGGCCAACCTGGCGATGATTGCCGCCGGCGCGCTGTTGATCTATCTGGCGGTCGAACGCGGCTATGAACCGCTGCTGTTGCTGCCGATCGGGGCCGGCTGCATCTTTGCCAATCTGGGCATGTCCGCGTACACGCCCGGCTCCTGGCTGGAGACCCTTTATCGGTTGGGGATCGAGACCGAACTCTTTCCGTTGCTGATCTTTGTCGGCGTGGGGGCGATGATCGACTTCCGACCGCTGCTGGCCCAGCCCCAGCTGGTGTTGATGGGCGCTGCGGGCCAGGTGGGCATCTATGTGACCCTGCTGCTGGCTGCGCTGCTGGGCTTCGATCTGAAAGAGGCGGCAGCCATCGGGGTGATCGGCGCCATCGACGGGCCCACAGCCATTTTTGTGGGGACGCAGCTGGCTCCCCATCTGCTGGGGCCGATCGCCGTAGCGGCCTATTCGTACATGAGCCTGATCCCCCTCCTCCAGCCGCCTTTGATGCGGTTGCTGACGACGCCAGCTGAGCGGCGGGTACGGATGGAATATGCGCCCCGTCCAGTGGCGCGTGCGGCCGTGTTGATCTTCCCGGTTGCGGCGACGATCTTTGTCAGCCTGATCGCCCCCGCTGCGGCCCCACTGATTGCGAGCCTGATGCTGGGCAACCTGCTGCGCGAGGCGCTGGTGGTAGAACGGCTGAGTCTGGCAGCCCAACACGAGATCGCCAACATCTCGACCCTGTTTCTGGGCCTGGCCATCGGCGCCACCATGACGGCGGATCGCTTTCTTTACAGCCCAGCCAGCGGCTTTCAGTGGCAGACCCTGCTGGTGCTGGCGCTGGGGCTGTTTGCCTTTGTCATGGACACTGTCGCCGGGCTGCTCTTCGGCAAGTTTATGTATGTGGTCTCAGGACGCAAAATCAACCCGCTGGTCGGTGCCTGCGGCATCTCAGCCTTCCCGATGGCCGGCCGTCTGGCAGCCCAGGTCGCTCAAGCAGAAGACTACAACAACTTTTTGCTCATGCACGCCATGGGAGCCAACACAGCCGGCCAGCTCGGCAGCGTCGTCGCCGGTGGGCTGCTGCTCGCCCTGGTCACTGGGGTGGGGTTCGCCTGACCGGCACAGTTCCTTCAGCGGTCAGCGGCTTCCCCCAATTCCGGCTCGACGTGGCTGGCAAAATAGCGCCCCCAGTGGGGACGACGCCCGTCAATATCGCTGAAGCCATACTCGTCAGACAGCCCCCAGGAGCTGTACACCCCGCCATTTTTAGCAGCGACCGCCGGGTCGGCGGCCAGCGCAGCCACAGCACGCCCGACAAAACAGGGGGTCTCTGACGCAATAAAATGTGGGTCGCGAGCAGCCCCCTCCTGCCAGTTGGCCTCGGTCACCCCAAAATGGTCCAGCATCGCCTCAGAACGCAAAAACCCAGGGGTCACAGCCAGCGCAGTGACCTGGCAGGATTTCAGCTCCTCCCCCAGCGCATAGGCCATGCGGATCACCGTCGCCTTGGCCAGGTCGTAAAAAAAATTGCCGCGATAGCGCAGGCTGTCCCCATCCGTGATCTCCACCACCAGTCCGCTGCGCTGCGCCACCAACAACGGGGCTGCAAAACGGGCTGTAAAAATGTGGGTGTCGATCGCACGCCGCAGCAGGCGAACCCCCCGGTCAAGATCCAGCTCCCAAAACGGAACCCCCCATTCTGTCAGTTCGTCCCCCCCCCAGATGTCGTTGACCAACAGGTCAAGACGGCCTTGTTCCTCCCAGACACGGGCAAAAAGCTGCTCCACCTGGCGGGCATCGCTGTGGTCGACCCGCACAGCAATACCCCTCCCTCCGTGGGCCGTGACCCACTCGGCGCTCTCCTCGATCGTCTCTGGCCGGGCAGGGCCGCTCGCCAGCGCACCGCGCACGCTGCGCCCGCTGCAGTAGACGACCGCACCTGCTTCACCCAGCATGCGGGCAATCCCACGGCCTGCCCCCCGTGTCGCCCCTGCAACAACCGCTACCCGCCCCTCCAATGGCTGCATGCCCATCCCCGTTTCCTGCCCACAAATAGAAGCGTACTCACTGAATCCCATCTCATTTTATCATAGATTAAATCTGTACAAAACCATTACAAAAGGAAAAAACAGGATGAGCACGACAATCGACAAGCGCTATTCCCACCGTGAAACGGCGGTCAGCAGCGACTATTGGCGTCAGTTTGCTGTAATTGTGGCGACGCTGGGCACCATCGCCGTCAACGGGTTGGCCACCGGCCTGCCCTTGAACGGCCAGACCACCGGTGAGATCTCCGACCGCTTCCCTTCGTTGTTCACGCCTGCAGGGTATGTCTTTTCCATCTGGGGGATCATCTATCTGGGCTGGCTGGCCTACACAGTCTACCAGGCGCTGCCGGCACAGCGGACCAACCCACGCCTGCGTGCGATCGGCTGGCCCTATGTGGTGAGTGGGGTCGCCAACTCTCTCTGGATTTTTCTTTGGCACTACAACCAGTTCACGCTGAGCCTGGCGGTGATGCTGGTGTTGCTGGCCAGCCTGATTGTGGTCTATGGGCAGCTGGCTCCCTGGCGTACGACGGTGTCAGCGGGCGAACGCTGGACAACCCATCTCCCCTTCAGTGTCTATCTGGGCTGGATCACGGTGGCCACCGTGGCCAATGCAGCGACAGTGGCGCTGGATTGGCAGTGGAGCGGTGCCCCTCTCTCGCCGGTGATCTGGACGCTGGCGCTGCTGGGGGTGGCCAGCGTACTCGGCCTGATTTTTGCACTGCGCGAGCACAACTTTGGCTATGTCGCTGTCCTGATCTGGGCCTTTCTGGGCATCGCCGTCAAACAGAGCGCGACCCCAGCGGTGGTCTGGGGTGCCTGGGTCGGTGCTGCTCTGCTGGCCGTGGTCGCGGTGTGGGGCTGGTGGCAGGGGCGCCGGGCGCGCAGCGTGCAGGCTGCTGCCTGAAGCTGAACGAACCAGCCCGCCACCGGGGCCGCAGGGCTCCAGCCCGCACGGCAGGTCATTTATCCGGATGGAAAGAGGAGGAGCATATGCGACAAAAAGTCAGTGTGATCGGCAGCGGCTTCGGCGGGCTGAGCGCAGCAGCACGGCTGGCCGCCAGGGGCCACGAAGTGACCCTTTTTGAAAAGCGTGACAAGCTGGGAGGACGCGCCTACACCTATGAGATCAACGGCTTCAAATTTGATGGCGGCCCCACGGTCATCACAGCCCCCTGGTTGCTCGACGAAATCTGGGAGCTGGCCGGACGGCAGCGCGAAGACTACTTCGAGCTGATCCCGCTCGACCCGTTCTACAAAATTTTTGACCACCAGGGGCGCTCCTTCAGCTACAACGGCGACCACGAATACATTCTGAATCAGATCGACGCCTGGAACCCGCGCGACAAAGAGGGCTACACGCGTTTTATGGCCACCACCCAAGACATTTTTCAGACTGGCATGGCGCTGATCGACAAGCCCTTTTTACATTTCACAGACATGCTCCGGGTGCTTCCCGACCTGGTACGGCTGCAGTCCTACCGCAGTGTCTACGGCTATGTGAGCCAATTTATCGAAAACGAGTTTCTGCGCCGCTGTTTTTCGTTCCACCCCCTGTTGATCGGCGGCAACCCGCTCGATGCCCCCTCCCTCTATGTCCTGATCCACTATCTGGAGCGGGAATGGGGCATCCACTACGCCAAAGGAGGCACCGGCGCGATCGTCGACGGCTTTGGCCGCCTGCTCGACGAACTCGGGGTGCAGGTCCATCTCAACACCGCAGTCCAGGAAATCCTGATAGAAGACAACAGCGTGCGCGGGGTTCGGCTGGCCGATGGCAGCCACCACACAGCAGACGCTGTGGTTTCCAACGCCGATGTGGCGTGGACCTACCTCAATCTGATCCCGCCGACCCAACGGCGCACCAACAGCGACCGCTGGGTCAAAAGCAAGAAATACAGCATGTCGCTGTTCGTCATCTACTTCGGCACCAAAAAACGGTACAACACCAGCAGCCGCCTGGCGCACCACAATATCCTCCTCAGCGAACGGTACAAAGGGCTGTTGCGCGAGATCTTCGCCGAACAGGAGCTGCCCGAAGATTTCTCACTCTATTTGCATATGCCGACGCTGACCGACCCCAGCATGGCGCCGGAGGGGTGCGAGGCCTTCTACGTGCTGTCACCGGTCCCCAACCTCAACGCCCAGATCGACTGGAGCGTCAAGGCCCAGCCCTACCGAGATCTCATCATGCAGTTTTTGGAAGAAAATTATCTGCCTGACCTGCAGGCCAATCTGGTGGCAGAACACAGGATCGACCCGCTGCACTTTCAGGACACGCTCAATAGCTATCTGGGCTCGGCTTTTTCGGTCGAACCGACGCTGTTGCAGTCGGCCTGGTTCCGCCCACACAACCGTTCAGAAGATTTTGCCAATCTCTATTTTGTCGGAGCAGGCACCCACCCAGGCGCTGGCCTGCCCGGCGTCCTCTCCTCTGCCAAAATCGTGGATGGCCTGCTCAACCCGTCGGCAGCCCAGTCGGCAGCCCAGTCGCCAGCCGGGCCGCCACAGCCAGCAGCACTCCCCCTCGCTTGAAGCACACTCCCCCCCCTGGCAGCCCTTGGGGGCTGCCAGGGGGGGCTGCAAATTGTGCTGCCAGCCTCCCTTTGATCTATACTGATGAGATGGTCTCCTCTCCATGCTGGGAGAAGGACGCACAGACACGCTGTCTCCTATCCGTACGGACATGCTCTCGCGTTGCATGCATTCTGCGTCTCTGCCGTACGCCTAGACTGCAGAGAAGACCCGACAGGCAGATATCAGACGGTGTGGCGGCAGCAACAGGAATGGCAGGAAATTTTATGAGCGACCCGGTGGGCAGCGATCTGTTCGTCGACCTGGCAGAGTTGGAAGAGGCATCCGAACCAACCCTCTGGCGCTGGATTGTAGATGCTGCCCCGCGTTCAGGGGCGGCCAACATGGCGGTTGACCAGGCGGTCGCCGAAAGCTGCGCGGCCGGCCAGAGCCTGCCCACCGTACGCTTCTACCGCTGGTCGCCACCCGCCGTGAGCCTGGGGCGGCTGCAGCCCTTCAGCGACCTGAATGCAGCACAGGTGGCCGCGCTGGGCTACGAAATCGTTCGCCGCCCGACCGGTGGGCGAGCTATTCTGCACACAGACGAATTCACCTACTCGGTCATCGCCCCCGCTACCCATCCGCTGATGCGCGGCGGGGTGATGGATGCCTATTTGCGCATCAGCAACGCTCTGATCACAGGCCTGCGTCTGCTGGGTGTACAGGCAGACAAAGCGCCCGGCGATGTGCGGGCCGGCCCCGATGTGTCGGCTGTCTGTTTTGAGGTGCCCAGCGCCTACGAGATTACAGCCGGCGGGCGCAAGCTGATGGGCAGCGCCCAAAGCCGGCGGGCCAATTCGGTGCTGCAGCACGGCAGCCTGCCCCTGGTCGGCGACATCACCCGCCTGGTCGACGTGCTGGCGCTGACGCCAGAACGGGCCCGCGAGCTGCGGGTGGAAGTGCAGGGGCGCGCCTGCACCCTGGCCCAGGCACTGGGCGTCGAAGAGAGCAGCGAGCAGGTCTCCTTTGCCCGAGTTGTGGCGGCCATGCGACAGGGGTTCGAACAAGCTCTCCAACTGGATCTCCGGCAGGGAGAACTCAGTGCAGACGAACTGCGCCAGGCAGCCCAGCTCATCCGCACCCGGTTCGGCAACCCGGACTGGACACACCAGAGGTGAACGGCGATGGCGGTTGGACTCCTGACCCTTGAACTCTCTTTGCCGATGAACGACAGCCTGAAAGGCAAACGCAGCATCCTGAAGCCGCTGATCGCCCGCATCCGCCGCACCTTCAACGTCTCCATCTGCGAAGCCGATGCCCAGGATGTGTGGACACGTTCTGTGCTGGAAGTTGCCTGTGTGAGCCAGAACAGCGCCCTGGCCCACCGCCACCTGCAGGAAGTGGCCCATCTGGTCGAACAGTGGCACGGAGACGCCCAACTGTTCGACTACACCATCGAGATGCTCGGGTAAGGTCGCGCATGGCCGGTTTGCTGGAGCAGCTTGCAGCTCTGCTGGGCGCCGATGCAGTTCTGACTGGAGAGGCTGTCCGGGCACGGGCAACCAGCTGGATCGACCTTGCGCCCCTGCAGGCGCTGGCGGTGGCCTGCCCACGCACTACCGCCGAGGTCGCTGCGACCCTGCGGATCTGCCATGCCGCCCGTCAGCCGGTCGTCGTCTGCGGCGGCGGCACCAATCTGGTGCAAGCAACCCGCACCTGTGCAGACGAACTGGTGCTTTCCCTCGAACGGATGGCAGCGGTCGTGGCGGTCGACCCCATCCATCTGACGCTGACCGCACAGGCGGGCGCGCCGCTGCAACGTGTGCAGGAGGCTGCAGCCGCCCATGACCTCTTCTTTCCGTTGGACCTGGCGGCCCGCGGCTCGGCCACCGTCGGCGGCTGCCTGGCCATGAATGCCGGCGGGGTACGGGTGCTGCGATACGGCATGATGCGCGAACTCGTGCTAGGGGTAGAGGCCGTGCTGGCCGATGGCACCCAGCTCTCCTCGCTCAACACACTGCTCAAAAACAACGCCGGGTATGACCTCAAACAGCTCTTCATCGGCAGCGAAGGGAGCCTGGGGGTCGTGACCCAGGCCGTGTTGCGGCTCTTTCCGGCCCCCCGCAGCAGGTCGACCGCGCTGGTCGCCCTGGCAGAGTTCGACCTGCTCGTCCGGCTGCTCCACCTGCTGCAGCGCGAACTGGACGGGGCTCTGACCTCCTTCGAGGTGATGTGGGAGGAGTACTACCGGCTGACCACGACCCCGCCGGCGCCGAGCCGGCCCCCATTGCCCCACGGCGCCCGCTATTATGTGCTGGTCGAAGCGCTGGGCAGCCACCCACAGCTGGACAACGTACGATTCGAGCAAGCCCTCGACCGGGCAGCCGAAGAAGGGCTGATCGAGGCCGCCGTCGTAGCCCGCACCGCCCACCAGCACGCAAGCCTGTGGCGGGTCCGCGAAGATTCCGAACAGATCGAACGCCAGTACCCCCTCGCCCTCGGCTACGATGTCAGCCTGCCGATCGCCGCCATGGAAAGCTACGTCGCACAGGTGCGAGCCGAGCTGCGGCGGCAGTACGGAGCAGAGGCACGCTGCTGGGTCTACGGCCATTTGGGCGACGGCAACCTGCATCTGAACGTCTGGGCACCCCAGTTTGTGGACACCGATGCCAGCCAGGTGGCCGCCATTGTCTACAGCGGCCTGCACACCGTGGGGGGATCGATCTCGGCCGAACACGGGGTCGGGCTCGAAAAAAAAGCCTATCTCTCCCTCTCCCGCACCGCCCAGGAGATCGCCACCATGCGCCGGATCAAACAGGCGCTGGACCCCCATGCGATCCTCAACCCAGGCAAAATTTTTGACCCGGAGCGCATACACGCGCCATGAAGCTCCCCTGGATCACGATCGTCCCCTATCGCTCTTTTGGGACCGCAGAGCAGCTGTTCGTCAAGGGACGCGTCCTGTGCAACCAGCCGCTGCCGCCGGCCGGGGCTCGAGATTCCCGCTGGCAAAATTTTTATGCCATGGCCCGACGTCTCACCTCGCACGAGGTGCCCGGAGCCACGGTGGCAGCGACCGTCGGCACACAGCGATGGCAGACAGTCGCCGACGAAGAAGGCTATTTTACCCTCTGCCTGCCGCTGGCCCGGCCGGCAGACCCGTCCCTGCGCTGGCACGCTGTGCCGTTGGAACTGGTCGCACCTGCGGCACGCAACGCGCCGGTCCAGGTCACCGCGCCGGTCATGATCCCCTCGCCGTCAGCCCGCTTTGCAGTGGTCAGCGACATCGATGACACGGTGATCCAGAGCCATGCAGCCAGCCTGCTGCGGGCAGTGTTCGAAATTTTTTTCAGCAACGCCCGAACCCGCCTGCCCTTTGCCGGCGTGGCAGCCCTCTACCAGGCGCTGCAGCGGGGAATGAGTGGCCAAGAACACAATCCAATCTTTTATGTCTCAAGCAGCCCCTGGAACTTCTACGACCTGCTGGTCGAATTCCTGGAGCGTCAGCAACTGCCGGCAGGCCCCATGTTTCTGCGCGACTATGGACTGGCCCACCTGTTCACTACCCTGTCACACCGAAACAAACTCAAACCAATCCGCTGGCTGCTGGATACCTACCCTGCCCTTTCTTTTCTCCTGATCGGAGACAGCGGCCAGCAGGACCCCGAACTGTACAGCGAACTGATCCCCGCCTATCCACACCGCATCGCCGCCATTTTCATCCGTGACGTCAGCGGCCGGCACCGCGACCTGCGAGTAGACAAGCTGGGAAAAGCCGCCCAGAGCCAGGGAGTTCCAATGTATCGGGTCGCCGATTCACTGGCCGCAGCCGAAAAGGCTGCGGCGCTGGGACTGATCCCCGCTGCAGCCCTGGCCGGGATACAGCAGGCAGTTGCCCAAGAGCAATGAGAGTACGCAGTGATTCCATAAAACAGGAGAAAAAAATGGAAGGGTTGATTCTGTCTGTCCGTGCGTACGACTATCTGCGGCTGCTGAGCCCACAACTGCCGGCAGGGGTCACACTGCATGCAGCAGAAAACGCAGCCGAGGCAAACCCCTGGCTGAAAGAGAGTGTCGTCGTGCTGGCCGACCCGCCACTGGTCAGACCGCTGCTGCCACATCTTCCCCATCTGCGCTGGCTGCAGTCTACCTATGCCGGGGTAGAGACGCTGCTCGGCCCCGATCTGCGCCGCGATTACCTCCTGACCAACGCCCGCGGAGCCTTCGGAGACTCGATGGCCGAGTACGTGCTCGGCTACATCATCCTGCACGAACGGCAGGGCTGGCATCGCTACCTGGCCCAGCGCGAGCAACGCTGGGATACCACCTGGCCTGGCCGGCTGCGCGGCAAAACTATGGGGCTGGTGGGGGTCGGCTCGATCGGCGCCGCGATCGCACGGGCAGCCCGTTGTTTTGGCGTACGCACGCTGGGCTACACGCTGAGCAGCGCCGACGAGCCCGCCATTGACCGCTACTACCACGGCGATGGGCTAGAGACAATGGCAGCAGCCTGCGACTACCTGGTCTGCAGCCTGCCCCACACGCCCGCCAGCCGCCACCGGATCGACCGCAACGTGCTGGCAGCGCTCCCCTCGCATGCCTTGCTGGTCAACGTCGGGCGGGGCAGCACGGTAGACGAAGAGGCGCTGGTTGCAGCGCTGCAGGCAGGCCGGTTGGGCGGCGCAGTGCTCGACGTCTTCCAGACCGAACCACTGCCCGTTGGGCACCCATTTTGGAGCCTGCCCAATGTGATCGTCACCTGCCATACCTCAGCGCTCAGCTATCCTGAAGACATCGCCCCAATCTTTCTCAACAACCTCCAATACTTTTTGGCAGGTACAGCGTTGAACAACCGGGTAGATTTTGCGCGCGGCTACTGAACCGCCCTGGGATGACAAGAGCAGGGCTGCCCCCAGCCAGACGCTGAATCCCCAGAGAAAGAAAATTTGGGGGTTGAATTTTTTTCAAAATGCATTACAATATGCATTAAGAATAGCAATTTGCATGGCAAATCGTCTGGCCGTGGCGGTACGCTGAACACAACGCTGTTGCGCACGGCGTTTGAAAGGAATAACAGCGTCGATGCGTCTCACTTTTTTTGGTGCGGCAAGAGAAGTGACCGGTTCTATGCATTTGTTGGAGGTCAACGGCCAGCAGGTCTTGTTGGACTGTGGCCTCTACCAAGGGCATCGTTCCGACACCTACGAGCGCAACCTTCATTTTCCATTTGACCCATCTACAGTCGACGCAGTCGTGCTCAGCCACGCGCACATCGACCACAGCGGCAACTTGCCCAATCTCTGTAAAAATGGTTTCCAAGGCAACATCTGGTGCACAGCAGCCACGCGCAACCTGTGCGCCTACATGTTGATGGACAGCGGCTATATCCAGGAACAAGATGTTGCGTATCTCAACAAACAACGCCAGCGCAAGGGAGAAGCCCCTGTAGAACCGCTCTACACCCAGGAGGATGTGCGTTCTACCCTGCGCCACTTTATCAGCACCGACTTCAGCCGAACGTTCAGCGTGGCCAACGGCGTCGAGGTCACCTTCTTTCCAGCCGGCCATATTCTCGGTGCAGCCCATGTCCAGCTGGACATCCAGGAAGCCAGCACAGGGCGGCGTTGGCGGTTGGTTTTCAGCGGCGACATCGGCCGCAGCGCCAGCCCGATCCTGCTGCCGCCCGAACCGCTGCGCGACGCCGACCTGGTGATCATGGAAAGCACCTACGGCGACCGGCTTCATGAAACCTACGACGATGCACGCCACCAGCTGCGCGACCTGGTCAACCGCACGGCCCGCCGCCGCGGCAAGCTGATCATCCCGGCCTTTGCCGTCGGCCGCACTCAGGAACTGGTCTACGCGTTGAACCAGCTGGATGCGACCGGCGACATTCCTGCCATTCGGGTCTTTGTCGACAGCCCGCTCGCCGTCAACGCCACCGACGTGTTCCGGATGCACCCTGAAGCCTGGAACACCCAGGTCCAGCATTTTCTGGAAGAAGGTGATCGGCGCAGCCCCTTCGACTATCCCCTGATCGAGTATGTGCGCGAAGTTCGTCGCAGCAAACAGCTGAACCACCAGAGCGACCCTGTTATTATTATCAGCGCCAATGGCATGGCAGAAAACGGCCGCATCCTCCACCATTTGAAAAACAACATCGAAGATGTTCGCAACACCGTGTTGATCGTCAGTTTTCAGGCAGAGCATACGCTCGGACGTCGCCTCCAAGATGGCGAAAAAACCGTGCGTATTTTTGGGGAGAGCTACGATGTGCGCGCCGAGGTCGCCGCCATTGAAGGCTACAGCGCCCACGCCGACCAGCACGAACTGCTCACCTGGGCCGATCGCTTCGACCGCCAGCAGGTCAAAGGCCTTTTTCTGGTGCACGGCGAAATTCAGGCGATCGATACGCTGGCTGGCCTGCTGCGTGCCCGACATTTCCCCCAGGTGGTCGCTCCGTCGCGAGGAGAAAGCTTTGAATTTTGAACCGCTGGCCCAACCCTGGGTTTTGTGCTTGACAGCGCTGCGCCTGTTTTTGTGCACTGGCCCTGCCAAAAGGGCGCGCTGCTGGCAACATTTGAATCGATAGACCCGAATAACAGCGTATCTCGTCTTGCAGTTCAGGAAAGGAGTCCTCACAATGAAGTTTTTCCCAGCTGTACCACGCTCCTGGCAGCGTGGTGTGCTGGCCTTCATGTCGGTGCTGGCTCTGTTGGCTGCTTTGCTTCCTGCTGCGGCGTTGGCAGCGCCAGCCGCAGCAGAAGCACAGCCGACAGTACAGTCAGCCTGGGGTGGCTGCCGCTGTGCCCATACGGTGCGTTACGGAGAAACTCTCTCCGGGATCGCCGCTCATTATGGGGTCAGCCTCCACGCCCTCATGCAGGCCAACCAGATTTGGAACCCCAACCATCTCTATGCCGGCCAGCGTCTCTGCATTCCCGGCTACACCCCCAACCACGGCGCAGGATGCGCCTGCAGCAACTGGCATGTCGTCCGCCACGGCGAAACCCTGAGCGAGATCGCCGGCTGGTATGGGGTCAGCATGCATGCACTGGCTTCGTGCAACAACATCTGGAACTGGAACCATATCACCGCAGGCACCCAGCTGTGCATTCCGGGTGGCTGGAGCCCGCCTCCCCCGCCGCCTCCACCACCGCCGCCTCCCCCACCGCCTCCGCCTCCCCCACCGCCTCCGCCTCCACCGCCTCCCCCACCGGCATATGGGGTCTGGGTAGGTGAGTATTTCGCCAACCGTGATTTTTCAGGGGCGCCTGTCTTCGTGCGGCAAGACAACGCCATCGCATTTGACTGGGGAGTCTACGGGCCAGGCGGTGGGATGCCGGGCAGCAACTTCACCGTCAAATGGAACCAGACCTCCTACCTGGAGGCCGGGACCTACCGTTTTTCAGCCACGGTCGACGACGGTATTCGGGTCTACGTCAACAACCAGATCGTGCTCGACGCCTGGCGTGTCGGCCCGGCGTTGAGTGTCTACGGAGATATTCAGCTAGGAGCAGGCTGGCACACCATTCGTGTCGAGTATTTCCAGGAGGGCGGGGTAGCTGTCGCTTACTTGAAATATACACGTCTGTAGGCGGTCTGCTGTCGCACAGACAGGCAAACTGACCCTGGCAGCAACGCGGCGGGCGGTTCTATAGGCGAGAACCGCTTGCTGCCGGCAGCCAGAGATCCAACTTCTCAAAAAAGTGGAGGAGCCGACGGCTCCTCCACTTTTTTGAGAAGTTTCTTCGGCGGACAGGGAGCCCTGCACTTCGGTCAGACCAACGGCAGGGCTGCCACAGTTGCTGTGGACCCTGCTACGCTCACCGCAGTTCCAGGGAGATGATAGGGCCGCTTGAGGATGGCCAGCGCCACCGGGGCAGAGAGCTGTGGGCTGAACGCAGCGCTGGTGATCTGCCCAACCTCTCGCCCCTCCGCCCACACAGCCGCACCTGCCACCTGGCTTGTCTGAAGCTTCAGCCCAACCAGGCTGCGGGTGATTTTGTCGTAGGTCATCTGACGGGCGAGGATCTCCTGGCCCGTGTAACAGCCTTTGTTTTCCGCACAGCTCCAAGCCAATCCCGCTTCTAGCGGGCTGTACTCTCCTGTCAATTCAGCCCCTGGGGCAGGACGGCCCAGCTCAATCCGCCGCGCTGTATAGTTGGCTTCGTCGAGTTCGACAGCGTCCAGCTGGCAGCGCAGCGACGCTGCATCGGCGGCGGGCATGATGAGTTCATAGCCAGGCAGATCATACTCGGTCTGGCACAGCACGATCCGCTCCCCGTCTTGCAGCCAGTCGCCGTCGGTCTGCGGCAGACTGTGACAGCCCACACGGCTCAATGCCGCTGCAGCCTGCGGCCCGAGCACCCGCAGCCGGGTCACGGGCTGCTCAGGCCGGCTGACCCGTACTTTGTCCATAAAAAAGATCTGCCCGCGCAGGTGGCGTTCCAGGGCCGCCCCCTGCCCCGCTGTCGGCAGCAGCCACAGCTGGTCGCTGCCAGCCAACACAGTGAAGACCTGCACAATTTTGGCGGTCGGGCTGGTCAGAACAGTCACGCAGCTGCTGCCCGCACGCAGCCGCTTGATATTGTTGGTGGTCATTCGCTGCAAAAAATCGCTGCGTTCGACGTCGGTCAGGACAAGAAGCTCTGCGGCAGAGGGCGCCCACACAGCGGCCCCCTGCCGCAAAGCCGTGTAGGCGGACGGCCACTCTGGGTGAAGCTGCATCATGGATTTCCTCCAGTTTGGCGGGCAAATTCGACAATTGCGTAGAACATCTCCCGGCCCGCGTCGGTCAGATTTTCTCCGATGCCCAGGTAATGGCTGGCATCTTCGTAGTAATGGGTTGTGACCGCAATGCCCGCTGCCTGCACGGCCTGTGTCAGTTCATAAGCCTGTTCGATGCGCAAAATTTCATCAGCAGCGGTATGGATCACCAATGTCGGCGGCAATTCCTCGGCCACATAGACTGGCGAGTACATCAGGAAGGCCAGCGGATAGAGGTTGGGCGGGCCCAATGCTGGAACCAGCCAGGTATATGGAGGCGGAATCGTGATCCGTGCTGTGTAAAAGTCGTGCGCTGCCGAGAATGCATTGGCCAATCCCCCAACCGTCACCCAGCCCGTCAATTCGCCGCCGGCAGAACGCAGCAGACGGGCCAGGATGGCGCTGCTGAAGCTGCCGCCCAGCGCCAATACCCGGCTGGCGTCGACTGCTGGAAATGCCCCCTGCTGTGCCGCCGCCAGCACCACGCGTGCATCCTGGGCGTGGGCTTCGGCGTCCACCCCACGCGCGGCGACCGGTGAGATCGCCAACACAGCAAAATGCTCGGCTGCAAAGCCCACACTCACCGTCTCCCAGTTGTCGACCGGCGAAGGGTAGACCATCAGCAGCAGTGGCAGACGCTGCTCGACAGCCTGTCCGCGCGGCAGATAGAGGCGCACCGTATCGACCGTCGCCCCTACATAGTCGAAGGCATAAGACCGAACGTCGGCAGCAGCCCTGGCTGGAAAGTCGGCAGCGGCTGTATAAAAACCCGTCTGGCGCAGTTGTACGGCTGTTGCCAGATCCGCCGGCAGCGGAGCCGGCTGGTAGGGGGCAAGCACCAAAGGGGGAACCACCGCCGTCTCTTGCGAATGGACTACAATCAGTTTGGGCAGCCCCAGCAGGCCAGACAAGGCCGACTCGGCATACCCAGGCGCCACGGCCGCCGGGACATACTCGCCCGGCGGCACCCCTGCAAGCTGGTAGCTCCCGTCAGGCCCGGTCTGTGTCGCATGGGGCACCCCGTCGGGCTGAGCCACCAGCACCGTCGCCCCTGCGATCGGCTGCCCGCCGGAGGTATAGACAGCGCCGGCCAAGGCCCCAGGAGCGGCGACGCTGACCGGCGGCGGCTGGGTTCCCAGCCAACGAGAGAACCAGTAGCCCACCACATTGGCCTGCGGCTGGCAGCCCGCCAGCGCCCCAAGCAACGCCCCCCATACAACGACCCGGCCAACACCCGCCAGCCGGAAAGCCCTGCGCCAGGCCATCCATCTCCCTTCGACGATCTCTGCTGGTTCTCTCACCGATAGGTCGGCAGCCAGCTGCCGTGTGCCTCGATCAGGTCATCAACCAGGTGCCAGATCTGGTCCAGGCTCAGCTCAGCTGCAGTGTGCGGGTCCAGCATGGCAGCATAGTAGATGTACTCACGCTTGCCGGTCAGCGCTGCCTCGACCACCATCTCTTGTACATTGACGTTGGTGCGCATCAAGGCAGCCAGATGTGGCGGCAGCGCTCCGATCTGGGTCGGCTGCAGACCATTTTTGTCCACCAGCACCGGCACCTCCACGCAGCAACCTTGGGGCAGGTTGTCGATCAGCCCCTTGTTGGGCACGTTGCCGTAGATCACACGCGGCTGTCCGGTCACAAGACTGTGCACAATCAACGAACCATACTCGTGGCTGCGTTCGATCTGGTTGATGTTCTCAAAGTCGTGGACGACCCTCGGCATCTGTTCGGAGGGGACGCCCGCCTTGGCCATCGCCGCCGCAAACGCCTGGGTCAGGTCGATCTCCGGGTTCTCCAGTTTGCGCCGCATAAACTCCCAACCGGTGATCTGTACCTCACAGCGCCGGAGATATTCGTCGAGCGGGATCTGGAACTCCTCCAGCAGCTCCGGCCGGTCCCGCTTGATAAACCACGGCACATATTCGCTGAAATGTTCGCTCGACTCAGTGACAAAATAGCCGACGCGGTTGAACAGCTCGTAGCGCACCCGGTTCCAGTCAGGCACACGCCCCTCGTCGAAAACGCGTCGAATCTGGGGGTAGAGGTTCTCGCCGTTGCGCTCGAACTTGAGGTAAAAAGCCATGTGGTTGATGCCGGCGCAAAGATAGTTGATCTCGTCGAACGGCACACCAATATCCGCGGCCAGTTGCTCCGCCGTCCCCTGTACGCTGTGGCAGAGCCCGACAGTCTGGATGCTGCTGGCCCGGCCGATCGCCCAGCAGTTCATCGCCATTGGGTTGACATACTGCAAAAAGGTGACGTCCGGGCAGAGCGTTTCCATCTCCCGCGTGATGTCGAGAAAGACCGGGATCGTGCGCAGCCCACGCAGGATCCCACCGATCCCCAGGGTGTCGGCGATCGTCTGGCGCAGACCGTATTTTTTGGGGATCTCAAAATCGACGACGGTGGCAGGTTTGTAGCCGCCGACCTGAAACATGCTGATCGCAAAATCCGCGCCGGCCAGCGACTGGCGGCGGTCCAGGGTCGCCTCAATGTGGGGGGTGATGCCAAAAAAATCGGCGATCTTGTGCGCGACAATCTCAGAGGTGCGCAGCCGATTCGGGTCAATGTCGAAAAGGCTGATCGTGGCATCTTGCAACTCAGGATAGCTCAGGATGTCGCCGATCAAATTTTTGGCAAAGACTGTGCTGCCCGCACCGAGAAAACTGATTTTCGTCATGGTCCAGCTCTTTCTTGGTAGTCGTCGGAATCAGCTGCGCGGGACAGCCATCTCACGCAGACGATCTGGGTCGACCCGGATCGCCAGCGCATCCTGGATCGAAACCCAGCCGTCGACGATCGTCAACGCTCGATCGGTGATCTCCTCGCGCAGTTTGAGAAAAAATGACAGTTCAGAAGGATATTCGACTTCCGCACGGCCCGCAAAGAGTGCCGCACGCGCAATGCCAAGGGTGCTGCCCGCCTGGGAGCCCACCATGATCCCTTTGCCGGCCTGGCTGGCCTGGCTGGCCATGGCCAGCGACTCTGTGTAGCCGGTGCGCGGGGTCTTGATGTTGAGAATATCGAATGTCTCCAGTTCGAGCTCACGCTGCAGATCGCGTTGGCTGAAAGCACTGTCGTCGGCAATGACCGGCAGCAGCCCTTGGGCGCGCAGCGCCGCACGCGCCCGCACCTGCTCGACCGGCAGCGGTTCTTCGCAGTAGAGCACCCCCATCTCGCCCAGCAGAGCCAGCCGGCTGGCTGCTGTGGCAGGCTCCATCGTCTCGTTGGCGTCGGCGTAGAGCATCACCTGGGGACCCAAGCCCTCCTGCAGATCACGGATCCGCGCCACATCCTCTGCCCAATCTCGACCTACTTTGACCTTCAAGACCCGCACCCCCTGCGCCACCACGCGCTCGGCCTCCGCCAATACTTCGTCGCGTGCCCCGATCCCAAGGATGTAGCTGACCCGCACCGCATCCCAGCTGGCCCCCAGCCGCTCGGCCAACGTCTGGCCCTCTGACTGGGCCAGCGCGTCGTGTACGGCCATGTCGATCGCCCCTTTGGCCGTCTGGTTGTTGCGCACCGCCGCCATGCGCGCCCAGGCACTCTGCGCCGGCTGGCCGACCAGCCGTGGCACCAATTCTTCGCGCACAATGGCACCGATCGTGGTGGCAGTTTCGCCGTAAATCGTCGGACGCGGGGGTGCTTCTGCCATCCCTTCGCTGCCGTCGTCCAGCCGCACCTTCACCAAAACATGGCGCGCCTCCGCCATGCTGCTCTGGCTGCCCCAGCGCAATTCACCGTACATCGGCAGACGAAATTCGAAGGTTTCGATTGCAGCGATCCGGGTCATACGCCTACACTTCTTTTTTGTCTGCAGGGTGTATCGTTCCAGGCCCTTCTGGCTGGGCGGTACACCTTCTTTGTAAAAAATTCACAATCTGGGCCGCGACCACGTCAGGGGCTGCCTGGACGGTGTCCACCCTCAGAGAGCGCAAAGGAGCCTGAGCTGCCAGGCTGGCTCGTGTGGCCTGTGGGTCGTAGTTGCGTCTCTCCTCCACCACGATCGCCAGCGCGCGGCGCAGCTCTGCTGCCGTCACCTCCCCACGCTCGACCAGAGCGGCCAAATAGGCACCTTCCGCAGCGCTGAACAGCAGCCCAGCCTCCGGATCCGCCCACTCCGCCCACTGTTGACTGCCAGCCGCCGACACAGCGCTGCTGGCAGTCAGCTGGTCAAACGGATCCTGGCGCCCCATCAGCCGCACCACCCGCACGACATCGGGGGCATCCAACAGGACAAAACAGGCCTGCGGCAGCCGCAGGGCCGCCCAACTGACTTCATTGTCCCCGCGCAGCCCGTCGAACAGCCACAACCCGGGCACACCCTCCACCCACAGCTGGCTCAACGCCTCGCCCATCCCCCCAGGATGGTGCTGGCGGTACGCTCGCGTGTAGGCAAAGCGCCGCCCGCGATCCAAAACAGGCTCGACCGGCTCACCGGCCAGCCGCTGCATTGCAGGGATCATCAGACGGTCGGTCAGCTCCCGGCGGTCGGGCAGAAGTTCATAGTGAAGCCCTGCCCGCCGCAGCGCGTCGAGGGTCGTGCTTTTCCCAACCCCTGTCACGCCCACCAGAATCAGCAGCGGGCAGGTTGCGATCGGCTGCCAGGCGAGTGTGGGGGCCACGCCGTACCCCACACCGGCTTGCAGCTGGACAAACTCCGCTCCCTCCATGGCAGCCCCTGTCAGTCTTCCCCGTCGGTGGCCGGGTCTACCGCCCTGGCCACTGCTTTGATCATCTTGTCACCCTGGCGGATGGCGTTGACAGCGTCCATTCCGCTGACCACCTTGCCAAAGACCGTGTGGCGGCCATCCAGGTGAGGCTGCGGCGAATGGGTGATAAAGAATTGGCTGCCGTTGGTATTGGGGCCAGCGTTGGCCATCGAGAGCGACCCGGTGCCATGTTTGAGGGGGTTGCCCTTCACTTCATCTTCAAAACGATAGCCCGGGCCCCCACGTCCGCTGCCAGTCGGGTCCCCACCCTGGATGACAAAGTCGTCGATCACCCGGTGGAAGACGACGCCGTCGTAGAAGCCCTCATTGACCAGGAAGACAAAGTTGTTGACCGTCTTGGGCGCGTGCTCCGGGTACAGTTCCAGCACGATCGGGCCCCGGATCGTCTCAATCGTGATCTTGTAGAGTTTCTTGGGGTCGATCGTCATCGCTGGCGGAGTATTCCATTGTTTGGCACTCATTGTATCGTTTCCTTTTACAAAAATGGTTCGTATCCTGCTGCGTAGTGTAGCAGAGCCGGGCAGGTTGAACAATTCAGAGAGCAGACAAGCTTTGCGCTGGCTTTCCATTTTAGCGGTGCAAGCCGAATCCCCGCTACAATGGAAGGACTTGTGCACTCGTCTGGCCCGGCCCATGCTGCCGCCCGCCATATCCAACCAGGAGACGTTGATCATGCGGATTGCCCTTGGCGGCATCGCCATCGAAAGCTGCACTTTTTCCCCGCTGCCCAGCCGAATGGAGGATTTTGCTGTGCGTCGCGGGGCGGAGTTTCTCGACCGCTATCCTTTTCTTGGCACCTACGCTGGCCGCGCCGAGTTTGTGCCGCTGTTGTACGCACGCTCGCTGCCCGGCGGTGCGGTCGAAGCGGAAGTATACGCCGCACTCAAAGCCGAGTACCTGGCGCTGCTGCAGCGCCACGGCCCTTGGGACGGCGTCTATCTCGATTTTCATGGTGCAATGTATGTGCAGGGCATGGAAGATGCGGAGGGCGACTGGGTCACCGCGGTGCGTGCGTCTGTCGGCCCAGAGTGCCTGATCTCGGCCAGCTTCGACCTGCACGGCAATCTTTCCCAGCGGGAGGTCGAAGCGCTCGACCTGCTCACCGCCTACCGAACCGCCCCCCATCTCGACGCTCTGGAGACCCGCGAGAAGGCCGTGCGCCTGCTGCTCGACTGCCTGGAACAGGGGGTGCGCCCGCAGCGGGTCTGGATCCCGATTCCGGTGGTGCTGCCTGGAGAGAAGACCAGCACCGAGTGGGCACCGGGCGATCGGCTCTACGCTGCGCTGGCGGAGAGCGACGGCGCAGCAGGGCTGCTCGACATTTCGCTGTGGGTCGGCTATGTCTGGGCCGACGAACCGCGCACCAGCGCCACCGTGGTCGCCACCGGCACCGACCGCACTGTGCTGGCGCGCGAGGCGCGCCGGGTCGCCCAACGCTACTGGGAGGCCCGCCACGAATTTCAATTTGGCGTGCCGGCCGGCACGATCGACGAATGCATTGGCTGGGCACTGGCCGCGGCCGAACCCTCGGTCTTCATCAGCGATTCAGGGGACAACCCCACGGCGGGCGGAGCAGGGGACACCACCGTTGCGCTGGCAGCCCTGCTCCGCCACGGATCCCCCGCAGCGATCGTCGCCAGCATCGCCGACGCGCCGGCCGTCCGCACAATGATGGCGGCCGGCATCGGCGCTACCGTCGAGGTGGCGCTCGGCGGCAAACTGGACCCCGTCACCTGCCAGCCTCTGCCCGTGCGCGGGGTGGTGCGCCACCTGGCCCCCAGCGACAACACCGAAGCCGTCCTGTCCCTCGGTGCTGTGCAGGTGATTGTCACCGAACGCCGACGCCCCTATCATTTTGTCGCCGATCTGCGACGGCTGGGGCTGGAGCCGCTGGCACACAAAGTGGTCGTCATCAAGATCGGCTATCTGGAGCCAGACCTCAAACGCAACGCCCCGCTCGCCTTGCTGGCGTTGACACCGGGCGCGGTCGACCAGGCGATCGAACGGTTGCCTTTTCAGCATGTGCGTCGCCCCCTCTTTCCGCTCGACCAGAGCATGACGTGGGAACCTGCTCCCTGAGTGCAAGTTCGTTCAAACGAAAGGAACGGTGCGATGGCCTCCACCAGAGCCCCCTTCAAACCCGAAATCATGAGCCCGGCTGGGTACTGGCCGCAGCTGCACGCTGCGGTCGAAGCTGGCGCCGACGCCGTCTACTTCGGTCTCAAACATTTTTCCGCCCGCGCCAAGGTCGGCTTTTCGCTCGACGAACTGCCCATCCTCCTGCGCACGCTGCACAGCCGCGGGGTCAAAGGCTATCTCACCTTCAACACCTTGGTCTTCGACCACGAACTGACCGAGGCGGCCCGCACGCTCGCTGCGGTGGCTGCCGCCGGCATCGATGCCGTGATCGTGCAAGATGTCGGAATCGCCCAGTTGGCCCGCCGGATCGCCCCCGCCACCGCAGTGCATGGCAGCACCCAGATGAGCATCACCAGCGCCGAAGGGGTCGCCCTGGCTCAGCAATTTGGCGTCTCTCGGGTGGTGCTGGGCCGTGAGCTGGCGGTGGCTGACGTGGCGGCGATTCGTGCCGCCACCGACTGTGAGCTGGAACTCTTTGTCCACGGCGCCCTGTGCGTTTCTTATTCAGGCCAGTGTTTCTCCTCCGAGGCATGGGGCGGCCGCAGCGCCAACCGTGGCCAGTGTGCCCAGGCCTGTCGACTCCCCTATGAGCTGATCGTCGACGACCAGCACCAACCGCTCGGCGACGCCCGGTATCTGCTCTCCCCAGGAGATCTCTATGCCCTGCACCAGATCCCAGAGATCGTCCAGATCGGCGTGCACGCGCTCAAAATCGAAGGGCGCTACAAAGACGCCGACTACGTGGCGCTGACCACAGCCGCCTACCGCAGGGCGGTCGACGACGCCTGGGCCGGCCGGCCACTCGGTGTCAACGCAGCCGAGGAACTCCAGCTGGAACAGGTCTACTCGCGCGGGCTGGGCCCTTACTTCATCGGCGGCGTCAACCACCAGCAGGTGGTCACCGGCCGCACCCCACGGCATCGCGGGGTGCTGATGGGACGGGTAGAGCGGGTACTGGCGGACCGGGTTTGGGTCAGACCGACAGCCAAACCGGCGGCACAGAGCCCCCTCAAAGCCGGCGACGGGGTTGTCTTCGACGCAGCTGACTGGCGCAGCCCCGAACAGCCCGAAGAAGGCGGCCGGGTCTATCATGTCCAACCTGCGCGCGGCAATCTGCTCGAACTGACCTTCGGCAACGGTGCTGTGAACTTCGCACGCGTCCGCCCCGGCGACCTGCTCTGGCGTTCACACGACCCAGACATCGACCGTCTGGTGCGCCCCTACACCGCAGCCCACCTGCCCCTGCGCACCCAGCCGGTCCACGTGGCCGTGCAGGCTGCCACCGGAGCGCCCCTCGCACTCACCTGGTGGCTGGCCGCAGAGCCTGCACGCCGGGTCACCGTCACCTCTCCCGAACCACTGGCCAGCGCCACCCAGCGGGCCCTCGATCTCCCTTCCCTGCGCCAACAGCTGGGCAGGCTGGGTGGTACACCGTACACCCTGGGCGAAG
Organism: Chloroflexota bacterium; assembly: GCA_018969295.1. Classification (GTDB taxonomy): domain Bacteria; phylum Chloroflexota; class Anaerolineae; order Caldilineales; family Caldilineaceae; genus Caldilinea. The sequence goes on along the minus strand of JAGWYN010000001.1, from coordinate 182,103 downwards.
TAAGCGCCCAGATCGAAGGCCAGCCCTTCGTCCCCGCCGCGCTGCTCAACCAACTGCGCCGCCAGGCAGTGGCCCAGCTGCAGCAGGCACAGACCGAGCGAACTCCCCTGGTCCAGGCACCTCTGCCGGCGCTGCAGGAACTTCTGCCGCCACCCCGCCCCGCCCCAGCCCAGCCCCCCCCAGCCCAGTTGCACCTGCTGGTGCGTACCCCAGCCCAGCTGGAGGCAGCATTGCGCGTCCGCCCCAGCAGCATCACCCTGGACTACCTCGAACTGTACGGGCTGCGCAGCTCGGTCGAACGCGTGCTCGCTGCCGGGCTGGCCGTGCGCGTCGCCAGCCCGCGCATCCTGAAACCGGACGAAGAACGGGTTGTCCAATTTTTGCTGCGCCTGGACTGCCCCCTTCTGGTGCGTTCAGCCGGCCTGCTGCACACCCTGGCTTCCACCCCCCAGCCACCCACCCTGACTGGGGACTTCAGCCTCAACGCAGCCAATGCGCTGAGCGCACAAACCTTCCTGGCGCTGGGCGTGCAGCGAATCACACCTGCCCATGACCTCAACGCTGCGCAGATCACCGACCTGGCCCACTGCATCGGGCCCGAAACATTGGAGGTGATCGCCTACCAGCACCTGCCCGTCTTCCACACCGAGCACTGCGTCTTCTGCCGCTTTCTGTCCAAAGGCACCAGCTACAAAGATTGCGGCCGTCCTTGCGAACAGACCAAAGTGGCGCTGCGCGACAGCGCCGGACGTGTCCACCCGGTTCTGGCCGATGTTGGCTGTCGCAACACCGTCTTTGGAGCCGAAGCACAGGACGCCAGCCCCCATCTGGAGAGCTGGCGCGCCGCCGGCATCCACCAGTACCGACTCGAATTCGTCCACGAAGAGGCCGCTCAGGTCGAACAGATCGCCCTGCTTTTCCGTAGGGCGATCGACGGCCAGATCACAGCCCCAGAACTCAAAAAACAGCTGCAGCAGGTCACCCCGCAGGGGATCACCGAAGGCAGCCTGTTCGTGCCCCACAACTACACCACCATCCCACTGCTGATCTGACCAAACAGACCAGGACCCCTTCCCACGCGGCTTGGCATTCTGGGCATCTCTGTGTACAATCCAAAGACATCTTTCCACCATCTGACATCTCTACATCCGGAGGAAGTACCAATGAGCCAGCAGACCAAATTTGTTCTTTCTGAACGAGATATTCCCGAAAAATGGTACAACATTGCGGCAGACATGCCCAACAAGCCGCTGCCGCCGCTGCATCCGGGCACCCACCAGCCGATCGGACCTGAGGCGCTTGCCCCGCTCTTTCCTATGGAGCTGATCAAGCAGGAAGTGAGCAGCGACCCTTGGGTGGAAATCCCGGAGGAAGTGCGCGAGATCTACAAAATCTGGCGCCCGACCCCCCTCTTCCGCGCCCATCGGCTGGAAAAAATGCTCGACACCCCTGCCAAAATCTATTACAAGTACGAAGGGGTCAGCCCGGCGGGCTCGCACAAGCCCAATACGGCTGTACCGCAGGCCTACTACAACATGAAAGAGGGGGTCAAGCGGATCACCACCGAGACCGGTGCGGGCCAGTGGGGCAGCGCGCTGGCCTTCGCCTGCAACCTTTTTGGCCTCGAATGTGAAATTTACATGGTCCGGATCTCCTACGACCAGAAGCCTTACCGAAAACTGGCCATGAACACCTGGGGAGCGACCGTCTACGCTTCCCCTTCGGAACGCACCCACGCTGGCCGCCAGATTCTGACCCAGGATCCTGACTCTCCTGGCAGCCTGGGCATTGCCATCTCGGAAGCGGTGGAGGTGGCGGCTACCCAAGAGGAGACCAAGTACGCGTTGGGCAGCGTGCTCAACCATGTGCTGCTCCATCAGACTGTGGTGGGCCAGGAGGCGATCCAACAGATGGAGATGGCCGGCGATTTCCCCGACATCGTGATTGCCCCCTTCGGCGGCGGCTCCAACTTTGCTGGCCTCTCCTTCCCCTTCCTGCGCCACAAACTGGTCGACGGCAAGAAGCTGCGCGCCATCGCTGTCGAGCCAGCCTCCTGCCCCAAGCTGACGCGCGGGGTTTTCCGCTACGATTTTGGCGACACCGTGGGGATGACGCCGCTGCTGCCCATGTACACCCTTGGCCACACCTTTGTGCCGGCCAAGATCCACGCAGGAGGGCTGCGCTACCACGGCGCAGGCGTGCTCGTCAGCCAGTTGCTCCGGGATGGGATTATCGAGGCGGTGGCCGCCGACCAGCTGGAAACCTTCGAGGCGGGCATCCTGTTTGCCAAGGCAGAAGGCATCATCCCAGCCCCAGAAGCCAACCATGCCGTCGCCCAGGCGATCCGCGAGGCGCAGATCGCCAAAGAAGAGGGGGTGTCCAAGACAATCCTCTTCAACCTCTGTGGCCACGGCAATTTTGACATGGCCGCCTACGAGGCCTATTTCACCGGGCGTCTGCAAAAACATGAACTGACACAGGCCGAGATCGACGCCGCTGTGGCGCTGATCGATACGCCAGCGATTCCAGCCTGAACGTGGCCAGAACCCCCTGAAAGGGCTCAGGGGGTTCTGGCTGCCAGCCGCGGGTCGGCGCCTTCCCCGCGCTCGATCCGGGCAAAAAATGCCAGCGACAGCACAATCGAAAGCAGGTTGAAGAGCGCGACCAGCAGAAAAGGGAGGCCTGGTGCGACACGGAGCAGCGCCCCTCCCAGCAAGGAGCCGCTGATCATGGCGATGCTCCAGGTGGCATGCAACAGGCCAAAGGTCCGGCCATGTTCCGGCTGCGCCACGCCGTCAGCGACCAACACAAAGAGCAGGGCGGCCAACGCCCAGGCCGCAGCAATGCCCAACACCCCGAAGAGAAAAACTCCCCACAGTTCCTGGGCAAAAAGCGCCAGTCCCAATGCAGCCAAGATCAGCACGCCGTAGCTGATCAGCGTCGGCCAGCGGTGGCCGTAGCGGTCTGCCGCCCGCCCTACCCACAGCTGGGCCGCCGAGGCCACCACCAGGCTGGCCGTGCTGTACAGAGCGACCGTCGTCTTGTTGCCCGCCAGGTCGTTGATCAACAGCGGAATCAAGACGCTGGCCATGCCGTAGTAGAGGGTCGGCAAAAAACGCAGCCCCATCAACAGCTGCACGACGGGACGGTGCGCCAGGAGACGCGTCGGCAGCTGGCCGGGGTGGCTGCCATTCTGGACGGGCGGTTGCGGCGAGAGAAAACGCAGCGCCCAAAGGGCGGTCAGAGCGACCAGGATCATCCCGGTCAGGCCGTAGACAGCAAAACCGGCACTGTCCAGCAGCTGGCCGGCCAGCGGGCTGCTCATCGCCCCCCCCAACGTCAAACTCAAGGCATAGAATGCCGAAAGGACCCCCAGATGGTGGGGGACGGCCGCACGCGTCAGATAACTCGACCCCCCCAGGGTATGCAGGCTGATGGTAGCCCCCCCCACCATCCACAAAAGCACGACCAGCGGGGGAAAACGGAGCAGGAACACCAGGCTGACCAGCGCTCCACCCGCCAAACCGAGCACCAATACCCGTTTGCTGCCCCAGCTGTCGCTCAGACGCCCCCCGTACAACGCCACCGCCAGCCCCGACGCCTGCCCCACCGCAACCACAGCTGCTATCCAAAAAGGAGAAGCGTGCAGCTGTTCCTCCAGATAGATTGGAAAAAAAGAGGACTGCGGCAGCAGCCAGGCGCCGCTGAAAAATTGCACCCAGAACAAGGGAAGAACAGGCGCCATTTCCTGGTGCAGGAAATGGCGCAGACGCGTCCACCAACGATTCACAGGATCTCAGCTCTCTACGGGTCTCTTCTGATAATTGTATCGGCGCTGCCAGGATTTTCTCGATCCCTTCCACCTTATGCTACCATCTTAACTGTTTGTTATATTCTACACAATCACGATTCAGCGCAGGATTCAACGGTTGGTAGAAAATGTTGGGAAAAGATTCAGTGCTGACAGCCAATCTGTCTCAGCCACCACGGCCTTGAGAACGCGCACGCGTATTATTTTTTGAGGATGCAACGGGAGTACAACCATGCTCAGCCAATGGGGTTTTGTACTGGTTCTCAGCGCAATTGCTGTCATTATTCCAGTGGCTGCGATTGTGTTGGGCCATTTTCTAGGACCACGGCGTCCAGATCCGATCAAGAATGAGACCTACGAAAGCGGTGTCGAAACCTTTGGGGACACCTGGGTGCAGTTTCGTGCCCAGTATTACCTGATCGGCCTGATTTTCTTGATCTTCGACGTCGAAGTCATTTTTCTCTTTCCGATCGCCGTTGCCTATCAGGGGCTCTCGTTTTTCTCGGTGATCGCAGCGGTCACCTTTGTGTTGATTCTGATTCTGGGTCTCTTCCTTGAATGGCGCAAAGGTGCTCTCGAATGGGACTGATGCGCTGGCGAAGCCGGTCGAAGCAGATGGAGGGTTGAGGATGAACTGGAGTGACACACTCATTCAGCTCCAATACGACCTGGGGGCACCCCAGGAGCTGAGCTGGTTGGTAGAAGGCATCACCTTTTTTGTGGGAGCCTTCGTGCTGGCCAATGCAGCACTGGTGTTGGCGCTGTTGCTGATCTGGATCACGCGCAAGGTGGTCAGCCGCATCCAGGATCGGATCGGGCCCAATCGGTTGGGCCCCTTCGGGCTTTTTCAGACTGTCGCCGACGCTGTAAAACTCTTGTCCAAAGAGGATATCAAACCGACGACAGCCGATACCCCCTCCTATCTCCTGGCGCCGGTCCTGTCGGTGATGGGGGTGCTGATGGCCCTGGCCGTCTTGCCCATTGGGGCTGGGCTGATCGGCACCGATCTCAACATCGGCGTCCTCTACCTGGTGGCGCTCGGGTCGCTCGGCATCATGGCGGCATTGATGGCGGGCTGGGGCAGCAACAACAAGTACGCGCTGCTGGCCGGTTTTCGAGTGGTGGCACAGCTGCTCAGCTACGAAATCCCGATGGTGCTGGCCATGCTGGCCCCTGTGCTCTTGATTGGCACCATGAGCATGCAGGGTCTGGTCCAGGCACAGTCGTTCTTTCTGGGCCCGGTCAACCTCGGGGTGGGCTGGTTCGTCTTTTTGCTGCCAGGTGCCTTCCTCATCTACTTCATCGCAGCGTTGGCCGAGGCAGAACAGACACCCTTCGACCTGCTCGAAGCCGAGTCAGAGCTGATCGCCGGCTTCCATATCGAATACTCGGGCATGAAATTTGCCATGTTCTTTCTGGCCCAGTTTTTGAACAGCTTCTTTTTGGGAGCCATTGCTGTCACCTTGTTCCTGGGCGGCTGGCAAGGCCCGTTTGCAGGTCAAATTCCGCTGCTGGGGCCCATCTATTTTCTGGCCAAAACCTTCCTGGTCTACGTCGTAATCCAGTGGATCAAAGGGACCTTCCCGCGCGTCCGCATCGACCAGATGATGGGCTTTGCCTGGAAGGTGCTGGTGCCGCTGGTCTTGGCGCTGATTCTGGCGCAGATGGTGATCCTGAAATTGCCGCTGCCCCTCTGGATCAACTATCTGCTGGTGCTGGCAGCAAATCTTGCGGTGGTGGCAACGGTCCTCAACATCATGGGGAACTACTTCCAGAGCGAACAGATCCGCTCGAAGCGAGCGTTCGAGCCGAAGTCGCTGATCGGGACCATGCAGCCAGTTCAATCTTCTTCGGGCGATTAAGGAAGGAGCTCTGCCATGCCTGAACTACCATTCCCGCTGCCTTCTGTCCAACAAGTCATCTTTGTCCTGATTGCAGGGCTGATGATTTTGGGGGCCTTGACCGTGGTGCTGGCACGCAATCTGTTCCACAGCGCACTGGGACTGGTCGCCGCTTTCTTCGGTGCGGCTGGCCTCTACCTGGTGGCAGAGGCCGAATTCATCGGGGTCAGCCAGGTGCTGGTCTATGTTGGGGCAATCTCGACGTTGATCACTTTTGCCATCATGCTGACGCGCGGCATGATGTTTGGGGCGACATCGCCCCGCAACCGACAGTCGGGCACCGCTGCGATGATCACCCTGTTGGCCTTCGTCGTGCTTTGGGCACTGGTCTCCACAATTCCTTGGCCCCAGGCCGGGGAAGCGATCGGGGACGGAGAGGCCATCATCGCTGGACTTGGCCGCGCCTTTGTCAACGAGTATGTCGTGCCCTTCCAGCTGCTGGCCATGTTGCTGCTGGTCGCTCTCGCCGGTGCCATCGTGCTGGCACGCGACCGCAAGTAACCTGCACAGCCGTATCTGGACGAGAAGGCACAAAGATCAAAGGCGACAAGGAACAGTCGTCACAAGAAGCAATCGTCAAAAGGGGCAATGGAGATGGTTCCTCTCAGCTGGTATCTGATTGTTGCAGCGTTTGTGTTCTGTTGTGGCTTGTATGCGGTGCTGGGCCGCCGCAACGCGATCGCAGTGTTGATGGGCATCGAGTTGATGCTCAACGCTGCCAACATCAATCTGGTGGCGTTCTGGCGGTACGGGGTGGCCCCGATGCAAAATCTGGACGGCCAAATCTTTGCCCTCTTTGTCATCGCTGTCGCCGCAGCGGAGGTCGCCGTCGGGCTGGCGTTGGTCATCTCCGTCTATCGAAACCGACGAACCGTCAATCTCGACGATCTGAATCTGCTCAAAGGCTGAGCAACTTCATTCGACTGGGAACAGCACACACACCATGCCGAAGCAAAAATTGACAGGGACCCTGGAAGAACAGTGTGAATTTTTGTACAACCTGGCACAGGAAAAAATGCAGCAAGGCAACTACACAGGGGCTGTGCATCTGTTCAAAGAAATTGTCAAATACAAACCGGAGTACCGGGACGCAGCCAGGCTTTTGCAGACAGCCAAGGCACAGAAAGCAGAACAGAATTTTTTGCTGCTGATGGCCGTCCTGGGCGCATCGCTGGCTGTGGCACTCGGTGGAAGGGTCGGGGTCTCCAACGACCTGCTATTTTTGGGGCTGGTGTTGGTCGGAGCACTGCTCGGCTACGGGGCAGGAAATTTGATTCGCAGTTGGCGGTGGCGGCAATCTGCGGTTTGATTGGCTGAAATGACCGCCCCGTTCACCTTCTATTTCTTGACGGGGCGTACAACAAAACGAGGGTAAGCAATGCAAGGATTTCTGAATCTCGCCTGGCTGTTGCCTGTGCCACCCTTTCTTGCGTTTGTGGCGATCATCTTGTTTTTGAACCGCAACAAAACAGTGAGCGCTCTGACCGCGATCGGAGGGGTCCTGGTCAGCTTTGTTCTAGGCTGGCCGATCGCACTGGCTGTCTTTACAACCCCCCACTTTGGGGAGCATCCTCTGTACGGGGAGCTGTTTGCCCTGCCGACCGGCAACGGGAATTTTTCGATCGGTTTTCAGGTCGACCCGGCCAACGCGTTGATGATCTTCATGGTCACATTTTTGTTGCTCATGATCTTCATCTACGCATCGGGCTACATGTCCTTCCCCCCCCACCTGCGCCAGGAAAGCTATCCTGACGCCTACGCGCAAGGACGCGACCCACGCTACAGCCGGTTCATGGCCTATATCAGCCTCTTTGCCACCGGTATGCTCGGACTCGTTGTCTCCAACTCGCTGCTCACCCTCTTCGTCTTCTGGGAGATCATGGGGCTGTGCAGCTATCTGCTGATTGGCTTCTGGTTCGAAAAAGAGTCTGCCAAAAAAGCGGCTTTCAAAGCCTTTGTGACCACCCGGATCGGCGATACGGTCCTCTTTGCAGGCATGCTGCTGCTCTACATGTGGAGCCTCGACAACACGCTGGTCTTCGAACAGATCCTGGCACCAGCCAACATGGAACACCTGGCTGCGATGGTTGTGACTGTCCCTCTGTTGAACATTACAACACCAGCGATCGCTCTGATCGCTGTCCTGATCTTCTTCGGCACCATCGGAAAAAGTGCGCAGTTCCCGCTGCACGTCTGGTTGCCCGATGCGATGGAAGGCCCTACCCCGGTCAGCGCCCTGATCCATGCGGCGACCATGGTTTCTGCCGGAGTCTTTCTGCTGGTGCGGATGTTTCCTGTCTTCTACGCAGCCGGGGAGGTGGCACCCGCCAGCATGCAGTTTGTGGCGGGCATCGGCGCTTTCACGGCACTCTTTGCCTCTCTGATCGCTGTAGCGCAGTGGGACATCAAACGGGTCCTGGCCTACTCGACGATTGCCCAGCTAGGCTACATGGTAGCGGCCCTGGGTACCGGCGCCTACGTCGCCGGCTTTTTCCATCTTCTCACCCATGCCTTCTTCAAAGCGCTGCTCTTCCTGGGCTCTGGTTCCGTCATCCACGGCGTCGAGCATGGCTTTCATCACGCCCATGCACACGGGCAGCACAACGGCCACAGCGACGGCCACGGCGACGGCCACCATCCTGGCCCGCAGCGCATCGCCCGTGCAGATGGCTGGCTGGACCCCAGCGACCCCCAGGACATGCGCAACATGGGGGGGCTACTCAAACGAATGCCGGTGACCGGTTGGACCTTTGTGATCGGCGGCCTTTCTCTGGCCGGCTTCCCCTTTGTGACCGCTGGGTTTTGGTCGAAAGATGAAATTCTGGCCAGCCAGTGGTACAGCGGCGAGACGCTGATCTTCTGGGTGCTGGCTCTCTCGGCACTGTTGACAGCATTCTACACAGCCCGCCAGGTTGTGTTGACCTTCCTGGGAGAGCCGCGCAGCGAAGGAGCTGCCCACGCGCCCGAGAGCGTCAAAGCGATGACTGTCCCGTTGGCATTGATCTCCCCCTTTGTGGTCGTGCTGGGTTGGTTTGGCATCCCAGTCGATTTTCCGGCGTTGGGCGCACTTTTTCCCAACTGGATCGAACATCAGCTCGAACCGTACATCGAACTGCTCGAATTCAAGTCACCGCACCCCGAATTCAACCTGTTGGTGCTCCTGATCTCCTTTGCCGTCTCGTTGGGAGGGTTGGCACTGGGCTACCTGGTCTATCGAGATGGGCTGCCAGAGGGCAAAATTGACCCTCTGCGCCGCTGGCTGGGACCTCTCTGGTGGGCGATGCATCGCAAATTCTGGGTGGATGAGTTCTACAGCTACACCGTGCTGGCGTTCACCCGCGGGACAGCCAAATTCATGTACTGGATCGACGATGTATGGGTGATAGACCCCCTGATCAATGCGCTGGGGCGGATCGCAGTCTGGGGCGCTGAGCTCAGTGCCCGCTTTGACCGGTATGTGATCGACGGGATCGTGAACGCAGTCGCCTGGGTCTCGGATCGCGCAGGAAGCGTGCTGCGCAACACCCAGAGCGGACAGGTACAGGTCTATCTGATGGTGGTGGTGGTATCGTTGACGATCTGGCTGCTGCTCTATGCGCTGCCTTTGATCTTGACGCTGGTATAGTTTTCAAAGCCGTTTTTGCACGTTCTGGCAACCGGCGCTGAATTCCAAATCGAAGGTCTGCGGAGGAAACGTTCATGGAATTCCTAAATCAATGGGCTCTGCCCATCCTCATCCTGTGGTCTTTGCTCAGCACCATCCTGGTCTTCATGACCCAAAATGAAACGCTGATCAAATGGGGCTCCGTGCTGGCAAGTCTGCTGCCTTTGGGACTCAGCATTTATATGCTGGCCGGGTACGACCACAGCCAGGGGGAGATGGCGTTCGTCGTGAACGTGCCCTGGATCGAGGCAATCAACTCGAACATCCACCTGGGGGTGGACAACCTGAGCTTGCCGTTTATCTTCTTGACGGCGTTGCTGACCGTGCTGAGCCTCTACTACAGCGCCTATGTGATCAAACACCGTGTGCGTGAGTATTTCGGGCTGTTCCATCTGTTGGCGCTCAGCATGTACGGCGTCTTTATTGCACTGGATTTTGTGGTCTTCTACGTCTTCTGGGAGATCAGCCTGGTGCCGATGTACCTGCTGATCGGCATCTGGGGAGGCAAGAACCGCAACTACGCTTCGATCAAGTTCTTTATCTACACCTTGATCGGTTCGGTAGCGATGCTGCTGGCGATTCTGGGCACCTATTTTGCCACAGGAACCTTCGACATCCTGGCGTCGGCTGCAGCCCGTCCCTTCGCAGATCTGCCCCCACAGTCCGCGTTGCTGTTGACCAGCCTGGCCTTCTGGGGCTTCTTTCTGGGCTTTGCCTTCAAAGTTCCGAGCTTCCCCTTCCACACCTGGCTGCCCGACGCCCACACCGAGGCCCCCACTGCCGGCAGTGTGATTCTGGCCGGCGTCCTGCTCAAGCTGGGTGGCTATGGATTCATGCGCATCATGATCCCACTTTACCCGTCGGCAGCCGCCTACTGGTCTGATTGGGTGGTGGCCCTGGGCGCGATCGCCATTGTCTACGGGGCCCTGGTCTGCATCGCCCAAAGCGACCTCAAACGCCTGATCGCCTACAGTTCGGTCTCCCATATGGGCTACGTCGTGATGGGGATCGGCGCCGCTGCAGCAGGTTTTCACGACCTCAGCAATCCCGCTGCATTCGACAGCGCAGCAATGGCCTTCAACGGCGCCACAATGCAGATGTTCAACCACGGGCTGATCACAGGCGCCCTCTTCTTCCTGGTCGGTGTCATCTACGAGCGGGCCCACACGCGCGAACTGAGCAAGTTCGGCGGATTGAGCGCCAAGACCCCCTATTACTACGGGCTGATGCTGGTCGCAGCGATGGCCAGCCTGGGGCTGCCCGGCCTCTCCGGCTTCTGGGGCGAGTTCTTCACCTTCCGCGGAGCCTTCTACCTCACCACCTACTGGGCGGCCTTTGCGACCCTTGGGATCGTCTTTGCTGCGGTTTACATCCTCTGGCGAATCATCCAGAATGTCTTCCTGGGTACCTACGACCCGGCCAAAATCGACCACTGGAGCACAGCGACCGGCGAGCACGCCAGTGGACCCACCGACCTGGTCGCCTTCGAGAAGTTGACCCTGTGGCCGCTGATCATCTTGGTGTTTGTCCTTGGCATCTACCCGACACCGCTGCTCAACTACCTGAACGGTGCCGCTGTCCAGGTCTTGAACTTTATCCAGAGCGTACTGTAAGGCAAAAGGAGGCCGATTTTGGAAATCGGGTTTACTTCACTGGCGCCGCTTCTGCCCGAAATTTTTGTCGCGGTCGGTGCGCTGCTGATCTTGATTTTGGATACCACTGCCGGCAAACAAGGAGGCAGCAGCCGCGGCTACCTGGCCCTGACCGTGATCTTTTTGCTGCTGGGGCTTGTAGGGGCCATTGTCCAACTGGGGGGAGACGCACAGACCACCGCCTATGTGGTCGATGTAGATGCGTTTTCGCTGTTCACAAAGATTATCGTCTATACAGCCATGCTGCTGACAGCAATCGCAGGAGGAGGCTACCTCAACCAGCGCATCAGCGGCGCAGCTGAGTTCTGGTCTTCTTATCTGTTTATCAGTGTGGCCATGGCCTTTGCAGCCAGCGCCAACAACCTGCTGCTCATTTTTGTGGCGATCGAATTCCTGTCGATCACCAGCTACATTCTGGTCGGCTCACTGCGCGAAGATCTGCGCAGCTCTGAAGCAGGTCTCAAATACTTCCTCTACGGGTCGGTGGCCTCTGCTATCATGCTGTACGGCATGACCTTCATGTATGGGGCGACCGGCTCACTCAATCTGACAGCGATCGGCGTTGCCTTTGCCGAAAATGGAGAACTCAACGGCGCAATCGTACCCGCCGTGATCCTGGTGCTGGCAGGCCTGGGCTTCAAAACCAGCCTCGCCCCTTTCTTCCAATGGACCCCTGACACCTATGAGGGCGCGCCAACCCCGGTGACCGCCTACCTCTCGACAGCCTCCAAAGCGGTCGGTTTTGCAGTGATGGCGCGCGTGCTGCTGCTGGCCTTCGGCTCCAGCAGCGCACTCTGGGTCCCCGTGTTGGGTGGGCTCAGTGTGCTCACCATGTTTGCCGGCAACCTGATGGCACTGCGTCAGACCAACATCAAACGCATGTTGGCCTACAGCAGCATCGCACAGGCCGGCTATATCGTGCTTGGGCTGGCCGCCGTTGTCAACACCAGCGGGGTCGATGTGGCAACGCTCTCCATGAACGGGCTCAACGGCATGCTGATCTACCTGATGGGCTATCTGTTTACCAACATCGGTGCCTTTATGGTGGTGATGGCGGTCGAAAATATGTCGGGAGGCAGCGATTACAGCCACTTTACCGGACTGGCCAGGCGGGCTCCCTGGCTGGCCATCTCTATGTTTGTCTTCTTGCTCAGCTTGGTCGGAATCCCGCTGACCGCAGGGTTCGTCGGAAAATTCTTTGTCTTCGGCGCCACTGTCCAACATCAATACTACTTCTTGGCAGCAATGGCCCTGATCAACGTGGCCATCTCCGCTTTCTACTACATGTCTGTCGCACGCCTGATGTTCTTTTCGACCGAAGAAGGAGCGCCGTCGACCGGCGCACCAGGGATCGGCGCACAGGCCACAGTGGCCATCTGCGTCTTTGGCGTGCTCTGGATCGGCATTTATCCCCCGATGATCATTGACTGGGCCAATACCGCTTCACGCTTGCTGATGACCCTTTTTTGACCGCTTCAGACAACAATTTTCAGGGCGAGATCGTTCCGATCTCGCCTTTTTGATTGAACAGCCCTTTTGTGGTGGGAGAGCACCCGCTGCCGAGAATGTATCCCTGGAAATTATCCTATTTAGAGTTCAAGCCAGTCAAGAGTATACTAAAAATTCTATGAATGTGTTGCGGGCCCGGCAACTGTGGACAACAGGCGGGATTGTTTTCACCATTTTTGTCCTGCTCTTCCCAATCTGGGTTTCAGCGCAGACCGCTGCGCCGACCGACAATCCCGTCTTGAGTCTGGCAGTCGCGCTGACAGCGCCTGATCAACTGCTGGCTGGGGTGCTGAACTCACCACAACCCGCCGCTATCTACCGCAGCACAGATGCTGGCCTCAGCTGGGCCAACACTACACCGAACCTAAGCCCCAACATCAGCATCACCTCGCTGGCCTTCGATCCACGCAACAGCCGAATCGCCTATGCCTCAGACGGCGGCAGTGGGCTGCTGCTCCGCTCCCAAGATGGCGGCGCAACCTGGGCTGAAGTTGCTGGATTTCGCGAGCTGTTAAGCGCCAACAGCGCTGTGGGGGTGCTCTACACAGTTCGCGAGGGCAACCAGACGACGATCTATGCCGGCACCCGCTTCGACGGTGTATTCCGCTCCTCTGACAGCGCTGCTTCCTGGCAACAGGTGGACAGTGGATTGGCCGGGGAGGCCCGACGTATCCGGTCGCTGGCCTTATTTGACGGCACCCTCTATGCTGGCACACACAGCGGACTCTACCGGCTGGGCCCGGACGGTACCCGCTGGGAAATGGTGAACAACACACCGACAACTTCGATTGTGTTCAGCCTGCTGGCTGCCCGCACCACCCTGTATGCAGGCAGCGATACAGCACTTTACCGCAGCACAGACGGTGACAACTGGGAACGAGTGGCCAGCTTGCCGGACAGCATCTACTACGACCTGGCCAGCAGCGGACGGCTGGTCGTCGCAGCCAGTGAGAATGGGATCTGGGTCGGAGATGGCGTGACCTGGTCCGCCGCTGGAGTCGATGGGGTTCCTTCCAGCCAGCCGATCTACAGCCTGGCCAACAGCGAACGTGCACCACGCACAATCTACGCAGGCGGACAGTCGGGTTGGGTAATGCGCAGCGACGATGAAGGGCAAAATTTTGCCACCCTGGCCACGCTGGCACCCCTGGATGTACGGGCAGCACTGGCCACAGCCACTCCCACTGCCACGCCCAGCCCAACCCCCACCGACACGCCAACCCCAACTGCCACGGCAACCCCCACCCTGACGCCAACTCCCACTGAGACCCCCACCGCGACCTCGACAGCAACAGCAACCCCACTCCCGACAGCCACGCGTCCCCCAACACTGACGCCAACCCCAGTCCGCATCAGCCTGCAACCGACAGCCACACCCGCTGCAACGGCCACAGCAAGCCCGACAGAGCTCCCCCCACCCCTCCCAGAAACGGTTGTCGAGAGCACGCCGGAGAGCCCCGAACCCCGCACCAGCATCCGCGGTGCCGGGGAGCGAGCCGCCGATGCCCTGGGACAGGCCCGACGCAACAATCCTACAGAAACAGCAGACAGCGCACCCCTAGCTCCCTCGAATCTGCTTCAGCCCCCCGCCACACCGACAGAGCTGCCCGAGAACACGCTCCCTGCCGCACCCACAGAGCTCCCCGAGAACACGCCCCCTGCCGCACCGACAGAGCTCCCCGAAAACACGCCCCCCGCCGCACCGACAGAGCTGCCCGAGAACACGCTCCCTGCCGCACCGACAGAGCTCCCCGAGAACACGTCCCCTGCCGCACCGACAGAGCTCCCCGAGAACACGCCCCCTGCCGCACCGACAGAGCTCCCCGAGAACACGCCCCCTGCCGCACCGACAGAGCTCCCCGAGAACACGCCCCCACCCTGGAGAGCGCTCGATCTGGCTGCTGAGCTCAGCAGACGGCTGCCTGTCGTTTTGCTGGGGATGATCGGTCTGTTTGGCGCGCTTCTCCTGGCAGCGGGTGTGGCGATCCTGCGCGGGCCACGCGATATTTGAGGAAAACATGTTGACCCTTCAAAGTCTGGTTGAACTCCTGCCACACAGCCGCCTCTACCCAGGGCCAGACGCGTCGCTTCAGGCTGCAGTGGTGGCAGTCTGTGCAGACAGCCGTCAGGTCAGCGCAGGTGCGCTGTTCGTGGCGACCGTAGGCACACAGCACGATGGGCACCGCTATGTGGCTGCGGCCGTTGAGCGAGGAGCAGTGGCCGTGGTGGGAGAATATGAGTGGTCACAGTTGCAGCAGGTCGCCGATGTGCAGCCAGCCTCGTTCATCTACCTGCAGGTCTCCGACAGCCGGTATGCGCTGGCGTTGGCCAGCGCAGCCCTGCACGCCTTTCCTGCCCGACAGTTGGCTGTGATTGGGGTCACAGGCACCGATGGCAAGACGACGACTTCGAGCATTCTGGAATCCATTCTGCGGGTGGCCACTCAGACCCCTGCCGAACCCGCCGGCACCGTCGGCGTGGTCACCACTGTCGGGGCCAGGGTGCGCGGCATCGCCAGCGAGACAGGACTGCACGTCACGACCCCGGATGCCCCGGAAGTACAACGTTTTTTGCAGCAGATGGTGGCAGCCGACTGCCGCTACGCAGTGATCGAAAGCACAAGCCATGGACTTCATCAGCAACGGGTCGCTGCCGTAGACTTCGATCTCGCGGTGGTGACCAACATCACCCACGAACATTTGGACTACCACGGCACCCGCGAGGCCTATGTTGCAGCCAAGGCCCTGCTCTTTCGGGCACTTTTTGCCTCTCCTCCCAAGCCTGGCGTGCCGCGCGCCGCAGTGCTCAACGCCGATGACCCGGGCAGCTACACCGCCTTGCGTGCTGTCCTCGACGAAGAGATGGCACGCCACAGGCAGCAGCTGCCCGTATTTTGCTACGGGCTGAGCGGTCGGACACCGGGTGTTGGGCTGGATGTCACCGTCAGCGATGTGCGCTTCCAGCCAGAAGCCACCCATTTTGTACTGAACGGGTGGGAAGGAAAAGTTGCAATTGAGTCCCCGCTGATCGGCGAATTCAACGTGTACAACGTGGCCGCAGCCGCCACCGCAGCACTGGCGTTGGGAATTTCCCCCTCTGCGATCCAGCAAGGGGTGGCGACGCTGGCGCCGGTGCTCGGACGAATGCAGCGCATGGATGCCGGCCAGCCTTTTTTAGCGCTGGTCGACTTTGCCCACACGCCAATCAGCCTGGAGCGGGCACTGACCACCCTGCGCACCCTTGTCGATAGGCAGGCAGGGGGACGGCTGATCGCCGTCTTTGGAGCCGCCGGGCTGCGCGACCGCGCCAAACGTTTTCTGATGGGAGAAATCAGTGGGCGACTGGCAGATTACACACTGATTACCGCCGAGGACCCACGCACCGAAGATCTGGCAGAGATCTGTCGGGAGATCGAGCGCGGGCTGCTCAGCAGCGCCAGCCAGAGCTGCTACCAGATCATTCCTGACCGCTTCACAGCGATTCAGCACGCAGTCGACATGGCACAGCCGGGCGACGTCGTCGCTGCCTTCGGCAAAGGGCACGAACGCAGCATGTGTTTCGGAGAGCAGGAGACCCCTTGGAGCGACCAGGAGGCCATGCTCGCCGCACTCGAACGACGGCAGCGCCGCGAACGCCCTCTTTCAACAGCTCGCTGAATCTCCGCACGCAACGCCGCTTGCAGATGGGGGACAAACGGGGCCACCCGCATGCCCCCCATCGACTTGCCACACGCCGCCTCAGAGGCCCCGCCCCCCCAATCAGGCGGCAGGGGACTCCGGGTTCGGGCCAAAATGTTTGAGCATCACCAACGGGTCGCTCCGGCTGAGATTGGTGATCTGCACCCCCCGCGCGGCTGCAGCAGCAGAGACAAAGTATTCGTCGTAGGTGAGCTGGCCAAAACGAATCAAAGCTGGCGTCTCAATCAGGTGACGGTCGAGAGTGCCGTGGCCCTGGACCGTAATAAAGCCGTAGGCACCCGCATCGCGAATCGTGGCAGTGCGACCCGGCAGCACAGTCAGCTCTTTGGCTGCAAAGTAGGGATTGCCATAGGTGATCCACCGCTCGATATAGCCGCCCTCCTCCATCTCGGGCTGTGGTTTGACCAAAAGCGGCGGGCGGAAATAGCGGGCTTTGAGGTCCACCAGCACATTGGCCTCCCAGTCGACCATGTCGACCAAAAAATCAAGATCCTGTTGGCGGTCAGCTGGCACATTCTTGACCAGGTTCCCCCACTCGATCGGCACCTCGGCGACCAACGACTGAAACATGGCGAACACATCACTGGCCCACTGCGGCTCGTAGGTACAAAGACTGCCAGGAGCGTGCAGCACGCCAGCCGGCACGTACCACCCGGTGCCTGGTTCCAACCGATAGGCTTTGGACAGATTGGTGATCTGGTTGTCTCCCTCGTTCCAGATTTCCAGACAGCGGCGTACCTGTGCGCGGGTGGTGCCAGGTTCCAACCCAAAGAAGGTGTGCGGAAAGGTACCGCCATGGTTGTTGAGCTGGGGCGGATAGTAGTACGCCTCCGGTTTTTGCTCCATCCCAACCAGGCTGGCAAATTCCTGGGTCTGGTGCAGATGGTGGGGCAGCGGGTCGCGGTTGTCAAAAAATTTGGAGTAAATCGGCCACTTGCCGTACTGGCTCCAGAGGGCGTCGCCGAGCAACGCCGCACCCAGCTCGGCGACTGCGTCGATCAGCAGCACTTTGTATACGGCGCCGCCTGCCTCGTAGACGACATAGCTCAGCCCTTCATCGGGCGTGGTCAGCGGACCGTTGTCAGCTTTGGTCGTAGAGGAAAACCAGCGCTCGTCGATCCCGCCGCGAACGGCACCAAACGAGTAATAATCCCGTGGATCGAGCTTGATCCGGCGCCCAGGAATGCAAAACGAACGCGGTACCCAGGTCGGAGCCAGGCGCAGAATTCCTTCACCCGCTTCAAAGGCAGCGTGAATTGTTTTGGTTGGTGTGGTCATGGGTTTATGTGTCCTTGCTGGCAAAGCAGAGGGGGAAGAATGCTCTGTGTGCAGCAGACCAGAATCGATGGCCCGCTGCACACAGAGAATCTGCGGTCTTACTGAGGAATTTCGCCGATACGCTCGGCTTCGTCAAAGTTCTCGGTCGTGATCAACTTGGGGGTGAGCAGCACCACATCGCTGGCCGGCGCTGTCCCCGCAACGATGAAATTGACGATCGTCTGCAGCGCCGTACGCGACTGGCCGCCCGGGAACTGCTCGACCGAGCCGTAGAGGGCCCCGTCACGCACCGCCAACAGAGCCTCCGGCAGGGCGTCAAAGCCAATGATCGGGATGGCGACGCCGGCAGCCTTGGCTGCCTCGATGGCACCCAGCGCCATGTCGTCGTTGGCCGCAACGATCGCCTGCACATCCGGGTTGGAGGCCAGACAGTTCTCGGTCACGGTCAACCCACCGTCTCGGTTGAAGTTGCCCGTCTGCTGACAAACCACCTCGATGTTGCCCGCCGGGTCGATCACGTTGTGCAGACCCGCAGAGCGATCGATGGCTGGCGAGGCACCAGGCGTGCCGAGCAGTTCGATGATCTTGGCGCCCTCTGGGAAGAGGCTCAGGATCGCTGCGCCCTGCGCTTCGCCGCCGAGCACGTTGTCGGCGCCGACATGTGCCAGCAGCCCGTTGACACCGTCGGCACGGCGGTCGATGGTGACCACCGGAATTCCTGCGTCGATCACCTGCTGGATGACCGGAGCGACCCCTTCGTTGGTACGCGGGCTGACGATCAGGCCGTCGTAGCCGAGCGCAATCACACCTTCCAGGTCAGCCACCTGCTTGGTCGTGTTGTCCTGGCCGTCGAGCGTGATGATCTCGATGTTGCCGATCTTCGCCGCTTCGTCCCGCACCTGTTTCTCCATGTGCACGAAGAAGGGGAAGCTCATCGCCGGCACCGAAAACGCAATGCGGTAGACCTTGGCTTCAGCAGCAGGCTCGGCAGCCTCACTGCCCTCGGAAGGCGCCGCCGACGGCGCACAGCCCGCCAGCACAAGCGCCAGCAAAACGATCAGGCTGGAAACGATGTAGAGACTTCGCATGGCAAAACTTTTACGCATAGTCACCTCTCCTTGTGAAATTGAACCAAAAAAAATGAACGCCGCAGAGCAACTGACTGAGGATCGCACTGCAGCGAAACACACAACGGCAGGGCTACCGGCGGCGCCGCTTGACCAGCTGGTCGAGATAGACAGCAAAAACGATGATCAGGCCAACCAAGATTTGCTGGTAGTAGGGAGAAACATTCAACAAGGTCAGCCCATTGCTGAGCACACCGATCAACAAAATACCGATCACCGTCCCAAAAATTCCACCTTCGCCGCCGAACAGGCTGGTCCCACCGATCACGACACCGGCGATCACAGTCAACTCGTAGCCGACCCCGGCCACCTGTTCCGCCGAGTTGAGCCGGGAAGAGAGCAGAAAACCAGAAAGCCCGGCAAAGAAGCCGGTAATGACGTAGACGCTGAGCACGATCCGGCTGACATTGAGCCCGGAAAGGCGAGCAGCCTCCGGGTTGCCGCCCACAGCGTAGAGATGACGGCCGTAACGTGTATAACGCAGCACGACATAGGCCAGCAGAGCAAAACCGAGAAAGATGATCACCGGGACAGGCACAGGTCCCACCATGCCCTGCCCCCAAAATTTGTATTCGTCGGTGAAGGTGCTGATAGGCTGGCCGCTGGAGAAGAGCAGGGCCCCCCCTCGAAAAGCCGTGAGCCCCCCCAGCGTGACGATGAACGGAGGAACTTTGAGCCGGGCAATGGCAGTCCCTTGCAACAACCCACCGAGCACCCCAACCGCCACAGCCGCCGCAATCGCAGGTATCAGACCAAACCCTTCTGCCTGGCCTGCGGTACCCGCCGAAAGCAACCCCATCCCCCCTTTGTAGACCGCAGCGGAGACCAGCCCGGCGAGCGCCAGCAAGGAACCGATTGAAAGGTCAATCCCTCCGGTCAGAATCACAAACGTCATGCCAACCGCCAGCAGCCCATAAATCGAGACCTGGCGCAGCACATTAAAGATATTGCGCGAGGAGACAAAAGCTGGCTCGATCAGCGCAAAGATAATACAGATCGCGATCAAGACCCCCAAGGCACCGAGCTGGCTGGCGTACGCGGTCCAGTCGATCGGGCGTGGGGCAGATGGGGTATTTTGCTTCATCGTCACAGGGCTATGGCTCCTTCGCTGACGGACACAACCTGCCTGCGCAGGGTGCAGAAATGCATCAAGGTCTCCAGGGTTGCCTCACGATGCAGCAGCTCGCCGGTCACACGGCCTTCGGCCAGACAGACGATGCGGTCACACATGGCGAGCAATTCCGGGAACTCCGAGGAAATCATGATGATGCTGATGCCGTGGGTGGCCAGCTGGTGCATCAGCTCATAAATTTCAGACTTGGCACCGACGTCGATGCCGCGCGTCGGCTCGTCCATGATCAAAATTTGGGGGGTAAGCATCAGCCACTTGGCAATCACCACTTTTTGCTGGTTGCCGCCGCTCAGGTTGACGACCTTCTGTTCCATGCTCGGCGTACGAATTTCAAAGCGTTCGATGTATTCGGTGACCAGACGCCGTTCTGTGGCCAGCTGGACAAACTCTGCACGGCTCAACGTGTCGAGATGGGCCAACGTCATGTTTTCACGCACCGCCAGCCCTAGGATCAACCCCTGTGCCTTGCGGTCTTCCGGCACCAACCCGATTCCCAGCCGGATGGCATCGACCGGGGAGTGAATGTTCACTTCACGGCCATTCAACAAGATGCGGCCGCTGCGGCGGCGGTCGGCCCCAAAGATAGTACGGACCAGCTCAGTGCGCCCAGCGCCGACCAACCCGGCCAACCCCAGGATCTCACCTCGACGCAGGCTGAAACTGACATCGTCGAGCACCACTGCATCGGGGTTGAGCGTATTGCCGCGCCGGTGGATCTTCTGGACTTCGAGCACCACCTCTGTACTGGAAACGCTGCCGTCCAGGTGTTCTGTGCGATGGAAAAACTGTTCGAGCGAACGGCCGACCATCCTGCGGATCAACTCCTCGCGGCTGGTATCGGCCACCTGCACATCACCGGCATTCTGCCCATCGCGCAGCACGCTGACCCGATCACAGATGTGGAGCACCTCCTCCAGACGGTGAGAGATGAAGATGACCGCGACGCCGCTGCGCTTCAGTTCCCGAATGATCTCGAAAAGAGTTTCCACCTCGGCCTCGCTGAGCGCTGAGGTGGGCTCGTCCATAATCAGCACGCGCACATCGCGCGAGATCGCTTTGGCAATCTCGACCATCTGCTGTTCGGCGACAGACAACGAGCGGAGCAGCGCGGTCGGACGCAGATGCATGTGCATCCGTTCGAGAATTGCACGCGTCTGCTGTTCCAACTGGCGACGGTCGACGAACACGGCTCCCCCCGGCTCGCGGCCAATAAAAATATTCTCCATGACGGAGAGGTTGGGCATCAGGTTGAGTTCCTGGTAAATGATGGAGATGCCCAGTTCCTGGGCCTGGTGCGGGCTGTGGATGACGAGCGGGCTGCCGTTGAAATACAGCTCACCGCTGTCGATTGTGTAAACGCCGGAGAGAATCTTCATCAGCGTGGACTTGCCGGCGCCGTTCTGGCCAATCAACCCCAGAACTTCTCCGGCTGCTGCGTAGAGGCTGACACTCTGCAACGCCTGTACACCAGGAAATGCTTTGCTGACATCCTTCATCCACAATAGGGCGCTTTGCCTGTCCATATGCGGTGACAGCTCCTCTGCACTCATTGGTGATTTGATCGTTGTGTCTTGGCCAGGGTCAGAATCTTTGCTAGTATACCACCCTGCGCTCCATTCAACAAGATTCATCCAAACCTGTGCGCTGCAATTCCTGGCAGCCCGTTTTGGGCTCATGCGATTTTGGGAAACATCTCGATTTGACAGACAAAACAAGGTCGGCTAGTATTCATGTTTACGGCATTCGACAGCAGGTTGAATCGAACAGCCATTTTGCAAGTACGGTAAGGAGGTCAGGTGGTTGAAGGGGTTGTCAGAAACTGGTTGTGGTTTCTCCTCCTGGGACTACCTGACTTTTTATCTATTTTGTACAATTGAGCAACAACTACAGCAGTTGTTTGGAGTTGAAGACACCGGAAGATAGATAGGGACGAGCTGCAGAGATGCGGCCACAGATCGCTGTCTGCCTGGTGTCTTCTTGTCTTGTCATTGAATGGCTAACCAGGATGGCCTAATCAAGGAATGGAATACATGAGCCAATTCGCCAACAGAACCGACAATGGAACCATGGTCTCTTCTCAGGGAAACAATGCTCGGCGCAAAAGCTATGCGCGCACGCCCACCGTCCTCGATTTGCCGCGTCTGACCGAAGTGCAGCTCAACAGCTTCGAATGGTTCAAAACAGAAGGGCTGCAGGAACTGCTTGCAGAAATTTCGCCGATCGTCAGTTTCAACAAAAATCTCGAGCTCCATTTCGGGAGTTTCTATTTTGGAGAACCTAAATACCCCGAAGCAGAATGCCGTGAGCGCGACATCACCTATGCGGCGCCGCTGTGGGTGAAGGTGCGGATGGTCAACAAGGAGACTGGAGAGGTCAGCGAGCAGGAAGTCTTTATGGGTGACTTCCCGCTGATGACCGAGGCAGCGACCTTCATCATCAACGGCAGCGAGCGGGTGGTGGTCAGCCAGCTGATCCGGTCGCCGGGTGTCTATTTTACAGTAGATCCTGACCGCACGACCGGCCGTGATCTGGCCGGTGCCAAACTGATTCCGAGCCGCGGCGCGTGGCTGGAGTTTGAAACCAGCAAACGCGACATTGTCAGCGTCAAAGTCGACCGCAAGCGCAAGCTGCCAGTCACGTTGCTGTTGCGTGCCGTCGGCTTCGGCAGCGACGACGAGATCCGTGCCCTCTTTGTCGACGTCGACAACAACCTGGACCACCCTTACATCGAGTCGACGCTTGAACGCGATTCTACCAGCAACCCGACCCCTGACTCGGCACGCGGGGTCGACGATGCCCTGTTGGAGTTCTACAAAAAATTACGCCCTGGTGACCCGCCGACCCTCGACAATGCACGCAACTTTGTGCAAGGGCTTTTCTTTTCCTCGCGCCGCTACGACCTGGGCAAGGTGGGCCGCTACAAACTCAACCGCCGACTCCGGCTCGATATTCAGCAAACCCAGGATGGCGCCCGCCTGCTGACGACAGACGATCTCATCGCAGTCATCAAGCGCATCATCCAGATCAACAACGGCGAAGGCCGCGCCGACGACATCGACCATCTGGGCAACCGTCGTGTCAAGACGGTCGGCGAATTGATCCAGAATCAACTGCGCATCGGGCTGCTGCGCATGGAGCGGGTCGTGCGCGAGCGGATGTCGATCCGTGACCCCGACCAGGTGACACCGTTGAGCCTGCTCAACATCCGGCCGGTTGTCGCCGCCACGCGTGAATTTTTTGGCGGCAGCCAGCTCAGCCAGTTTATGGATCAGACCAATCCACTGGCTGAACTGACCCACAAGCGTCGGCTCAGCGCGCTCGGCCCCGGGGGGTTGCGCCGTGAGCGTGCCGGCTTCGACGTGCGCGACGTCCACTTTTCACACTATGGACGAATCTGCCCGATCGAAACCCCCGAAGGGCCCAATATCGGCCTGATCGGGTCGCTGGCCTCATATGGTCGAGTCAACGACTATGGATTTATCGAGACCGCCTACCGCAAAGTGCTCAAGGAGATTCGTCCGGTCGAGGCCACTGCGCTGGTCGGGCACACCCTCGACGCCGATGTGGTCGACCCGGCGAGCGGCGCAACGGTGGCCAGACGGGGGACGGCAGTCGACGATACGCTGGCGGCAGAGCTTGCTGCCATGGGGCTCGAAAGTGTACGTGTTCGCCCCTTCGTCAGCCGCGACGTGGTCTTTCTCACCGCCGACGAAGACGAGACGGCTCCGATTGCCCAGGCTGCTTCGGCGCTCAACGCGCTCGGCGAATTTCTCAACGTGCGCACCTCGACCCGCCAGGCAGAAGAGTTCAAATTTGAACAGCCCAGTGCCATCCGCTATATGGATGTTTCGCCCAAGCAGATCGTCGGTGTCTCGGCTGCGTTGATCCCTTTCCTCGAACACGACGATGCCAATCGCGCCCTGATGGGATCCAACATGCAGCGCCAGGCTGTCCCGCTCGTGCGTCCAGATGCCCCGCTGGTCGGTACCGGCATGGAATTCCAGGCGGCTGTCGACTCGGGACAGGTGGTCACAGCACGCAACGACGGCGAGGTGGTCAGCGTCACCGGCGACCGGATCGTGGTCCAGGAGCACGACGGGACCCGCCGCAGCTACCCGTTGCGCAAATACAACCGCTCCAACCAGAGCACCTGCATCGACCAGCGCCCGGTCGTCTTCAAAGGCGATGTAGTCGCCCGCGGGGATGTCCTCGCCGACAGTTCCAGCACCGATGGCGGCGAACTGGCGCTCGGCCAGAATGTTCTGGTCGCCTATCTGAGTTGGGAAGGCGGCAACTTCGAGGATGCCATTCTGGTCAGCGAGCGGCTGGTACAAGATGACAAATATACGTCGATCCACATTGAAAAACATGAGGTCGATGCGCGTGAGACCAAGCTAGGCCCAGAAGAGATCACCCGCGACATTCCAAACGTCGGAGAAGACGCGCTCAAAGATCTCGACGAAGAGGGGATCATCCGCATCGGTGCGGAGGTGACCCCGGGCGACATTCTGGTCGGCAAGATTACCCCCAAAGGGGAGACTGAGCTGACGCCTGAGGAGAAATTGCTGCGGGCCATTTTTGGTGAAAAGGCACGGGAAGTCAAGGATTCCTCGCTGCGCCTGCCCCACGGCGAACGGGGCAAGGTGGTCGACATCAAAGTATTTGGCCGAGACGAGCACCGCGACTTGCCCGCCGGTGTGGAAAAAATTGTGCGCGCCAGCGTCGCTCAGCGCCGTCGGCTGACAGAAGGCGACAAGATGGCAGGTCGCCACGGCAACAAAGGCGTCATCTCCAAAGTGGTGCCGGTCGAAGACATGCCCTTCCTGGACGATGGAACGCCAGTCGACATCATTCTCAATCCCCTGGGGGTGCCTGGCCGGATGAATATCGGCCAAATTCTGGAAGCCCATCTGGGCTGGGCGGCCCATCGCCTCGGTTTCAAAGCAGAAACCCCCGTCTTCGACGGAGCCCGCGAGGAAGAGATCGAAGCAGAACTGGCCCGTTCCTGGCTGGTCGAACGAGCCTGGCGAGCAGCGACCGCAGACGCCTGGCGGTACGTCCACCAACAGCAGGTCGACACGTGGCAGCTGCGCGACGACGACGACGCCCGCTTGATCTATCTGCTGGACTGGCT
Source organism: Chloroflexota bacterium (assembly GCA_018969295.1). GTDB lineage: Bacteria > Chloroflexota > Anaerolineae > Caldilineales > Caldilineaceae > Caldilinea. The sequence continues at coordinate 157,197 of JAGWYN010000001.1, read as the reverse complement.
GGAACCTCTCGGCTACGACGCCGAACGGATCTATCGAGAACCGACCTACGCCCGCCACTGCGTGCTGCGCGAGTGGCTGCGTGGTCGCGGCTATGTCACCGAACAGATTCTCCCTGACTCGTTCAGCGAACGCCGAACCAGCACGGAGTCGAACAGCCTGGCCCAGCGTGTGGCAGTCTGGGAGTGGCTCTGTTATCACGGCGAAAGCGTGCTGGCGGCTGCCGGTCTGGAGCCGATCGCCGCGACGCTGGCGCAGTTGGACGATGCCACCCTGCACAGCCACGCCGAGGTGGTCAGCCGCACCACAGGCTGGCCACTGCCGACCACAGGCAAACAGCGCCTGTACGATGGCAAGACCGGCGACCCCTACGATTCTCCAGTCACCATCGGTGTTGTCCAGATGCTCAAACTCCACCATCTGGTCGAAGACAAGGTGCATGCCCGGAGCACCGGCCCATACAGCCTGGTCACCCAGCAGCCGCTGGGCGGCAAGGCCCAGTTTGGCGGCCAGCGCTTCGGCGAAATGGAAGTCTGGGCGCTTGAAGCCTACGGGGCCGCCCACATCCTGCAAGAGATGCTCACCGTCAAATCTGATGACATCGCCGGCCGTGTCAAGACCTACGAATCGATCGTCAAGGGCGAGCCCATTCAAAGCCCTGGCGTGCCCGAAAGTTTCCGTGTGTTGGTGAAAGAACTGCAAAGCCTTGGCCTCGACGTCGAAGTTGTCAACGAAAAAGGTGAGACAGTTCACTTTGGCAAGGAAGAAGCTGCGGAGAGCATGCCGAGGCTGGGGTTCAGCCTCAATCTGCCCGGTGCCATGACCAAAACAGCCGGCGAGTAGCACAAAAAGGACAGAAACTGCATGGAAGTCAGAAATTTCGACGCAATCAAAATTTCGCTGGCGTCTCCGGAGCGCATCCGCGAGTGGAGCTACGGTGAAGTCACCAAACCTGAGACGATCAACTACCGCACACTGCGCCCAGAACGCGATGGGCTGTTCTGTGAGCGTATTTTCGGGCCCACACGCGACTGGGAATGTGCCTGCGGTAAATACAAGCGTGTGCGTTACAAAGGGATCGTCTGTGACAAGTGCGGCGTCGAGGTAGCCCCCAGCCGGGTCCGCCGCGAACGGATGGGCCATATCGAACTGGCCTCGCCGGTCAGCCACATCTGGTATGTCAAAGGGGTCCCCAGCCGGCTGGGGCTGCTGCTCAACATCAGCCCGCGCCATCTGGAACGAGTCCTCTACTTTGCCCAGTTTATTATCACCAACGTCAACGAAGATGCCCGCTCGCGCGCTATCCAACGCCATGAGCGGGATCTGCAGACCCGTCTGCAACGCATCGAGGGCGAAGTGCAGGAGGAACTCAACCGGCTGGAAGGAGAACGGGACCGCGCCTTCGCCGCGCTCGATGCCGAAGAACAGCAGACCGTGCAAGCGCTCAACGAACGGATCAACGAAATCTCCTCCGGCTCGATCGCTGAGGCGCAGAGGCTCCAAACCTGGATCCACACCAATGCCGGCAAAGTTGCCGACAGCACCAAATTTCTTTCCTGGTCTGACCAGGCTGTGCTGAGCGCCGGCGAAATCGTCTCGATGGACTACGACTTGATCGTCAACGACCTGGTGCAGAACAAGCTTGACGTGCTCCAAAACGAGTCTGACAGAGAAAAAACAGATCTGCGGATGCGCATGGGGGCTCGTCGCGATTTTATACGCCAGGAACTCGGCAGCCAGATCGACGAGCTGCGCAACAAAGTGGCTCTTCGCCAAGAAGAGGCACAGCGTCAGATGGAAGCAACCCTGGCCGATCTCAAGGCGCTCGAAGAAAAGCAGTTGCTCACCGAGGGCCGCCACCGCGAGCTGGCCGAGCGCTGGGGAAATGTCTTTACCGCTGGGATGGGCGCAGAGGCGGTGCGTGACATCGTCGCCAAGCTCGACCTGGAGAAGATGCAAAAAGAGTTGCGCCGCGAGATGCGCACCACCAAGAGCAAGCAGCGCCGCAAAAAGGCGGCCAAACGGCTGCGCGTGGTCGAAAATTTCCGCAAGAGCGGCAACCGGCCAGAGTGGATGGTGCTGACCGCCCTGCCGGTGATCCCCCCGGAGCTGCGCCCGATGGTACAGCTCGACGGCGGTCGCTTCGCCACCAGCGATCTCAACGACCTCTACCGCCGTGTGATCAACCGCAACAACCGACTCAAACGGCTGATGGAGCTAGGAGCCCCCGATGTCATTGTGCGCAATGAAAAACGCATGCTCCAGGAAGCAGTCGACAGCCTGGTCGACAACGGCCGGCGCGGGCGGGCAGTCAGCCGCAGCGGCAAACGCAAGCTCAAAAGCCTCAGCGACCTGCTCAAAGGCAAGCAGGGGCGCTTCCGACGCAACCTACTCGGCAAACGTGTCGATTACTCCGGCCGCTCGGTCATCGTCATCGGCCCAACGCTCAAGCTGCACCAGTGTGGCCTGCCCAAAAAAATGGCGCTCGAACTTTTCAAACCCTTCGTGATGCGCCGACTGGTCGAAAATAATTTCGCCCACAATATCAAAAGCGCCAAACGCATGGTGGACCGCATGAGCCCTGAAGTCTGGGACGTGCTCGACGAAATCTGCCATGAGCGCCCCGTCCTGCTCAACCGCGCGCCCACCCTGCATCGCCTGGGCATCCAGGCATTTGAGGTCGTGCTGATCGAGGGGAGCGCCATCCAGCTTCACCCGCTCACCTGTTCTGCCTTCAACGCCGACTTCGACGGCGACCAGATGGCCGTGCATGTCCCGCTCAGCGACGAGGCAGTCCGAGAAGCGCGCGAGCTGATGTTGGCCACCCAAAATCTGCTCAAACCCTCCAGCGGCGACCCCATTGTGGGCCCCTCCAAAGATATGGTGATGGGCGTCTACTATCTGACCGTCGACGAGAATGAAAGCGCCGACACCGCTTCGCTGCCCGCCTTTTCCAGCATGGAAGAGGCAGAATATGCCTATGCAATGGGCGCGATTCGGCTGCGCCAACCCATTCGGGTGCTCTACCAGAGTCGCTACGACGCACAGGCACTCGACACGCTGGAGCTCAGCGAACGGGTGCGCAATGTGCTGCGCTCTTACAACATTCAAAACGTAGGCCAGCTCATGGACGCAGTTGCCCGGGGCGAACGACGCATGGTCGCCGATATCCCTGGCTTCGGCACCGCTGCACTTGAAGAGACCCGGGCAGCCTTGCGCCGGCTGGGGCTGCTGGGCGCCAACTGGCCGACCGAACGGCTCCTGCGCACCACCGTCGGACGCATTCTCTTCAACCGGGCCTTGCCCGAAGAACTTTGGTTTGTCAACGAACTGCTCGACCGCAAAGGCGTCGACGCAATTGTGGCGCGCTGCTACAAACATCTGGGCCGCGCTGTCACCGCCGAGACGGTCGACAACATCAAAGAGATAGGCTTCCGCTACGCAACCCGCTCGGGCATTACAATTGCGATCTCGGACATCAATGTGCCCGAACGCAAGGCGGCCATCCTCGAACAGACAACCGCCGAGGTAGAAACTGCCGAGCTGCAGTATCGGCGCGGTCTGATCACCGAAGAAGAGCTCTACAACAAGACAGTCGAGCTGTGGACCCGTGCCACCGACGAGGTGACCGATGCAGTCAAAGAGCTGCTCAGCCCAATCGAAGGGCTGGGCGCCATGGCCCGATCAGGCGCCACCAAAGGTGGCATCAACCCCGTTCGCCAGCTGGCTGGCATGCGTGGGTTGATGGCTGACCCCAACGGACGCATCATCCCGCTGCCCATTCGCTCCAATTTCCGCGAAGGTCTGACCGCTCTGGAATACTTCCTGAGCACCCACGGCTCCCGCAAAGGTCTGGCCGACACCGCCCTGCGCACGGCAGATGCTGGCTACCTGACCCGTCGCCTGGTTGACGTCGCCCAGGATGTCATCATCACCGAGGATGACTGCACGACACCGACCGGCATCTGGATCACTGCCGAGGAATCCAAGTCGATGCAGGAAAACTTCAGCGAACGAATCACAGGCCGCTTCCTGGCCGCCGATGTGAGCGACCCGCAAACCGGTGCTCTGCTGCTGAAGCGCAACGATCTGCTCGATGAGGCAGCCCTTGAGCTGCTGGCCCGCCATCAGGTCGACAGAGCGTTCGTGCGCACCCCCCTCACCTGCGAATCCCGCTTTGGCCTCTGTGCTCGCTGCTACGGCGAAGACCTGGCACGCGGCGGGTTGATCTGCATGGGCGAAGCTGTCGGGATTGTAGCAGCCCAGTCGATCGGCGAACCAGGCACTCAGCTCACGCTGCGCACCTTCCACACCGGCGGCGTCGCTGGAACCGACGACATCACCCAAGGCTTGCCGCGCGTCGAAGAACTCTTCGAAGCCCGCACCCCCAAGGGAGAGGCCGTGATCGCCGAAATTGACGGCCGGATCTCGATCCAACGGGAGGGTGAAGTACGGACACTGCGGATCAGCCGCACCGACCTCAAACGCCGCGAACTCCAGATTCCAGCTGGCTTCACCGTGGTTGTGGCAGACAAAGACCGAGTACAGGACGACACCGTGATCGCCCACCGCAACGAGGCAACGATCGTCGCCGGGATGAACGGCGAGGTCTTTGTCGAAAGTGGGCTGGTGACGATTCGCCAGGAAAGCACCGAAGTCTGGGAGGTCGAGCTGCCCGCCAATGCCCGCCTGCGCGTCGAAGAGGGCGCTCCGGTACAGGCCGGCGACCAGCTGACCGAAGGGGCCAAAAATCCCAAAGAAATTTTGCGCATCTCTGGCCGCGAGGCCACCCAGCTCTACCTGCTCGCCGAAGTCCAGCGGGTGTACCGCAGCCAGGGTGTCAGCATCCACGACAAACACATCGAAGTCATCCTGCGCCAACTGCTGCGCCGGGTCATGGTGCGTACTGCCGGAGACACCGACCTGCTGCCCGGCGAGTTGCTTGACCGCTTCAAATTCGAAGATATCAACGACTATGTGGTCTCACGAGGCGGCAAACCCGCCAAGGCAGAACCGATCGTGCTCGGCCTCACCAAGGCTGCCCTCAACACCGAAAGCTTCCTGGCCATGGCCTCTTTCCAGGAAACCACCCGGGTACTCACCGAAGCGGCCATCCGCGGCCAGCGCGACGAACTGCGCGGCCTCAAAGAAAATGTGATCATCGGCAAGCTGATTCCGGTCGGGACAGGCTTCAGCCGACGCCGCATCCTGGTCAGCAACATCGCCGACGAGGTCTCCTTGCTGATCGACAGCGAAGTCGACCACGACGAGGATCTCGGCGATCTGGAAGACACCGATCTGGGACTCGACGACTTCGAATTCGAGGACATCGAGGGCGTCGCTGAGCTGGGGATGGAGCCGCTCGGCACCAGCATTTCGCTCGGCGCCGACGAAGACGACACGCTCGACCTGGACTTTGACACGCTCGAAGAGGAAGACGAAGGTGACAGCGACACGCTCGAAGGGATCGACATGGACATCGAGTAATCTGTCCTCCAACAAAAACACTTTATGAAGACGACCAACCGCCTGGCCCAGGAAAGCTCCCCATACTTGCTCCAACATGCCCACAATCCAGTGGACTGGTACAGCTGGGGCGAAGAGGCCCTGCAGCGGGCGCGCAGCGAAGACAAGCCGATCTTCCTCTCGGTCGGCTACAGCGCCTGCCACTGGTGCCACGTGATGGAACACGAAAGCTTCGAAGACGAAGCAACGGCAGCGCTGATGAACAAGCTGTTCGTCAACATCAAAGTAGACCGCGAAGAGCGCCCCGACCTCGACGCCATCTACATGGATGCGGTACAGGCGATGACCGGCCAGGGAGGGTGGCCCATGAGTGTCTGGCTGACACCCGAGGGCAAACCCTTCCACGGCGGCACCTATTACCCCAAAGAGCCACGCTACGGGATGCCCAGTTTCCAGCAGGTGCTGAGCGCCGTGGCTGATGCCTATCAAAACCGCCGGGAGCAGGTCGACGGCCAGGCCGAACGGCTGACTGCCCTGCTCCAGCGCAGCTCAGCACTCCATGCCGAAGGGGGCGATCTGGGCACCGATCTGCTCGACGAGGCGATCGGGCAGCTGCTGCAGAGCTTTGACGAGGAGGAAGGAGGCTTCGGCAGCCAACCCAAATTCCCCCAGCCCATGATCCTCGACTTTGCCCTGGCCTATTTCAGCCGCACCGGCGACTTGGATGCCCTGCACCTGACCGAGTTGACCCTCGAAAAAATGGCGCTGGGCGGCCTCTACGACCAACTCGGCGGCGGCTTCCACCGGTACAGCGTCGACAGGTTCTGGTTAGTCCCCCATTTTGAAAAAATGCTCTACGACAACGCGCAGCTGCTGCGCACCTACCTGCATGGCTGGCAGGTGACAGGTCGCCCCCTCTTCCGCCAGGTCGTCGAGCAGACGATCGACTTTGTGCTGCGCGAGATGACCGCACCAGACGGAGGCTTCTACAGCACCCAAGATGCCGACAGCGAAGGGCACGAAGGCAAATTTTTTGTCTGGGATCAGGCAGAGATCGACAGCATGCTCGACCCCCAAAGTGCAGCCGTTTTTAGCGACTATTATGGCGTGTCCAAACGTGGCAATTTTGAGGGCCACACAATTCTCAGCGTGGTGCGCAGCACAGAAGAGGTGGGACGGCGCTTCCAGCTCAGCGCTGCAGCCGTCGAACAGCTCCTGAGCCAGGCTCGGTCGGTGCTCTTCTCCCGCCGTGAGCTGCGCATCCGGCCAGGCCGCGACGAAAAAATCCTCACCGAATGGAACGGGCTGATGATCCACGCCTTGGCCGAATGTGGAAGCCTTCTGGATCGCCCCGACGCACTCGCCGCTGCCTGCCGGGCAGCAGACTTTGTTTTGGCTGCGCTGAGCCAGCCCGATGGACGTCTTTTTCGTTCCTACCAGGGTGGGCGGGCCCGGTTCAACGCCTACCTGGAGGATTACGCTGCTTTCAGCCGCTCTTTGGTCGCGCTCTATGAAGCGACCTTCGACCTTCGCTGGCTGGGAGAGGCTGCTCGGCTGGCCCAGTGGATCTTCGCCCAGTTTTACGACCCGGCTGGCGGCTTTTTTCAGACTGGGGTTGACCACGAAGCGCTGATCGTGCGACGCAAAGAGTTCATCGACAACGCACTTCCCTCTGGCAACTCGTTGGCTGCTGAAGTGCTGCTGCGCCTCGCCATCTTGCTCGACAAACCTGACTATCGCCGCGAGACAGAACGAATTCTGCTGAGGATGAAGGAAGCCATGGCTCGCCAGCCAACTGGCTTTGGCCGGCTGCTGGGTGTCCTGGAAAGCCATCTGGCTCCCAGCCAGGAAATTGCGATCGTCGGGCCGGCAAAAGACCCGGCTACAGCAGCCTTGTTGTCGGCAGCCCGCCGCTACTTTCTGCCCGGAACCGTGCTGGCATGCCAGGAACCAGGCCAGGAGGTGCTGCTGCCTCTGCTGACAGGACGTTCCCTGGTCGACGGACGGCCAACGGCCTATGTCTGTGAAAACTATACCTGCCAACTGCCTCTGACCTCCGCAGAGGCGCTGGCAGCTGCGCTGCGCAGAAGTATCCGTCTGCCCGGAGAGTAAGGGAATCCAGCGCACCCCGCTGATCCAACGCCGTCCATGCAAGAAGGGAGTCAGCCAATGGCTGACTCCCTTCTTGCATGGACGGCGCCCAGCTCTCTCTTTTTTACAGCCCGGTCGGCAACAAGCCCATCAGGTTGGAGGGACGTTCGATCTCGTCACTCGCCAGCTGTTCGGTCAGCCAGCTCTGAAAGGCCTGAGAACGCTCCTGGTCAAGCGTTGCTGCGTCCTTGGGGCGTGCATCGTCTCGTTCAAGCACCTGAATGATATGGTAGCCGAAAGAACTTTCCACCGGCTGGCTGATCGCATCGACCGCCAGAGTGAAGGCAGCTTCCTCAAAGGGAGCCACCATCTTGCCGCGCCCGAACCAGCCCAGGTCACCGCCAGCAGCGGCGCTGCCAGGGTCGTCGCTGTACTCTGAAGCCAACTGGGCAAAATCAGCGCCGTCCACCAGCTGTTGATAAAGATCATTGGCCAGCACCAACGTTTCCTCTTTGCTGCGTGGGGCAGGTGTTGGCTCTGGGGTCGGAGCACCTTCGGGCAACGCAGTGGCTGTGGGTGCTGGGGTCCCATCGGGCAGCGCTGTGGGCTCGGGAGCAGGCTCCCGCACACTCAACAGAATGTGGCGGGCATGGACAGATTCTTCGGTCGTCTGAACGTTTTCGTCGGCGATGAGTTCCTGCAGCTTTTCGCGCAACAGACGGGATCGGACGATCTCTTTGTACTCGTCCAGCGTCATCCCTGCGATCTGGTCGACCGATTTTTGCAGATTGCCGAGCCTTTCCAGGTAGGTTGTCTCCGTGATGATGGAAGGGGCCGGCGGCACAGGCGGCGTCGGCACCGTCGCTGTCACCGGGGCAGCGCTGGGATCTACGGTGGGGATGGGGGTTGGCGTCCATGCAGCCGCCGTCGCTGTGGCGTCCAGACCCGCCTGGACAGTAGCGGTCGCCTGGGGCTCGGTCACCAACCCACTGCTGTTGGCCAGTTCTTCACGCAGGGCATTCTCCACTTCTTCGTCGCTGACCACAATGCCCCGTGCACTGGCTTCCTTCTGAAGGATCAGATCTTCGAGCATGCTGTTGAGGGCTTGCTGCCCCAGCGCAAAGGGGCTGCCCAACGTACTCTGCAGCTGGCTGATCTGGCTGGCAAAGACCCCCTGCCCGAACTGCTGGCTGAACTGCTGCTCCAGTTCCTGATAGCGGATCAGCTGGTTGGTCAGGCTGTTCTGCTCGAATTTCACCCGTTTCCAAAATTGGCTCGCTGCGATCGAGACATCCCCGACCTTGGCCACCTCTGATCTGGGAAGAAAAAGGAATTGGTAGACGATCCCTACCACAACAGCGAGCAGCGCTACGGCCAGCGCTGCCCCCACATACGTATACAGTTTCCGATGTCGTTCCCGGTCACGGTGGCGCAACCGTTCTTCTTTGCGCGTCAGCTCGCGCTCCAGAATGTTCGACTGTTCAGCAGCCTGCTTTCTTTTGTTGCGTTCGGCCATAAACTACTTCCGTTTGCGGACAATACGGGTTTGATCTGCGGTGTAGGGGAGCAAAGCCAGCTGGCGTGCACGCTTGATCTCGCGCACGATCCTGCGCTGCACCTTGGCGCTGACGCGCGTTTTGCGGCGGGACAGGATGCGTCCACGCCGGTCCAGGAAACGCGACAGCAAACCAATATTTTTGTAGTCGATCTCATCGTAGCGCACATCGGACCCAATCCGGCGGGTACGCCCGGATCCTTCCCGTTCTACATACTGGGCTGGGGCCGTGAAGCTATCTTCTTCTTCTTCTTGTGCTTGTTCTTCTTCAGGATCATCGTCGCTGGCGAAAACGACCGGGGCCGGCGGCGGCACAAGCGAGCGGGCTGCAGAACCACTCTCCGCAGCAGCAGTCAAAGCATCGTTCTGTTCGGGCGTGGCGGTTGTCTGTTCACTCATCGGTCTGGGATCCTTTCCTTGCTTTTCTACCTTACGCGTCCTTGCGCATCAGAAGATAGCGCATGACATCTTCGCTGTAGCGCAGCGTGCGGTCGATTTCGTCGGCACCCGCCGCCGGCATCTGAAAACGATGCAGGATGTAATGGCCCTCAAAATGACGTTCGATCGGGTAGGCAAGCGTGCGTTTTCCCCAAACTTCAGTGGCAATCTCGTTCCCCCCCTGCGCAGCAATGACATCTTGCAGACGACTGTCAAAGCTGTTGATTCCACTTTCGTCCAGTTGGGGTTGCAGAATGTAGACCAGTTCGTACTGGCGTTCGTTCGCACCGTTCATGATGGGTTCCTTTCTTTCTCTGGAGTTGCCCGCAGGTCCACCCTGCGAACAGAAAGAACAAGAGGAGGGGCGATGCACCACTTCTCTTGTTGCAAACCATCCCCTATCATACCCGCAGAGGACAGATGTGCCAAATCGCCCAAGCTTGTTGCGCGCTTCTCTGGCTTGGCTGTTCGGAACGGATTGGACGATAATGCGCCCATGCAGATCTGGCTTCTTTCACCGTACCACACCGGCAGCCATCAATCCTGGGCAGAGGGGTACATCCGCCACTCATGCCATTCGATCACTCTGCTCAAGATGGCTGGGCGCTTCTGGAAATGGCGAATGCAGGGAGCTGCCATTGAGCTGGCCGCACAGGCCAGCCAGCTGCTGGCTGCAGGGCGTAGCCCTGACCTGGTGTTGGCAACCGATATGCTGCACCTGCCTGCCTGGTTGGGGCTGCTGCACGGCCAGCTGCCTGGCCGGCTGCCCATCGTCCTGTACATGCACGAGAATCAGCTGACCTACCCCTGGCGTCCTGCAGAAAAGCGCGACCTGACCTACGCGATGTTCAACTGGCTGAGCCAGCTGGCTGCAGACGCCGTGTTGTTCAACAGCGCCTTTCACCGAAAAGTCTGGTTTGACGCGCTGCCCAATCTGCTCAAACACTTTCCCGACTACAACCATCTGGCCCAGATCGAACGTGTACAGGCCCGCAGCCAGGTCTGCCCGGTCGGTGTCGAATTGCAAGCCCTGGCCCAACAGACACGGCACAAAACGACCGCTGCCCAGCCGCCGCTCATCCTCTGGAACCAGCGCTGGGAGCACGACAAACGGCCTGACCGATTTTTCGAGCTGCTGTATCAGCTGCGCGAGCGCAATCTGGCCTTTCGACTGGCTGTGGCCGGAGAAAATTTTCGCCAGGTCGCCGTCGAATTTGAAACAGCCCGCCTGCGGCTGCACGACACGATCGTCCAGTGGGGCTATCTTCCCTCGCGCGCTGCCTATCTGCAGCTGCTCCAGGAAGCAGACCTCGTCATCAGCACCGCCGACCACGAATTTTTTGGCATCAGCGTGCTGGAGGCGGTCGCCGCCGGGGCCTTTCCCCTGCTGCCCGCCCGGCTCAGCTACCCAGAGTTGATCCCGCCGACATTCCAGGCTGGCTGTCTCTACCAGGACGAAGCAGATCTGCTGGCCAAAGCCTCTGCCTGGCTCACTACCCCCCACCCTGCCCCAGGCTGGCTGCGTACTTCTCTCGCCCAGCGCTTCGACTGGCAGGAAGTCGCAGCCCGCTACGATGCTCTTTTTACACAGCTGCTCTGCAAAAGTTGAGATTTCCTATGCATGAACTGGACAAGTATCTGACTTCCCTGCTGACGACACCCGGCGCGCCCCTCTCTGGACTGGCTGTCGTGGTCTACAGGCAAGGACAGATCTGCTATGAAGGCTACTTCGGCCAGCGGCGGATCGACCCCCAAGAGCCAGCACGTTCGCTTCCGGTCACACCGACCACACGGTTTCGGGTAGCCTCTCTCTCCAAGACCGTCACCGCGCTGGCAACCATGCAGTTGGTCGAGCAAAGCCAACTCGACCTCGACGCCGACCTCAGCACAGTCCTCGGCTGGCCTTTGTACAACCCACACTGGCCAGCCATTCCCATCACAGCCCGGATGCTTCTCACCCACACCTCCTCGCTGCGCGATGGGGAAAGTTATCTCTTCCCACCCACCACAACGCTGGCCAGCGTGCTGGCTGCTGACCGCCCTGACGCAGCCAGCAGCGCCCATGTCTCCACCCCACACCCAGAGCTCGACCTGGCCCCCGGTCGCTTCTTCACCTACTGCAACCTCGGCTTCGGTCTGCTGGGCACAGTGATCGAAAAAGTGAGCGGCGAACGCTTCGACCGCTATGTCGCCCACCATCTGCTGGCCAGGCTGGGGGTCGAGGCTTCTTTCAACGTGTCGGCGTTGAGCGCCGACGCTCTCGGCCATCTGGCTCCCCTCTACCGTCGCCGACAGGCAGGGATCTGGAACCCAGACGGGCCCTGGATGCCCCAGATCGATGACCTGGCCAGCACCCCGCCCTTCCCTGCCCCCCACGAGCTTGAACAATACCAGCCCGGCAGCAACGGCACCCTCTTCTCCCCACAGGGAGGGCTCCGGATTTCAGCGCGCGACCTGGTCGAAGTGATGAAGGTCTTTTTGAACGCCGGGCAAGGAGAGCATTGCTCCCTCCTTCAGCCAGCTACGGTCGCACAGATCCTGCGGGTCGAATGGCGCTTCGACCCCACCCTGCGCAACGGCGACCCCTACGGCGGGTTGATGCGCGCCTGGGGGCTGGGGCTGCACCACTTCACTGGTTCGCCCGCCGATGCCCATGGCCGCTCCGACCGCCTGGCTGGCAACCACCCCACGCCCGCTTGGGGCCATCTGGGCGATGCACATGGGCTGCTCGGCGGCATGCTCTTTGACCCCAGCCACAACACAGGCATGATCTATCTGATCGGTGGCGTCGGCTGCGATCCCGAAACCTATCGAGGCAGGGACTCTGCCTTCTACGGCTGGGAAGAAGATCTCCAACGCGCGATCCTGGCCTTTTTTCCACTGTAACTGCCTGGAGCCTGTCCGCAAGTCTGCACCACTTGCACAGGTCCGTGCGCTCCTCGAACAATCTTCCGTTGTCCGTCTGGAATTGTTGGGCCAGATCGCTGCAATTTGACGCAACCCCAGCCTTGCAGTAGGATCTATCGCGCTGTTCCAGACAATCAGCTTCTACGCGTCCCCCCCGCAGGGGGGGTGGCGCGTGCTGGCCTACCAGTGGAGAAACACGGTCGTGACCGAGACAACGTTGCAAGAAAAGATCAACCGCTGCCCACCCGCTTTGCAAGAGATCATCGCTGAATTTCGCGAGGCTACCCCGCGCGACCGGATGGAATATCTGATCGAATTTGCGCTCAATCTGCCTGCATTGCCCGAGCGCTATCAAGCCCAACGGGACAGCCTCGAACAAGTCCATGAATGCCAGACCCCAGTCTTTCTGGCAGCCGAAGTGCAGCAAGAGCAGGTGCATTTTTATCTGGACATCCCCCCCGAATCTCCGACCGTACGCGGCTATGCAGCGATTCTGGTAGCAGGCTTTACCGGTGCCACCCCGGAGGCCGTGCTGTCGACACCGGACGATGTCTATCTGCTGCTTGGCCTGCACGAAGTCATTACGCCGCAAAGGGTTCGCGGCCTGCATGCGTTGTTGAACTATATGAAAAAACAGGTAAGAAAGCATCAATGAGCACCAAGTCCGGTTTTTCGCGCTGCCCTTACTGCCGGCACAAACTCGATAAAACCCCCAAACGCAAGACGCTTTGCCCACAATGCAGCAAACCGATCTATGTGCGCGGCGGGAAGCTGCTGCGCGAAGATGCCCTGGCTGAGAGCGAGGAGACAAAACCCAAAGCCAGTAAACCCAAGGCAAGCCCTCGCAAACCCAAAAAATCCACAGCCAGGCCTCCCAAGCAGAGAGCCCTCGGGCAGCTGGCCGCCGATCTGCTGAAGATGGACAAAGAAAAGTATCGAGGCGAAGATCGGATGGCGGGTCTGCAGCTCCTACTCAAACTGGCTGGAGCCCTCCTGGCCAGCGGCAACCTGGCTTCCCTGCTGACCAGCCTGTTCGGCGGCGCTTCCACCAACAGCGCTGACCGCAGCGGGCTGGCAGGGCTGGTCCAAGAACTGGATGCTACAAAATTGATCGAAACCGCCTCAATCGCCTATGCAGACCTCAACGAACAAGAACAGTTCTATCTGCGGGCCGCTGTCTCCTGGATCCAGAATGGTTTTCAACTGCCCGAAGCCGAAGAACCCCCTGTTCGCTGAGAGAATACGTTCCTATAAAAAAGCGCTGGTAGGAGGAAGTCAAGCGACCTCCCACCAGCGCCGACAGTCCAGCTGTTCGACAGACCCTTTATTCGATCGTCTTATTCGATCGTCTTATTCGATCGTCACGCGCACCGCCAGATCCATTGCTGGCATCATCGGCAGAATTTGGCCGGTGAGAAACTCCTGCAGCGCAGGAGATTCGAGCGGGGTACCTGCCAGGTAGGGCTTGGCCAGCGCAAGTGCCGCCGACAACGAGGCTGCATCATGGTCGAGCGCTACCAGCTCTGTGCCGTCGGCCAGGAGAGACAAGGTGTTGCCACTGTTCACGATCTCCACCGTAGAGGCATTGAGATCGGCAAAAATCTTTGTGACTGCGTCTGGCAACAGGGGCAGCTCAACACCCAGCCCAGCCAGCTGGTCGGCAGAGAGACCTGCCGCCGAGACAATCTGGCCGTCCCGAATGCTTGCGCTGAGGTGAATCACAGGGGCCGCCATCTCGCCCAGATCGGCAGGCGCAAAGCTCGGCTCGCTGGGCGCAACGACATCTTCCGCAGCGCCCGACAGCGCGATCCGGGTGCTCAATCCATCCTGAAGCAGGGACCCAGTCAGCGCATCGAGCAGCGGCGCCGGCAATCCTGCCTGGGTGCTGGCGATTCCAGCCAGAATGTTCAGCCCGTTCGGGCCAAAACGAATGCGCGGCAGCGTCTGGCCATCGACAGCAATGTCGATCGATTCGGTCGACAGGTCCAGGGCCAACTGACCGACACCTGCATCTCGCAGCGGCTGCAACGTTTCGGCAGGCAAAGTCACCCCCGGCAGCGCCAGCCCCAACAGCTGCAGGCTGCCGTCTTCTCCAACCGCGACCGGCAGATCCGGCAGCTGGAGCTCGGTCGGCTCCCCTGTCAGGTCAGCTGTCACTGCCAGATTCAAGCTGGGAAGCTGTGTGAGCACCCCCCCCAACAAATTCTGCGTGGCCTGGTCTCCGGCCAGCACAGCCGGCAGCAAATTTTGCAGGCGGCCCAGATAGGCCGCGTCGTAAGCAATTCCTGGCATACGCTTGCCGTCGACAGTCAGGGCGATTCCCGACGGCGTCGTCGCTACCTGGATGTTGCCGATACCCAGGCTGCGCAGCTGCCCCAACAGGGCAGCGTCCAGCTGTAAAGGATTGGTGCCGCCGGTCAGAGCAGCCAGGGCGCTGCCTGGAATCGAGCCAATGCTGCCGCTGCCACTCTCGTCGAAGGAAACGCCCAGCACCAGGGGATCACCAGGTTGCGCCGACGGTTCTGCCGAGATGGCTGTCTCTCCACGCCAGCGGGGGAGATCCAGCGCTGCTCCGTCGGCTGCAGGCAGCGTGATGGCCGCCCCCAGGCCGATCCGGCGCAGCCAGGGCAACCCCTCAGCGACCGCATCCCCACCAGGGATGGCTGCTGCAACCGCCAGCAGATTGGCGACACTCTCGTCGTCCCACGCCAGGTAAATCTGATCTTCGCCGTTGACATAGACGTGGACGCCATTGTAGCCGATCCGCAACTCCACCTTCTGGCCCAGTGCCTGCAGCATCTGGAGTTGGTCAGGTGTCAACATCGGACCCAGGCCAATCCCATAGACGCTGGCGTTCCCATTGACGTCGAAAGCGACCGAAAGCGAAGGCAGGTTAAACCAGGTCTGGCCCTGTCCTCCCCCACCGCCACTGCACGCCGCAACCGTCGCCATCGCCATCAGCACGGCCAGGAGAATCGGCAAGTACTTGCGTTTTGCCTGCATGAGCCATCTCCTCTTTTGTTCATCTCAAGTTCAAAAAAATCTAAATTGTTTCACCCATCAACACGAGAATCCAGTGTCTTTTGAATGCAACCGCATCATACAACATCTCACAGCAATGCACAAGCGCCTATTGGAGGCTGGGGAAAATTTCACAGCCGCTTGGGCCAGACCCGCCATGTTTGACAAATCTGGACTGGAAGTATATGATGAAGCCATGTTTATTTACCATAAAACTTTTTTGTGTGTAAAAAGACTCTTTCGCGCCCAGCGCGATCGTCAGAACTCTGCGCTGTCAGAGCGCCGCGCTGCTGTCCGCAAAAAATCAGCTCCCTCCACGTGTGTAATGCCCAAAAAAGATCTGCGCCGGACAGAGCGCAAAAAGGGCCTCGAACGTTTGGGCATTCCCCTCTACAGCGTCCCCGCCGCCTGCGCTCTACAGCCTCCCAGAAGAGGCTTCTGCCAGCAGAATGATTGAGTAAGATTGAGTAAGATCGGGAGATCCAGATGACTGTTTTTACCCTTCCAGAGTATGTGACCCATCCAGAACTCCGCAGTTGGGTTGAAGAGATGGTGGCATTGTGCCAGCCAGATGCGTTTCACTGGTGCGATGGCTCTCAGGAAGAATACGACAGACTTTGCGAGCTGATGGTTGCGAACGGCAGTTTTATCCGGCTCAACCCAGCCAGACGGCCAAACTGTTTTCTGGCGCGCTCCCATCCCAGCGATGTCGCTCGCGTAGAGGATCGCACCTTCATCTGTTCGTTGAGCGCCAAAGATGCAGGTCCGACCAACAACTGGATGCATCCAAGGCAGATGAAGGAAGAATTGCGGCCCAAATTTGCCGGTTCCATGCGGGGGCGCACCCTGTATGCGATTCCCTACAGCATGGGGCCGATCGGCTCGCCGATCGCACACATCGGTGTCGAATTGACCGACTCCCCCTATGTGGTGGTCAACATGCGGATCATGACCCGGATAGGTCAGGCGGTGGTGGCTGCGCTGGGGAACGGCGAATTTGTTCGCTGCCTGCATTCGGTGGGGATGCCGCTGGAAGCCGGCCAGCAGGATGTCCCCTGGCCCTGCAACCCGGACCCAGCCCAAAAGTATATTGTCCATTTTCCCGAAGAGCGGACCATCTGGAGCTACGGCTCTGGCTACGGCGGCAATGCCCTGCTGGGGAAAAAAGGGTTTGCGCTGCGGATCGCCTCCGTGCTGGCGCGCGAGCAGGGCTGGCTGGCCGAACATATGCTGATCCTGGGGGTGAAGAACCCTGCCGGGGAAAAGACCTACGTGGCGGCGGCCTTCCCCAGCGCGTGTGGCAAGACCAACTTTGCGATGCTCATCCCGCCCAAACCCTTCCAGGAAGAAGGCTGGGAGGTCACCACGGTCGGCGACGATATTGCCTGGATCAAACCCAATCCCAAAGATGGGCAGATCTACGCGATCAACCCGGAAGCCGGGCTGTTTGGGGTCGCTCCTGGGACCAACTACGTCAGCAACCCGAATGCCATGGAGTCAATTTTGGCCGATACCCTGTTTACCAACGTGGCGCTGACCGACGACGGAGATGTCTGGTGGGAGGGGATGACGAAGGAGCCACCGTCTCATCTGATCGACTGGCAGGGACAGGATTGGACACCTGGGTGCGGACGCAAGGCCGCCCACCCCAATGCCCGTTTCACAGCTCCTCTCCGCCAGTGCCCATCCGTCGATCTCGCCTACGACGATCCGAACGGGGTTCCCATCTCGGCATTCATCTTTGGGGGCCGGCGCAGCACGGTGGTGCCGCTGGTCTATCAGTCTTTCAACTGGGCCTTCGGCGTCTATGCAGCAGCCACGATGGGCTCGGAAATGACCGCAGCCGCCTTTGGCAACCTGGGGGAAGTGCGGCGTGACCCCTTTGCCATGTTGCCCTTTGCAGGCTACCACATGGGCGCCTACATCAACCACTGGCTGGATTTTGGACGCCACATTCCCAACCCGCCCCGCATCTTCAACGTCAACTGGTTCCGTCGCGACGAAAACGGCAATTTTCTCTGGCCAGGCTTCAGCGACAACATGCGGGTGTTGAAATGGGTGGTCGAGCGAGTCCGCGGCCGCAGCCTGGGGGTCGAATGTCCGCTGGGCTGGGTGCCCCGCTACGACCATCTTGACTGGCGTGGCATGGAGCGCTTCACCCGCCATGAGTTTGACGCCATCATGACGGTCGACCGCGACCAATGGATGAAAGAGATCGCCTCCCACGACGAGCTTTTCTTCAAATTGTACGACCGTCTGCCCAAGGAGATGATGTTCATCCGCGAGTTGCTTCTCTCTGGACTCTGGCGATCGCCCGGCACCTGGAGCCTGGACGAACGCGAGTTTTTTGACGACATCAACTAGTACACGTCGGGTGCACAGTTCACAACATCCGTTTCCGTGACAAGGACTTCATGCCATGCCCGACGTCGCCTCTATACCTCCCTACCGCGCCCATTTACGCTGTTTTCGCGGCTGCCCTGGCCAGTTTTCTGTCTATGAGGTGATCTACAGTTGCCCGGCGTGCGGTGGGCTGTTGGAAGTGCAGCACGATGTCGATGCGCTGCGTGCGCGCAGCGCTGCCGACTGGCGCCAACTGCTCGAACGGCGTGCAGGCACCTCGAGCTTCCCGTACGGCAGCGGCGTCTGGGGCATGCGCGAGTGGGTGATGCCCGACCTGCAAGATGAACATGTGGTCAGCATGTACGAGGGCAATACCAACCTCTTCTGGGCAGAACGTCTGGGCCAGGCGATCGGCCTCCCCGACCTGTGGGTCAAGCTGTGCGGCAACAGCCACACCGGCAGCTTCAAAGATCTGGGGATGACCGTTCTGGTCAGCGTTGTCAAACAGATGATGGCCAGCGGCAGCAGCCCGGTCCGGGCCGTAGCTGCTGCCAGCACCGGCGACACTTCTGCAGCGCTGGCAGCCTATGCAGCAGCAGCTGGCATCCCCTCGATTATTTTTTTGCCTTCGGGCAAAGTCAGCACAGCACAGCTGATCCAGCCTGTCGCCAACGGCGCCTATGTGCTGGCCCTCGACACCGATTTCGACGGCTGTATGCGCATTGTCAGAGAAATCACCCAGGACAACAGTCTCTACCTGGCCAATTCGATGAACAGTGTGCGCATCGAAGGACAGAAAACTGTAGCCATCGAAATCGTACGCCAGTTCGACTGGGAAGTGCCCGACTGGATTGTCATCCCTGTCGGCAACCTGGGCAACATCAGCGCGCTTTACAAGGGTCTGAAGCTCCTGCAGGATCTGGGCATCATCCACAAACTGCCGCGTCTGGTCGCAGCACAAGCCGGCAAGGCCAACCCCTTCTATCTGAGTTTTTGCAACGGTTTCCGCCAAAAAGTAGCTGTCCAGGCCAGCCGTACCCTGGCCTCTGCCATTCAGATCGGCGACCCGGTCAGCTATGAAAAAGCTGTACAGGCCGTGACAGCCAGCAACGGGCTGGTCGAAGCCGTCAGCGAGCATGAACTGGCCAACGCCGCTGCCCGTGCCGATCTGACCGGCATGTATACTTGCCCGCACACCGGCGTCGCATTGGCAGCCCTCTTCAACCTGGTCGAACGGGGCACCATCGCCCGCTCCGACCGAGTTGTCGTCATTTCAACCGCCCACGGCCTCAAATTCACCAGCTTCAAAGTCGGCTACCATGAAGGAAAACTTGCCGAAGTAGAAAGCGATCTGGCCAATCCCCCGATCTATCTGCCAGCAGATCTTCAGGTCGTCAAAGAAACAATTGCCCGCAAGCTGCGGCTCTGAAAAAACGCCAACTGCCGCTGGCCTCCAAAAGTACTTGCACCTTTGAACAAAAAATGTTATATTGCGCGTACAGCGTACTAGATTGGTTTTACACCTTGCATAGTTTTGTGCAAAAAACAACGAAAGATTCTCCTGATATGCCTTCAGAAGTTGGTTCTGGTCGGTCACAGGCTAAATTTGTAAACGAAAGGAATTCTATGAGATCGTTGCGATTTGTTGGAAGTCTGGCAGTCGGTCTTGTCTTGTTGGGGACATTCTTTTTCGTGACAGGTGTAGCGCCTGCTGCTGCGCAGGAACCCACCGTCATCGGCACATTTGCCCTGGTCAAATATGTGTGTAGCGCCGATATTGGCGCCACCGGGGGCACAGTTCCCTCGACCTGCGTCGACGCCAATGACCCCAACGGCGCCAATGTGCCCGTGCTGGCTGCAGGCAGCGCCCTCTCTTTTCTCTATGAGGCGACCTACACCTGCCCGGCAGGCTCTGTTTGTACCCCGATCAACCCAATTTCGGTCACCATCGCCGACAACCAGCTGCCAGGGATCGCTCCGGCTGTCTACGGGGCGTTGCAAGATGGCACCAACACAGGCGTGATCGACCCAACAGACAGCTGGCTGTTCGTCGTACGCGGCCAACAGGCCATCCCGCTGACCAATGCCGTGACGCTGCCTGGCGGCGGCCCCATTCAGGGTTGCGCCAATGTCTCCGACGGAGATGGGGCTCGCCCCACCTATGTGAACAGTGCCCAGATTACGGGGCCCAGTGTCTCCAACACAGACGTAGCAGCCTACTGCAACCCATTCCCGCTGCCGACCGCAGTGCCGCCGACCGCAGTGCCGCCGACCCCAACCCCAATACCGTCCACCCCAGCCCCTGTACCCATCCCAGAGCCGATTACAGTCGTGCTTTTCGGCACGGGCCTGGCTGCACTCTCGGCGGCGATGGCTGCTCGCAAACGCACGGGCAAGTAATCTTTTACGCCAGCAGCTTGATTTTGTTAAAATAAGGTGGTCTGTAGACCACCTTATTTTTATGTTGGAAAATCCTGTGATTCACAAATCCATTTTTATCCTCCTTTTCGTAAGCCTGCTGCTTTCGGCAGGGACCGTACCGACCCAGGCAAACTCTCCCTTACAGATCGTTGACCTGCCCAGCGGCGTTCAACTCTCCTGGTCGATCCCCGCAGCCAGCACAGCCGATGCAGCCCGTCGCACACTACCCGTCGTTCGCCATCAGGGCTATGACCTGCCGATGCAGACGGTCACACTGTTTCTCCCTCCTGGCAGCACCCCCACCGTGGTGATCGAACAGCTGTCTGCCACCCCCCTTGCCGACAGGTTGCCAGTTGGAACAGTAGAGGTGCCGCCGGTTTTGGAGGCCTCTCCTCTCCCCCACCCCGAAGAAGCCACCCTGCCTTCAGCGCCAATCTTTCTTTTGCGATCGGGCGTCGTGCAGGGCAGAGAGATCGCCGTACTGGCAGTCAGCCCCTTCTTCCAATCCGCAGGGACCGTCCAACTGGCCACTGCCTTCACAGCCTTTGTCTCTGACGCCCATTTGGGCGCAGATCTGACCGCACATGCTTCGGCCAGCCCCCGCACGCGCAACGAAGCGGTCGATGTTCCACTCAATCCAGCGGCGCTGCGCCCGGGCTACAAGCTCACTGTCACAGAGCCGGGGATGCAGGAGGTGCTCTTCAGCACGTTGGCTGCCGGCTACGATACAGCCAAGCTCCATCTGACCCACCGCCGCCAGCCAATCCCCATCGAAGTGCTTGCCGATCGTCTGCGATTTTATGTTCCCACTGTCGGCGACCGCTGGAACCAGAACTCCCTCTACTGGCTGACCTTCGACCAGCCTGGGCCACAGATGGGGGCCGGAACAGCCCCAGAGGCTGTCTCTTTGCCAGGCCAGACCTTCGAACGATCCAGCTGGCACCACAACCGGATCTATGTGTCCACAGCACCAGGACTGGACGGCGATCATTGGTTCCATGCCCGGTTGGCTGCAACTGCCGCCATGACCCACTCCTTTCCAACTGTTGTGGTGCCCATGACGACGACGCTGCCCGATGTCGCTGGACTCTCAATCTACACGGCAACAGTCGTCGTCGCCGGCAACCTGCCCGCCAATGAATGCCGTCTCGACCGCAAAGCCTACAAAATGCGCTTTGAAGTGCTCGACGCGTCCGAAAACGTCGTCGAAACCCAGCTACACGAATGGAATCCCTCCCACGAAGTAGAGAGTCGCTGTCAGCTGCAGGAGAATTGGGAGCTGGGGTGGAGCACAGCCGTCAAACCATCGGCGCTGCGGTTCAGCTTGCTGCCCAGCGGTCTGCCGGGCTACGATACCAGCATCTTGTTCGACTCGGTCCAGTGGGAACGCCCCGTCGCCCTTGAACTGGCTGGCCAAGGGGCCCATTTCTGGAGCAGTGCTGGAGCTGGCAACTATCTCTGGAGATCGCTGCCGGCAAGCCACTACCAGCTCCTGCTCCCGCTGGTTGCAGGTCCAGCCACAGACAGCTTCAGAACGCAGAAGTTGCTGGCCCAACCGGCAGCAGCACCGACCGGATGGCAGCTCTACGATGTAACGGCCCCCGATCACCCCACGATCGTTCCTGCCACGGCAGCAGGGTTTACGCAGGCAGAAAGCCCCACACCACGCCACTATCTGCTGGTTGACTTGCAGGACGTCGCCCGCCCACAGGTTATCCCCCATCTTCCAGTTGATTTCGGCGACCCGGCCGCCGCTGACGCCCTCTATATCGGGCCGGAGTCCTTTGTCTCCGCCATTCAGCCGCTGCTGGAACTGCGCCGCAGCCAAGGCTACACCCCTGACTGGGTTGATCTGACGGACATCTACGACGTTTACAGCGACGGGTATGTCTCGGCTGCCGCAATTCGCAATTTTCTGCGCCACCGCAGCGACTGGCAGAACACGGCCCGCACCCTGTCCGTCACGCTGGTCGGAGACGGGAGCTATGACCCCTTCAACTACCGGAATCTTTACTTTCCAGAAGGAACGCTCCACCCCGTCCCTCCTTATATGCTGAATGTCGATGTCTACCTCGACGAAGCTCCCTGCGAAGCGTGTTTTGCCCAGCTCAACGGCGACGACCCGCTCACCGGCGACGACCCAGATGCGATCAACCCGAAAAGCAACTTCTTTGCTCCAGATATCTGGCTGGGACGACTCCCTGTACGCACGACGTCCGAGTTGCAGGGTGTCGTCCACAAACTCCTCCGCTACGAACAGTCGACGCAGCTGTCTGGCGCACAGGCCACCCAGCTGCTGCTGGCCGACAACTACATCCTCCGTGTGGGTGAAAACAACCAGGTCACACTCGACCCGGCCGGAGACTTTGCTGCCGTCTCCAGCGGCGTCGTCGCCCAGTTGGGCTACGGCGCCGATTCCCAACGGCTGTACTATGATCTGCTGCCAGAGCGTGAAGTCGTTCTGACCCCCACCGGCACCCCCAGCGCCGTCGAGCGTTTGGTGCCAGAACCTTGGCGCATCTCCTCGATCTCGGCAATTCGCCAGCGCACCCTCGACGCTCTCCAGCGCGGCGCAGGTCTGCTTTTTTACAACGGCCACGGCCATCACTGGCAATATGCCAATCTCGAAGATCGCTCAGGGGCCACTGTCGCGCCGCTGTTGAGCATTGTGGAGGCCAGTGCGCTCACCAACGGCGACAACCTGTTTGTTGGGGTGTCGATGACCTGCCTGACCTCCCAATTTGCCATTCCGGCCATCGCCGGCACCCTCGACGAAATTTTTGTCCGCAACCCGAACGGTGGCGCTGTGGCCACCTGGGGCTCGACCGGCCAGAGCGTGGCCAGCGGCCACGACTACCTGCAGCGCGGTTTTGTCGGGACGCTGCGCAACAGCCCACCCGGCAGCCAACGGATCGGCAGTCTGGTCGAAGCCAGCCGAATCTCTTTGCTGACCTCACCGTTGACCTCCTCTCTGGACGCGCTCAAGACCTTTTCCCTGCTCGGCGATCCGCTGACCCGTGTGCGTGCCCTGGTCGGCTTCGACCATGGTCTTTTTCTGCCCAACATTCAAGAGTAGGACAACCAATGTAAAAATTTCTGCAACAAAAGTTTGACATGCGTGCCGCTCCGATTTATGATCTATCTTGCTCTCAGCGTCGAACAGCATGCTACTTCTTTTCCCCCACAACGACCTTTTTCCTTATCAGCCAGTGCTGACTTGATAGGGTTTTGTCTTTACTTTGGAAGTCGCCATGTTGGCAAGGCAGGAGGACTCCGATGACAGAACACGCAGAACCGACCGCTCGCTGGCAAGGACGCAACAGCGACAAAGATGTCGTCCGCACCGATGTCTGGTCCGCTCTGGAAAGCCAGGCGGTCGCGATCGGCTCTCCCTGGAGCCGGATCCCCAATTTTGAAGGAGCAGAACGCGCTGCAGAGAGGCTGGCAGAACTCGAGATCTGGAAACGAGCGCACATCGTCAAATCCAACCCCGACGCGCCTCAGATCCCTGTTCGCCTGCGGGCGCTGCAGGAAGGCAAACTGCTCTATACCCCTGTCCCCGAGCTGGTCGCCGATTTCCCATTCGTTTTGCTCGACCCCGAAGTGTTGGCCCGACGCGGGATCCCCTTTGAAGAAGTGGCTGCCTCTGAGGGTGCCGTGCGCCACGGACAACCGGTACAGTTCCAGGAAATGCGGCCGATGGATCTGATCGTGGTCGGCTGTGTGGCGGTCACCCGCAACGGCGGGCGCATCGGCAAAGGCGGAGGCTTCGCCGATCTGGAGCTGGGCATCTTCCGAGAACTTGGGTTGGTTCCCCCGACCACGCCGATCCTCACGACGGTCCACGGGCTGCAGGTGGTCGACGATCGACGCGTGCTGATGATCGCCCACGACTCCCCTCTCGACTGGATCATCACCCCCGATGAAGTCATCGAGACCCGGACAGCCTATCCACAGCCCCATGGCGTCGACTGGGAGTCTGTGCAGGCAGACCAGTACCGAGATATCCCTTTTTTGGTCGAGTTACGTCAGGAACTTGACCGGCGGACTTAGTACAGCCGTGCAGCGCGGGCTAGGTGCCTGGAAGTTGCGTTGTTGAAAGAACTCGTTTGCTGGCTTGTTTGCCGCTGCGTGTCCCCGCCGACAACGGATCCGCAGGTCAAGTTGCACGACAGCAGATGAGGTCTGTTGTTCAGAGTGCCCGTTGTACAAACAAGCCGGGCACCCTATACTTTTTCAGGTGGGTACGATCGTAGGGTTTTTACAAGTAGACCAAGGAGAAACGAATGATGTGGGGAAAAACTGTGCGTACTCTGTGGAAAGTGGGTCTGTGGCTGGCATTGGTAGGAGTTCTGGCAGCCTGTGCCGTACCGGCACCCGAAGCGCCCGCAGCCGAAGCGCCCGCAGCCGAAGCGCCCGCAGCCGAAGCGCCCGCCGAGGAGGGGACGGGTGAAGTGGTCAAAGTCGCGCTGCTGCTTCCTGGCCCGGTCACCGACGGCGGCTGGAGCCAGCTGGCCTACGCTGGCTTGGAAGCGCTCTCTACTGACCCCGGCTTCGAGACCGCGTACGCTGAAAGTGTCAGCCAGGCCAATATTCCTTCGGTCACACGCGGCTACGCCGACGACGGCTTCGATCTGATTATCGGCCACGGCTTTGAATTTGGCAGTGCCTTCCTGGAAATTGCCCCCGAGTACCCAGAGATCCACTTCTTTGCAACGACCTTCCAACCCCAGCCTGAGATCCCGGCCAATACACAATACGTCGACGCCGCCTACTTCCCGGCCGCCTATGCGGCCGGCGCGCTGGCGGCTCTGCTGTCGGAGAGCAAAGTCGTCGGCTTTGTCGGTGGCGGGGACAACCCCACCCAGCAAGGGATGATGAAGCTGTTCATTGCGGGGGCCGAACAGACGGTCGAGGGTGCCAAGGGACTGGGCGTCGTCACCGGCGACTACAACGATGCAGCCAAAGGCCGCGAGGCTGCCACCACCATGATCGGGAACGGCGCTGACGTGATTTGGCATGCCGCCGATGTGACAGGGCTGGGCGCCATCGAAGGCGCGGTGGCCAGTGGCGCCCAGGTACTGGGTGCCTACTCCGACCAGATCAGCCTTGCCCCAGACAACCTGGGCGCCAGCCTGGTCATGGATCTGGCCCAGATGGTGCAGACCAAGGCCCAGGAGGTCCGCGACGGCTCTTTTGCCGGGGGAATCGAGTGGAGACCGAGTGTCGACGAGATGTGGCACTGGGCGGCTGGTGAAGGAAACAGCTACAACAGCGCAGTCATCTCGGAAGAGATCTGGACCCAGTTCGTTCCAATCTGGGACGAACTCTCCTCCGGCAGCCTCGACGTCAGCGCCCTGCTCCAGTAATCTGTCCCCCCTTTCGACATCTTCGTCTCTTCCGGCAGCAGCTGCTGCCGGAAGAGACAATTCAGAAAGCGAGCCCTCTGATGGCTGTCCATCGCTGGCAGGCATTGACCACAGTGGAATTTTCGGCACTGCCCTGCAGCGAGATGGTGGCAGTGCTGCCGTTGGGCGCAACCGAACAGCATGGCCCCCATCTGCCGGTCGGCACTGACGCCCTGATCGTCGAAGCGGTTTTGCAACGTGCGCTGGAACGGGTCGCTGAGCTGGATCTGGTCTGGCTGCCTGCGCTTTGGTGCACCAAAAGCGACGAACACCGTGCCTTTGCCGGATCGCTCTCCCTGCGGGCAGAGACCCTGATGGCTGTGCTCCATGACCTCACCGCCGGCATCGCGGCCGCCGGCTTCCGGCGCCTGGTCATCCTGAACTGGCACGGCGGCAACAGCGACCTGGTCAGTGCCCTGGCGCGCGACCTGCGCCTGCGCCAGGGAGTGTGGGTGTTCGTCGTCGACATCATCCGCAGCTTTCCTGCAGCCCCCTCCCCCGTTCTCCCTGGCGAGCCCCCCCCCTTCGACATCCACGGTGGACGTTTCGAGACCAGCCTCCTGCTGGCAGCCCAGCCTGACCTGGTCCGCCCAGGCCCCTACACCGGTATCGGGGCTGACTATCGGCGGGGCCGGATGGCAGAACGCTTCAGCGGGTACCGCTTCCTCTCGCCAGAAGGAGGGAGGGTACAGGTCGGCTGGGAGAGCACAGACCTGACCGCCGACGGCGTGATCGGCGATCCCGCAGGAGCCAACCCCAGCGAAGGGGCAGCCAGCCTCGAACAGATGGTCGACCAGGTTGCCTGCATGCTGCGCGAAATAGCCCAATTTCCAGGCTGACCCCAATGGCTCCTCTGCTTGAACTCCGCAACATCACCAAACAGTTCCCCGGCGTGCTCGCCGACGATCGGGTCAGTTTGACCGTAGAAGCTGGCCAGATCCATGCGTTGCTCGGCGAAAATGGTGCCGGGAAGAGCACCTTGATGCACATTCTCTACGGGCTCTATCGCGCCGACGCCGGCGAAATTTTGCTCGAAGGTCAACCGCTCCAACTGCACTCCCCAGCCGACGCCATCGCGCACGGGATCGGGATGATCCACCAGGATTTTATGCTGATCCCACGCTTCTCTGTCGTCGAAAATGTAGTCATCGGCCTTCAAGAAGGTGGGCCACAGCTCGACCTGCGCAGCGCAGCTGTTCGTCTGAGCGATCTGGCGCGCCAGTACGGGCTTGCCGTCGATCCCGAAGCGCGCGTCGAACATCTCAGCGTCGGGGTCCAGCAGCGGGTCGAAATCTTGAAACTGCTCTACCGCCATGCCCGCCTTCTGATCCTGGATGAACCGACCGGTGTGCTGACTCCCCAGGAGACAGAAGGACTCTTTGCGGTGCTGCGCAGGCTGGCGGCCCAGGGCCATGCAGTCCTTCTGATCACCCACAAACTCCACGAAGTGATCGATGTCGCCGACCAGGTGACTGTGCTGCGCGATGGCCGGGTGATCGGCAGCCTGCCAGCTCGCCAGAGCTCTGCCCGCCAGCTTGCACGCATGATGGTCGGCCGCGAGGTCACTTTGCGCGTCGACAAGCCTGCACAGCAGACAGGCCCTCCCCTGCTGCAGATCACCGATCTGCGGGTACGCGGGGACAACGGCCAGCCCAAGGTGCGCGGAGTGACGCTGACCGTCCACGGCGGCGAAATCCTGGGGCTGGCTGGCGTCGACGGCAATGGCCAGTCCGAACTGGCAGAGGCCCTGATGGGGTTGCGCCCGGTCGAAGCGGGCCAGGTCACGCTTGCAAAAAAAGATCTGACCCGGCACTCGCCAGCTGCCCGTCGTGCCAGCCACCTCGGCTATATTCCAGCCGACCGCCGCCAGGTCGGTTCGATCGGCCCGCTGAGCATTGCCTACAACGCAGTGCTGGGCACCTTGCGCCGATACACCACTTGGGGAGGGCTGTTCCTCAACCAGGGACAGATCGACCGCCATGCCCGACATTTGGTGAACGAATTCGATGTGCGCACCCCCAGCATTCACTTTGAAGCGGGCAAACTGTCGGGGGGCAACCTTCAGAAAGTTGTGCTGGGGCGCGAACTGTTGGCCCGACCCACCGCTTTGGTAGTCGAACAACCCACGCGCGGGCTCGATGTCGGCGCCACCGAGTATGTGCACCGGCAGCTGTTGGCCGAACGCAGCCGCGGTGCCGCACTTTTGTTGATTTCGGCAGAGCTGGAAGAGATTCTGGCGCTGAGCGACCGGATCGCCGTGCTGTATCAAGGAGAAATTATGGGCGTTCTGACAGCTGGAACCCAGGACCCCAACAGCCAGATCGAGCTGCTGGGGCTGATGATGGCTGGCAGTCCGCTGGCTTCCTTGTCCAATCTCCACACGCCCGGGAGGAGCGACGGGCCCCATGGCTAAATCTCACTGGATCGAACGTCGGCTGCAGCCGACAGACTCGCTGCTGGCCACCGCCACCGTCACGCTGGCAGCGATCGTGCTGGCCCTCCTGCTGGGCGGCTTGCTGATGCTGCCCTTCACCCCTCACCCAGGCCAGGCCTACTGGGCCATTGTCGAGAACGCCTTCGGCAGCCTACGCGGGCTGGGATTTACGCTGGTCAAGGCCACCCCGCTGATCTTGATCGCGCTGGGCACGATCGTAGCCTGGCGCACCAGCTTTTTTTATCTCGGGTTTGAAGGCACACTCCTGCTCGGCGCCGCAGCCACCGTCTGGGTCGCGCTGCGCGCCGCACCCCAGGAAGGGCTGGCCGGTCTGCCAGGCTGGATCTTTTTTCCCCTGGTCATTGGGGCAGCCTTTGCAGCCGGCGGTCTGTGGGCTGGTGCGGTCGGCTTCTTGCGCAGCCGCTTTGGCGGCAACGAAGTGCTGGTCTCTTTGATGACCAATTACGTGGCCATCTTGCTGGTCAACTATCTGGTCTCAGGCCCTTTGCGCGCGCCGGGTGACCTGCCCCAAACCGAACGTATCCCAGAGACAACCCTGCTTCCCTTTTTTATCCCAGATACCCGTGCCCATGCCGGATTTCTGCTGGCCTTGTTGGCGGCACTGCTCGTCTGGCTCTTTCTACGCCGAACACCGCTGGGCTACGAGCTGATCGCAACGGGGTTCAGTGAGCGTGCAGCCCGGTATGGCGGTATCCCCACCAGCCAGCGGCTGGTCTTGGCTGCCTTTCTGGCGGGTGGGCTCGGCGCGCTGGCTGGGCTGGTCGAAGTGCTGGGGGTCCAGTTCCGGCTGATGGACGGCATCGCCCAAGGAACTGGATTTGTCGGGGTTGTCGTGGCCCTGCTGGGCAAGTTGAACCCGTTGGGGTCGGTCGTGGCAGCCATTCTCTATGCGGGCATGGGGGTCGGGTCGGAAGTCCTCCAGCGCCGTGCAGGGCTGCCCAGTTCGGTCATTTTCATCGTCCAAAGCCTGATCGTCCTGCTGATCCTGGCAGGCGATCTGCTGCGCTACTATCGGTTCACCTGGCCTTTCCGTACAGGACGCCTGACTGCGACAGCAAGACCCAGAGAGTGAGCGCCGCAGGCTGCTGGCCGTATACCGTCGCTGTCGACCGAAGGATTCAATGATGGAACTGTCACAGATTTTTACAGCCGCCTTCGTAGTCACATGGCTGGCAGCTGCCCTGGGGCTGGCCGGACCGGTGCTGTTGGCCTCACTCGGCGAAATTTTTGGCGAACGCTCTGGGGTCCTCAACATCGGCATTGAGGGAACCATGCTGCTGGGCGCGCTGGCCAGTTTTCTGGTGACCTTCTACACAGGCAGCCCCTGGTTGGGGCTGACCGGTGCGCTGGCCACAGGAGTGCTGGTCGCCCTTTTGCTGGCCTGGATGTACGTCACTGTGCGGGCCAGCCAGGTCGTGGTTGGCATTGTCTTCAATACCCTGGCCCTTGGCCTGGCCAGCTATGGCTATCGGCTCGCCATGGGCGGCCAGACACAGGTACAGAAAATTCCCATGTTTGGCCCAGTCTACCTGCCCGGCCTCAGCGATCTGCCGGCCCTGGGGCCAATTTTGTTCGAGCACTCGGTCATGTTTTACTTGACCGCAGCCCTGGTCCTGGCGGCTGGCTACCTGCTCTATCGCACCCGATTTGGCCTCAACCTGCGTGCAGTCGGCGAAAATCCGCGCGCGGCCGACACCGCCGGAATCTCGGTGGTGCGGATGCGCTATGCCGGTGTGCTCTTCTCCGGGGCCACCGCTGGCATGGCAGGAGCGTATCTTGTCCTGGCCCAACTTGGAATTTTTCGCGACAACATCATTGCCGGTCGCGGGTTCATTGCCCTGGCGATCGTCATCTTCGGGCGCTGGAACCCTTATCTGGCGGCCGCGGCAGCCGTCATCTTCGGGATCGCCGACGCGCTGCAGCTTTCTCTGCAGATTTTCCAGCTCGACCTCCCTGCCCAGCTCCTGCTCAGCCTGCCTTATCTGCTCACCATCCTGGCAATGTCTGGCCTGTTGGGTCGTTCGCTGTCGCCCACCGCCTTGATGACACCCTACACAAAAGATTAGCGCTTGCCACAGGAGAAATGACCGATGCGTTTTCAGGATCTGCTCTATCGAGGAGCTCACCGTACCCCTGATGCAGTTGCACTGCGCTGGATCGACCGCAGCCGAGCGCTGACCTATGCCCAGGCAGCAGCCGGAATGGAGCAGGCCGCCGGCGCGCTGGCCGGGCTGGGGGTCAGCGCCGGCGACCGGGTCGGCATCTTCGCCCACAACGGCCTGGACTATCTGCTGGCCATGTTCGGGGCCTGGCGGCTGGGCGCCATGGTCACCCTGGTCAGCGTGCAATATGCTGAAACACTCGACTATTTTGTCAACGACTCGACACCCAGCGTTCTGATCTACACCGGCGACCACTTTGCAACGATCGACCGCCACCGCCCCCAGATGCCCAGCATCCGACACTATCTCTGTATGGACGGCGCTCAGCCGGGAGCCTGGGACTGGAACCAGCTGCTGGCACAGGCACCAGCTCCCCCCGCCGACCCGACCCACGAACAGGACCCTGCCCATATCTCCTACACATCGGGCACGACTGGCAAACCCAAAGGTGCCGTGCTGGCACACGAACCGACAGCTCGCGCGACCCACGTCATTGCAGAGCGGCTACAGCTCTCCCGCCACGATGTCACCCTGGGCCCGACGGCGCTGAGCAGTTCGTACCAGCTGGTCGCCAATCTGCTGCCCGGCCTGCATCGCGGTGCAGCGGTCGGCGTTTTGAGCCGCTGGGATGCAGGTCGCGCCTGGCAGAGCCTTGAAGAGCTAGGAGTGACTCTGCTGGTGGCGAACCCGCTGCTGCTGCGCGAGGTGCTGGACGAAGCCAGACGACGCGCCGTGCGGCCGCGCACCCTGCGCATCGGCCTTTCTGGGGGAGGCCCTGTCCCCCCAGAGCTCAAACGTGCCTGGTGCGACGAACTGGGGGTTTCCCTGGTCGAAAGCTATGGGCAGAGCGAGCTGGGCGGTTTTGTTGCCCTGGGTTTCCCCGCCGACAGGAGCGCCACAAACTTGTCGGCAGTCGGCCTACCGCTGCCCGACAAAGAAGTCAAAATTGTCGACGAAAACGACCAGGAAGTTCCGCTGGAGAGCATGGGGGAGATCGTGATCCGGGGCGGGTTTATGGCAGGCTACTGGAACCGGCCAGAACAGACAGCACAGACGCTGCGCAATGGCTGGCTGCACACCGGAGACATCGGCAGCATGGACGCAGACGGCTCTGTCTCTATGTTGGGCCGTTGGGCAGAACGGATCGTCGTACACGGACATGTGCTGTTGCCGCGTGCCCTGGAGGAGACGCTGCTGCGCCACCCGGCAGTCCGCCAGGCCGCCGTGATCGGTGTCCCCGCTGCAGAGGCAGGCGAACTCCCCAAGGCCCTCGTCACCCTGTATCCAGAACAATCTGTCACCCCAGAGGAATTGCGGGTGCACTGCCAGAGCTCTCTGCCTGCCAGCCAGCAGCCCGTCGAGATCGAGCTGCTGGACATGCTGCCGATGACCCCGACCCACAAAATCAACAAGGCAGCCCTGAAAGAACGGGAGCTGGCCCGGCTGCGGCCCACCTAGGTGCAGCTTAGACCACCATCACCTGGTTTTGCAACGTTCCCACACGCTCGACCTCCACCGTGATCGTGTCGCCCGCCGCCAACGTGAACTGCTCGGGCGGCACGATCCCAGTGCCGGTCAGCAAGACGACCCCCTCTGGAAAGGCCAGACTGCGCCCCAGATATCCGACCAGTTCATCGGGACGTCGGCGAATCTGGTCAGTGTGGGTCCGGCCGGAAAACACAACCGACCCCGCCCGTTCAATCTGCAAAGAGATAGCCACCTGAGGCCAGTCAGTCTCTACCCGCCCCAACAAAATGGCCGGACCCAACGCACAAGAACGCGTGTAAATCTTGGCCTGGGGCAGATAGAGTGGGTTGGCCCCTTCGATGTCCCGGCTGCTCATGTCGTTGCCAGCAGAGATTCCGACAATTTCCAGCGCCGGGTTGATCCAGAGCGCCAACTCTGGCTCTGGAACATTCCAGGTGGCATCCTGGCGGATGGCCACCCGATCCTGCGGGCCGACGACCCAAGGGCCACGCGCCTTGAAAAACAGTTCAGGCCGCTCGGCGCTGTAGACGCGTGCATAGACGTCGCCGCCATCGACGGCCTCCTCCTGCCTGGCGGCACGGCTGCGGGCATAGGTCACCCCCGCCGCCCACACATCCTGCAGATCGATCGGAGGCAACCAGTGCAGATGGCCAGGGTTGGGCACCTGGGCGAGGGCCGCTGCCAGGTGAGCACGTCGCGAAGAGCGCACAGCCTGCTCCAGATCGGCCAAGGCGGCGTCAAGCCGTCCTGCACTGCTGCGCAGCCAGGCAGCTACCGAGACAAAAACGTCGCTGACATCGTGGACAGTGACACCGACCTGAACTCCTACCCGTTCACCCAGCTCTGGATCAAAAAAACGGGCCAGATAGAGCGCTGTCATACCAATTTTCTCCTCTGAAAAGCTATGGCTGGCCGCCTGTTCAGCAGCACTTTTCCGGCTGTTTGTGGCACCCAGGCTGAATGATGACCTTATTGTACTCCCCACCCCCCTTCTCACAGAAATCATACAGAGTGCACAATCAGATGCTGTTCAAAGTGCACATTATGTCATATTTGTTCTTCAGAATTGTGTGAATTGGACTGACACACGTATAATGGCTGTGGTATGGGTCAGGGGTGAACAGCAGAATGTACAGGAGGGGATCTATGGCGGAAGCAAGGCAGGTAACAGCTACGCAAGATCGGCGTTTTCAAACCTACCAGCTCGACGAGGCCTACGACGAGATGTTTGCGCCGGACGGCAGGCCGAGGCCACAGTACTTGACCTTGTTCAACCGGCTGCTGGAACTCTCCCCGAGCGAACTGGAAGCCCGGCAGCAGAGCGCCGATCTCTCCTTTTTACACCAGGGGGTCACCTTTACCGTCTACAGCGACGCGCGCGGCACAGAGCGCATTTTTCCCTACGACCTGCTGCCGCGCATCATCGCTGCAGCCGAGTGGGAAACGATCGAGCGGGGGCTGATCCAACGCATCACAGCGCTCAATCTGTTTTTGCATGACATCTACCATCAAGGGCAGATTTTGGCGGACAAGGTGGTGCCCAGGGAGATGGTCTACAGCAGCAAACATTACCGTCGCGAGATGCGCGGGCTGGACGTGCCACATGGTGTCTATGTGGCGATCACCGGCACCGATCTGATCCGTCTGACCGACGGGCGGTTTGCTGTACTCGAAGACAATCTGCGCGTGCCGTCGGGAGCCTCCTACATGCTGGCCAACCGCCAGGTGATGAAGCGCATTTTTCCAGGGTTGTTCAGCCAATATGGGGTGCGCCCGCTGGAATTTTATGGGCAGGCGCTGCAAAACACGCTGGCTGCGCTCTCGCCGGTCAGCAGTGAGGAAACCACCATTGTGCTGCTCTCGCCCGGCGTTTACAACTCCGCCTACTTCGAGCACACCTTCCTGGCGCGCCAGATGGGGATTCCGCTGGTCGAAGGGCGTGACCTGGCCGTGCACGACAACATCGTCTATATGCGCACCACCGCCGGGTTGCGGCGGGTCAATGTCATCTACCGTCGGATCGACGACGATTTCACCGACCCGCTGGTCTTTCGTCGCGACTCGATGTTGGGGGTTGCCGGTCTGTTCAACGCCTATCGAAGCGGCAACATCACCTTGGCCAATGCGATCGGTACCGGCGTCGCCGACGACAAAGCGATCTACGCCTACGTGCCAGCCATCATCCGCTACTACCTGGGGGAAGATGCGATCCTCCCCAACATCGAAACCTACCAGTGTGGCGAGCCGAACGAACGTCGCTATGTGCTGGACAACCTGGCCAGCCTGGTGGTCAAGGCGGTCGGCGAATCCGGCGGCTACGGGATGCTGGTCGGGCCCCACAGCACCGCCGAGGAACGAGCCACCTTTCGCACCTTGATCGAGGCCAACCCGCGCAACTACATCGCCCAGCCGACGATTCACCTGTCACGGGCGCCCTGTTTTTTGGAAGGCCAGGTCGAGGCACGCCACGTCGACCTGCGCCCCTACATTCTGTACGGCAAACGCGTCACGATCCTGCCAGGCGGTCTGACCCGGGTCGCGCTGCGGCGCGGGTCGTTGGTTGTCAACTCGTCGCAAGGCGGCGGCAGCAAAGACACCTGGGTGCTGACACGCTGAGCCCCGCCCGATCGACCCGGTGGTACACACCCAACGGAAGGAAGCAGACTGCTTATGAACGCCATGCTCTCGCGCGTTGCCGACAGCCTCTACTGGATGAGCCGTTATCTGGAGCGGGCCGACCATATCGCCCGCCAGTTTGATGTCCACATGACGATCGTGACCGAACAAGCTGTCGACGCTGCCCGGCGGCGGCGGCGCCGGCTGCTCACTACGCTGGTCGGCGAAGAGGAGTACGCAGAGGCCGAAAACTCTGATTATCATCTCTCCGTTCTGCTCACCTTCGATGAAAACAACCCCAATTCCATTGTCAACTGTATCGCCGCTGCCCGCGAAAATGCCCGCCAGGTGCGCGAGCAGATCAACTCGCAAATGTGGGAGCAGATCAATCAGATGTACCTGGCCGTGCGCAACCAGCGAATGGACGAGCTGTGGAGTGGCCAGCTGCACAGTTTCTACCACACGATCAACCAGGAGGTCTACCGCTTTCAGGGAATCACCGACGCACGCATCACCCGCGACCAAGGCTGGCATTTCGTCCAGATCGGCCGTTATCTAGAGCGAGCCAGCGAGACCGCCGACGCGCTCAACGTCGACTTTCGCGAGCTCTATTCCAACGCACTGGAACAGGACGCCGTCGACCAACAGACCTATCTGGACTGGGTAGGTCTGCTGCGCGGGTTTGCAGCCTACGAAGCCTACAGCAAAGTCTACACAGCCAACGTCCAGCCCCGCCACATCGTCGATTTCCTGTTGTTGAACCCCTATTTCCCCTACTCGGTCCACTTCGGCATCAACCGCATTCAGAGTTCTTTACAATTTATCGGCGAAGAGACCGAAACCCCCAAATCAGCGCGCGTCTATCGATTGGGAGGACGTCTGCGTGCGATGCTGGACTACGCCCAGGTCGATGAAATCATGGACAGCGGGCTGGGCAGCTACCTGCTCAATATCCAAAATCAGTGCACCCAAATCCATCAGCTGGTCTACGAAACCTATATCGCCTACTCGATTGAAGACAAACTCAAATCCATGCAGTGATCGCCAGCCGATCCCATTTCATTCTCAGCCGACACAAACGCCTATGTTGTACTCAATTCGCCATACCACACGGTACCAATATACCAGCCCGATCGTCGAGAGTGTGACGGAAGTGCGAATGCAGCCACGCAACACCGACTATCAACAGTGCAGCCAGTTTCGTCTCCAAGTCCGCCCCCAGGCCCGTCTGTTCACCTACAACGACGAACAACAAAACACGGTCCATCACTTTACCCAGCCCGGTATCCATCAACAACTGGCCATTGTGGCCGAATCCGAGGTGCTGGTCCTGCCCCGTCCTGGGCTGCCTGCCTGGCTGCCCAACGACAGCTGGGAAGCGATCGACGCTGCCAGCGGCCAACACTGGGATTGGGTTGCCCCCAGCAACGATACCGCACCGACCGAACAGCTGCAGCAGCTGGCCAACGAGCTGCAGGTGACACGGAACGAAGATCCACTGAAGCTGTTGGTGGCGTTGAACCATCGACTGCACCGGTCGATCGCCTACGACTCGGGCAGCACCCACGTCGACTCCCCAATCGACGAAGCGCTTCAGCACCGGCGTGGGGTCTGCCAGGACTATACCCATATCATGCTGGCCCTCGTGCGCAACTACCTGCGGATTCCCTGCCGCTATGTCAGCGGCTACCTCTTTCACAGCCGCACCGACACCTCTGCAGACGGTGCCACGCACGCCTGGCTGGATGTCTGGCTGCCCCTGTTGGGCTGGGTCGGGTTTGACCCGACCAACGATATGCTGGTCAACGAGCGCCACATCGAAGTGGCCGTAGGACGCGACTACCATGACATCCCTCCCACCCGCGGTCTCTACAAAGGCAATGCTGGCAGCGAGATGAACGTGGGAGTGCGTGTGCGTATGTTGCAGGGATCAGCCGAACAGATCGAAAACAACGAAGATGAAAGCGCCGAGCCGACGACCTACCGCAGCACAGCCCAGCAGCTGCAAGCCCGGTACGCAGAGACGCTGGCAGCCATTCAAATGCAGCAACAACAATAGAGAGGGCGTCCCGCTCATCCGGCTGCCAGCAGACGTGCAAACTGGGTGCGGTAGCGACGGGCCAGCTGTGGCCAGCCCAGTTCCTCTTCGATCCGCCGGCGGGCCGCAGCTCCCATCTGCCGGCGGAGCGCCGGGTCCACAAGCAGCGCGGCGACAGCAGCTGCCAAAGCCGCCGGCTCCTGCTCAGGCACAATTAAACCGGTGACACCAGGAATCACAGCCAGAGGGTTGCCAGCCACCGACGTCGCCACCACAGGGCGAGCACAGCTCATGGCATCGAGCACACAGACGTTGAGCCCATCGGCAGGCCTGCTCACCGATGGCATGGCCAACAGATCCGCCATGTTGTAGTAAGGGCCAATGGCGGTCTTGGGAACACTGCCCACCCAGCGCAGTCGTTCGGCAACACCCAGATCCCGCGCCAACGCCTGCCAGAGCGCCTTGTCATCTCCTTCGCCGACCATCACCGCCACCACAGGTTGCCCCTGGAGCGCAGGCTCAGCCAACGCCCGAATCAGGACATCAAATCCCTTTTTGGGCACCATCCGCCCCACACAGAGGATGATCCCTGCGGTGTCGTCGATGGCCAGGCGCCGGCGCAGTTCCACAACCCCGGTCGAATCGGGGCGCAGCGCGGCAGGGTCGACGCCGTACAGAATCATCTCGAACCGACTCAGATCTGCGCCGAGCGGGAGCACCGCATCGCGCAGGTCAGCACTGTTGGCTGTCAGCAGGCTAGCCTGCCCAAGGGCAAAGCGGGCCATAGCGCGGAAGATCGGGTTGCTGGCAGCCACCCGGGCATCGGACCCCGGGATGGAAACAACCAGCGGGATCCCCAGCAGCCGGCTGACCACGGCGGCAATCCAGCCGTTGGGCAGCAGCCAATGGGCATGCAAGAGGTCGGGCCGGCAGCGGCGGGCGTCGCGCAGCAGCACCTGAACCCCGCGCGCAAAAAAAGCTGGGCTGAGCAGATACGCTTCCAGACGCAACGCCAGGTCGGACTGCATCGACCGCATATATCCCAATCGATGCAGCGCGTCCGGCCAGGCATACCGGTACAGTCGCAGCGCAACCTTGCCCTCCAGAGGGCGCTGATAGGCGGGGTCGTACGGAGCCCAGACAGTCACCTGCTCGCCCTGCGCAGCCAACTCCTCACAGAGCGCTTCGACAAAGGTCCCGCTGAAATCTCCTTCAAAACGTGGGTAGTTGTGCGTCAAAACACCGATGTGCATCTGATACACTCTACCACAAAGGGGCCGCCCAAACCAACCCCAGCGCGTTGCGGGGGTGCAACGCGCCGGGTCACAGACATTCTCTCACCTCCACCCAACGTCCCGCAGCAGACGACTTCTCTGCCGCCGCCATGACCGCCTGGAGATGCAGACCGTCGGCCAGCGTCGGCTGCGTCGGTCTGTCTTCCGCCACCGCCTTGAGAAATTGATACTGGCATTCGGCGTGGGTGCGCACAAAGTCGGGTGCCATCGACCCGTCAGGTGCTTTCTGGCCAACATACCGGTTGACCGTCTCGACCTTGCGGAAGCCGCGCAGGCCGCCAACCGGCTTGTCCGGGTCGCGCACGTCGTAGAGCTCCAGCCACGCCGGGTCAAGACCGCTGAACCGGATCGCACCCTGCTCGCCAAAGATCTCAAAACCAATGTCGTTGGTCAGCCCCGTGCCCATGCGTGAAGCCTCGACCCCCCCCAACACACCCGCATGGGTGCGCAAGGTCAGCAGGGCGATGTCATCCACATCCACGGCCGCACGCTCCGCTGCACCGGCTCTGGCAGGCCGTTCCTGGATCAAGGTGTCGAGCGTCGCCTGCACAGCTGCAAACTCACCCAGAAGAAAATAGAGCATATCCAGAATATGGGAGCCAATGTCGAAAAGCGCGCCCCCCCCTGCAATTGCCTTCTGCTGACGCCACGAGATCGGTTTGTGCGGATCGATGTAACTCGACCGATAGTAACGGCCACGAAACGAGAAGATGCGCCCCAAGAAACCAGCATCGATCAGCTGACGAGCACGCAACACAGCCGGATAGAAACGAAAGTTGAAGGTCATCTGCGTCTTGACACCGGCACGCGCGGCGGCAGCGACCATCTGCTGCCCCTCAGCGACGTTCATCGCCAGCGGCTTCTCGCAGTAGATGTGCTTGCCCGCTGCCGCCGCGGCCACAACGATCGCAGCGTGCAGGTGGTTCGGCACGCAGATATCGACCGCCTCAATTTCTGGTCTCGCCAACAGTTCGTGATAGTCTGCTGTCCAGAAGCCGCAGCCCAGTTCAGCCGCAGCCGCCCGTGCACTCTCCGGCCGCGTCGTCGCCACACCCCCGATACGCACAGCGTCTGCCGGCAGCCCATAATGGAAAGGGAGCGAACGGTACGCCATGCCGTGCACACGTCCGATGCCGCCGTACCCGATCAGGCCGATGGTGGGAAAGGTCATGGGTGCAGCGTCCTCAGTCTCCCCTCTTCTGTCCGGTACTGGTCGCTCGCTCCATCCATCACGGTGCGCAACTTCTGCACAGCCGCAGCGATCTCGCCGGTACCGGGCTTGAGTTTGCCGTTGGGCCCCTTGAGCAAGGGGGACGAGAACTCGCCGACCGTCATCCCGGCAGCGATGAATTCGGCGACATTCCCTGCATTGAGACCGCCATCTTCCATCAACTCGATCTGCCCTTCCATACCCGCCTCAGCGATCAGGTCGTGCAGCCTGCGCAGGGTCTTCACCATGATCGGGTCCATCGTATGGGGGCTCTGCCCAGGTTTGGGCTTGACCCAGAAGGGGGCACGGCTCTCATATTCGATGATATCCACATAGGGGTGGATGAATTGCTCGAACGCGCTCGTCGGCACGCCTTGCCATGCCCACACACCGACCTTGAGTTCCAATTTTTCTTTGATATACGTGATCTGCTGGAAGATCATCTCACCGGTTGTCTCGATGGGCAGGCTGATCAGGCTGACCCCCAACGCCTTGAGCTGGTCGAAGGTGTCAAAGTTCGGGCGATACATCTGGAGCTGTGCCTCAACTTCCAGGTGGGTGCTGGCAACTGTGGCCTCGATGATGTCGAACCCCCCACGTGGCATCCCAAAATCCATGTATTTTCCGTCGCGCACTTCGATGTGCAGCCAGTCCACACCTGCCGCCTCCAGATCCTGGATCTGCGCGCCCAACACCGCATAGTCTGCCCAGAAGAGCCCGGCAGCGATTTTACATTTTTGCGAGACTTTTCCAATGGTATTTCCCATAAATTTTACCTCTCCTGAAATTCGTTGTGTGAGTTGGTTGCCGTGAAAGAATTTACCTCGATCAACACCTTCATCGCCTGCTGCGTACGCATCAACTCGACGCCGTGCGCCAGTTGATCCAATGGGAGCCGGTGTGTAACCAAAATCGAGGGCTGCACGCGGCGGCTTTCCAGCAGCTGGATCGTCTGCGCGAAGGGGTGAAGCCCGACAAACGCACCATGCAGGGTCAGGTCGTAGCGTGTGATCGTGTACTGGTTGACAGGCGGGTTGTCGTGCGGGCGCAGCCCGAAAAGGATCACCTGCCCGCCGCGTCGTGCCAGCTGAATCGCCTGGTGGATCTGGTTGCCGACAGCATCGACGACGATATCGGCGCCGAGCCGGGTCAGCTGCTTGACCGCAGCGGCTGCATCTACCTGGGCCACATTGATCGCGGCGTCCAGGCCGATCTCCTGTGCAAACTCCAGCCGGTAGGGGGCGACATCGAGCACAATCACCTTGCCTGCGCCCATCGACCGATAGACCAGCGCAAAAAGCAGCCCCATGGGTCCGGCGCCCAGGATCGCCACGTTGTCGCCCGGTTGGAAGGGGGCACGCCTGACCGCTCCGACCGCACAGGAAAGCGGCTCGAACAATGCCGCATCGTCGCGCGGCAGCGCAGGGTCGATTGTCCACAGCGCGCTCGCCGGTGCACGCAAGGTCGGAGCAAATGCGCCGTCGATGGTCGTTCCGATGGTCTGGTAGTGGGTGCATTGGTTGTCCAGCCCACGACAGCAGTAGTCGCATCGGCCACAGGTCAACCGATTGGCCACCACAACGCGATCGCCTGGCTTGACCCGCGTGACCGCTGGCCCGACGGCACCGACCACCCCGACAGCCTCATGCCCGATCACAATGCCGGGCGGTGCTTTGTGGGCGGGCGGCACGGCCAGAATGTTGAGATCGGTGCCGCAGATGCCGCACGCTTCGACCTGTACGATCACATCGTCGTCAGCTGCCACAGCAGGTGGCTGACGCTCCACATATTCCAGGAGACCGTTGCCACGAAAAACAGGGACCCGTTCAATGTTTCTCATCAGAGACGCTCACGATCCAAAAAAGTTGTAGGACGATGGGCCAGTTGCAGCAGCGCCGCTGCCGTGTCCAGGTCGGTGCAGAAGACATCAAGGACCCCTGTCCGCAGCGCGCCAAGGATCGCCTCTGTCTTGGCAGCGCCGACGGCAATCGAGATCACTGTAGGGATTGTGCGCAGATCTTCCAGCCGCAGACCGATCACACGTTCGTTGAAGCCCCCCGTGTAGGCTGCACCGTCGGCTGTGAAAATCTGGCCGGAGATATCGCCGACCCCTCCTGCCTGTCGGATACGCGTCAGCTCGTCGGCGCTGAGATAGCCCGCTTTGGCAAATTCGGAGGTCGCAGGGTCGAGGTTGCCGACGCCGACCAATGCCACATCAGCCTGGCGGGCCAGCTCCAGCGGGCGTTGGACATCGCGCTGGCTGCGCAACATCTCGGCTGCACCAATGCTGTCGACCACCATCGGTGCAGCCAGGTACTGGGCAGCACCGCCCAGCTTGGCTGCCAGTTCGCGCGTGAGCGAGGCACTGTCCAGCCCAGGGGTTGCCAGGGCCATGCTGCCGACCGCCTGCACGACACTGACCCGCCCCTGAAACCCCGGACGCACCGCGTGGATGACCTCAAAGGTGGAACGTCCCAGACAGACCGTCAGCGTCATGCCGTCGCGCAAGGTCTGCTCCAGAAAACGTGCGCCCAACTGCCCTACCCGTGCCAGGGCATGGGTGCGGTCGCTGCTGCTTGGTTTGAGCACAAACGCTTCACGCAGACCAAAACCCCGGCACAGCTGCAGCTCGACGTCGGGTGTGCGCTGCACCGGCCAGTTGACCGTGAACTGAATCACCTGCTCGGCACGCGCCTGTTTGAGCAGCCGATAAATTTTGATGCGCGACAGCCCAAGCTGCAAAGCGATCGCATCTTGCGTCAGCTCTTCGACATAGTACATGGCAGCAACCTGGGCAAGCAGCTCATGTTCGGCAAAGTCCAACATAAACTCCACAGACAAAATCGCACAATTGCACAAAAACCGTGCAATTGCACAAAAATATAACAGGTGTACGAAGCTCTGTCAAACGGTGGGGAGGCTCAAAATGTGGCAGGCCCGGCAGCAGGTTGACCCGATTTGGCCTTCTTGTGAGGGCTGCCCGCCGGAGCGTTCACCCAGGACATTTTTCGCGAGCCAGCAGCTGCTGCTTGCGTTCGACGCCCCAGCGGTAGCCGCTGAGCTCGCCGTTCTGTCGCACGACACGGTGGCAGGGGATGGCCCCAGCCACCGTATTGGCGGCACACGCGCCTGCCACCGCCCGCGCCGCTGCCGGGGCGCCGATGCGGGCAGCGACCTCGGCATAACTCAGCGTACTGCCCGCCGGGATCTGGCAGAGCGCCGCCCAGACCCGCCTTTGGAAAGCTGTGCCCTGGATATCGAGCGGCAGGGAGCAGCCTTGCGCCGGCGCCTCAAAAAAATCGACGACCTGCTGCATCCAGCCGACAAACTCAGGGTCATGTGCCGGGGCTGCGTGTGGGAAACGGGCGCGCAGCCCAGCCTCGAGTTCGGCGGGGGTATCGCCCAGGTCGATGGCACAGAGGCCGCGTGCGGTGGCTGCCACCAACACCCAGTCGAGGCAACACGCAGCGACCCCAAAACGGATCGGAGCGTCGGCAGCATTGCGCAAGATTGTTGTCACAGACAAGATCTCCTTCTCCTCCGATCTGAGTCAGGGTTCACAGCGCCATGGCGTGTAGTTGTCAGCGAAGGCGCGCACACGAAATTCTGGTTCGCCGCGCAGAAAGTCGCCGGTAGACTGTACAATCCGATTGTCGACCCACTGCTCCACCTTGTACGGTTCACCGGCACTGCCAAAACGGTTCACATCCACCGGCAACCCGTCGATCTTGAGAAAGCCCGTGGCGTTGATGGAGCCAATGCCCCGGCTGATGGAGAGCCACTGGTTGGCGTTGTCAAGCCGGTAGAGTTTGATCCAGGCATAGTTTTTGGGCTGCGGCGGCACACAGGTGACGATGTTGCCAATGGCACTGTCTGCTTCCTGACGGACCGCGATGCGCAGACGGGCAAACGCTACGCCCCCCGCATCGAAGTATTCCATGCGAATGCGATAGTCGCCGCCGTCAAGCGTGCTCTCGTAGGTATGCTGTGTGCGTGACTGTACCCGCCACTTGTCGATGACCAGCCGGTCGTCGAGATAGAGCCGGACGCCGTCGTCGGTCTCAACGGTGAAGCGATACCGGCCTGCATCCAGATGCAGCGTGTTTGTCCAGCGCACAGAGAAGTTGTCCGCCGGCAGACCCGATCCTGGCGAGCCGTTGCCCCAGTCAAAGTCGATGTCACGATCCGACCGCACCCACGCCGGGCTGCCGCCCAGGTCGCGGCCGGCAAAGTACTCACCCGTGTAGGAACGAGTCGGCGTCACCGGGTGCCATTCTGACGAGGGGATGTCCCCCCCACCGTCCCCCCCACCGTTGCCCCCACCGTTGCCCCCACCGTTGCCCCCGCTGACCCGCTCCCAGGCCAGCCTCACCAGGGCGTCGCCGGTAAACTCGACATACTCCAGCCGCACCGGGATCGCCCCGCCAGGCAAATGGATGTCCGCTGTAAATTCGGTCGGTGACTGTTGGCGCCACTGGTCGATCAGCAGTTGATTGTGGACGTAGAGGCGGGCGCCGTCGTCGACACG
Organism: Chloroflexota bacterium; assembly: GCA_018969295.1. GTDB lineage: Bacteria > Chloroflexota > Anaerolineae > Caldilineales > Caldilineaceae > Caldilinea. Next base: position 113,757 of record JAGWYN010000001.1, on the reverse strand, counting down.
CACGCGGAAGCGATAGAGGCCAGCCTCCAGGTGGACCGCCCGGTTCCAGCGCACCGAAAAGGTGTCGTTGTCGACGAGGCCCGGCACCGGGGAGCCTGTGCCCCAGCTGTAGTCGATGGCGCCGCCCTCCCCGCGCACAAGCACCGGTGCGTTCGCCAGATCGGGGTTGTTGAAGTACTCTGCCGTCCAGATTTCGCCGGGGGGCGGCGGCACAGGGGGCGTCCCGCTATCCACAGAAAACCAGAAAAGCGCGACCCGAGCCTCACCCGCATCCTCGAAATACTCGACGCGCAGCGGCACATCCCCCTCCAAGGCAATCTGCCCCGAATCAAAGGTGGCAACCGCCTGTACCCGCCAGCCATCGATGACGAGCTGATCGTCGACAAAGACACGCACACCGTCGTCGACCGTAGCCCGAAAACGGTAGATTCCCTTGGGGAAGTTCACCGTGTTCGTCCAGCGCACAGAAAAGGCGTCTGCGCCGACGAGGCCAGCGGCGGGCGAGCCCATCCCCCAGTCAAAATCGACCTGAGGTTCCTCGCGCACGAGCACCGGCGCACCGAGCAGGCTCCGGTTCTGGTAGTATTCGCCACGCCACTGGCCGCTCCTGACGATCTGGTCGGTCGCAGGGGAGGGTGTGCGCAGCGGCACCTCTGCACTGGCCTCTGCACTGGCCTCTGCACTGGCCTCTGCCCACCCCAAACGCACCGTTGCGGCGCCCCGACGCTCGTAATACTCGACGCGCACGTCGTGGCTGCCCGCCGCCAACTCGAGCGTGGCCGAAAAGGTGCGGGAGACGCCATGGTCGTACCAGGCGTTTATGAGCAGCTGATCGTCGATGAAAAGCCGGGAACCATCGTCGCTGTTGAGGGTAAACCGATAGCGGCCCGGCTCTGTCACCTCCAGCGTGCGCGTCCAACGCGCCGCAAAATTGTCGGCTGCAATTTCCGGCGCCGGTGACCCCACTCCCCAAGAAAAATTGATAGCGGCGTCGATGCGTGTCAACGCAGGTGCGGCGACGAAGGATCGGTTGTTCCAGTAGCTGGCCTGCCAGCCAGCGCCGCTCCACGTGGCGCCAGCAGGCTGTGCCTCTGCAGGCACTACACTGACCAACCACACCCCTGTCCACAACACAACAACAAACTGTACAACCCGACGCCAGATGCGATCTGGCAACAGGCACAGCGTCTGGATGCACATGACGCCCCCTTTCTCGACCCCACAAAATGAATTCCTCTTTTCAAAAACGCCTCTGTGTGGCCAACGGTTCCCCTCTACTCCTCTCCTCCCCCACAACACACCAGAAATCCCCACCTGTTCTGGGGCCATGGATCACCTGCCCACCGGAACAGAGGGCGGCAAATTGCTGGCCTGTCTGATTGGCTGTTTGGGCTGGCCCGGCCCCAGTGTTAAAATCATTTTTTATGCGTGCACTGGTCATCAGCGACAAAGTCGAGCCCATCTTGTACAGCGCTGGCATCAACCAACATGTCGGCGCGCTCGACCTGGTCATCAGCTGTGGGGACCTTCCCCATTATTATGTCGAGTATGTGATGACACTGACCGGGTGCCCGACCTATTTCGTGCACGGCAACCACGCTCGCGAGGTCGAATACCACAGCCAGCGTGACGACCATTGGCGGGCAGTCAGCGAACCGGAAGGAGCGGTCAATCTCCACGCACGCACCGAGCGCGAGCAGACCTTGCTGCTGGCCGGGCTGGAAGGTTCGATCCGCTACAACGATGCGCCACGTTTTCAATATACCAACATGGAGATGCTGTTCACGATCTGGGGAATGGTCCCTCGTCTGCTGACCAACCGCATCCGCTACGGGCGCTATCTCGATGTGCTGGTGGCGCACTCCCCCCCCTGGGGAATTCATGACCAGCCCGACCGTCCCCACCAGGGGTTCAAAAGCTTTTTGACCTTTATGAAATGGTTCCGCCCTCGCTATCTGCTCCACGGCCACATTCATCTCTACCGGCGCGATGTCACAACCCAGACCCGCTATCTCGACACCGAAGTGATCAATGTCTACCCGTACCGAATTTTGGAGCTGGAACCAAAACCTATGAGCCAGCAGCGGCTGGAAGGCAAACGACTCACATGAAGTATCATCTGGTCACCTTGGGCTGTCCCAAAAACAAAGTGGACAGCGACGGCATCGAAATGCAGCTGCGTTCTGCCCACTATCGTCCCACCGACCGTCGCCAGGAAGCTGACGTGTTGATCGTCAACACCTGCGGTTTTCTCGAAGCTGCCAAGGAAGAGTCGATCGCGGTTCTCCAGGAGCTGAGCCGGCGCAAACGCCGCGACCAGCTCCTGATTGCGGCAGGCTGTCTGGTACAGCGTGCCAGCAGCGAAGTCGTCGACCGGGTGCCCAAGGTAGATGGGCTGCTGGGCACCCGACGCTGGATGGAAGTGTTGGATCTGCTGAGCCAGCTCCGTGCCGGCCAGCAGCGGCGGCGTCTCGAACGGTATCCCATGCTCGGCGACACGGCGCTGGCCGGCGCAGAACTGGCTCAGCAGATCGGGGAGCGGGGGGTGCCTGCGCTGCTCGGGGACCCGCTGCACGAATTCAGCACGGCCACGCCACGTCCCCCAGTCAACGCTGGCAGCGCTTATCTCAAAATTTCCGATGGCTGCAACGCCCCCTGCGCGTTCTGCACGATTCCTTCTTTCAAAGGCAAGCTGCGCAGCCGACCGCTGGCAGCTGTCGTAGATGAGGCGGCCGCTCTGGCTGCGGCGGGTGCACGCGAGCTGGTGGTCGTCGCCCAGGACACCACCGACTATGGCCGCGACCGCGGGGAACCCAACAGCCTGCCCCAGCTGCTTGCAGCGATCTGCCAGCGCACCGACGAATCGCTGCGCTGGGTCCGGCTGATGTACGCCTATCCTGGCCATGTCAGCGACGAGCTGATCGAAGTCATGGCCAGCGAGGCCAAGATCCTGCCTTACCTGGACATGCCGCTCCAGCACGGCGACCCACGCACCCTGCGGCGCATGCGCCGTCCAAGTCGGCTGGAGATGGTCTACGACCATGTGGCCAAGTTGCGCGCAGCCATGCCCACCTTTGCGCTGCGCACGACCTTTATCGTCGGCTATCCTGGCGAGACCGAAGAAGAGTTTCAGGGTCTGCTCGACCTGGTCCGGGCAATCGAGTTCGACAAGGTCGGTGCCTTTCTCTTCAGCCCGGAGCCGGGTACCCCCTCTGCCGATCTGCCGGACCCAGTCGACGCCGCCGTTGCACAGGAACGTTACGATCGGCTGATGGCGCTGCAGCAGCCGATCAGCCTGCGCAAAAATCAGAGCCAGGTGGGACGCCAGCTGCAGGTGCTGGTCGAAGGCCAGGGAAAAATTGAAGGCAGCAACGAGCCGCTCCTGCTGGCGCGCTCCTACCGCGACGCCCCGGAGATCGACGGGCTGGTCCTGATCCCCGGGGGACGCGGGGCGGTAGCTGGTGAGATGATCGACGTGACGATCAACGGCGCGATGGAATACGACCTGGTCGGAGAGATGCGGGTGACAGAAACTTTTTCAAGCCGGCGGCCAGAACGGGCTGCGCTCAGCCTGGAATAGTGGCCTACCACCAGCCTCGCTTCGGCTGCTGGCTCTGGCGCTGAAGCTGAATCAGCTGTGCCATCTGCTGCTGGAGGGCAGCCACCGTGTTCTCCAGCCCGCGCAGGCGGCTCTCCAGCCGTTCCTTGCGGGTCTCCTCACGACGTTGGTATTCTGCCAGCACCCGCTCCAACTCGAGCATCCGCTCGCGCAGTTTGCGGTTTTCTTCCTTGAGCGTAAAGTTGTCCTGGACAACGACGCCGACCATCTCGCGCAACGTCGACTGGCTGTTGAGCACACTCTGCTGGCTGTTGGCGATGGTGCCCAGCAGATCCCCCAGCACTTGCGGCAGCCCCCCTGCCTTGACCTCCGCCAGTTGCCGGTTCTGTTCGTGGGCCAACGCCAAAACAGACGGCTCTTCCTGGACCAGACGCCTGGGGATCAGGTGCGCGTTGACCTGGTCGTCGGGCAGGCCCTGGCTCAACAGCCGTTGCACCATGCTGAGCGCCGCCACATCCGTGTTCGAAAATTTGGGGGGCTCGCTCTGCGCCACTGGACTCAAAACCTGGGCAAACCGCTGGGTCCAGCTGCGCAACAGGTCCGTCGTTACCTGAAAATGGTAGGCAACCTCGGTCAGCGAATAGACGCTCTCTTGTGCCAGCGTGCCTTCGTTCAGGGCCATAGCGGACTCAAGAGGCTGTCAAGAGGGGCTTGCCGAGATGCTGGAAGCAGCAGTTTCATTCGACGACCCGCCAGGTCGTGTCGACCACAGATTCCTCCTGCTGCGGTTGGCCTTGCTGACGTTCGATCTGGTCGGAAGCCAGTTTGACAAAGAGCGCCAACGCCCCAAACAGGACCACTAGATCGTCGAAGGGCAGCAGGGGCATCAGATCGAGCGGAGAAAGCCAGTAAAGTCCTGCGGCAACCGGCAGCAACAGTTTGAGCGAAGCAGACACCCGCGAGTCAAACAACAGTTGAAGGGACTTTAAGACAAACCCTCCATTGCGGAAATTAGAAAACGGACGATGTCCTTGTGTCATGGTACGATTCTCCTGATCGGCAACTCCATTCATTCAGTATACTGGATGTTGCCCAAATTGCGAACTGTCGTCTTGGCGGCAAAGCGTCTTTGCCGCCTCCTTGGCTGTTTCAAGGAAAAAGGGTGCGGATCATGCCTACTTCTGCTCAAATGCTGGCTGGCTACCCAGAGCTCTTGCTGCAAGTGATCGCCGAGCTGCGTGGGGCCTGGATCGAAGGGGCCGAGACGCGCGGGCAGGCAGTCGAACTGTTGGCCGCCCAGCTGAGCGATCCGACCTCGGTCCAGATGGCCTACCAGGAGATGTGCGACGAGAGTGCGCAGGCAGAAACCGCCATCCTGCTGCTGCTGCGCACCCATGGGGAGATTGCCGAAGCCCAGTTCAGCCGTGAGTTCGGTGCGATCCGGCAGATGGGCCCGGCCCGGCTCGAGCGGGAATCTCCCTGGCTCTACCCGGAAAACGTCGCTGAGCTGCTCTACTACAACGGGCTGATCGGTCGCGGCTTCAAAGGTGTAGGCCAGCAGGCCTACACCTACATCTATCTGCCCAGCGATATCACCCCTTGGCTGCCCCGCCCACAGAGCGAACTGCCGGTCGGGCTCCCCCTCCACCCGACCGCCCCACCGTCCCCGGCGCGCACGCTGCTGGCCGACGACGCTCTGCTGTTGGATCTGGGATCGCTGCTCGGTTTTGTCTACCACGAGCCGCTGCGTCTGACCCCAACCGGCCACCATCCGGACGATCTCAGCGCCCTGGCCGAACGGCTGCAGACGCCGTTTGACCCGACAGACCGGGAAGGGCAGACACGCCTGCTGCTGCTGCTGCACCTCGCGCAACGGTTGGGCTGGCTGCGTCGAGAGGGGGACAGGGCGCATCTGGCCCAGAACCAGGTTGCCGCCTTTTTGGAAAAAAAACGGCCCGAGCAGCGCCGCCTGCTTTTTGAAAGCTGGCGGGACTCACCGGAGTGGAACGACCTCTGCCGCACCCCAGAATTGGAGTGTGTCGAGGCGGGTCTCTGGCAGAACGATCCGCTGCAGACCCGCAGCGCAGTGCTGCTGCTCCTCAGCCATCTGCAGCCGGGTGCCTGGTATGCCCGGACCGATCTGATCGAGGCTGTCCGCACCGTGGAACCAGATTTCCAACGGCCTACCGGCGACTACGACACCTGGTATCTCCGCAGCAGCAGCACCCAGGAATTTCTCAAGGGCTTTGAGCGGTGGAACGAGGTGGAGGGGGCGCTGCTGCGCTTTTTGGTGCGCGGCCCGCTGGCCTGGCTGGCCGTGCTCGATCTGGCTGTACTCGAGCAGGCTGAAGCGGCTGCAGACGGAACCCAGCTGCTTTCGCTCAGCAGCTGGGGAGCTCGCTGGCTGGGCCATGAGGTGCCCGACCCCGGCGAGCGGCTCCACGACCACTTCCAGATTGCCGAAGATTTTACAGTGACGCTGGCAAGCGGGGTTTCATTGGCTGACCGCTTTCGGGTCGAACGCTTTGCTCAGTGGCAACAGAGTTCCCCAGTTTTCGTCTACCGCATCACCCAGCGCAGTTTGAAACGGGCCAGCGAGCGCGGCATCAGCGGGGCCCGGATCGCCGACTTTCTGCGCAAACGGGCTCCGGCCACCCCGGCGCGCGTGCTGACGGCCCTGGAACGTTTTGCCGGAAACAGTTGACTCGCGGGAGGCTGCGGGCAGTTCGCTCCAGCCATTTCTCACACGCTGCGCCCGACTTGCGCCAATGGATCTCGGGGTCACCCGGCAACGCGCACACCCGCCTTACCAATTTGCGGCATTGGCCACACTCGTTTATAAAGAAACTAGCGGATCTTTTCTGCTTCACCCATCTTATCCTCTACCACTCTTATCAGAAGGAGCCTCTATGCATCAGCGCAAGATTTCGCTCTGGGTCAGCCTGCTCGTGCTGTTGGGCCTGTTGGCGGGCTGCGCAGCACCTGTCGACACAGCTGCTGTGGCCACCGAGCCAGCCGCCGAGGAAGCGGCCCCCGCCGGCCCGTTCGAGCCGATGTCCATGGCCGCCGAGAACTGCGACTACGGCGGCCTCTTCAAGGCGATCGAAGCGGTCGACGAACTCACCGTCAAGTTCACCCTCTGCCAGCCCGACCCAGCTTTTCCTGCCAAAGTCGCCTTTTCTTCCTTCGCCATCAACGACGCCGACTACCTGACAGCCACCGGCGGCGGCGGCGAGTTGATCGAAAAGCCCAACGGCACTGGCCCCTACAAGCTGGTCGAATGGCTGCGCGGGGACCAGATTATCTTCGAACGCAACGAGAACTACTGGGGCGAGAAGGCCATCCCGCAGACTTTGGTCTTCCGCTGGAGCGCCGAAAGCGCCCAGCGGCTGGTCGAGCTGCAGGCGGGCACGGTTGACGGTATCGACAACCCAGGCCCAGACGACTTTGCAACGATCGAGGGGGATTCCACCCTGCAGTTGGCCCTGCGCAAAGGAACCAACATCTTCTACCTGGGGATGAACAACAGTTTCCCCCCCTTCGACAACGAACGGGTACGCCAGGCCTTTGGGATGGCGATCGACCGACAGCGTCTGGTCGACAACTTCTATCCCCCAGGCTCTTCGGTCGCCAGCCAGTTCATGCCGCCGTCGATCTTCGGCTACAGCGACGGGCAGGAATGGTATGCCTATGACCCCGCGCAGGCCAGACAAATCCTGGAAGAAGAAGGCGTGTTGCCTGGTTTCAAGACCACGATCACCTATCGCGATGTCGTGCGCGGCTACCTGCCCAACCCGGGCATCGTCGCCCAGGATATCCAGGCCCAGCTGGCCGAGATCGGTGTCGAGGCCGAGATCGTCGTGATGGAGTCGGGCGCCTTCTTGGACGCCGCCGATCGGGGCGAACTGGACGGAATTCATCTGCTTGGCTGGGGTGCCGACTACCCGGACGCCACCAACTTCCTGGACTTTCACTTTGGCCCCGGGGCCTCGGCACAGTTCGGAGAAGGCTTCCAGGATATCTGGGATGCGCTGAACGAAGGCGCTACCAAGTCTGACCCAGCTGAGCGCCAGCCCTGGTACGACCAGGCCAACGAGCTGATCAAGCAGCACGTGCCAATGATCCCGATCGCCCACGGCGGCAACGGCGCGGCCTTCAAGGCAGATGTCCAAGGGGCCTACGCCTCCGACATCGGCGCCGAACAGTTCCGGCTGATGACCCCGGGCGACCGCGACACCTTTGTCTGGTTGCAGAACGGGGAGCCGGCCGGCCTCTACTGCGCCGATGAGACCGACGGCGAGGCCTTGCGGGCCTGCGAGCAGATCATGGAGTCGTTGTTGGCCTACGAACCGGGCAGCGGCGACGTCGTGGCCGGGCTGGCCAGCACCTGGAGCGCCAATCCCGAGCTGACCGAATGGGTCTTCACGCTGCGCGAGGGGGTCACCTTCCACAACGGCGCCACCCTTGACGCCAACGATGTGGTGCTCTCCTACGGTGTCCAGTGGGACGCGTCGCACCCGCTGCATGTCGGCCGTGACGGCAGCTTCTCGTACTTCCCAGGTCTCTTCGGCGGCTTTTTGAACGCTCCTGCCGAATAACGTCCTATCTCTCCTGGTGACAGCCGCGCAACTGCGTGGCTGTCACCAGACCTTACCCGACCCTCACTGTTCGAGTGAAGCTGACCCACCTTGATACGGTATATTGCCCAGCGAGCACTCCTCGCTCTCCCGGTTTTGATCGGGATCCTCTTTATCACCTTTGTTCTCAACCGTCTGATCCCCGGCGATCCGTGCCGTGCGATGCTGGGTGAGAAGGCCAGCGATGCGGTCTGCACAGCGTTTTCCAAACGCTATGGCCTCGACCAACCGCCGGTCGTCCAGTTCGGCTACTATCTGGGGCGTGTGCTGGCTGGGGATCTGGGCGAGTCCATGCGTTTCGGCCGCCCTGTGACAGAAATGCTGATGGAGCGGCTGCCCGTCACAATCGAGCTGGCGCTGCTCTCGCTTCTGGTCGCTACGTTCTTTGGCGTCATTCTGGGCGTGGTCGCCGCCCACTGGCAAAATTCACCGGTCGATGTATCGACGATGGTCCTGGCCAACCTGGGCGTCTCCGTGCCGATCTTTGTGCTGGGCTTGCTGGCCGCCTATCTTTTTGCAGTGCTGCTCAAAGAGAGCCCCTTCTCACTGCCCCCTTCAGGAAGACTGACCGCCGGCGTGCGCGTGCAGCCGATCGCTGCTGTCTGGGGGCTGAACGAACTGGGTGGACCGCTGCGTGGGCTGCTCGACTTCTTTTCCCAGATGTACGTTCTCAACGGCCTCTTGACCCTCAACAGCAAACTTATCGTCGACGCCGGCCGCCATCTGATTCTGCCTGTCCTCGTACTCTCGACGGTCTCGATGTCGGTGATCGCCCGCATGACCCGTTCCAGCCTGCTCGAAGTGATGAACCTCGACTACATGCGCACAGCCCGTGCCAAAGGTTTGAACGAACGCCGCATCATCTTCCGCCACGCCATGCGCAACGCACTGCTCCCGGTCATCACCGTGATCGGCCTTTCGCTGGGCGGCCTGCTCAGCGGTGCTGTCCTGACCGAGACGATCTTCGGGCTGACCGGCGTCGGGCGCACCATGTTTGATGCCATTTCCTCGCGCGACTATGGGGTGATCCAGGGCTTCACACTGGTGATCGCCTTCACCTATGTGGTCGTCAATCTGCTGGTCGACATTTCATACGCCATTCTAGACCCACGCATTCGGCTGGGCTGACCGCCATCGGAGTGATCCTTTATGAGCACATCTGCCGCGACCGCTTCAGTCGAGCCAATTTTGAAGACCAGACCGCGTGGACTCTGGCGCACTGCACTGCGACGTCTGTTTCAACGTCGGTCAGCACTGATCGGGATGGCGATCCTCCTCGCCCTGATCCTGGTGGCAGCGCTGGCCCCTACCCTTGCCACACACGACCCCACCCAGTCCTTGATCGGGGTTGAGGAGGTTACCAAACGGCAGCCCCCTTGCATCCATCTGTTCGGCTGCCCGCACGACCAGCCACAGCACTTTTTTGGGCTGGACGGAAACGTGCGCGACCTTTACAGCCGAATCCTCTTCGGCGCCCGCCTCTCGCTGCTGGTCGGGATCGTCTCTGTCGGCTTTGCGATCGTGATCGGCTCGCTGCTGGGGGCGACCTCCGGCTATCTGGGGGGCTGGACCGACCACCTCCTCATGGGGCTGATGGACATCATGCTGGCGTTTCCCAGCCTGATTTTGGCGATCGGCATCGTCACCGTGCTGGGCCCCGGCCTGATCAACACGCTGCTGGCGATCGGCATTGTCAGCATCCCTGTCTACGCGCGCATTATGCGTGCCAGCGTGCTCTCGATCAAACAGCAGGACTATGTCACTGCCGACCGATCGATCGGGGTTCCGACCCGGCGTATCCTTTTCGGCAACATTCTGCCCAACGCCTTAACCCCGTTGGTCGTGCAGGGCACGCTGGGGATTGCTGTCTCTATCCTCGATGCAGCGGCCCTTTCGTTTCTTGGGTTGGGGGCCCAGCCACCGACCCCGGAGTGGGGTTCTATGATCGGGCAGGAACGCAACCAGGTCTTCACTGCCCCACACCTGATCCTCTTTCCCGGCCTGGCCTTGATCCTGACCGTGCTCGCCTTCAATCTGCTGGGAGACGGTCTGCGCGACGCGCTGGATGTGCGCCAACGCGCCTAGCAGGTGCGTTGCGGGTAGGCCACCACGACCCCGCGCACCGCGATCTCGACCTCCTGGCCCACCTGAAGATCAGGCCTCGGCAGGCTGCGAACGGAGAGCTGGCTGCCGTCTTGGAGGGTCAGATGCAGCGACTGGTCGTGACCAAAATAACGGATGCGATCGATCCGCGCAGCGCCCCCGCGGGCCGCACGCAGCTCGATCGATTCCGGCCGGATCATCAGCTCGACCGGCCCCTGCTGGGGAGTTGCCAGCAACACCCGGCCGACCGCACATTCGGCGATCGTGCCGTTGGCGCGGCCGGGCAGCAGATTCGCCTCTCCGACAAACGTGGCGATCTGGCGTGTGGCTGGCCGCGTATAGACCTCCCGGGGCGCCCCCACCTGGACCACCCGCCCATCGAACATGACGACGACCCAATCCGCGATGCTCAATGCCTCCTCCTGGTCGTGGGTCACGAAAATGGCGGTTGCCTCGGTGCACTTGAGAATGGATCGCACATCGTCGCGCAAAGCGACCCGCAGCGCAGCATCCAGGCGCGAAAAAGGCTCATCCAGCAACACCAGAGCGGGCTGCGGCGCCAATGCACGCGCCAACGCAACCCGCTGCTGCTGTCCACCAGAGAGCTGATGCGGGTACCGGCCAGCGTATCCTCCCATCCCTACCAACCCCAGCAGTTCGGCGATCCGCTCTGACTGTCGGTTTGCAGGCAGCGCAAAAGCAATATTCTGCGCCACGGTCAAATGGGGAAAAAGCGCGCCATCCTGAAAGACCATCCCCACTCGACGGCTTTCTGGCGGGCGCCAGACGCCGTCACCGGCCGCCAGAAAGCCGTCCAACCAGATCGTTCCGGCGTCGGGCCTCTCCAACCCGGCGATCAGGCGCAGCGTCGTCGTCTTGCCACAGCCACTCGGGCCCAGAAGCGCCACCAACGCTCCAGACGGCACATCAAAGGTGACCCCTGCCACCGCGGCAACAGGGCCCCCATACTTTTTCACGACATTTTGCAACGAAATGAGTGGATGGGTCATGGGTCGATTGGCTCAAAAATGTTCCTGGATCGCCCGGTCGATCCCCAGGCGGCTGTGCAGCAGGGGGAGCAACAGCAACGTCGTCAGTAAAATCAACAAAAATGCAGGCGGTGCCGCCTGTGTGTACACACTCTCACTGGCCGCTGCCCAGATGCGCACCGGCAGCGTGTCAAAACCGGGCGGGCGCAGCAAAATGGCTGTCGGCAATTCCTTCATCGCCGTGATGAACACCAGCGCCCAACTGGCTGCAAGTCCAGGAGCTGCCACCGGCAGCGTGATCCGCCAGAGGACACTGGCGGGTTTCTCCCCCATCGTGCGCGCCACCTCTTCCAACTCGGGGGAGACCGAACGAAGCGCCGCCTCTCCCGTAGACAATGACTGCGGCAGCAGCCGAAAAACAAAGGCAAACACCAGCGCGAAAATTGTGCCGTAAATGGCTGGCAGCCAGCGGTTGATCCACAACACAAACGCCAGGCCGATGATGATCCCGGGCAAGGCAAAAGGGCTGCGGCTCAGTGCCAGCAGCAGATGCGCCTGCCGGCTCGGAAAGCGCACAGCCAGATAGAGCGGCGCCAAGGCCAGCAGGGTGGCCAATGTGGACGCCAACGCGGCCACCAACAGGCTGTGGGCCCCAAAAATCAGAATCCCTTCGTTGTTGATTCCCCAAATCCGGTCAGCTTCGCTGGGAAACAGCCAGCCTTGCAGGCTGAGCCCCCCCAATACCCCAAGGGGTAGCCCCAAAGCCAACAACACAACCCCCGCGACCCCCCCGGCCGCCAGCCAGCGCAGAGGCCCCAGACGCACCCTCTGACGGGGTCGCCAGGCAGTCGTCACGGTCAGACGCTGCTGGCGACGGCTGAACCACCCTTCCCCAAACAACAAGGGGAGCGCCACCAGGATCAGAAGTACGCTGAGGATGGCCGCCCCAGAACGGTCGATCTGACCCGCAAACTGGTTGTAAATGGCGGTCGTAAATGTCCGATAGCGCAGCATGGCCACAGTGCCGAAATCGGAGAGCACATACAGCCCGACCAGCAAAGCCCCCCCCGCGACCGCAGGCGCGACCAGCGGCAGCGTAATCTGGCGAAAGGTCTCCCAGCTGCTGCGCCCCAACATGCGGGCCGCCTCTTCCAACGACCGGTCCGTCGAACGCAGCGCCGCAGCTGTCGGCAGATAGATGTACGGGTAGCTGACCAGCCCGATGATCAGCGTGGCCCCACCAAGATTGTACAGAGAGGGCAGCGGCACCTCTCCACGGTCAAACCCAGCGTACGCCATCAGCAGCGTGTCCACGACCCCGCCACGCCGCAATAGGATCAGGTAGCAGATGGCTGCCACGTAGCCTGGGATGGCCAGGGGCAACGCCAGCAGCACACGCCAGACGCTGCGCCCTGGCAGATCGCTGCGCTCGACCAGCCAGGCCATGCCCACCCCCAGCAGCACCGCAAAAGTCACAGTTCCCAGCAGCAGCAGCAGGCTCTGCACCATCAAGTCGGGCAGCTGCCCGACCCACAGCCGAGCCCAGGTCGCCGGGCCGGCGAACGCTGCACGCAGCAGAATGTAGACCAGCGGCACGACAGCCAGTCCACTGACAGCCCACACCCACAACGTCAACCCCCAAGGCGCTTTGTGGCTCAAACGATCCTCATCTCGATTCGAACACTTGGGGGCTGCAGCAAGTCTTCCGCCAGTTTTTTCACCATTTTTTGATTTTACTCAAGTTTTGCTCAAAACGCGAGTTGTTGAGCCGGAGCGCACACTTTTTCGCTCAAAATTGATTTCGAGCGACGCCCCCAAATTGCTGACGCGGTGCACCGGTTTTCATCGTCTCCGGCACACTCCTTTTCCTGCTGAAAATTTTGGCATTCCCTACGGCGAATGTTGGGCATCAGATGACCCCTTGCGCACGCAGCCGTGCGATCTGGCTGGCTGTGTAGCCGAGCAACTCGGCCAGCACTTCTTCGGTGTGGAAGCCCAATGGCGGCGGCGCACTGCGCACAGTGGCTGGCGTGCGCTCAAATTTTGCAACCGGCCCCAACAGCGCGATCCGCCCCACACTGGGATGCTCGACCTCTTGCACCATGCCGCGTGCCCGGACCTGGGGATCCGCAAGCGCAGCTGGAATGTCGTTGATCGGTCCGGCCGGCACCTTCTGCTCTGCGCAGAGCGCCAGCCAGGCTGCGGTCGAGCGCGTCCGCAGCAGCGCCTGAAGGGAGGGAACCAGGACGCTGCGGTGCTCGACGCGTGCCTGGTTGGTGCGGAAACGCTCCTCTTCCGCCAGAGCCGGAACGCCGGCTGCCTGGCAAAATTTGCGAAACTGCTCGTCGGTCCCGATAGCGAGTGCCAGATGGCCATCGGCCGTGGCAAATGTCTCATAGGGCACAATGCTGGGATGGGCATTGCCGTATCGCCGAGGGGGCTCGCCGGTTACCAGATAGTTCTGCGCCACATTGGCCAGCCAGGCAATCTGCGCGTCGAGCAGGGCAATGTCGATCCACTGCCCCTGCCCGCTGGTCGCGCGCTCGTGCAAGGCAGCCAAAATCGCGGTGGCTGCAAAAAGCCCTGCGGTGATGTCGGCGATCGCCACACCGACCTTGCAGGCTTCGCCCTCCACCGGCCCTGTGATCGACATGATGCCCCCTTGGGCTTGCACCACAAAATCGTAGCCGGCCTGCTCGCATGCCGGGCCGGTCTGTCCGTAGCCCGTGATCGAGCAGTAGACCAGACGGGGGTTGCGTGCAGCGAGCGTGGCGTAGTCGACCCCCAGCCGGGCTGCATCCCCTACCTTGAAGTTTTCGACCAGAACATCAGAACAGAGGGCAAGCTGCTGGACAATCTGCTGGCCGGCAGTTGTTTTGAGATCGACCGTGAGGCTGCGTTTGTTGCGGTTGGCGGTCAAAAAATAGGCGCTCTGGTCTCCGACCCAGGGCGGACCCCAGCCACGGGTGCCGTCCCCGCTGCCCGGTTCCTCTACCTTGACCACATCGGCCCCATAGTCAGCCAGCACCATCGTACAGTAGGGGCCAGCCAGCACGCGTGAAAGGTCAAGAACCCGGAGGCCAGCCAGCAAAGACATCTTCAGTCTGCAGCTGCCCTGTCAGCGAGCGCCTGTCGCTGCCAGCAGCAGGGCCAACAGCGCGGTGCGCGGCACAATGCTGGAAAGCTCAATATACTCTTGCGGGCTGTGGTCCAACCCTCCGATCGGGCCCAATCCATCGAGGACAGGAACCCCCTCGGCGGCGACAAAGCTGGCATCCGACGCCCCCCCCGTACGGGTGCCAGCCACAGAAAACCCCAGCCGGGCTGCCAGCTGTTGTGTCAACCTCTCCAGCGCAGCCACAGCAGGCGTGTGTTGCATGGCCGGCATCCCCATTGCCAGGTCGACCTCCAGAACGGCTCGGGTGCCGTCGAGCACAGGCTGGGCCAACCGGGCACGAATCTCCGCAATCAGAGGAGGCAGGTCGGCGTCTCGCCAGGCCCGCAGATCCAGCTGTGCCCAGGCTTCCTCGGCAACCACGTTGGGCTGTGTGCCTCCTGCGACCCGCCCAATGTTGACAGTGACACCCGGCACCCAATTGTTGAGCCGGTCGATCTCGACCAGGTGACGCGCCAGGGCAAGGATGGCGTTGCGCCCCTTTTCGGGCTCGACACCGGCATGTGCTGCCTGGCCCGCTACACGCACCGTCGCCCACACCGCGCTCTTGCGTGCGGTCACAATGTCGCCGTTGGCCCGTGCCGCCTCCAGCGTAAAGGCGACATCTGCAGCCTGTGCAGCCTGTCGAATCAGCGGCACCCCACAGCGTTCCTGGATCTCTTCGTCGCTGACGATCAGAAAGTGCACCGAACCGTACTGCTCCCAGCCCACGGCGTCCAAAGCCCGCAGCGCATAGAGGCCGGTGAGGAGGCCACCTTTCATGTCGCAGGTGCCGGGTCCCAGCACGCTGTTGCCGTCGATGCACAGCGGGCGCGCAGCAGCCGTGCCCACCGGAAACACCGTGTCCGCGTGGCCCAGCAGCAGGATGCGCTGTCCACCTCCCCCCTTGCGGTGGGCAAGCAAGTTGTCACCCAGCACAGACTGGGGAATTCGCTCAACGGTGAAACCCAGTGTTTGAAGCTCGTTTTGCAGCCAAGACTGCACCGCATCGACACCCGGTTTGTGGTGCGTGCCGGAGTCGACCGCAGTCAGACAGCGCAAGTCCTCCACATATTCGTCCAGGTGCTCTTGGAGATAGGTCAAAATTTGTGTCTGCAGATTGGCCTCCTCCGCTGTCTCAAAGTCGCCCATGACATTGTTTGAACTTCTTCCCACTGCCACAGGGACAAGGATCGTTGCGGCCGGCACTGGCCAGCGCCGCTGCCAGTCGGCGATCCTGCTCTTGGTAGTGCTGCATAATTTCCGCCGGCGCGCGGCGCTGGCGCAGCAGCGCAACCATCCGACGCATCGGTTCGTCCACGTGATGGAAAAATCGTTTGAACCCAGCACAGAGGTAGTTGAGGCCTGGCTCGCCCTCTGGCGTCGTCAGAAACCGATCTTTGGGACAACCGCCGTGGCAGGCAAAGCGGACCTCACAGGCCCGGCAGTAGCCGGGCAAAGAATCCAATTTCTCCTGTCCAAAGCGCTGCTGCTGGGGAGAAGAGACCAGCTCAATTAGAGGGGTCTCCAAAATATTGCCCAGCCGGTATCCCGGTTCGACAAAGTGATCGCAGGAATACAGATCGCCGTTGTGTTCGATCGCCAGGGCCAGCCCACAGGTCTGAGCGTGCACACAGAGCCCAGGCGGCTCGCCGAGCCAGTTGGCCAGCGCCACATCAAACATCTGCACATAGACTCGACCGACATCGTGGCGCACCCACTCCTCGAAAACCCCGATCAAAAAATCACCGTACTGCTCTGGCCGCAACGAACGGTCTGTGACCTGATCTCCTGCCTGCCTGTACAAAGGACGCTCCCGCCACGAAGAGCCCGGAGCAGCGCTCTCCTGGCCCCCAGCAGGTACCCGTTCGAGGATCGGGATAAACTGAAGAAAGCGAGAATGACATTCGTCGCGCAAAAAGCGGTACACTTCGAGGGGATGGTCGGCATTGGCCCGATGCAGGGTCGTCAGCGTGTTGTATTCGACCCCCTGTTTCTGCAGGGAGTGCAGCCCGCGCAGAACCTTGTCGAAGGTGGGTTGCTGGCCTTTGTCGACGCGATAGACGTCGTGCAGCGGCTGCGGGCCATCGATGCTGATCCCAACCAAAAAATTGTGCTGCTTCAAAAACCGTGCCCAGCCGTCATCGATCAACGTGCCGTTGGTTTGCAGAGAATAGATCACACGGGTGCCAGGCTTGCGATATTTTTCGACCAGTTCGATCGATCGTTCAAAAAAGGCCAGCCCCATCAGCGTAGGCTCACCCCCTTGCCAGGCCACCTGCACCTCAGGTGCCGTGTGGCTCTCGATCAGCTGGCGAAGATAGGCTTCGAGCAGTTCATCCGCCATCCGGAAACGACTCCCCGGATAGAGCATTTCTTTGGAGAGGAAAAAACAGTAGGAGCAGTCGAGGTTGCAGAGGGCGCCTGTCGGTTTGACCAGCACATGAAAAGCAGGTGGTCTGGGCAGCACAGTCGGTTCCTTGCAGAAGGGTCAACGAGGGGCAGACGACCTACTTGTTTCGGTGCCTTTTTTGGGGTGTTGGGGCGAGAGGTCTGTAAACCGTTCAATGAGCGCTGGCTCGGGATGGGGGTCCGGTCCAACCTCTCGCACAGACTCAGCGCTGGCTCTTGAGAATCCGCTCTGAGCTACACCTTGAGAAAACGCTTTTCGCGCAGTCTGGCCGATTTTCCCTGTCGGTCGCGCAGATAGTACAGCTGGGCGCGACGGACGCGTGCCTTGCGCAGCACTTCGACCTTCTCCACAGTGGTGCTGTACACAGGAAAGGTACGCTCGACCCCTACACCATGTGCGCCGGTACGACGCACCGTGTAGGTGGCACCTGCCGACTTGCCACCCCGCATCGCAATGATCACACCCTGAAATGTCTGGATACGCTCGTTGCGCCCCTCGACAATTCGCTGATGGACGCGAACCGTATCTCCTGGCGCAATGTCAGGAAATCCGGCATTCAATTCTGGCTGTAGAGAGGCCATCAGTGCATTGGTCATCACACACATATCCTTCGTCAATCATACACAACAGCGGAACGTCCATCTAGTGTCCGCGTGCAAGTGTTACATCTTACAGTTGGTTCAACTCAAACACAATAGCACAGTTGACAGCTGTTGCCAAACTGACAGGGGAGTCGATCGTCGATATTGCAGCTCCCAAAGGCAGAATCTCGCTTGTTTGAAATTTTGTCGGCTGTCCTGACCATTCTATAATGGCTGAGGTCGCAATCAACCGGGGGGGAGGGATGCGTGTGGTGGCCAGGAGCCCAGGTCAAAAATTATGGATCTGATTCAGCTGTCGGCCAACCGTGCTGGCGCAAAAATGCAAGGTCTGCAGCAGACAAGCGTGCCCGGGAGAGCAGATCGGGGCGCTGCTCCAAGGTGCGCAACAGGGCCTGTTGTCGGCGCCAACGCGTGACATTGGCATGGTGGCCGCTGACCAGGATGGCAGGCACGCTGTGGCCCCGAAAGGTAAGAGGGCGTGTGTAGTGCGGCCCTTCGAGCAGCCCATCCAGTCCGGGCGAATGGCTGTCCTGGTGAGCGCCGGAATCATCGCCCAAAGCGCCCGGTTGCAGACGGGTGATGGCGTCGACCAGGATCATGGCAGCCAGTTCACCGCCACTGATCACGTAGTCGCCGAGGCTGATCTCGTGCGTCGCCAGCTGGAGGCGCACCCGCTCGTCGACCCCCTCGTAGCGTCCACAGATCAGAGCGATCCTGCGCTGCTGTGCCAGCTCTGCGACGATGCCTTGGGTCAGCGGTCGCCCTTGTGGGCTCAAGAGGATCACCGGCAGCTCTGTGGGCAGTGAGACCGGGGCATCTGGATTCCAGTCGGGGAGGGGAGAGGAAGGGGCCTGAACCGACAACGACCAGCCAGGCGGGCGAGACAGAACTGTTTCGAGTGCACGCACGATCGGTTCGGGTTTCATGACCATGCCCCCTCCACCGCCGTAGGGTGTGTCATCGCAGATGTGGTGGCGGTCGGCAGTGAAGTCGCGAATGTTGTGGAGACAGATCGAAATCAGTGCGCGCGCCAATGCCCGGGCAACGATGCTCTCTCCGAAGGGGCTGACAAACATTGCTGGGAAGAGGGTGAAGAGGTCGAAGTGGATGCGATGAAAGGGAGTAACTTGAGTCTCAACCGTTTTTTCACTGTCATCAGAAGGCGGTTCTCTGGATTCGTTGTCGGCCAACATGCTGATTCCTCCATCCCAGCCAGCAAGGTTCCTGGAACAAGCTTGTTTCAACCTGAGGACAGACCCTCTGGCCGGCCCAGCTACAGTGTACCACAAGCGCGCGGCACGGCCCAGGTGATCCTGCCTACGACAACCCGCCCTCAACCTTCCTGGATCCCCCGGCTGGTGCGCGGCAGCGCAGCGTGCGCCCTGCTGGCGGCCAGCAGCTGGCTGATCTGGACGCGCGGGAGCGCCGACGATCGCGCAGCAGAGCCCGTACAGGTCGTCGTCCATGACCAACGCGAGCCAGAGCCCCTCCTCGACACTGTTCTCGGTCTGCGTCCCACCTTCACACCGACCTCAGCCGCCACGCCCGCTGCGATCGACAGCAGCGAACTTGCCCAGATCGAAATTGTCACGCCGACCCCGGACCCTCGCCGTTCGCTGCGCGTGGCGGGGGCCCCTGTGGAGCGTTTTGCGGCAGCCATTCCGTCTATCGGCAAGCAACCCGAGCTGATGGGCCTCTTCCCGGTTGACTTGCAGGCGCTCCAACCGCTGCGGCCAGCATCGCCACAGACGCTGGTCGATCTCGCTGAGCTGCCGACGGTTTTTGAAGAAGTGGTCAACGGCCCCTTGTCCCAGATTCAGCTCTTTACGCTGGAGGGGGTGCAGCTGGCTGTGGACCCAAAACCAACGCCGACTGCTGTGGCTGTGCTGGCCGCTGAGCCGACCGAACTGCCTGCACGGATGCCGCCCCCGCTGACCCTCGCAGGGCCAGCCCGGGTCTGGGCCTCCTTCCAACCCAAATTGCCCGAAGAAAACGACCACTTCTGGATTGAATCGCCTTTTCTCAACACAGAGTTCAACAAGGTGGCGGCTCCCTCCTATCAGTTCGGCTCGACCGCTGGTGGCCAGTATCGCCCGCACCATGGGATCGACATCGCCAATCGTTGGGGGACCCCGGTGCGCGCAGCAGCGCCAGGGGTGGTTGTCTTTGCCGGGTTGGACGACCCGGTCGCGATGGGCCCGTATCCCAATTTCTACGGCAACACGGTTGTCATTCAGCTCGACCGCAAACTGCCGGTGGCCGGGGGGGAAATCGATGTCTTCCTTTTGTACGGCCATCTCAGCCGGGTAACGGTTGCCCAAGGTCAGCGGGTTGCTCCAGACGACATTGTCGGTGAAGTCGGCATGACTGGCATCGCCATCGGCCCTCACCTGCACCTGGAGATCCGGGCCGGCGCCAATACCTATCAAAATAGCATCAACCCGTATCTGTGGGTCCAGCCAGGGGCAGGAGAGGGGGCAGTGGCTGTGCGCCTGGTAACCGCCGATGGGCGCTCCTGGCCGGGCGCCCGGTTGACCCTGGCCCGCTTCGAGGAGGGGCGGGCCGTCTGGGGCCGGCAGATCGAAACCTATCTCGACAACGAAAACCTCCTCCCCAATCCCTCCTGGGGAGAAAACGGGGCCATGGGGGATGTGCCAGCAGGCTACTATGTGCTGATCGGCAATGTGCAAGGAGAGGCAGTGCGGGCCGAATTTTTTGTGCGCGAGGGACAGACGACCTTCGTTGAGATCAGAACCAAGCAATAAGGTGCCCCATGTATCCCAACCTCTCTGTGGCTGGCCCGGCGTTGCTGGACCGGATCCTGGATGAAGCGCGTTCGATCTTGGCGACCGTCGGGATTGAAGTGCGTGGGCCGGCTTTGTACCGACGGATGCTGGCAGCCGGGCTGAAGAGCACCGCCGATGGGCGGATACTTTTTCCGGCAGATGTCGTCGACCGGGCGCTGGCTCTGGTCCCTGCGGCTTTCACGCTGTACGATCGGGCAGGCCTGCCCCACGCCACAGTCGGCGGCCACCACGTCCACTTCGTTCCGGGTTCCAGCGGCCTCAAGATACAGGACCATCGGAGCGGCGTCACACGGGGGGCGACCACCGCCGATTTTGTCGACTATGTGCGGCTCTGCGACGGTCTGGAGCATATTCGCTACCTTGCCACTGCCTTCTCTACCGGCGACGATATCGAGGCGGAGGTCTCAGATGCCTGGCGGCTGCTGCTCTGTCTGACGCACTCCACCCGTCCGGTCGTTTCCGGGGCTTTCACCGAGCAGGGCACCCCGCGCATGGTCGAGCTGATGCAGCTTTTCCGCCGTGACCGTCAAGATCTGATCGAACGGCCGCTGGCAATTTTCACAGTCACAGCGACCGGCAATTTTCGCTACGGAGAAGATTCCTGCCAAAACCTGATCGACTGTGTAGAGGCGGGGATCCCTGTCGAAATTGTGCCGGTCACCTTGATGGGGCTGACAGCACCGGTGACCCTGGTCGGCGCTGCCGTGTTTCATGCAGTAGATACCCTGGCCGGGATTGTCATGGCCCAGATCCTGCGGCCTGGGGCCCCTGTGCTCTACGGCGGAGCCCCCGCCGAATTTCACATGCGCGAGACCACTGCGCCGATGCTCGGTGTGCAGGCACTTGCACTCAACGTCCTCAACGCCCAGCTCGGCAGACGGCTGGGGATCCCGGTCCAGGCCTACATGGCGCTGAGCGATGCCAAAGATCTGGATGCGCAGGCGGGTGCCGAGACCTTCGGCAGTGCGCTGCTGGCAGCGCTGGCTGGGGTCAACTCAGTCTCTGGACCCGGGATGCTCGACTTCGTGTTGGTCTTCAGTCTGCCCAAGCTGGTCTTTGACAACGAAGTCTGCGGCCAGGCGTTGCAGCTGGTCAAGCCATTGAAGGTGGTCGACGATCTCCCCACACAGGCCCTGGTCGAAGCACAACTTGCCGATCTGCATTTGATTACAGCCGGGCACACGCTGACCCACTGGGAAGAACAGCTCTACCTGCCAGGTGCTGTGTACGACCGCAAAAATCGGGAAGCATGGCAGCGCGCAGGGGCCCGCTCGCTCTGGCAGCGAGCCGTCGATGAAGTGGAACAACGGCTGGCTGCCTACACACCGCTTGAAACCGACCCGCTCGTCGTGGCCGAAATGGAGCGCGTCCTGCGCAGCGGGATGAAAAGCCACAGACCGCTGCCGGCCATTCCGGGCCAGCCGGCCAGCGCAGCCAGCGGGGAGGGCCGCCGGCCACGCCGCTTTCGCCGCTGACAAACATCCAGCCTGCCAGAGAGCTTCCTGCTGCAGGGACCTGCAGCCCTGTGGCCGACTGCGGCAGGCACCCACCACATTCACAGCACAGACACAACGGAGGTCAACGCCATGCCAGTTTCACTCTCTGCCCAACCCACGGCACGTGCAACCTTGGGGCGCGTCGGCCTGCCAGCCCCCGTCCGCCTCCTGGCAGAGCAACATTGGGACGCAGTCATCGTGGGCGGAGGGCACAATGGGCTTGCCTGTGCCGCCTATCTGGCGCGTGCCGGCAAACAGGTGCTGGTGCTTGAAGCGCGCGAGCGCCTGGGCGGGGCTTGTACGATCGAGGAGACCTGGCCAGGGTACCGTGTCTCGCCTTGTGCCTATCTGTGTGGGTTGCTCCACCCGGTCGTGATCGACGAACTGCGAATGGTCGACTACGGGCTGCACTGGACGCCGGCGACCTCAGGCATGTTTGTGCCCTTCGACGACGGCAGCAGCATCCAACTCTGGGACGACGACGCCCGCTGCGAAGAGGAGATTCGCCGCTTCTCTCCGCGCGATGTCGCAGGCTGGCGGGCGATGAGCGACACCATGCGCAGGGCGCGTGCCGCCCTGCGCCCCCCCACCGACGAAGATCTCTGGCTCTGCCGCCATCCTACCCGCCAACAGATCGAAGAGCGGCTCAAGGGGGACCCAGAGGCACTCAATCTGGTGCTGAACTGGTCAATGGTCGACTACGTCGAGGAGTATCTCCACAACGAAACCCTGCAGAGCGCATTTCTGGGGCAGGGGGTGATCGGCACGAATGCCAGCCCCCACGACCCCGGCACGGCCTCCGTCAATTTTCACCATTCCTCTGGTCGGCTGTTCGGCACCACGGGCACCTGGGGGTATGTGCGGGGCGGGATGGGGACTGTCTCTTTTATTCTGGCTGACCTGGCGCGCGACCTGGGCGCCACCCTCGCAACAGGCGTCCCTGTCGCGCGCATCCTGCCCGGGGAAGGCGTAGAACTGGCAGGAGGAGAACGCATCTCCGCCAGAGCAGTCATCTCCAATGCCGACCCGCGCACCACGCTGCGTCTGCTCGGCGATGCAGCGGACGCAGCGTGGCGTGCCCAGGTTGAAGCAATCCCCCAGCAGGGCTGTACCGTCAAAGTGACCCTTGCCTTGACCGAGCTCCCAATTTTTACAGCCCGCCCAGAGTCCGAACACATTCACCGCGGACAGATCAACACCCCGCTGACCAAAGAGGAATGGAAAGCCTACCATCCGCTCGCCCAGGCTGGCCACCTGCCCCCGCGGCTGTGGACCGAGCTCTACATCCAGAGCACCTTCGACCCCAGCATTGTGCCAGCCGGACGACACCTGATGAGCGTGTTCGCCCAATATGTGCCCCATACCTTTGCCGAAGGCAACTGGAACAGCCGACGCGACGAAGTCGGGGAGCGGGCGATCGCATCGATTGCCCGCTATGTCAGCAATTTTCCCGACGCGATCGAACGGATGGAGGTGCTGGGCCCTCCTGACATCGAAGCCAAAGTCGGTCTGAGCGGCGGGCACATCTTTCAGGGTGAAATTCTGCCCGAGTATTTGTGGGAGAAACGGCTGGCCTACCGGACACCGATGGAGCAACTCTACCTGTGCGGTGCCGCCACCCACCCCGGTGGGAGTGTGATCGGCGTCAACGGACGCAATGCAGCGTTGGAAGTCTTGGCAAACAGTCTGGTCTGATGATATAAACAACAACCAGGGTTGGTCCACAGAAGCAGGCAAGATGATGCGAAGCAGGGCGTTGTACAGCAAAAATCAGAAAAAAGGGTCACTTGTCGCCGTGGCCGTTGCCCTGCTTGGACTCAGCCTGGCTGGGTGTGGACGCAGCGCGGCAGCTGCGGAACTGCCAGGAGCAGCGAAAGCCCCTGAGCTGGCCGGGCACTTTGTGGACAGGCGTGACGTCCCCTCTGCACAACGCCCACCAGCACCTTTCCGTGCCCCTCTGCTTCACCAGCCAGATGCCAAACCGATCTTGCCCAGCCGTCTGCTGATCCCAGCGATCGCGGCGGACATGCCAGTGGTCGAACTCGGTTGGAGCAGCCGCGCCACCGAGTCCGGGGCCTTCCTCACAGAATGGGATACAGCGTCTTATGCGGCCGGCTGGCATAAAAACAGCGCCCTCCCTGGCCAGCCCGGCAACATCGTCCTCAGCGGGCATAACAACATCCAAGGAGCCGTCTTCCGAGAGCTGGATCGCCTTCAGCGCGGGGACACTGTCGAGCTGTTGGCCGGCAGACGCCAGTACACCTACGTGGTCGATGAAATTTTGATCGTGCCTGAAGAAACCGCGACCGAGCAACAGCGTCGTGAAAACGCCCACTATATCCAGTCTACCCCCGACAGCCGGCTGACTTTGGTCTCTTGTTGGCCGCGCAACGCCAATTCACACCGCATCATCGTCATCGCACTCCCGGCCAGACAGGCCCAAAGCCGCTGAAGAACTCCTGCCTCCCCCAACAGGCATGCCAAGTTGGCAGGCTGGGGGGGGAGGGTGTTATCATATTCCAATTGTCCTGCAATCATCCGCCTTGCCGTGCGCTGCGACAGGGTATTCGTGAATGGTATTCCGCATGTCCCACTCGCTGATCACTGCCCTGTTCAGATTCACCGGCAACGCGCGCGGCTGTGTCTACGCTGAACCGCTGTGGGGGCTCCCGTACCATTTGTTCATGCCCTACGCCTCAGTCTATATGGTGGCGCGGGGGCTGTCCGACAGCGACATCGGGCTGGTGCTCAGCATCAGTTGGGGGTTTCAAGTCTTCTGGGCGCTGTTGAGTGGAGCCATCACCGACAAAGTGGGACGCCGGCTCACCACGCTGATCTTCGATATCCTCGCCTGGGGAGTGCCCGCTGTCCTATGGGCATTTTCACAGAACATCTGGTGGTTCATCGTTGCTGGCTCGATCAATGCCATCTGGCGTGTCACCATGAATTCGTGGTCCTGTCTGATGGTGGAAGACACCGACCCAGACCAGCTCGTCGACCTGTACACCTGGATCCACATCTCCAACCTGGCCGCTGGGTTTGTGGTACCGCTGGCTGGCTTTCTTGTGGCACGTTACAGCCTGATCCCAACCCTGCAGGGACTTTACTTGTTTGCTGCCGTGATGTTCGTCGTCAAAGCGGTGATCACCTACTTCATGACCGTCGAGACAGAACAAGGCAAGGCGCGAATGGCTGCCACGCGCGGACAGAGCATCTTTGCCGTGCTCGGGGAATACCAGAGTGTGGTGCGCGAGGTTCTGCAGCGCCCAGCCACCCTCTACACCGCCAGTTTGATGCTGATCATCGCCATTATCGGGCTGATCAACAACAGCTTCTGGGGGATCATTGTGACCGACAAATTAAACGTGCCAGCAGAGACGCTCTCTGTCTTTCCATTTGTCCGCTCCGCAGCAGCCCTGGGGTTTTTCTTTTTTGTAATGCCTGTCCTGGGGCGCATGCATTTCCAGTGGCCGATGGTAGCCGGCTTTGGCGCCTATGTTCTGAGCCAGATCCTCCTGCTCACCGCCCCTGAACAAGGGTATCTGTTTCTGGCGCTGAGCGTCCTGGCGGATGCTTGTGCCTATGCTGCGGTCAGCCCGCTGTTGGACAAACTGATCGTGCTGACGATCGATGCGGGTGAACGGGCCCGCATCCAGTCGATCGTCTACGTCGGTGTGATCCTTCTGACGACCCCCTTCGGCTGGATCGCAGGCCTTCTTTCCAGCGCCGACAAAAATCTGCCTTTTGTGCTCAACCTGGTGCTGCTGTTGGTAGGGGTCGGGCTGGCCTGGCAGGCGGGACGCGTGGCCCGGCAGGCAGCCTCCACCTAGGCAAACGCCCCTTCTTTCAGTACTCTGCGATCGTCCCCGCCCTGCCGTCCCCGCCCTGCCGTCCCCGCCCTGCCGTCCCCGCCCTGCCGTTCTTGGAGAGTTGTGCCGATACGCTGCTACACAGTCGATTGTGCAGAACGCGCCTGCTGCACAATCGACTGGATCTGCTCCAGATGATCCGCTTCATGAAAAAGCCCCAACACAAACCGGGAGACACAATTGATCTCTCCGGCGCTTGGCCAGGGAACGTAGGTCAACGTCAGGTTCGGCTGCTCTGGCCAGAGCTCCAGGCTGGCCAGACGCATCCGCCGACTCTCCTCCAGCCGCTGCTGACACTGGGCCAGCGTTGTCACCAGCTCCCACGGCGTCTCATACCGAGATCGACCATGGTTCTCGACCCCGCGCGCCAGCTCGGCGGCCAGAAAAGCGGATTCCTCGGCTGAAGCAGTCGTATGGACGAGGACATGGCCGAGTGTCCAGGCCAGATTGGCAGCGCTCGCATCGCTGGCGTAACGGTCGTCGGCTTTGGAATCAACCGGCTGAAAGAGAACATCTGCGTCGCTGCAACCAGCAATCAACTCTTGAAAGGTATCTACCATCTCCGCAGTCAATGTGCGTAGCTCCTGCACACCGAGTCCGACACACAACTCCGCCAGGCTGATCTGCCTGGCACGCACCGCTTCAAAATTCAGCATACTCGATCGACTCCATTCTACACCCTCCTGGCATTGGTTTGTGCAGTTCAACCGCTCTGTCTGGGCAACCGACATCGGACAGTCGCTGACAGATGCAACTTTGGCTCTCCGTCACAATGTTGTCATGAATATAATAACACGTTGGGGAATTTTGTGGTCTGTGTCCTGGCTCCTGGTGAGCTGCACCGGTTCAACCGGCGAACGAGCGATCAGCGCCAGCGTCGTAGAAGCGATGCGGGCGCCCGACAACGCTGGCTTTGCGCGCGCCGATGCGCCGATGACATTGCGCTTTCCCGCCGACCACGGCGCACATCCGGAGTACCGCACCGAATGGTGGTACTACACAGGGAACCTGGTCTCAGAAGAGGGCACACCCTTTGGCTTTCAGCTGACCTTCTTTCGCAACGCCCTGGCCCCTGCCCTGCCCGAGCGCACTTCGACCCTCGCCACCAACCAGGTCTACATGGCACATTTTGCGGTGACAGATGGCAAGACACGGCGCCACAGCAGTTTTGACCGCTACAGCCGCGGCGCAGGCGGCCTGGCAGGAGCCGAGGCCACGCCACAGGTGCGTGTCTGGCTGGAAGATTGGCAGGTTGTCGAACTCCAGCCAGGACACTATCGTCTGGTGGCCAGCGCTTCCAGTGAGACAGGCGATGTGGCCATCGACCTGCAGCTGCGCGAGATCCGCCCGCCTGTCCTGCATGGCGACGCCGGTTTGCATCAGAAAGGGGCTGAAGCGGGCAACGCCTCCTATTACTACAGCCTGGTGGGTCTGGAAACCAGCGGCACCTTGACCAGTGGGGGGCAAAGCTACTCCGTGCAGGGACGCAGTTGGATGGATCACGAGTTCGGCACCAGCGCGCTCACCGCCGACGCAACCGGCTGGGACTGGTTCAGCATCCAGTTCGACAACGACGCCATCCTGATGTTCTACAAAATTCGGCTGGCAGACGGTGGGGTCCACCCCCACATCCAAGGCACCTGGCTCGGCCCGGACGGCCAGCGAACGATCGACGAGAACGACTTCCTGTTGGAGGCCACTGGCAGCTGGAGCAGCCCGCGCACCGGGATCACCTACCCTTCCGGGTGGACTTTGTCGATACCGGAGCTTGAGCTGGCACTGACCATCGAGCCACTGCTCGCTGACCAGGAGATGCAGGTCAGTTTTGTCTACTGGGAAGGGGCGATCGAGGTCGCTGGGACGCTGGCGGGAGAGCCGATCCGCGGCAAGGGGTATGCCGAGCTGACCGGCTACGGCGAACAAAGCAGCGCAGCCTATCAGCGCTGAAGCCACTGCTCCGGCTACGCCTGAGCAGTGCCCGCCAAAGAGATCGGGCAGAGCAAAGCCAGCGCCCGATGGACAATGCTGCGCTCGGCAGCAAACGTCAATACCTCCAAAGCCTGTCCGAGCGTAAACCAGTTGACGCTGTCGACTTCGACGCTGGCGTCGCTCAGTTCGCCGCCGACCCAGTGCATCAAATAAAAATCCACCTGTTTGTGTACCAGTTCTGGCGTCTTGCGCTGGTAGGTGTCCCAGTACCAGTATTCGACCGTCCCCAGATGCGCTTCACACGATCCGGTCAGGCCGCATTCTTCGGCCACCTCGCGCAGCGCGGTCTCTTCCAAGGTTTCTCCAGATTCACAGGTGCCCTTGGGGAGCTGCCAGCGTGTCCCCCCGCGCGTTGCGATCAGCGCAGCGACCACTTCACCGTCAGCCTCGACCCGGTAAATGAGGCCGCCGGCCGAATGGTCGCTGCGCTGGCAGCCCCAGTGGCGTTGGGTGTGCTCGTCGATGGGGGGCAGGGTATCTTTTGCCCGCATTGACAGAAAATGGCCTGCCTTTCAGTTCCAATGTTTTTCCAGGTGACCACTGCCGCGCAGCGGCCCATCCCCGACCGCCTGCGCCAGCGCCTGCGCCACCCGCTCCCAGTTGTCTGGCGGCATATGGACGATGGCCGCCGGCAAAAAAGGTCTGGAGGTAAAGGTCAACGCACCCGCCAGTTCCTGCACCGACCAGATGGAACGAGCACGGGCGATCACCACAAAGGTCTCCATCCACTTGTCCAGCAGCACCAGCCAGGCAGCCAGTTCCTGCGCCATCCCCAGATGGCCCAGCGGCTGGGGGCTGCACCCCGGGTCAAAGAAAAAAGCCAGCGCGCTTTCACCAGCAAGGCTGCCCCAGATCCGATCCGGGGTGATCAGACCTGGGGAGAGCCCGATCGCTCCCCAGGCAGACAAACTGGCATGGAGCTGTGAAATCGTCGGCGGCAGCAGTTCACTGCGCAACGCCAGAAGAGGGCGCAATGTAGCTAGGGGCTGGATGCTCGAAAAAAGACGCCCCTCACGGACAGTATAAAACATTCAAAACCACTTTCTTTTGTGAAAAACCCACAACATAGAAGCAGAAATTCCCACAAACAGCCCCCAGACAATCGGATAGAACCACCAAAGCGACAACTCGGGCATGAACTCAAAATTCATGCCGTAGATGCCTGCAATAAAGCTGAGGGGGATGAAGATGGTGGAGACCATGGTCAACACCTTCATCACCTCGTTCATACGGTTGTTCACCAGCGCCAGATGGGTCTCGACGGTGCTGCTGGCCAGGTCGCGCATGCTGTCAGCCAGATTGGCCAGTCTCGCCAGATGGTCGTAGACATCGCGATAATACATACGCACGTGCACCGGGACAACTCGGTACTCTCCGACAGAAAGCCGGCTCAGCAGCTCGCGCTGCGGCGCCAGAATTCGCTGCAGGCGCAACGCGCTGCTCTTGGCGGTTAACAGCCGGTTCAGCAGCTCACGTTCGGATTCATGCGAGTAGAAGATGTCGTCGCCCAGCTGCTCCAGCTGCTCCTCGAAGGCATCGATCAGGGGAATAAAATTGTCGATCTGGCTGTCCAGCAATTCGTAGAGCAGCATTGCCGGCCCCCGAGCCAATCCGATCTCGAGATGGTGGCCAGGATCCCAGCTGCGGTCGATCGAACGACGGCTGTGCTCGTGCACCGTCACCAGATAGTTGCTCCCTAAAAAAACGTCGATCTCCTGGCTGTCGATCGCCATCGGTTCTTTGCCGGCACCCACAATATGAAAGACGAGATACAAGTAGCTGGCATAGTCGTCCAGTTTGGGCACGTGAGAGTCGAGCAAAGCATCTTCGATGGCCAGCGGGTGGAAGTGAAAGATGTCAGCCAGAATCGGGGCATAGTTGTGGGTCGCAGGCTCTTGAATATCCACCCAGATCTGGTTGGCAGAATTGGCGAGCAGCTCGGGAAGATCGTCGAGCGGAAGGTTGATGCCAACATGGCCGTCGGCAAAACGGCACAGCATACGAATCATCGGCCATCCGTTCCCTCGGACTTAGACAAACATTCCTGAAGGCACCCTGCAGAGATCAGCAAAAGCGCTGCGATCGACGGTTTGTTTACCCTGTAGATTATACTGGAGAGCAGCCAAGTTGCCAACTGACCCACCCAAGGTAACCCAGAAAGGAAAGCCCATGAGCGCAGCAGAACAGATGGCTCTTCTGAGCGAAGCCAACCTGCCAGACGCAGTCGATGAACTGGCAGCACAAGACGCCGATCTGGCGCGCCTTGTGTCCGTGGTCGGCTATCCTCCGCTCTGGGCGCGCGAGCCGGGCTTTGCCACGCTGGTCTTGATGATTCTGGAGCAGCAGGTCTCCCTGGCTTCAGCGAGGGCAACCTTCGTTCGGCTAGAATCTGTTGCGGGGGAGATCACACCTGCGGCGCTGATGGCCCTCGACGCCCCCCAGCTGCGTGCAGCCGGGCTGAGCCGCCAGAAAAGCGGCTATGTGCGTGGCCTCGCCGCCGCAGTCGAACAAGGACATTTTGACCCGGAGCTGCTGACCGCGCTGGACGACCAGAGCGTGCGGGCCCGGTTGACCGCCCT
Organism: Chloroflexota bacterium; assembly: GCA_018969295.1. Lineage (GTDB taxonomy): Bacteria > Chloroflexota > Anaerolineae > Caldilineales > Caldilineaceae > Caldilinea. Next base: position 83,560 of record JAGWYN010000001.1, on the reverse strand, counting down.
CAAAGGAATCGGAGCGTGGACTGCCGAGCTGTATTTGCTGATGGCGCTCCGACGCCCGGACGCCTGGCCAGCTGGCGATCTGGCCCTGGCCAGCGCGCTTCAGCAGGTCAAACGGTTGGAGCAGCGGCCGACAGCGGCCCTTCAGATCGCGCTGGCAGCGCCATGGCGTCCCTGGCGGGCTGTCGCCGCACGTCTGCTCTGGCAGTTTTATCTCACCCGTCGCTCCTTCTGACCGCCCCCTACAGCAGCCCGGCTGCTGTCTGTTGCCCCAACGTTTTTTCGCCAATCCTGTCAACAAGGCTATAATGGCGGTTGTATCTGCCGTCTTCGATTTGTTCGCCAGGATGTCGAGTAAAAGTCTATGAATGGAAATTTGTTAACTTGTCGGAGTGGATCCCGTTCCGCCTGGTGGGCAGCCAGCAGATGGACTGTCTGGGCAGCCGCCGTAGCAGTTCTGGCAGGTTGTGCGTCGTCGGCAGCCAATCTGTCCTCTGGATCGACACCGGCCGATGCTGCCATGTCGCCCTCGATCCAAGAGGTGATCGAACCGATCGCCGCCTACGCTGCGGTGACCCCAGAAAGTGCTTCTCCCCTGCCGACCCCCACAGCAACCCCCGAGAGCAGCAAACCGCTGCGGATCACGATCACCAGCCAGATTCGGGCCAACCTGCGCAGCGGCCCAGCAACGACCTTTGAGATCGTCGGCAAGGCCAATCCAGGGCTGACGTTTGAAGTCCTCGACCAAAGCGAGGATGGGCGCTGGTACAAAGTAGCCGCCAATCTTCCGGGAGTCGACGGAGAATTGTTGGAGTCAGGCTGGGTGGCGACCGAGCTGGTCGGGATTCCCGGTGCAGACGGCAGTTTTCTGCCCGTTGTAGAAAACGCCCTGCTGGACGACACCTTGGCAGCCCGTTGGGCAGTTCACTGGGAATGCGAATCAGACCGCTGCCCGATCCGTCAATGCGACGCCGAGGTAGATGCCGTCGTCAACCGGCAGGCCGCTGGCGGTTTCCTGCCGATCGAACACACAGTCACCTGGGACGAGGCCTGTTTCTCTACCGACGCCTGGACGTTCGAGGTCGACCAGGTGACCGGTGCCGAGCGCACAGGAGAGGCCAAGCAGAATTTCCTGTACAGCTACTGGCTGGGGGCCAACCCAGGAAAGGCGATGGGGGTGCTCCCGCTCGGTGAGACCGACCAAGGGGTCTCCGTCTATTGTTCTGGCCCGCACACGGTGGAAATCGAAGAAGGAGGCGGGTGGACGACCGTTTATCAAGGCAATACCTGCCATGATGTAGAGACTGGGATGCTGGTCTTTTTGAACTACACCAAACGGTGGCTGTTCACAGGCGACTACGACGGCAAAACCTACACCAGGGCCTTTTTTGGGGATGTCGAACGGATGGAACAGCGGCTGCTGAATACCAGCGCGCCGGTGTCGCTGGTGGTGAAACGGTAGGCTGCCGTGTGGCCCACCGACCTGGAAAAAGCGCTGGATGCCGCCGACCCCCTGGCCCCGCTGCGCGCCCGCTTCCACCGCACCGACCCAGATCTGATCTATCTCGACGGCAACTCTCTCGGACGGCTGCCGGCAGCAAGCAGCTCACTGGCAGCCGAAATGGTGGAGCAACAGTGGGGAGAACGGCTGATTCGAAGCTGGAACGAAGGATGGTTTGAGCTGCCAGAACGGGTCGGCGCCAAGATTGCCCGCCTGATCGGCGCCCAGCCAGAGGAGGTGCTGGTTGCCGACGCCACCTCGGTCAATTTGTTCAAACTGGCGCTGGCGGCGTTGCGCTGCCAGCCAGGGCGCACCCGCATCCTCACCGACGATCTCAATTTTCCGTCTGACCTCTATGTGCTGCAAGGGGTCGTGGAGCTGCTGGGCAACACACATCGGCTGGAAATTCTGCCTTCCCCCGACGGGGTCCAGGCACCGGTCGACTTGCTGCGGGAAACGCTGGACGACGATGTGGCGCTGGTCGTGCTTTCCCATGTCGCCTTCAAGAGCGGCTATCTGTACGACATGGCGGCAGTGACAGCGGCCGTGCAGGCCGCTGGAGCCTGGATCCTGTGGGATTTGAGCCACTCTGTCGGCAGCGTGCCAGTCGAGCTCCACCGCACCCACGCCGATCTGGCTGTGGGCTGCACCTACAAGTATCTCAACGGTGGACCAGGTGCCCCAGCGTTTCTCTATATCCGACACGACCTGCAAGAACAGCTGCACAACCCAATCCGTGGATGGATGGGTCAACAGAACCCTTTCGACTTTGCGCTGGAATACCAACCCCAGCCGGGCTTGCGCCGCTTCTTGACCGGTACCCCCCCGGTGCTTTCGCTGGCCTTGATTGAGCCGGGCGTCGACCTCTTGTTGGAAGCCGGAATGGCTGCACTGCGCAACAAATCTCTCCAACAGACCGAGCATCTGATCGCCTTGTGGGCAGAACATCTGGAACCTTGGGGGTACACCCTCCGCTCGCCACGCCAGGCCGCCGAACGGGGCTCGCATCTTGCCCTCGGCCATCTGGAAGGCTGGCGCATCAACCAGGCATTGATCCGAGACCTCAACGTGCTGCCCGATTTTCGAGCCCCCGACAACATCCGGCTGGGGGTCGCACCGCTGTACACCACCTTTACAGAGCTGGCTGTCGCAGTAGAACGGCTGCAAAGGGCTGTGGCTGCTGGGCTCTATACGCGCTATCCCCACCAGCGAACTCCGGTCACATAGAAGCTCGGAAATAGAAGCTCGGAGGGCGGGCAGACACATCCCCCGCCCTCTGGCAGCGATCACGTAGGCAGCACTTCGAGGAGCGTGAAGGTCAGTTCATCGCCAGACGTGTCGACCACCACGTGGTCGCCGTCGTGGATTTTACCTTGCAGGAGCTCAAGGGCCAACGGGTCGGCGACCCGGTGTTGCAGCAGCCGCTTGAGCGGGCGTGCCCCAAAAGCAGGGTCATCGCCGGCGGCGGCGAGCAGATCTTTGGCGTTTTCGCTCAGCTCCAGCGAAATCCGCCGCGCGCTGAGCAGCTGGCGGAGCCGTCCAAGCTGGATCTCGACGATCGCTTTCAGCTGCTCCCGGCTCAGCGCGTGAAAGACCACGATGTCGTCGATCCGGTTGAGAAACTCAGGGCGGAAATGGCTGCGCAGCAGCTCGCGTACCCGTTGCTCGACCTCCGCATCAACAGCAGCCACCTCCAGGATATAGCTGCTGCCCAGATTGCTGGTCATGATCACGATCGTATTCTTGAAATCGACGGTGCGCCCCTGGCTGTCAGTCAGCCGGCCGTCGTCGAGCAGCTGCAACAGCAGATTGAAGACCTCAGGGTGGGCCTTTTCAATTTCGTCGAAGAGCACCACAGCATAGGGACGCCGTCGCACCGCTTCGGTCAGCTGGCCACCTTCATCGTAGCCAATATAGCCGGGCGGGGCCCCGATCAACCGGGCTACCGTGTGCCGTTCCTGGTACTCGCTCATGTCGACGCGCACCAGGGCATTTTCGTCGTCGAAGAGCAGCTCGGCCAGGCTGCGCGCCAGCTCGGTCTTGCCAGTTCCAGTCGGCCCCAGAAAAATAAAACTGCCGATCGGACGGTTGGGATCCTGCAGCCCGGCTCGGCTGCGGCGGATCGCATTGGCGACCGAGTGCACAGCTTCCTCCTGGCCTACCACCCGCCGGTGCAGGATGGCGTCCATCTGCAACAGTTTGGCGCGCTCACTTTCCAGCAGACGGGCAACCGGGACGCCGGTCCACTTGCTGACGATGGCGGCGATCTCCTCGGCATCGACCTCCTCTTTGAGCAGCGCTCCCTGGCGTTGGAGTTCCTGTACGCGGGCTCCAGCACTGGCCAGCTCGTTCTCCCACTGGCGCAACGTACCATAGCGCAACTCCGCCGCTTTCTGCAGATCATAGGCGCGCTCCGCCTGTTCAATTTCGACGCGCAGCTGGTCGATCCGCTCTTTGCTGGCCCGAACCTGCTGAATCGCCGCCTTTTCGGCCTGCCAGCGGCTGCTCAGCTGCATGCTCTGTTCGCGCAGGTCGGCAAGGGTCTCCTCCAGCTCCGCAAGCCTTGCGCGACTGGCCTCGTCCTTTTCCTTTTTGAGCGCCTCCCGTTCGATCTCCAGCTGCATCCGTTCACGGTCAATGGCGTCGAGTTCCTGGGGCTTGGAGTCAATCTGCATGCGCAGGCGGCTGGCCGCCTCGTCGATCAGGTCGATGGCTTTGTCGGGGAGGAAGCGATCGGCAATATACCGGTGGCTGAGGGTGGCGGCAGCGATGACAGCACCGTCGGTGATGCGCACCCCATGATGCACCTCGTAGCGTTCCTTGAGCCCGCGCAGAATACGGATCGAATCCTCCACACTCGGTTCGTCGACCTGTATCGGCTGGAAACGGCGTTCGAGTGCCGCATCTTTTTCGATATGTTTGCGGTATTCGTCGAGGGTGGTCGCTCCGATCGCGTGCAGTTCGCCGCGCGCCAGCATCGGCTTGAGCATGTTGGCGGCATCCATCGCTCCCTCCGCAGCGCCGGCTCCGATCAACGTGTGCATTTCGTCGATGAACAGGATGATTCGTCCCTCGGCGGCGACGATCTCTTGCAACACAGCCTTGAGCCGTTCTTCAAATTCGCCGCGGTACTTGGCGCCAGCGACCAATGCACCCATATCCAGGGCAACGACCTGGCGGTCGCGCAAAGTGGAAGGAACGTCTCCCTGGACAATGCGCTGGGCAAGCCCCTCGACGATCGCTGTTTTGCCGACCCCAGGTTCGCCGATCAAGACAGGGTTGTTTTTAGTACGTCGGCTCAAGATCTGGATGGTGCGTCGAATCTCCTCATCACGACCGATTACAGGGTCGAGTTTGCCCTTGTGGGCTTCGGCGGTGAGGTCACGGCCATACTTGGCCAGCGCTTCATACTGGGTTTCCGGGGTATCGGTGGTGACCCGTTGGTTGCCACGCACCGCTGCCAGCGCCTGAAGCACGCTGTTGTAGTCGATGCCGTGGCGCGCCAGCAGCGGCCGAATCTTGTGGGTGCCCGACAACAGGGCCAGCAGCAGATGTTCGGTCGATGTATACTCGTCTTTCATCGACTGAGCCACTTGCTGGGCGTCGGTGAGCAGGTCAGCCAGGCTACGGCTGAAGCCGACCTGGACCGTAGCTCCCTGGGTGCGGGGCAGAGCTGCCAGCTGCTGGTCAAGCGATCGCTCGACCCCGCTGTGATCCCCCCCGATGCGGGCGAGCAGCGCAGGAACCACCCCCCCTTCCTGGCGCAACAGCGCCTTGAGCAGATGTTCTGGTTCTACCGTGGCAGCTTTGTACTGTTCGGCAAGATTTTGTGCTTCGAGCAGAGCCGCCTGTGCTTTTTGGGTAAAACGATCCAGTCGCATAGAAGTATCTCTCCTTGACAGCGCTGCATGGCTGTCCAATTCGTTCTCTATGCGTCAGTATAGCAGCCGATTGTTTGAATCGTGTTGGTAAATTGTCACTCTTCTGTGTGGATTTTTTCTGCGGGGAGTCAGAGCTGTCGGCGGGAAAGGGTCTGTTCGCGCGAGTAGCCGACCCCGGTATAGAGCAATGCAAAGCCTGAGCGCTGGTACAGCCGACGGGCGTCGGCCCGCATATCGCGTACGGTCAGCCCCACACGGGGCATGCCCCGTTCCTGGATCAGCCAGTGAGCTGCTGTCAGCAGCAGACGGCGGCCGTAGCCTTGGTTGCGCACCGAGGCATCGACCGCCAACAGGTCAATGGATCCTTCGAGCGGGCTGTCGTTGAGCGAGGCCGCGACATAGCCGATACAGCGGCTGCCCTGGGCAAAAATAAAGAGAGCTCTGTCTTCGTCCTGGCTGTCCATGAACGGTTCAATCTCGAGCGGACTGTCCGCAAAGGCCAGTTCATGCAAAAAACGCACACTCTCTGTCCAGTCAGGGGTAAAGCGTTGCGCTGGCATGCCATCCAGCGGCTGCAGAGCCGCTGCCGGCATTCCGTAGATCTGCGCCCCCTGCCCCCGGCGAAACCCGTGCTCCAGGTAGAAGGCGGCGCCCTGTTCATTGCGCACGTTGAGAAAAGAGTCCCACCGCTCCAGCAAGGGCAACGTTGCTTGCAGCGCATGCCACAGCGCATGTGCCGTCGGGGCAAAAGAAGAGCCTGCTACGAAAGGGCCGTGTAAATAGCCCCGATTTTCTTCGACTTCACAGCCCAGCACACCGACCAGCTTCCCCTCTTCACGCAACAGCTGATAGTGCAACGCTCCCTGTTTGTGAAAGAGCGCTTCGATCTCATCGGCATGCTCGCCACTGTGGAGACACTGGGTGAGAGGGTTGGTGTTGTGCGCTTCGATCAACTTTGCCACATCTCCAAAATCGGCTGGAGTCATGCGGTCGATCGGCATATCCCTGTCGGTCCCTTCTCTTGACAAACGCACCCATTCACAACAGTCTCAATTCCATCTGATTATAACAGTCTGCCAGCTGGAAACGAGAAATGCCAGCCAGCCTATTTTTGCTGCAACTGGCGAAGTTCGTGGAAGAGCTGCTTCTGGCGTTCACTGAGCTGGGTGGGGATCTGGACGTCGGCGACCACCAACAGGTCGCCGCGCTGCTCTGGATGTTTCAAGTGAGGCATTCCCAGCGAACGCAAACGAAACACCTTGCCGTTCTGGGTCCCAGCGGGGAGACGCAGCACCACCGTTTTGTCGAGGGTCGGCACTTCGACCTCGCCCCCCAGCACGGCTGTATAGAGATCGACCGCCAGCGAGAGACGCAGGTTGTCCCCCTCGCGCGTAAAACGCGGGTCAGAGAGCACGTCGAGGCTGACGAGAATGTCCCCCTGGCCAGCAGCACCCCGCATCCGAATTTTGGAGCCGGTCTGGACCCCGCGCGGGACGGTGACTTCCAGGCGGGTACCGTTGCTGCGCTCCAGCACGCGCGTGGTGCCATGGAAGGCTTCCTCCAGGGTGACCTGGAGGAGCGTCTCGGCCGCAGGCGGTGGGGCGCCCATCATGCTGGGGTCGAACGCTGCCGACCGCCGACCGCCAAAGAGGGTGTCAAAAAAATTGGAGAAGCTGCTCGCACTGCCAAACAGCCGTTCGAGCTCTTCAGGGGTAAGGGTGCGCGCGTTGCTGCCCGGGTCAGAGGGGGCACCGCCACGCCAGGAGCCCCAGTCAAAATCCTCTGGGCGGCCGCCAGAACGAGCATACTGCTCCCACTGGCTGCCAAAGCGGTCATATTTGGCCCGTTTGTCGGCATCGGAAAGCACCGTGTACGCTTCGTTGATCTCTTTGAACCGTTGCTCGGCCGCCTTGTTGCCAGGATTTTTGTCCGGGTGGTACTGCTGGGCCAGTTTCCGATAGGCTTTTTTGATCTCTTTTTCGTCGGCGGTGCGCGCAACCCCCAAGGTTTTGTAATAATCTTTGATTTCCATCCTCTACTCTCCCTGCGGCTCAGGGCCACTGCTGACCAGCACCCGTGCAGGGCGCAGCAGCCGTTCGCCTTCGCCATATCCTGCCTGGACGACGACCAGGACGTGGTCCGCTGGGACGCTTGCCGAAAACGCCTGCCCAAGTGCCTCGTGCAGGGTAGGGTCGAAAGGCTGATGGAGCGGGTCAATCCGTTCGACCCCGTAGCGGCGGAGCGTCTCCAAAAACGCACGACGGGTTGCCTCCAGGTTGCCGATAAAGGAACGGAGCAGGTCGTCGGTGCCGGCGGGCTGATGCAAGAGGGCCAGATCCAGATGGTCCGCCAGGGGCAGCATGTCCGCCAAAATCTGACGGCGGTGTTCGGCACTCTCTGTCTGGGCTCGCTGCTCCCAGCGCCGGCGCAGGTTGTCGACATCGGCCTGCAAACTCAGGTAACGCTGCTGCCATAAAGCGATCTCGGCGGTCAGTTCTGGCTTCTTCTGTTCCTCTGCCAGCGCTGCCCTGACAAAGAGCAGCTCGGCTTCTAGCTGTTGTTGGTGTTCGGCCTGTTTGTGCAGCGCCTCGTCGCGGATGGTCAGCGCTTGCTGGGCCTGGTGCAGTTCCTTGGCCTGCTGCTCCAACGCCGCCTGCAGCGTCTGATTCTTGGCAAGGGCCTGCTCCAGACGCGTGTTGAGGGCTTCCACCAGTTGCTCCAGCCGCTGCAACTCTGCCTGGCTGATTACCAAGCCTCCCACAGACCGGCCGTAGCGCCTGCCGCCATACGGGTCATCATAAGTCATGGTTCACGCTCGTTTCGCCTTGTCTCCGATTCGGCAGTTGCTCTCTGGTTGAAAAACACGGGCGAGGAGTTCCCCGCCCGTGTTGTGTGCGCCTCAACTGGCCCAAGGCGAGGCAACCCAGCAGACAGGGTCAGACGGTGCGGTATTCGCCTTCGACCACATCATCGTCGCTGCGCGCTGCTTGAGGGCCGCCAGTGGGGCCGCCGGTAGGGCCACCTGCGCCGCCAGACGCCTGCGCATAGACCTGTTGGGCCAGCGCGCTGCTGGCCTGCTGCAGCTGTTCGGTCAGGCTGCGAATCCGTGCAATTTCACCGGTCTCCTTGACCTGCTTGAGCTCTTCCAGCAGATTTTCGACCGTGGCACGGTCGTTGGTCGGCACCTTTTCGCCGAGCTCGCGCAGCGTCTTTTCGGTCACATAGACCAGGTTGTCGGCGGAGTTGCGAGCCTCTGCCAGTTCGCGTTGCCGTTTGTCTTCTTCTTCGTGCTGCTTCGCCTCACGCACCAGCCGCTCCACCTCGTCGTTGGCCAAATTGGTGGAGGCGGTGATCTTCACACTCTGCTCTTTGCTGGTTGCTTTGTCTTTGGCGGTGACATGCAAAATTCCATTGGCATCGATGTCGAATGTGACTTCGATCTGCGGCACCCCACGCGGGGCCGACGGGATGCCGTCGAGACGGAAGTTGCCCAGGGTTTTGTTGCCGCTGGCCATGGGCCGCTCCCCCTGCAGAATGTGGATGTCCACTGCCGTCTGGCTGTCCGCCGCTGTGCTGAAAACTTCCGTCTTTTTGGTCGGAATCGTCGTGTTTCGCGGGATGAGCACGGTCATCACACTGCCCAAGGTTTCCAGCCCCAGGCTCAGCGGCGTCACATCCAACAGCAGCAGGTCGCTGACTTCGCCGCCGAGCACGCCAGCCTGCACAGCAGCGCCGACTGCGACGACTTCGTCCGGGTTGACCCCCTTGTGTGGCTCTTTGCCGGTCAGCTGGCGCACCAGATCCTGCACCATCGGCATGCGGGTGGACCCGCCCACCATCACCACCTCATCCAACTGCCTGGCAGAGAGGCCAGCATCCTTGAGGGCATTGAAAAAGGGCTGCTTGCAGCGCTCCAAAAGATCTGCGGTGAGCTGCTCAAATTTGCTGCGGCTGAGCGTCACGACCAGGTGCTTGGGGCCGCTGCTGTCCGCCGTGATGAACGGCAGGTTGATCTCCGTCTGCGTCACCGTGGAGAGCTCAATCTTGGCCTTTTCAGCGGCTTCACGCAGACGCTGCAGCGCCTGGCGGTCAGCACTCAGATCCACCCCCTGTTCCTTCTTGAACTCTTCGATCAGCCAGTGAACGATGCGCTCGTCCCAGTCGTCGCCGCCGAGCAAGGTGTCGCCATTGGTCGATTTGACTTCGATGACCCCATCGCCGACCTCCAGCACTGACACATCAAACGTGCCGCCGCCCAGGTCAAAGACCAGAATCGTCTCATCATTTTTCTTGTCCAGCCCATAGGCCACCGCCGCCGCTGTAGGTTCGTTGATAATGCGCAACACCTCGAGGCCGGCGATCTGGCCAGCATCCTTGGTCGCCTGCCGCTGGCTGTCGTTGAAGTAGGCCGGCACCGTGATAACCGCCTGCTTCACCTCTTCCCCAAGGTAGTTTTCTGCATCTCGTTTGAGCTTTGCCAGCACCATCGCGCTGATTTCCTGCGGGGCGTAGATCTTGCTTTTGCTCGGAATGTTGACCCGAGCATCGCCGTTCGGCCCCTCTGCAATCCCATAAGAGACCATCCTGCGCGCTTTCTGGGTCTCTGCATCGTCGAAGCGACGCCCCATCAGACGCTTGACCGAGTAGACGGTGTTTTCTGGGTTGACAACCGCCTGGCGCTTGGCCGTGATGCCCACCAGACGCTCCCCGCTTTTGTTGAAAGCCACCACCGACGGTGTCGTCCGGTTGCCTTCCGCATTGGCGATCACCGTCGACGTTCCACCTTCCATCACCGCCACAACGCTGTTGGTGGTGCCCAGATCGATTCCAATAATTTTTGCCATACAATTGTCTCCTCGCAGCCACTGTGCGCTTTTGCCGATACACCCCACACAAGGTGCGGCATCTGCAACGCCCGCACCTGCTTTTTTGGATGTCTCCATTGTAGCGAATCTGTGTCAGTGTGTCATTGCATTTTCATTAGCGATTTGTTTGAATCTGGTCGATTGACCGCCGATCCGCAGGCGATGCCAGGTGTGGTACAATGGGATTCAAAGTGTGTTCAAAACCATGAGGAGACTCTGATGAGTGCCCAGATCGCTGTTTTTATCGATTTTGAAAATATTGCCCTGTGGGCAGAGCAGGAATTTCTGGATTTTGAGCTGACCCCGCTGATGGCGTCCCTGGCCCACCGGGGCGCGATCGCCATCTTACGCGCGTACGGGGACTGGAGCCGTTTTGCCCGTTATCGCGAAGATCTGATGAACAACGCCGTGGATCTGATTCAAATCTTCAGCATCCGCGCCGGCAAAAATCGAGCCGACATCCGCATGGCGCTGGATGCGCTGGAGACCGCCATCCAACACCCCCAGGTGGACACCTTTGTCATCATCTCAGGCGACAGCGATTTTGGTCCGCTGATGGCCAAACTGCGCGAATATGGCAAGTATACGTTGGGGATCGGGCCGCGCGATGTGACACACCCGCTTCTGGTGCGAGCCTGCGACGAATTCATCTATCTGGAGACTGCACTCGGCGAAGTGGGAGACGACGAAAGCCTGGGAGAGGTCTCTGCTGCCGAGATCGGGGGCGCGCGGGAGCTGCTGCTGAAGGCGCTGCGCCTTCATGGCCAGCGCAACGAACTGCCTGTGCTGGCAGCCAAACTGAAACAGACCCTGTTGTTGCTCGACGGGCGATTTACCGAGTCGGCGGTCGGCCACAGCCAGTTCAAAAGCTGGCTGGAACACAACACCGATCTGTTGACCCTCTTTGTCAAAGGTCAGCAGATCTATGTGGCCCCGCGCGAATTTACCCCCTCGTCAGAATGGGCGACCCATCTCTGGTCGTTGGGGCACAACAGCGGGAACGGCCGGGGGCTTGTCCCCAGCGAGGGGGCAGGGGCCGCTGCGCACAGTGAACTGGGGCCAGCTGCCAAATTCTCGCTGCGGCAGCAGTACAACCAGATCTTCACCCGGCTCAAGATGACTTCGGTCGACTTTGCAACCCGGCGGGATGTGCTGCGCGATATCTATCGGGAGTTGAGCGGACGGCCCGGCGAACGCACCACCGACGACTTGCTGGACGAGCTGTGCGACCGCTACGAGACGCATGGGTTGATTCGCAGCAAGACGACGCTTCGTCAGATCTGGCAGATGGGGTTCCGCCAGCGGGCCTTTGACTACCACGAACAGGTGGCCTCGGTGCATGTGCCGGTCTGGCTGGACAGCGCCATCGACAGCGAGGCGTCCTTTGTCCAGCGAGCAGAGTCAGGATTTGTCTACGCCGTGATCAACGCCGGGCTGGAGGTCGACAAGCCCGAGCTGGCCCTGATTTTGCTCAACGACGGCGAACATACCGACTACATCGACAACCTGCTGGCCGACCTGGTCCGACGTGGGTTGTTGCTTGAGCTGGAAGGCCGTTACGTGTTGCCGGGCCACAGTTCGGTCCCTTTTGCCGAAGACCCGGCCCTTCAACCGATCATCTACGACATCGAAAGCATTCAGTTCCCTGAAAATATGCCGCAGGGCATCGAAAAGGCCCGCTCACTTTCCAAAACGGCGATGTTGCAGCGTTCGCAAGATTTTGCAGCCTCGGCGCGGAGCTACCTGATGGCTTGCCGGCTCCAGTGGGATGCTGTCGAAGCGGGCGAGCCGGGGGCGACGCTGGAAGATCTGCGCTGGTACATGGCCTCGTATGCGTCGGTGCGGGCCGGCGAGCTCTCCCAGATTCATCGGGACTACGCCCACTCCCGCCCCTATTATCTGGCTTTTTTCTCGCTGGTACAGGAAGATGACCCGCTGTGGAGCCGGATGCGCGGGCTGATCAACCCGATGCTTTCCTACTACTGGGTCAATGCCTGGCGGGAGTTGGGGTTGAACGCTGGAAATCCGTCGCTGAGCGCCACAACCCCAGCCGAAATCGCCGTGCGGGCAGCCACCCACGACGCGCAGGAGCTGTGCAGCCTCTGGTATTCCATGAGCAATTCGCTGGCCGAGGTCAACCCAGGGCTGGTCCGGCGGGTTGCGAACCAGATTCGTCTCAACCGGGGGGATTCACCGGCATATGCCCAGGTGGCCGACACCCTCGAACAGATGTTGATGCAATGATGGAGACGCTACGCACACTCCAGCGGCGCCCGCTGGTCAAACTGGGGGATGGCCGTTTCTTGGCGGTCGAATGTCACAGCGTCGCTTTTCCAGATGGCAAGGTGGTCGAAGACTGGGGATGGGTGATCACCCCAGACTACATCAATGTGGTGGCAATTACGGTCGAGGGCGCGCTCATCTGTTTTCGGCAGGCCAAGTATGCGGTACAGGGGCTGACGCTGAGCATCCCGGGTGGGTACATCGAGGCTGGGGAAGAGCCCTTGGCGGCTGCCCAGCGCGAGCTGCTGGAAGAGAGCGGCTACGTGGCCGACCACTGGCAGGCACTGGGCAGTTATGTAGTCGACGGCAATCGGGGGGCCGGAACAGCCCATCTCTTTGTCGCAACCGGTGCCCGCTGGCAACAGCCGATCGACGCAGACGATCTGGAAGAGCAGGAGCTGCTGCTGTTGTCCCGCAGCGCTGCCGAAGAGGCCTTACAAACTGGCGACTTCAAAGTCCTGGCCTGGGCCGCCGCCGTTGCGCTGGCCTTCCGGCGGCTCGACACGCAACAGCTGGCTCACTCCTCCTCGACAGCCGCCGACGGCATCTGAATGTCTACCACCGTGCCCTGATCGTCCACCACGATCCGGAAGCCAAGCATCCCCAGCCATTGGCGTGCCTCTTCTGGGAGGGATTGCCCCACGTTCTCCTCGATGTGGTCGATCGTCGATTCCAGGGCGACTTTGGTGAAGAGGTCGTCCCGCCCCAGCACCTCCAGCATCGTGCCGACGGCAAGGTCGCGGTGGCCCTCGACCTGCTGGCGGATGAAGTGCAGCACCTGGCGGTCGACCCGGGCTGCGTCGATATGACGTTTGAACCCCTCTTCGTCGACCACGTAGCAGGCGTTGGCACCCACCCATGTGACCTCAACAGGCTGGCCGACCTGGTCAAACACGAGGCCAGCAAACATTGCACTCTGTGCCATTTTCCAATCCTCTCCGGCAGACAACAGGAGAGTCGTTCCGCTCCTCCGTGCCCACCACGTTGGCGCCAGAACGACTCACACAGGGCAGAATCAGCTGCTTTTGAGCTTTTCAGCCAGAAAAGCCTGGCTGCGGCGAATGCTGGCGATCGGGTCCAGCGGCTGGTCATGTTCGACGACAATCCATTCCGCTTGGGCAGCCAGCACCGCGGGCAAGATCGTGTCCCAGTCCAGCCGGCCACTGCCGACGTCGGCCAGGCCGCGCTCCGCAGGATTGTCTCCCAGGTCCTTGGCGTGGACCCGCGGCACCCGGCCACTGTACTGGTGCAGCAGCGCAGCAGCGTCCTGGCCACCCGCGACGATCCAGGCCAGGTCTGCCTCAAAGCCGACATTGTGGGGATCTGCACCTGCCAGCAACCAGTCGATCGCCGGCTTGCCGTCGATCAGCACCATCTCGAAGTCATGGTTGTGATAGAGCAGCCGCATGTCGGCGATCCGCAGCCGCCGCCCAAGTCGGTCTAGCCGCTCGCCCAGCGCGCGCCAGCCAGCAGCCGTCGGAGAACGCTCCGCTTCAGGAAGCCAGGGCACAATCAAGGTGTCGTTGCCAAGCGTTTTGTGAAACCGGACAACCTCGGGCAGGTCGCTTTCCATTGTCTGGAGCTGAACATGGGCAGAGACAGCCCGCAACCCATGTTTGTCGAGCAGCGCCCGCAGAGACTCTGCACTGTGCCCCAGGTCACCTGCCAGTTCGACCCCTGCATAGCCGGCAGCAGCCACAGCGCCGAGCAGTTCGTCGGCACTCAGGGTCAGGCTGCGCAAGGTGTAAAGCTGAACCGCCAACGGCAGCCGAGTGGCAGCTGCGGACAGAGAGGATGCACCTGCTGTTTTTGACTTTGTCATCTGTGATTCTCCTCATCTCGGTTGAATTGTTGAAATTGACTGCACTCATTGTACCATCACTGGAGGGAGCTTCGACATTCTCCCGCCCTTTGAGCGCCTGGAGCGGTTCGACCTGTTGGGGATGAACGTAAAAAGAAATAGGCAGAAGAGATGAGCGAACGAAGAATTCTGGATGGATTTCAGGAGCGACGCAGGCTTGCAGAAGCGATCGGAGCGCTGGCCGCCACAAAGACCGAGGCCGAGCTGCTCGCCCACGCACGCGACCTTGCCAGTCAGTTTTCCCCCGAGCAGCTGGCCGCCGCCGTAGAACGTCATTTGAGCAACCCCAGCAGCCAGCTGCGCGGGGGGTTGGGACAACTATGCCGGCTGCTGCCCCCCGCAACGATCGTGCCCCGACTTCAGGGGACCGTGGCAGACCGCAAGCGGACAGCGTTGGAGCGGATAGGGGCCGTGGTGCTGCTGGAACGCTACCTGGATCTCCCTGTCGCGCCGGCGCTGATCAGCGATCTGGCTGGCAACGACGACATCGCCCTGCAAAGCCTGATGGAGGCAATCGCAGACGGACAGAGCAACCGCCATGTTCAGCTCGAATATGTGACGCAAATGCAGGAACATGGCAGCGACGTCGCCGAAATGGTGCTCGGGTTGTTGAACCGCTTGCCCCCAGACGACCAGACCGGAATCGTGCGCCTGATGGCCCAGGATCGACGCGGCCAGGTCGCCCACGCGGCGATCGAACGGCTGACCAGCCTGGCCAGCACCAGCGATGCAGCTTTGCAGGCGTTGTCTACGCTGGCCTGGACCGCAGCCCCTGCTGCGGTCGAACAGCTCCAGCGAAACCTGCGCAAATTGCAGTTCATGGGTCGGCGCTCCCCCATGCCAGAGAGCACTGGCTGGCGCGCGCTACTCGGCCTGACAGATGTCAGCGGCTACTGCAACCTCTGGCTGCTCCGGGCCCCCACTGAAGCCGCCCAGCCAAATGGGGTGCTGGTCAGCATTCTGTTCAACCCCACCCAGGGGATCGTGCAGTGTTCCGGCGCTGAAATGTTGAAGGCCAGTCAGCTGCCAGCCCCACAACCGCTCGGTTCGGCGACGACGATCCGCAGCACACAGGCCGAGCCGTCCACCATGCTCGAGATCCCCCTGCCTGCGGCGCGCTGGCTGCTGCAACAGGCCCTCTCTGCCCACTGGCAGCGCGCCGAGGTTGACCTGCCCGGCGACTACAAGCTCTACAACGATCTGGTCTGGCAGTTCGGAGCCGGCCAGCTTTCAGAAGCGCACCTCTCCATTTTTACCGACGCTGGCTCTGGTCTGGAAGCCCCCAACCTCGACCAGCTGGCCACGGCCGCAAGCCAGTTGGTCTCTCACCCAGCCATGAAATTTTGGAGGCTGTGGGCTGCCAAAACCTGGTCAACCGCCGCCCCGCTTGCTGCGTGGAAGAATCGCCGACAGGAGTTGGTCCACTACCTGCTGAGTGAACTGGACGCACTGCCCCAACACACTCAGCTGCTGGAGGGGATGACGGCAGCCCTGAGGTTGCAGGCGTTGTGGCTGGCGATCCACGGAGAGGCGGAAGCAGCAGAACAGGCGTTGCTCTTTTCACGGTGGATGCGCTCGCTGCCTGCCCCACAAAATCCCTTGCTGGTCGAACTGCTCAACGCAGGCCTCGCCGCGCAGCGCACCGTACCGCATACACCCGCCAGCCCCTGACCGAGCGCTCCCAAAAGCTCCGCTGCCCCCCCTGCAGGCCTCAAGCTCCCTTTCGGGCGCTGTATTCGTCAAAAAATGCCCAGCCGTCCAGTTCAGGGGGCTCTTGACCCAGCTGGGTCAAAAGAGCCATAATCTGGGCCCGATGTTCGGTGGCATGGTTGATGGCCTGGGTGAGCAGAAGGGTCTTGGGTACATTGCGTTCTATGCCATCCCAGTCGATCGCTACGCTGTCGTGGGGCTGTACCCGGCCGGCCCATTCGATGAGCCCTGTACCGGTGCGGGCCAGCGATTCTGCCATCTCCATCTGGGTCAGGTCCGGGGCATCGCTGCGGCGGCCCAGAGGCTGGCCAGTACTGATTCGCGAGAAATAGGACTGTTCGGCCAGCACGATGTGCTGCCAGGTCTCCAGGAGCGACCCATACCCCCCCAGGAGCGAGGCAGCCCACTGTTCTCGAGTCAAGAAGGCACAAAATGCCAGCAGGCGCAGATTGGCCCAGGAATGGTGGCGGAAAAGCATCGTCGGCGTGTCAAAAAATTGTAGCATCGTGCCTCTGGGTACCTTTGGACAAAGAGTTGGCGCTGGAGGTCACCCGGCCTGCACCGAGGTCATGCGGGTGTGCTGCATCAAATAGTTCTGTATACCGCCTGCTTCCAGAGCATTGCAGCCCACCGATGGCTGGCGCTGTCGATACCGCCCATCTGGTTGGAGTTCCCAGCCGTGACGGTGGTCGTCGAGCGAATTCTGCAAAACCATCGACAGATACTCTTGCAGGCGGGGATCTTCGATCAGCGCCGCCGCTTCCACACGGCTGCTCAGATTGCGACGCATCCAGTCAGCGCTCCCAATGTAACAGAGCGGATCCCCTGCATTGGCAAAATAGTAGATCCGGGCATGTTCTAAGTAACGGCCGATGATGCTGAGCACACGAATGTTGTCGCTGACCCCAGCCAACCCAGGGCGGAGCCGACAGTTGCCCCGCACGATCAGATCGATCACCACCCCAGCCTGGCTGGCCTCGTACAGCTTGCGCACGATCGTCGAATCTTCCAGCCCGTTCATCTTGGCGACGATGCGCCCGCAGCGGCCAGCCAGGGCATGTTGGATCTCTTGTTCGATCAGTTCAAGAAAACGCTGGCGCATATTGACCGGCGCCACCAGCAGCCTGCGGTAGTCGACCTGGTAGCTGTAGCCGGTCAAATAGTTGAAGAGATCCATCAAATCAGCGCCCAGTTCAGGGTTGCAACTGAGCAGCCCGAGATCGGTGTAGGTGGCTGACGTCTTGGCATTGTAGTTGCCGGTGCCGACATGGTAGTAGGCGCGCAGCCCCTCTTCTTCCTGGCGGATGGCCAGCGACATCTTGCAGTGGGTTTTCAGCCCAACCAACCCGTAGGCCACATGGCAGCCAGCTTCCTCCAACTTGCGCGCCCATTCGACATTCTTGGCCTCGTCGAAACGCGCCTTGACCTCGACCAGCACCGCAACCTGTTTGCCACGGCTGGCAGCGTCGATCAGCGCTGCCACGATCGGTGAGTTGTCAGAGGTACGGTAGATCGTCTGTTTGATGGCCAGCACCTGCGGGTCGCGCGCCGCTGCCTCGACAAACAGCTGCGTCGTCGATTGAAAACTGTGGTAGGGGTGGTGAACCAGCAGATCTCCTTGCCGGATGGCGTTGAAAAGCTCGCTGGGGCGTCCTTTGCTGCTGATTCCGGCCAGCCGCGAAGGGGCTGTCGGGATGTAGGGCTCATATTTCAGATGGGGCAGATTGATGTCGGCCAGAGCAAAAAGATCGACACGACGCAGCAGCCCATGCACCAGGTAGACATCGTTGTTTTCGAGGTGCAGCTGGCTCTGGAGCAACCCCAGGATATCAGAAGGTACCTTGGCGTCGATTTCCAGCCGAACCACCGGCGCGAAGCGCCGCTCGCGCAGTTCCTCGCTGATCATATCGAGCAGGTCGTCAGCCTCTTCCTCGTTGCGGGCAAGGTCAGCGTTGCGTGTCACCCGAAATGGGAAGACCGCGACGATCTCCATACCACGAAAAAGGGTATCCAGGTGCGCTGCAATCAACTGCTCGAGGGGCAAGAAATGCATCTGCTGGTCGAGAGGCACCCAGCGCGGCCGCGAAGGAGGCACTTTGACGCGGGCAAACTGGCGTTCGCCGGTAGCCGGATCGATCAAAACCACCCCCAGGCTCAACGTCAGGTTGCTGATAAAGGGAAAAGGATGGCCTGGGTCGACTGCCAGCGGGGTCAAAATGGGGTAGACCTCGCGCAAAAAGTAGTCGCGCAGCCGCTCACGTTCGGCAGGGCCCAGATCGGTATAGTTGAGCAGGCGAATTCCATGCTCGCTCAATTTGGGAAGGATATCTTCGTGCAGACAGGCGCTCTCAATGTCGACCATCGCCCAGACCGCACGTGCGATCAGCGCCAGCTGGACGTCGGGTGCCCAGCCGTCGAGGGTCAGGTTGGCCATTCCAGCGGCCTTCTGGCGTTTGAGCCCGCCGACCCGTTTGCTGAAATACTCGTCGAGATTGCTGGAAGTGATGGCAATGAATTTGAGCCTCTCGAGCAACGGCGTGCGGGTATCGATCGCCTCGTACAACACACGCCAGTTGAAATCGAGCCAACTGAGCTCGCGGTTGTAGACTTCGTCGGCCTGGCAGATCGCATCGAGTGTCAGCGCGGTCAGGTCAAAGGTCGGTGCATAGACCAGATGCTGTGGCAGGCTGTGGGTCTGCTCCCACTCGTGTAAAAATTCCTGGTAACGCTCCGCCAGAATGCCAGGCCGCGGGATCTGCGGGGTCACCTTCGGCACAGCGGCCGCAGCCAACAGCACATCCGGGCCAGAAACCGTCTGCTCGAAGCGGCCATTGGCGGCGTTGCGGCGGGCCCGGCGTGCAGGGCCCCCCTCTTTTTTTTTCTGCCGGCCATTTGTCGGGGGGGTGGGGTCGGTTTTATCCGATACAGGGATCTCAGCGTCGGCGGCCTCACGCTGCAGGAACTCTTCGACCTGCTTGCTCTGGAAAGAGCGAAGAACAGTGGCCATGTCAATCTCCTTCGGGCATGTTCCCGATGCCCGTGGCATCGTCCAGAAGATAGGATGGACCCATAGTCTACCGCACTCCCAAGACTCTGTCCAACAAGAAAATGGGGATTGACAGGGCTTCTCAAAAGTCCGTTGAAAATCCACATGAGCCACTTTCTCCTCTCTGCCAGCAGCTTTAAGAGGGCAGAGCACAGAAACTTGCGGCGTTGCGGTTGTCAAAATCGGCCAGATCGGTCAGAATAGAGACTCAGCTTGCGTCGCTGAACGCGCTTTGCCGACAGCCTGCATCGTTACACGAAAATAAGAAATGAGGCGTCGCACATGGTGGAATGGATCGGGACAATTGCGCAGTTTTTGCCGGTGCTGCTCATCCTCTGGGTGGCAAATCTGGCGCAGAAGCGGCGCTCCGCAGGAGAACCTTACAGACAGTTCGCCCACCCAGCCTACGCGTTGGTGGCGCTGATCCATCTTCCGCTGCTGCTGGCAGGGCTGACCGTGCTGTTGCGCCAGGAGGAGCTCCCCCTCGAAGGAACGGAACTGGTGAAGTCCTGGGCATGGCTGGGGTGGGGAATGGTGGTGCCGACAGGGCTGGGTTTGCTGATGTTGCTCAGATCCGTGCGTGCCAAGGCAAGCAACGTGCTGAAGATAGACCCAGACAACCCGCTGCACGCAGTCAGCCTGTCGATGAGCCTGTGGATTCCGCTGCTGCTGGCCGCCACCCTGGGCATCGGGCTGGATACCCTGGCGATGCAGATGGAGATGCAGAACGACCTGACAGACCAACCGCCCGTTTCGGTGGGCCTGCTGTGGCTGCAGGCCGCTCTTTTTGTGCTGATTGCGTCGATAGGAACCGGCTGGCTGACGCGGCGTTCGTGGAGGGCGACCCTGGCCCGTCTCCGGATCGTGCGGCCCAGCCCACGTGACGCAGCGATCGGAATTGGCTGGGCGTTGGGGATGGTGCCGGCTGTCATGCTGCTGGAGGCAGCCGCGCAGGCGCTGGGCGTCGGCATCGACGCCGATGTCGACGCGTTGACCGAACAGCTGATCGGCCCACTCATCGAGAGCCCTTGGGGGATCGTCTCGATCGGGCTGGCAGCAGGGATCGGCGAGGAGGCACTGTTTCGAGGCGCCCTGCTGCCACGGTTTGGACGGGTCTACACGGCACTGCTCTTTGCCCTGCTCCACAGCAACTACGGGATTACCCTCTCGACAGTTGTTGTGTTCTTGTTGGGTCTGATGTTGGGCTGGCTGGCCACACGCTACAACACCACCACCGCCATGATCGCCCATGCCGTCTACAACTCGACCCTGGCTTTGCTGGCAGTGACAGCCGTCCAAGTTCTCAACCAGCAGTGAGTGGCTCCCGCTGCACGCCCCTCCGTCGATCTCCAAGGTCTACGAGAACGGTGTAGGATGCGATCGAACAAGCGCCTGGGGATCGGAACGCGCTCGGCAGACGGAACCATCGACTGGCGACGCAACCTGGCTGTGTTGGTGGCGGTGCAGACCCTTGCCACACTGGGGTTTGGACTGGTCGCACCTTTTTTACCCCTTTATGTGCGCCAACTGGGCAGCAGCACCGGTGGAAGTCTGGAATTTTGGGCAGGAATGGCCTTTTCAGCGCAGGCGTTTACCATGATGCTGGCCTCACCGATCTGGGGAGCGCTGGCTGACCGCAGCGGGCGAAAGTTGATGTTGGAACGGGCCACCCTGGCCGGAGCCCTGCTGCTGGCGGCGATGGGCTTTGTCCAAACCAGCGAGCAGCTCGTGTTGCTGCGTGCATTGCAAGGGGCAGCAACCGGCGTAGTCGCTGCCAACAACGCGCTGGTAGCGGCACAGACACCCAAAGAGCAGACCGGCTTTGCCTTGGGGTTGATCAACATGGCCCGCTGGGTGGGGGTCTCCGCCGGGCCGCTGGTCGGCGGAGTTTTGGGAGAACTGTTTGGGTTTCGAGAGAGCTTCTGGATCACAGGGGGGCTGTTGGGGCTGGCCGGCCTGGCGGTGATCCTGTGGGTCGAGGAGGACTTCACCCCGACAGAACGAACCCAACAGCCTGGGTTGCTCTCCAGCTATCGGACAATCTGGCAGACCTGGGGCATGCGCGACCTGTACAGCCTGGCCTTCCTGCGCAGCCTGGGGGCAACCATGCCGGTGCCTTTTCTGGCCCTCTATGTTCTGGCGCTCAACCAGGGGACGCAGAGTGGGACCACGATGCTGGCCGGCGCAACGATCGGGGTGTCGGCGCTCACCAGCGCCTTGAGCGCCGTCTATCTGGGACAGTTGGGAGATCGCATCGGCCACGACCGGATCCTGCTCTGGTCTGCACTGCTGTCGGCGCTGGTCTCTGTCCCACAGATGTTTATCACAGCCACCTGGCAGCTGGTTGTGCTGCAGGCGGTGAGCGGCCTCACGCTGGGAGGGCTGATCCCGTCGGCGGCAGCGCTGATGAACCGCTACGCTCCGGAGGGGAGCCAGGGAGCGACCTATGGGCTGGACAACAGTGTACAGGCGGCAGGACGTGTGGTGGCTCCCCTGGCTGCGGCGGGGCTGGCAGCGATGATCGGCTATCGCGGTGTCTTTTTGGGAACCACCCTGGTCTACATTGCGGCAGCAGCCGTCGCACTGGCTGTGCTGCGCACTCTGACCCGACGGCGTGCGGCTGCCCCAGCCGCTGACCCACCATTGTAGAAACAGCTTCAAAAGGAAACATCTGCACCGATGGCCGGGGAAAAAATCGTACAGCACCCACCCATGCGGGCCAAAGATCGCCCGCTGCTGGCACCTGAATTTGTCCAGACTTCTGCAATGGACTGCGGGCCAGCAGCCCTGATGTGTTTGCTGAAAGGCTTTGGCGTGGCTGCCGACTACGCACGCCTGCGCGAAGCCTGCCAGACCGGCGTCGACGGCACCTCCATCGATACCTTGGAGGATGTGGCGCGCCAGCTGGGGCTCAGGGTCGACCAGCTTCTGGCACCGCTCGATCATCTCTTTCTACCCGAGGCTGCGCTCTTGCCCGCCTTGGTCGTGACCGTCCTGCCGACCGGCGCCCCCCATTTTGTGGTGGTCTGGCGCGTGCAGGGCCCCTATGTCCAAATCATGGACCCGGCCGCCGGACGGCGTTGGCTGACCCGCCAGAAATTCATGCAGAGTCTCTACCACCATCAGCCAGTCGTGTCCGCCCTGGCCTGGCGGGAGTGGGCAGGGACAGATGGATTCTGCAACCCGCTGCGCGCACGGCTGCGCTCAGTAGGAGGAGCGCCGGCTCAGGTGGAGAGGCTGGTCGAAAGCGCCCTGGCTCTCCCCGAATGGCGCCCGCTGGCCCTGCTGGACGCGGCCACACGTCTGGTCACCACCCTGGTCGAGAGCCAAAGCCTGCGGCGTGGCCCCGCAGCCTTCAGGCTGGTCACCGAACTGTTGGAACAGCGGCAGCCAGGAGCGGAGGAAGAGACCCTGATTCCAGCGGCGCTTTGGTCGGTGCGGCCCTCCCCCCCAGAGACAGGGGACACTCTTTCAGAACTGCTGACCGTCACCGGCGCCGTCGTCATGGTCGTGAGAGGACGCCTTGCCGTTGCCGAGAGCGGCGAACACCAGGTCGAGCCCCCTCCCAATACATCTGGCCAGAATCGCCCGCACCAGGCTGGCCTGGAGTCTGTACTGTCTCCTCCCACACAGCCGCTGCGTGCTGTTTTGCAAGCGCTGCGCGCCGATGGGTGGCTGGTGCCAAGCCTGGTGCTGCCCGCTGCGCTCCTGGCAGCCGGCAGCGTGACCCTGGAGGCCGCCCTCTTCCGCGGCCTGATGGGGCTCACCGAAACGACCGGCTTCGGTGCACAGCCGTTGCTCCTTGCGGTGGGGGTGCTCTTTTTTGGAGGGGTGTTGTGGCTTTTGGAAGGGACGCTCGGTGCCCTGGTGCGCAGGCTGGGACGCCGCCTCGAAACCCGTCTGCGCATTGCCCTGTTGACCAAAATTCCGCAGCTGGGCGATCGCTATTTTCACAGCCGACTGATTGCAGACATGGCCCACCGCGCCTACAGCCTCTACCAGCTGCACAGCCTGCCAGGGCTGGGGGTGCGGCTGGTACAGCTGGGGTGCCAGCTGTTGTTGACATCGGCCGGTGTGGTGTGGCTGGCACCCGAAAGCAGATGGGCGGTCTTGACGCTCCTGCTGTGCGTGTGCGGCGCAGCGTTTCTCAGCCGACCACTGTTGGGAGAACGCGATCTGCGCGTCCGGACCCATGTCGGCGCGTTGAGCCGTTTTTACCTGGATGCTTTGCTGGGGCTGCTGCCCGTCCGCGCCCACAGCGCCGAACGCTCCCTGCGCCGCGAACACGAAATGCTGCTCGTCCGTTGGGCACGCGCGCTGTCGGAACAGACAGGGATCGAACTGATCCTGCGCGCTGCCGTAGCGCTGGCAGGCATCGGTGGCGCCTGCTGGATCGTCCTCACCTATCTGGCTGGCGGCGGCGAGGCCAGCGGCGTCTTGTTGCTGCTCTACTGGGCGCTGAACTTGCCCGTGCTCAGCCAGGAACTGGTCAGCAACACCCAACGCTATCTGACCTCGCGCAACCATCTGTCGCGCGTGCTCGAACCGCTCAGCACCCCCGTCGAGGAACCCCAGGCTGTCCATCCCCCCCCCGTTTCCTCGGCAGCCCCAGCCCTTACATTTCAACAGGTCACAGTCGTTGCGTCTGGACAAACCCTGCTGCGCCAGGTCGAACTGACCGTCGCACCAGGAGAGCATGTGGCCATTGTCGGCGCGTCAGGGGCAGGCAAGTCCAGCCTGGTAGGGCTGCTCCTGGGCTGGCAACAGCCAGCGTCCGGACAGCTGCTGGTGGATGGAGTGCCGCTCATAGGTCCCCACCTGGCCAGCCTGCGACGGAGAACTGCCTGGGTCGATCCAGCTGTGCAGCTGTGGAACCGCAGCCTGGTTGCCAACCTGCGCTACGGCGAAAGCGCCCGGCCCGATCTCCCGCTGGAGCCTGTGCTGGCACAGGCAGATCTCTTTGACCTGCTGCGGGCGTTGCCAGACGGGCTGGCCACCCGGCTGGGTGAAGGAGGAGCCCTGGTCTCCGGAGGAGAAGGACAGCGCGTGCGTCTGGGCCGTGCCCTGTTTCGCTCCGGGATCCGTCTGGCAATCCTGGACGAGCCCTTTCGCGGGCTGGATCGCCGCCAGCGCCGCCAGCTGCTCGCCGTTGCCCGGCACCATTGGGAGACGGCCACGCTGCTCTATGTCACCCATGACATCAGCGAAACCCAGGAGTTCGCGCGCGTGCTGGTGTTGGAGGGAGGGCAGGTGGTCGAGGATGGCCCCCCCCAAAAGCTGCTGTCAGAATCCAATTCGCATTATCGGCGTCTCTGGCAGGCCGACGCAGCCACGCAACAGCATCTCTGGGGAGAGCGCCATTGGCGGCAGCTGCACATGGCAGATGGCCAGCTGACAGAATAAACAGTTTGTTTTGTCAGCTGGTGGCCTGCACTGGTACACTGAAAGAGCGTTTTTTACCAACATCACACGGGAAGACCCCGATGACGGTTGCACGATGACGGTTGCACGATGACGGTTGCACGATGACGGTTGCACGATGACGGTTGCACGATGACGATGCCTTTTGACCACACTGTTCGCTCGCTGCGTTCAGACCGTGAATGGCCGGCAGCTGTACTCCTGGTCGCTGCTGCGCTGTTGCTTGGCCTGTGGGTGGCCTGGTTTGTGGGTGCGCCGCTCGTCCGTTTTGAAAGTGGCTCAGTCATCGGCGTCACGCGCAACGGGGCATTGATTGCAGCCTTCCCCTTGGCGGCTCAAAAAACTCTGCAGACCGGCCAGCTGGCACTTGTGCGCCCAGCCGCGCCAGACAGCACGACAGCAGCGATGTCAGCCTGGGTGGCAGCGGTGCAGCCTTCCCCGGAGGAGACCCAGATGTTGGTGGAGTTGCAGCCGTTGAGCATGGCCCGGTTCGACCGCAACCAGGAGGAAAGTGGCGGGCTCGTCGCCGAAGTCGAGGTCGAAAGAATTTCACCCGCCCAGTGGATCTGGCGCGCCTCTGGCCAGTGGATCGACACAGCTTCTGTGCTGCTGCGCCCCGCGGCCCGCCGATAATCCTTCACCCCAAATTGACAAACTATCAGATCGCCCCTAAGATAGTTTAGGAATTGACACATCTATATGCAGGAATTCATCCTCTTTTGGCTGTGTCAGCGTTCATGCAAACGGTCTACATTTTGGGTCTGAAACCACACAAAGGAATTCTCGTCATGCGTCAACAGATCGTCCATCCGGACCACGAGCAGGGCACTTTGAACGGGGGACTGCCGATGCGCACCCACCTGCGCGCCGGGATCACCCTGGAGGAAATCCAGCAGGGCGCTCAGTCCCTTTGGGACAAACTGGCCCAGGCAGCAGGGAACATTCTGCCCGGCAGCAGCGCCCCTGACAACACGACAGCTTCCTAAACCTCGATGACGGCCAGGTCAGAGGGATTCAGTGATGCAGCAATGCTGGCTGCCCTGACCTGGCCCGTCGATCGTCTGGAAGAGGCGGTGTTCTCTCTGGCGCAGGCCTGTGGATGGGCCCTGTCGGATGCCGAGCCAGACTTTATCCAGACTCGCCTGGCAGGGGGAATGCCCCGTCAATCCCTTGACCAACGGATTGCGAAGAGTGCGCGGCAGTGGGGGCTCGAAATCGAAGCAGTGGCTGGCCCGTATGGAGAAGCCCACCGGCTTTTGCAGGGGCTCGGCCCAGCGTTGCTTTCAATGCCCGAAAGCGCTGCGGGCTCTCATTTTTTGGTGCTCCTGCGCGGAGATCGGCGCTGGGTCTACTTGATCGGGGTTGACCGCTCGATCCAGCGTTTCCGCGCCCAGCCACTGGCAGATGCCCTTTGGGCAGATCTGGCGGACCCCTGGCTGGCGCGTGTGGAGTCGCTGCTGGATGCGGCCGGTGTGGAGCGGCAACAACGGGCCAGTGCCCGGCACACCCTGTTGGCAACACTGCTGGGCACGACAGTTCAGCGTGGGGGCTGGCTGCTGCGTCTGCCGCCAGGGTCCTCTTTGCATCAGCAGTTGAAAACAGCACAGGTGCCGCGCTGGTTGGGTCTGCTGTTGACCAGCTATGCCGCCCAGCTGCTGCTGGGGGTCGGTGCGTGGTGGCTGATCGGGCGGGATGCGCTGGCTGGCGAGTTTTCCTGGGCATGGCTGTGGGCCTGGATGCTCCTGCTGTTGACGACGATCCCTTTTCAGCTGCTGGGTTCGCTGGCCCAACGCCAGATCGCCGTGCGAATCGGCGAAATTTTCAAGAGTCGTCTGTTGCAGGGGGCACTGAATTTACAACCCGAGGAGGTTCGCCATCAAGGTGCAGGACACCTGCTGGGGCGTGTGCTGGCAGCCGATCTGGTCGAGCAGGTCACGCTGGCAGGGGGGTTGATCACGCTGCTGGCGCTGTTTCAGATCGGCGCTGCAGCGGTGATTCTGAGTTTGGGAGCTGGCAGCTGGCTCTTTTTGGCGTTATTGGGGGGGCTGCTGCTGCTGCTGGCGGTCACAAGCTGGCAGTACAGCCAGGCCAACGCTGTCTTTACTGCCAGCCACCGGGCGACGACGGCCGACCTGGTCGAACGAATGGTAGGGCACCGCACGCGCCTGGCCCAGGAGGACCCGGTGCACTGGCACACGGAGGAGGACTGGGTGTTGGCACACTATGTGCAGCCGCAGACCCGCGAAGACCAGGCAGGCAACCGGCTGGGACTCCTGGCGCGCAGCTGGGTGGTCGCCAGCCTGGCTCTCTTTGTCGTGCTCCTGGCTGGACAGACCCCTGGGCCTGCCCAGCTGGCGATCGCTTTGGGGGGCATGTTGCTGGCCTGGCAAGCGCTGGATACACTGACGACCGGGATCCAGAGCCTGGCACACGTGCGCAGCGCCTGGCAGGAAGTCCAGCTGCTTTTTTCTGCAGCGCAGCGCCCGACCGCGACAGGGGTCGGGTTGCCCACGGCCCCTCCAGCCGACAGGGCTGCGCGGCACCCGGCAGAGAGCGCATCCCCTCCCCTGTTGTCCGCAGAGGCAGTCGTCTTTCGGTACAGCGACCGGGCACAGCCGATCCTGAAAGGCTGTCATCTGCGGATCGAAGAGGGCGAGCAGATCCTGTTGACTGGCCCTTCGGGCGGCGGCAAATCAACGCTGGCCGCACTTCTGGCCGGTCTGCGGCAGCCAGTTGCAGGCCATCTTGCTTTGCGCGGCTACGACTGGCAGAAGGTCGGGGCAGCGACCTGGCGGCGTCAGGTCGTCGTCGTGCCCCAATTTCATGAAAACTATGTCTTGACAGGAAGCCTGGCATTCAACCTGCTGTTGGGACGCTGCTGGCCGCCGACCTCGGCTGATTTGCAGTTGGCCCAAGAAATTTGCCGTGAAGCTGGGCTGGGGGAATTGCTCGACCGGATGCCGGCCGGTTTGAACCAGATCGTCGGGGAAGGTGGGTGGCAGCTCTCACACGGCGAAAAAAGTCGCATCTATCTGGTGCGAGCGCTGCTCCAGGCACCCCAGCTTTTAATTTTGGACGAAAGCTTTGGCGCGCTCGATGCAGAGAGCCTCCAGGTGGCCATGCGCTGTGTCCGCCAACATGCTGCAACCTTGCTGGTCATCGCACACCCATAACCATGATCAATCTCGACGATGTCTTAAACTATATTACCCTGGCCAGCTGGATTTTGCTGTTTGTCTACATGGGGGTGCTCTTTGTGCGCAGCCTGCTGCGCGACGGCATTGCCCTGGCGTTGCTCTACCTGGTCTCGGCGCGCGTGCTCTTCCCCCTCTTGCTGGTCGTTGCCGTCAGCCTGGTCAGCGCGTCGATTGTTTTTATCGATCCCACACGGGTGGCTGTCGTAATTTCATTGATCGCGCCGGGCGGGGTTCGCCCGCTGCCGATGTCGGCAGGCTTCCATCTGATCTTTCCAATCATCGAACACGAGATAAAATATCCGGTCGCCTGGCAGACCTATACCTTGTCCAGCACCCCCAACGAGGGGGCTGTGATGGGGGACGATTCGATCAGCGCGCGCACAAGCGACGGGCAGGAAGTTCGAATCGACTGTTCGATCGTCTTTCGGATCAACCCGGCCCAGGTGGTGACATTGCACATCGACTGGCAGTCGCGCTACGTCGAAGAATTTGTCCGTCCTGTCATCCAAGGATTTGTCCGCGGGCAGGTCTCCCAGTTCAAAGCCCGCGAGGTGAACAGCTCGGTCCGCCAGGATTTGGAGACTGCTTTGGAACGGGCGCTGCGCACCGAATTTGCGGCCAAGGGGCTGCTGGTCGACCGGTTCTTGCTGCGCAATATTGCCTTTACAGAAGAATATGCCAGCGCAGTCGAAGAGAAGCAGGTTGCGCTGGAAGGGCAGGCACGCACAGAATATGAGGCGCAGCAGAAACGCAACCTGGCGACCGGAGAGCGCGACAGAATTGTCCTGGAAGCAGAAGGGCGCAGCCAACAGCTCGAGCTGGAGGGGAAAGGCAGAGCAGCGGCCCGGGTGTTGGAAGCGGAAGCCGAGGCCAAGGCGGTGCTGCTGGAAGCAGAAGCGCAGGCGCAGGCCCTCCGTCTGCTCGGCAGCGCCCTGCTCGAAAATCCTGACCTGCTTACCTACGAATACATCGACAAGCTGTCGCCCAATATTCGAGTGATGTTGGTCCCCAACAACGCTCCTTTGATTCTGCCGTTGCCCGAACTGAACGATCCGCTGACCACGACTGTCGCTTTGACCGCCACGACCGACGTGACCGCAACACTCCCCGTCCAGAGCCCTACGGTCACCGCCACCCAGTCCATGCTGCCCGTGCTTCCACCGCTGCGCGACGAAGGCGGCAGGTGAGGTTGCCATGAGTCTGCTCCTTCTGCTGGTCTTGGGCTGTCTCTCGCTGGTCCTCTTTGCCCTGATGGTCAACATCGACAAAGTTGGCATGCGCACACTGTTGGTCGTCCTGGCGCTGCTGGCAGGGATCGGCGGTGCCCTGGGCTGGCTCCACTATCAGATGTCCAGCGTAACCGGCTGTGCACCCGCATGCGCCGAAGCCAGTCTTGTCGGGCGCACTTTCCGCCAGATGGATCTGCGCGGCGTCGTCTTTGTGCAGGCTGATTTGAGCCGCGCCGATTTAAGCAAGGCCCAGCTGGCCGGGGCCGACCTGAGCAGCGCACGCCTGCTCTCCACCAATCTGCAGGAGGCGAACCTGCACGATGCCGTCCTGATCGGCGCCGACCTGACGGGGGCCAATCTGAGCGGCGCCGACCTGACGGGCACCAATCTGAGCGGTGCTATCCTCACCGGAGCCAGCCTGACCGGGGTCGACCTCTCTCAGACGATTCTGCGCAGCGCACAGCTCAACCAGAGCGATCTGGTCGGCGCCAATTTGACCGGTGCCAGGCTGAATGCAGTGAATTTCAGCGGCGCCAAGTTGAACGGCGTACAAATGTTCAATGCCGACCTGAGTGGCGCTGTGCTGAGCGGCGCCGACCTGAGCGGCGCTCAGCTGGCGGGCAGCCAACTCAACGGAGCGTGGATGAACCTCGCCAATCTCATGGGGGTCAACTTGACAGGGGGCGATCTGGCCGGCAGCAGCCTGCTGGCCGCCAATTTATCCTCCGCCGATCTGGCCAACAGCAGCCTGGCTGGCAGCACGCTGATCGGCGCCAACCTGAAAGGTGCCAATCTCAACGACGCCGACCTGCATGGGGCCCGGTTGGATGTAGCTTCCATCATCACCGACACCGATTTTCGCGACCCGGTACTGGCCGAGCTGAACAGCCTGCAACGCAACCAAATCCTGGTAGATGCACAGCTTGATGGTATCAGCTACAGCCGCCAGACCCGCTGGCCTGAATCTCCTTTGGTGGCAACCTTCTTGGAAGCACAGCAGATGAGCCTGTCAGCCGCCGCCGCCGCTGTCAGCGAGACGGTCAAGATCGGCCTGCTTTTGGATTTGAGTGGCCCCCTGGCGGTGAATGAACAGTCTACACGCGACGCGATCTTTCTAGCGATCGCGGAGCTCAATGCGGCCGGGGGAGTTCTGGGGTTTCTGGTCGAGCCGGTCGTCGAAGACAGCACCGGCAGCACTGACCTTGCCCTCGAAAAGACCCGCAAACTGTTGGAGACCGACCAGGTCGTCGCCCTCTTTGGCGGCTCAACCAGCGATATCCGCAAAGCCATTCTCCCAGCCATCGAAGAGGCTGGCAGCCTGCTCTTTTACACCGCCCCCTTCGAAGGCTACGAACGTTCGCCCAATGTCTTCTACCTGGGCCCGGACCCGGCCCAACAGGTAGTCCCGGCCATGCAGTACCTGCTGGGCCAAGAAAACAAAGCGTTTGCACAGGCTGAAACAGAGACGCAGGACACCAACAGCGACGCGACAGCCCGAGATCTGCAACCCAAAACACGCTTTGTGCTGGTCGGCACCGAAGGTGTCTACTCGCGCGCAATCCACACAATCCTGAAAGAACAGCTGCGGGCTGCCAATCTGGAGATCGCCGGGGAGCTTTACTTCGCCGCTACCGCCACCGACTTCAGCCAGCTGATTTCCCAGCTGCAGGTCTCCGCACCCGAAGCGATCTTCAGCTCGCTCCAGGGCCAAAGCAATCTGGCGTTCTTGTCACAACTCAACGCAGCCGGTTTCACCCCCCAAGATCTGCCCGTCTTGCACCTGACTCTGGAAGAAGAAGAGATCCGTCAGATCGGGGCAGCTGCCACCGGGCACTGGGTGGCCAGCCCCTATTTTCAGACCATCGAGGCGGCCGGAAATCTGGCCTTCGTCATGGCCTTCAAAACTGCCTACGGCAACGAACGGACTGTGTCGGCGAGCACAGCGGCCGGCTATGGCGCTCTCTACTGGTGGAAGGCCCTGAGCGAGGCAGCCCGCTCGACAGATGCACAGGCGCTGCAGAGGGTGGCGGCCAGCCGGGCTGTCCAGTATGTGACACCCTGGGGAGAACAACAGATCGAAGCAGCCACCCAACAAGCCGCACTGGTCATGCGCATAGGGGTTGTGCGCGACGATGGTTTGATCCAGCAAGTTTCTGCTTCGTCGGTGCCGCTGCCGCCAGATCCCTTTTTGACCCAGTATCCGTGGGCAGCTGGTGTACAAGAGCAGTTGGGAGAAACACCGTGAACCAGACCACGAGGCGTACCGCAGCTGGGCTGCGGTACACGGGGATGCTGCTTGGCCTCTTTCTGTGGTTGGGGGGATGTTCGGATGGGCTTCCCCCCGGCTGCCCACCCAATTGCCTGGGGGCCAACCTTTACAAGCGCACCTTGGTCCAGGTTGACCTGGAAAATGCCGACCTGCGCAAGGCGATCCTGGCAGAAGCAGAGCTGACCGGCGCCAATCTGCGCAACGCCGATCTGAGCGGAGCTGATCTGTCTTATGCGAGGTTGGCGACAGCCGACCTGCGTGGGGCCAATTTGATAGGGGCAAATCTCACCGGCGCTAACCTGAGCAGCGCCCTGCTCGACGGCGCCAATTTGAGCGGCGCCAATCTCACGGAAGCCTTTCTGACCCGGATCGACCTGACACAGGTCAAGCTGCGCGCTGCCATGCTGGTGAACGCCCAGATGGTGGGGTGCAACTTGCGCGGCGCTGACCTGCGCGGCGTCAACCTGGGCGGGGCAGATTTGCGCGGGGCCGATCTCAGCTGGGCCTATCTGAAAGGTGCCACCTTCGCCGTCAACAATCCACGCGACAAAGGCAGCGACCTGCGCGGTGCACTGCTTATTGGCACCATTCTGACCGGCAGCAATCTGACTGGCAGCTCCTTCCAAGGAGCCAACCTGGAGCGGGCCAATCTGGAAGGCGTGACGCTGCGCAACATGAACTTGATTGGCGGCCAGTTTGCCAACGCCAACCTGAGCAACACCGACCTGAGCGGCGCACAGTTGGATGGCGCTGACCTGCGTCAGGCCAGGCTCTTCAACGCCAACCTGCTGGGGGCCACGCTCAAAGGAGCCAAACTGCAACAGTGTGACCTGCGTCAAAGCCAGCTGAGCGCTGTCCAGGGCCCCCCCGAGCTGAACGCCAATCTGGCAGGTGCCCGCTACGATACACAAACCAGATGGCCGCTGGGGTTTGCCCCCCCCAATACAGCGACCTTGATCGACCCATAAAGAGCCAGTTCATGGGAGAACCCAGGCCCTGATGACAAAATTTCTACACCTCCCTCCTCACCTCTCGCGGCGCTCCTTGCTGAAATGGCTGGGAGGCATGGGGCTGCTGTTGGCAGGCGGAGGATGCACCGGGACCGATTCCGGCCCAGAGCCCCTCCCCGAGGCGACCCTCCTGGCTGCAAACCAGCCCACACCCCGCCCACAACCGTCGCTTCTGCGCGTCGCATTCAGCACCCCGCCCAAAACGTTTGACCCTGCGCGCATGTCGATCTCCGAAGAATATCACGTGGCTTTCGCCCTCTATGAAGCCCTGATCTGGATCGACACAGATCTGTTGCCACAGCCTCTGCTGGCAAGCTCCTGGGAGACCGCGCCCGATCTGCTGACCTGGACGTTTGCCTTGCAGCGCGGCAGAACATTTCACAACGGTGCCGACGTGACCGCAAACGACGTTGTCTACACCTTCGAGCGTCTCTTGGACCCCGATTTGGGAGTATCGCTCTTTGCCCTCACGCAAGCCATCGCGCGCGTGGAAGCGATCGATGCGTATACTGTACAATTCCACTTGACTGCCCCAAACGCTGAGTTGCTCTATATGCTGGCCGCCCCCCAGACTGGTATTGTGCCGACAGCGTCTACGACGAGCGCCCTGAACGCCCTGCCTGTCGGTGCCGGACCCTACCAGTTTGTGGATTCGCTGCCCGGCGGCCGCCTTCGCCTGCAACGCTTCCCCAAACATCTAGATGCCGAAAACTATCAGGTCCAGGCAGTCGAATACCACTATTTTTCGACCTTGGCCGCTCAGGCCGATGCCTTGCTGGCCGGCCACGTAGAAATGATTGCCGACGTCAACCTGCAGGATCTGACCAGGCTGCAAGAGCACCCAGAGATTGTGATTTTGGAGGTTCCGAGCGGCCGCTACCAGACCATCGTGATGCAGGCGACCGAAGCACCCTTCACCGACCTGCGGGTGCGCCAGGCGCTCAAAGCCTGCGCCGATCGCCCGCTGTTGATCGAGCAGGCCATGCACGGGTACGGAGAGCTGGGCCGCGACCATCCGGTCGCGCCGGTCAGTGCTTTTGTGGCCGACCTGCCACTGCCAGAACAAAACGTCGAACGGGCACGCCAGCTGCTGGCAGAGGCTGGCCATCCCAACGGGCTGACGCTGGATCTGATCACCTCCGACTCGCGACCCGGTATGCTGCTTCTGGCAGAATCCTTCAGCCAGATGGCAGCCCTGGCAGGAATCCAGATTCGTGTGACGCGCGTCCCGGCCGACGTCTACTGGTCCGACTATGGAGGAAAAGTGCCCTTTCACGTGGGAAACTGGAATTTTCGGGTCAGTATCGATGAAACATTCACGCTGGCCCACTATTCTAAGTCTCCTCAAAACGAAAGCAAGTGGAGTACCCCAGAACTGGATGCGTTGCTCGACCAGGCACGCAGCGAAGCCAACCAGAAAACCCGGATGGCACTCTACCACAAAGCCCAACAGATCGTCCAGGAACAAGGGGCTGTCGTGATCCCCTACTTCCGCCCGGTGCTGATGGCGATGCAACGCAAGGTGCAAGGCTTTGTAGGTCACCCCGCTGGGTGGATCGACTTTTATGGGGTCACCATCGAAGGGGCTGCCTAGCAATTTACTGTTGTGACGGTTGTAGATGAAAGATCAGAGGGGCATATGGGATATCTCAATTTAATTTTGTTGTTGGTTGTCTTCAGTGGCCTGGCTGTTGTCGTCGATCGGCGCATCCAGGAACGCAAACGACAGCGCAAGATGGCTGTCGACAAAAATGGCGTTCGCTTCAAAGATTGGGCACAGGGTGCCTTCGCCGACAGCCCCAGGGTGGTCCAGTGGCTGGGTTCACTTCCCGACGAAGCGATCCAGGCGTTGGCCGGTCGGCTGGAGGAGTTCTGCCACGACCTGGGTTTTCAATCCCAATGGGTGCTCGAAAACGATGCGGTCCGTCTTCTGGCCCCTACCCTGCGTCCGATCGCCGTCCAGTATGTGAAGGCGTGTTACGATGCCTACCACTGCCAGGACGATGTCCAGAGCCTGGAAAGCTGGCTGCTCTACCAACAAGATCCGGCTGCCCAGCCAGCGCAGGAGTTTGGGCGCCAGCTGCTGACCCACCTGATCAGCGCCGGTGTGGTTGCTCAGACGGAGCGTACCCTGCTCACAGCCGAGGGCGAAAGCGCCAGCAAAATTTATGCTGTGCTCTGCAGCGCTGTCGAGCGCAACCCAGTCGCCTTTCGTATGGCCGTCAAAACTGTCCTGGCCAGCCCGACGGAGACAGCCAGTGCCCCGACAAAGACCCAAAACGGGCACGTGTCGCCTACAAAGGTGAAAGCGTAGCCCAGACGTCCGTGCACAGCCTTCCCCCACCAGGATGGAAACCCCTCCCCCCAGCCGCAGTGCGGCTGGGGGGAGGGGAATGGAGTCTGCTCCTCGCCATCGGGGGGGTGTTGGCAGCAGGCGCCAGGCTGGCCGCAGAAGCCCCCCACACCCTCACAACTCCTGATCTCCAGCTCAGCCTGCTGGCACTGCCAGGCTATACAGCGCTCTCGCTGGGACGGATGTTGGCCGCCTACCTGCTCTCTCTCGCATTCACGCTCGTCTACGGCTACCTGGCTGCCTACATCCCTCCTGCCAGGCAGATCCTGCTGCCCCTGCTCGATGTGCTGCAGAGCGTGCCAATTCTTTCCTTCATGCCGGTGGTTCTGTTGGGGCTGAGTGCGCTCTTACCCGCCAGCCTGGCCGCCGAGCTGGCTGCCATCGTGCTGATCTTCACAAGCCAGGTCTGGAACCTCACCTTTGCCTGGTATCAGTCCCTCACCACGATCGGTCAGGAGCTGCGCGAGGCAAGCACCATCTTTCGCTTCAACCGCTGGCTGCGTCTGAAGTGGCTGGAGTTGCCTTCCGCAGCGATCCCCCTGATCTGGAACAGCATGATGAGTTGGGCAGGGGGCTTTTTCTTTCTGATGGCAGCAGAACGGTATTCAGTTGGAAGCCGCAACTTTCAGCTGCCCGGCCTGGGCTCTTTTTTGCAGGCGGCAGCCAGTGCAGGCGATCTCCCGATGTTGGTCGTGGGGATTGCAGCGCTGGGGCTGCTGGTCGTTGTGTTGGACCAGCTGCTCTGGCGCCCGTTGCTGGTCTGGGCAGAACGCTTCAAAGTGGAGATGGTGGCAACAGCTGTGCCGCCGACCTCCTGGTTTTATGACTGGTTGCAGGGCTCTGCGCTGTGGAGACGGTGTGGTCGATGGGCAGGTGCCGGCAACGAACGCCTCGACAGCTGGCTGGGCAAGTACCTGGCACCCTTGGACCCTCCCGACGGCGCCGCACCAGGGTGTTTGCCGTTCCTGGCCGGCGCCAGGGTGGTGATTGTTGCCCTGGTCGCCTACGGCGCATTCCTGGCATTTCAACTGCTCCAGGCTGTGACCCCAGAGGAATGGACAGCCATCGGCCTGGCTCTGTTGGCCACGCTGCTGCGCGTGACGGCAGCCCTCGGCATTGCACTGGCCTGGACAATTCCCGTCGGCGTGGCCATCGGCACCAATCCTCGGCTGGCCCGCTGGCTGCAGCCAGTTGTTCAGAGCCTGGCCTCGCTGCCCGCCACAGCCCTCTTTCCAGCCCTGCTCTTGTTGTTTCTGGGCTGGCCCGGAGGGCTGAATGTGGCGGCAGTCATGTTGATGCTGTTAGGAACTCAGTGGTATCTGCTCTTCAATGTGATTGCCGGGGCAGCCGCGATCCCACAAGATCTCCAGCAAACCGCCGCACTCTTGCATCTCAGCCGACTGGCCCGCTGGCGTAGCCTGATTTTGCCGTCACTTTTCCCAGCTATCGTCACCGGCTCGATCACAGCCAGCGGAGGCGCCTGGAACGCCAGTGTTGTGGCCGAGTACACCGAATTTGGCGGCCATCACTTTGCAGTCCTGGGAATCGGTGCAACCCTCGCACAGGCGACTGCAGCAGGGAACTACGCTTTGTTGTTGGCAGCCACGCTCGCACTGGTCGCCACAGTGGTGGCGATCAATCGCCTGCTCTGGCGTCGACTCTATACCCTGGCCGCAGAAAAATTCCGGATGGAATGAAGCATGGCGCAATCACCTCCCCTGCTGGAACTGATCGCAGTCGCACAGCGCTACAGCAACCGTCAACGCACCTTTGTTGCGGTCGAAAATATCAATTTTTCGTTGCACGAAGGCGAATTCGTGGCGATCCTCGGGCCTTCAGGCTGCGGAAAAAGTACCCTGCTGCGGATCGTCGCCGGCCTGCAAAAGCCCAGCGAGGGACGTGTGCTCTACAGAGGTCACCCCCTTTCAGGCGTCAACCCCTATGCCACCATTGTCTTTCAGACCTTTGCGCTGTTTCCTTGGTTTTCGGTGCTGGAAAATGTCGCCCTGGCCCTCAAGGCGCGCGGGGTCCCTCCCACAGTCCGCCTCGCCCGCACCATGGAACTGCTGGACCGGGTCGGGTTGGATGGGTTCGAGAGCGCCTACCCGCGCGAGCTGTCCGGGGGGATGCGCCAAAAAGTGGGCTTTGCCCGCGCAATGGCGCTCAATCCAGAACTTCTTTGTCTGGATGAACCCTTTTCAGCGTTGGATGTGCTCAGCGCAGAGACGCTGCGCAGCGAACTGGTCGAACTCTGGACCGGCGGAAAAATTCCGACCAAAGCGATTTTGTTGGTGACCCACCATATCGAAGAGGCCGTTTTCCTGGCCGACCGCATTGTTGTCATGGACAAAGGGCCCGGACGGATTGTGGCCGACCTTTCCATTCCACTCTCTCACCCCAGGGTCCGTCACGCGCCAGCCTTTACAGCACTGGTCGACCAGGTCTACAGCCTGTTGGCCGGCCAGACCAAAGCCGAGCCTGTCGAGCTGGGAAGCGCACCGGGCGAACCAGGCGTCACACGGGGCTTGCCCCAGGTGTCGATCGGCCACCTGACAGGCCTGCTCGAACATCTCACCAGACTCAGCACCCCACACGCCGACATCTATCGCCTGCCAGAACAGCTGGGGGTCAACTCAGACGCGATGCTGCGCCTGGTCGAAGCCGCTGAACTGTTGGGCTTTGTCACCGTTCAAAATGGGGACGTTGCGCTGACAGCACTGGGCGACACCTTTGCAGCCGCAGGCATTCTGGGACGCAAAGGAATTTTTGCAGTCCGCATTTGCCGCCTCCCGCTCATCCGGTGGCTGCTCACCCTGCTGCATGCATCGGAAAATCACTGTCTGACATGGGATGTCGTCCACATCGCACTGGAACTGGAGTTTCCCCCCGGGGAAGCGCAGCACCAGCTGGACACAATCGTCGACTGGGGCCGCTACGCCGAAGTGCTGGCCTATGACGACAGCCGAGCACTGATCACCTTGGAATCAGAAGGGCTGCTGCATCTGCCCCCCGCAGAAAAACCCAGTTGACAGCCGTTTGCAGCTGTGCTATTATGGGGCCATAATTGTTAGTTGACTAAATTAAATAATTAAACAGCCATGCGATCGCTCTTTGCAACCTTGTGGTCGACCCTGCAAGCCCCCACTTGCCAGGCTGCGCACCGACAAAGACCCGAAGCGTCTGTCCAAAAGCAAGGCGCACCAGGCCTTCCCAGAAAGGAGCGGCCATGCATGAAAAAGCGACACACCAACAAACCCGCACCTACAACCGCCAACTGGTGCTGCGCACGATCTTTGACCACGGCACGCTGAGCCGGGCTGATGTGGCTCGCCTCACCCAGCTGACCCCCGTGACCGTTTCAGAACTGGTGGCAGAGCTGCTCGCCGACCAGCTGGTCAGCGAGCTTGACCTGCACGCCAGCGGGGAGCTCGCCCTGCCCACCAAACGGGGACGCCGCCCAATTCTGCTCCAGGTCGCCGCTGCCAGCCGCCAGCTGATTGCCCTGCGGCTGGCGGTCCACGAATTTCGAGCGGCGCTGCTCGACCTGAACGGTGAGATTTTATACAGCAAGTCGCTGGCAGTCGGTTCAGCGCGAGGCCAAGAGGCGGTGCAGCAGCTCACAGCGCTGACCGACGAGTTGATGGCGCACGCCACCCAGCCCCTCCTGGGGATCGGTGTTGCCTCTCCAGGAATTGTCGACACACAGAGCGGGACCGTGCGCAGATCGGTCTTTTTTGGGTGGAACAATCTGCCGATCGGCAAGCTGCTGCACGAACGATACCAACGGCCCGTGCATGTGGCCAATGCCAGCCAGGTCGCAGCGCTCGCCGAATATCTGTTCGGCAGCAACCGCACGCTGCGCAATCTGGCTGTGCTTCGGGTGGGCCAGGATGTGGGGGCCGGCCTGATCCTGGATGGCCAGCTTTTTTTCGGGGATGGATTCGGGGCCGGGGAGATCGGCCACATGGTCGTCGACCCGCAAGGGGAGCGCTGCGCCTGTGGCAACTTCGGCTGTCTGGAGACCCAGGTGAGTTCGCAGGCGATGGTGCGGCAGGCGCAGGCGTTGGCTGCCACCGCACCCGACTCGCAGCTGGCTCGGGCGCTGGCAGCGGCCAGCTCGCCAGCTCTGGAGGCCGTGGTGGAAGCCTTTCGGGCAGGAGATCCGCTGGCAGCCCAGTTGGTCCAGGCCAATGCCCGCTACGTCAGCCAGGCCGTGGCAGCGCTGGTCGCCCTGCTCAACATCCAGCAGATCCGACTGGTCGGCAGCATCACCCAGTTCGGCACAGCATGGCTGGAGGCAGTCCGGGCTGCTCTGCCGGGCACAGCCATCCCCGACCTGGTCTGCCAGACCACGCTCGAGATCGCCGAACATGGGTCGGACGCCGTGATTTTGGGGGCTGCGGCGCTGCTGCTGTCGCGCGAGCTGGGGCTGACCCTCTCTCGCTACCAGGAGCCGCGGAGTCAGCCGAGAGGAGGGGTCGCGGTCTGAACTGTTTTATCCGTACCGGGTGCCAGCCTTCTTGTGGCTGGGTGCCGGCTCTTTTTGAGAAAAGGTGAAATCATGTCTGGAAAGCAACTAAAGGCAGGGGTGATCGGGTTGGGGCTGCTGGGCAACCAGTATCTGCAGCTTTTCAGCCGGCGCCCGGAGATCCAGGTCGTTGGGGTCTGCGATGTGCGACAGGCTGCGGCTGCAACGGCTGCGGCCCAGCACAAAAGCACCGCCTACACCGACGCCGCCGCGCTGTTCAAAGAACAGCGTCTCGACCTGGTGGTGGTGGCCACCCCCGATCATCTGCATCTGGCACCGACGCTGGCAGCGATCGACGCCGGTGTGCCAGTGATCCTGCAGGAGAAGCCGCTGGCGACCGAACTGAGCCAGGCTGCGACGATCTTCGACCGGGTCGAGCAACACGGCACCCGGCTCTTTGTCAACTTTGCCAACCGGGCCATGCCCTACGACCTGGCCACCCACTATCTGCTGCAAGAGGGGCTGATCGGGGCACCGGTCTACGCCGAGTCACGGCTGGACGACAACATCAGCGTGCCGACTCGGCTGTGGGGGGAGCGGAGCCGCGAGTTTGCCGCCGGTTCTTCGCCCGCCCACTTTTTGTTGAGCCACGTCGTGGATCTGATGCATTGGTATTTTGCCCCGGCGCGCGTGGTCGAAGTCTTTGCCATCAGCCAGCAGCAGGTGCTGGGGTTCACCCCCGATCTGTACGATGCCTTTCTGATCTTCGACAGCGGGCTGAAGGTGCGCGTCAAGGCAGAATGGATCAAACACATGGAGCCGATCGTCGAGTACTATTCGAGCTTCACCGGCATGAGCGGCAGCATTTTCTACAACAAACGTCCTGGCTTCGGGGTACAGGAAAGCTGGCGTGCCAACCTGTCGGCGCCGCCGGCGGAGGCTCTGCTGGCCGAACACCAACGCCGGCTGGGAGAAGAGGGGATCGACGTGCGGCTGTCGCGCCACTATCGACCAGCAACGGCA
Organism: Chloroflexota bacterium; assembly: GCA_018969295.1. Lineage (GTDB taxonomy): Bacteria > Chloroflexota > Anaerolineae > Caldilineales > Caldilineaceae > Caldilinea. Next base: position 43,446 of record JAGWYN010000001.1, on the reverse strand, counting down.
GGCTACGACGTTTCGACGGTGCAGGCCTCCTTCGAACACATCGGAGGAGACCAGGCCGATGGGATGATGTTGGTGGGCCCGATGTTGGATGCAGTGGCCGAAGGCACCCTGACCCCCACTTCGTGGCAGCGCCGTGGACCGCTGCCCACTCACCACGACGGCCTGCGCCAAGTCCAGGTCGTCCAGGCACTTTTGGATTCGGTACGCACCGGCCGGCCGGTTGCGGTTGAATCATGATCCCATGCCAGGAGCCCGGTGATGGCTGCCGGGCCCTGGGACCTCTGGCGGCATGCGTCTTTGTGCGCACACTGACCACACGTCGACAGGGGCAGGTCCGCTGAGAACAGGCAGGGAGGTGAGACCATCGACAAAAAGCGGCAGCAGTTTTGCAGATACAACCGACTCGCGTGCTTGGCAATTTGAGTTTTTTAAGGAGGAAAGAACATGAGCGTGCAATCAGCAGTGTCACGGCGTCAATTTCTCAAAGGTGCAGCCGGCAGCGTTGCCCTGCTGGGCCTGGCCGGCTGCGTGGCACCGGTCGCCCCAGCCGGCAGCAGCGCACCCGCCGCAGCGGTGGATTCGATTCGGGTGCTGGTCGTGGGAGATCCCTTCCAGTTTGCCCTGGAAAAAATTGTCGACAATTTTGCCGAACAAAGTGGGGTCCAGGTCAATCTGGAGAGCCTCTCCTACGACGCCCTCAACGCACGGCTGGCGACCTCCTTCGTCAGCGGCGCCTCCGACGCCGACGTCGTCACCGTCGACCAGATGTGGAACAGCCAGTACTACGACAACCAGTGGATCGTCGCGCTGGACGACTACATTGCCGCCGACAACGCCACCAACCTGGGAGATTTCATCCCAGAAGTGCTGCACTCGCTCAACACCTGGCGCGGCCACATCGTCACCCTGCCGATCGCCTCATATGCGCAGGGTGTCATGTACCGGACCGACGTCTATGAATCGCTCGGGCTGGCAGCCCCCCCCAAGACGGCTGCCGAAGCCGGCGACTGGACCTGGGACGCCTACCTGGAGCAGATCGGCCAGTTGGACGGCCAGGATGTCAACGGCACGACGCTGCACGGCACCGTCATCTGCGGTGCCCAGCCTGTGCCTGTGGTGCATATGTACAGCCAGCTGGGGGCCAGCTATGGGGCGCGCTGGTTCCAACAGTTCCCAGAGGCCCCCTGGGACTTCACACCCACGATCAACACGCCTGAAAACATCGCTGGGCTGGCTGCCTACAAACAGCTCTACGATCGCTCCCCAGACGAGGCGATCAACTATGTCTGGTTCGATGCCGGTACCCGGTTCTCCCAGGGCGATATCGGAGCCTTCTTCTGGTGGACCCCCTACTTCTATCTGATCAAAAACAACGGCTACATGACCGGCGAGCTCTCGACCATTGTCGAGAACTACGACGTCGGCATGCTGCCCCACGCTGCCGGCCGGGACCCCCTGGTCAGCCTGGGCGGCTGGAGCCTGGGCATGCCCTCCTCCACCCAAAAGAAAGACGCTGCCTGGCAGTTCATCCAGTGGGCCACAGGCACCGAGGCACAGAAACAGATGGCGCTGGTCCCAGACTACAACTATCAGTTCAGCGACTTCGGACGCAGATCGCTTTACGCCGACGCCGACCTGCGCGCGATCTACCCCTATCTGGATGTGCAGCTGGAGCTGATGGGCCAAGGCAACGGCAAGCTGGTGCGCCCGCCGATGCCGATCTACACCTCGCTGGAGGCCGTCTACGGCCTCAACATCAACCAGGTGCTGTCGGGCGGGCTGACCCCCGAACAGGGGCTGGCGACCACCGACACGCTCTTCCGCAACGTGCTGCAAGGCAACTTCATGCTGCCCTACCAGTTCGAGAGCTACAACGACACGCTGGAGAGCACCCAGGAGCTGATCGCCCGCCTGGCTGGGTGATGCAACGTCGTCGGAGAGGCTGAAAATCAACCGGCAGGGTGCTGGCTGCTGAAGCCAGCACCCTGCCAGACTGGTGAAAACAATGCGCAGAATCGCCGCAACCCGCTGGCAGCCCTATCTGTTCCTGCTTCCTTCCTTTCTGCTGCTGGTGCTGCTGATCATCTACCCGACATTTTTTGTCGTCTCGAACAGCGTCTACTTCTGGAATTTGCAGCTCAGCCCGGTGCCGTTGCAGTTCGTTGGGCTCAAAAACTTCGAGCTGGTCTTCACCGCCACCCCGTTTGTCGACGCGCTGCGCAACACGCTGCTCCTGGCTGGGGTGGGCACCTTTCTCGAATTTTGGCTGGGGATGGGGATCGCCCTGCTCCTCAGCATCAACCTGCGCGGGAACAGCCTCGTACGGGCCTTGCTGATCATGCCAGTCACCCTGGCCCCGGTTGTGACCGGATTTCTGTTCCGCTACATGTACTACCGTGAGGGCGGCTTCCTCACCTGGCTCCTGCTCTCGGTGGGCATCCCGGTCTCCGAGCGGGGGCTGCTGGGCGAAGAGAGCAGCGCGTTGGCCAGCGTGCTGGTGGCTGACATCTGGCAGTGGACCCCCTATGCGGCGATCCTGCTCTATGCAGGTCTGCTCTCGATCTCCGACGAAGTCAAAGAGGCGGCGCGCGTCGACGGCGCTGCGGGCTGGCGCCTCTTCTGGCACATTCTGCTGCCGCTGGTGCGGCCGACTGCGGCGATCTTTGTCATGCTCCGCTTCATGCAGCTCTTCAACATGTTCGATCTGGTGCTGGTGTTGACCCGGGGGGGACCCGGCACCGCCTCGCGAACCCTGGCCTACAACCTGTACCAGGAGGGGCTTGCCAACTACAACATCGGCATCGCCGCTGCCATGACCGTGCTGATCGTGCTGCTGGTCACCTTGCTGATCAACGTCTACATCCGCTTTGCCTTCAAAGATTGGGAGTGGTGAGATGGCGCTCAAACCCTATCAAAAGCTGCTCGTCTATGCATCCTGGGCTGCGGTGCTGCTCTTCTTTCTGACCCCGATCGTCTGGTTCTGGGCACTGGCGTTGCGGCCCCAAGCCACCGCCTTTGCCATGCCCCCTGTCTTCTGGTTTCGCCCCCAGCTGGACGCCTTTTACTACACCTTTGTCGACCCCGGCATCAACGCGCCACAGCTGCGCAACAGCATCCTCGTCTCCACCGGGGCAACACTGCTCAACCTGCCATTTGCGCTGGCCGCTGCCTACGCGCTCGCACGCTTCCCGCTGCGCGGCAAACGCTTTTTTCTGCTCTGGTACCTGAGTCTGCTGATGGCACCGCCAGTCGTCTACCTGATCCCTTATTTTATCCTGATGTCTCGGCTGCACCTGACCGGCTCCTATCTGTCGATGGTGTTGATCCTGCAGACGTTGACCATCCCGATGTCGATCTGGCTGCTCAAAAGCTTTATCGACGAAGTGCCGGTCGAACTGGAAGAGGCAGCCGCCGTAGATGGGGCCGGCTGGTTCGTGCGGCTGACGCAGATCACCCTGCCGCTCACGCTGCCCGGAATCGTTGTCACCTCGATGTTTGCCTTTGTCTTCAGCTGGAACAACGTCGTCTTTCCGCTGGTGCTGAGCAACCAGTCGACGATGACGCTGCCAGTCGGCACCATGAACTACTTCGCGACCGCCGGCATCACCTGGAACTACATTGCCGCGACGTCGGTCATGGCCATGCTGCCGCCGATGGCGATCTTCTTGCTGCTGGGCCGCTACATCGTGCGCGGGCTGACCTTCGGCGCTGTCAAAGGATAACCAGAAAAACACAGAGCCCACTGCTCTCCCGTAGCCCAGACAAGCAGGAGCCGATCCATGTACCCTCCTCTCACAACAGTGCGGGCCAAGATGGACGCCACCGGCATCGGCTATGCCGGCATCGAAGGAGTCTGGTGGCTGCCAGCCCGCCAGCCCTTTGTCTGGCCACAGGCGCTGCAGTCACATCTTGCCGACATCGGCGCTGCCCTCTTTCACTTCCTCGATGGGGTCTGGACAGTCCTGAAGAACAAGAGCGACCCGGAGCTGGCCGCACAGCTCCGCCACAAGGTGCCAGCCAGATTGCTGGCTTGCTGCCACCTGGACCCCGTGCTCTCTGTCCGACCCGATTTTCAACTTGTGCCCACCTCTGACCCGGCGAGACCGTGGCGCCCCGTACTGACCGAGATCGAAATTGCACCGTCCGCACAGGGCTTTGCCCATGCAATGCAGGTCGGGTACGGGCTTCCCACCGACCTGGCAGATTGTTTTGCAACTTTCCTGGCCGGACGGACGCTTTTCTTTGTAGGCACAGCCCAGTGGAGCGAGTTTCTCTTCGAACAGCTGGCCTTCTGTCGGGCGCTGGCCGAACGGGGCGCCACCGCCTTCGTTCTTTACGACCGTTCTCTGCAGGCGCTGACAGCCGAAATCGCCCAGGGCAAGCGCTGGGTCCCCCCTCTTTTTGGTGTGCCCACCCGGCCAGCAAGCTGGAATCTGGATCTGCCGGCCCGCCTGCGCCGACAGGGGCTTGAAGCGTTCTGGCGGGAAGAATGGCCGGAACAGGTCGGATCTGCGGTCCTCTTCCGCTTCGGCTATCTGGAAAATTTCAGCAGCGCCCAGCTGGCACAGCTGGCTGCATGGCAGGCCCACGGCGCCACCTTCCTCAACCCGCTGGCCTACCCGCTGGACAGCAAGGTGCTGTTGGCGGCACTGCAACGCCCGAGTGTGCGCGACCAGATCCCGGCTGCCAAGCGGGCGCTCCTCGACGACGCCATCCCGGCCACCCATCTGCTGACCCCTGCACTCGTTCCCCAGCTCCAGCAGGAACAGGCAGCATGGCTGGTCAAGTATGCGGGGTTCGACGGCGGCGGCGCAGCCTGGGGTGGACGCAGCGTGGAGATCGGACTGGAACAGAGTGCCGAGGCGTGGCGCGATCGGCTGGCACGCGCCCTCGAGCTGCCCTGGCCGGTGGTGGCCCAGCGCCTGACCCCATCGGCCCGGCTGACCACAGAGGCAGTGCGGCCCGACGGCACAGTCGCCACCTACGCAGGAAGTAGCCGTCTGCGCACCTTCTTCCTGCGCACCGCCGGCGGGGAAACCCTCTCCTGCGGCGCCCACGTCACCCTCTCCCCCGGGCTGCGCGTCGCCGAAGGAACCGAGAGTGTTCAGGGCCCCGTGGCCTTCCTCCCAGCGGGAGGAGAGGCCCTGCTCCCAGCTTGACAGCACTTGACAGAATTTGTCTGGGGTGCTATTCTGTTCCACGAGGTGGTACATACCACTACAGCCATCCAAAAGGATTTCAAGGATGATGTTAAACGGCGCTACGCCGCTCTACGTACAAATTCGTGACCTGCTCCAACAGCAGATCGAGCAAGGGGTGTTTGCCACTGGAGAGCGCCTGCCTTCCGAGCGTGAGCTTTCCCAGGCATACGGGGTCAGCCGCATGACGGCGCGGCAGGCGTTGCAGTTGCTGCAGCAGAGCGGGCTGACCCAATCTCATGTCGGGAAAGGCACCTACGTGAGCCGCAAGATCGACCAGGAGCTGCGTGAGTTGACCAGCTTCACCCAGGAGATGTCGAACAAAGGCTTGCACCCCTCCAGCCATGTGCTGGTCGCCGAGCTGCAGCCCGCAGACGAGGGGGTCGCAGAGCGGTTGCAGGCTGGGATCGGGGAAGATCTGGTCCTTCTGGTGCGTGTGCGTCTGGCTGGGGGAAAGCCGATCGCGATCGAACGCGCCCATCTCCGCCACGCCAGCTGCCCCAATCTGTTGGAGGCACACGATTTTGCCCAAGAGTCTTTGTACCAGGTTTTGCAAACGCAGTATGGAATCCATCTGGTCTGGGCAAGTCAGCGGATCGCCGCCCGCATGCCGGAGACATACGAGCGGGCCGTTTTGGAGATCGGCGCACAGGTCCCGGTCTTGAGCCTGGAACGAGTCACCTACGACGAAACCGACCACCCGGTCGAGTATGTCCGTTCGTGCTATCACGGGGAGCGCTACCAGATGCATACTGTGCTGCGCGAGCTGGGCCAGCCGTCTGTTGAATGGAGGTATCGATGAGCACATCCAGTGAATCGAAGGGGAACGGGCCGCTGTTGGCGGGGGCCTTGCAGTATATGCAGCATGTCCAGGAGTTGCTGCGAGCGATTGTAGAGACACAGCAAGAAGCCATCGCTGCGGCCGCCTGCGCGATCGAAAAGGCAGTGCGGCAGGAGGGGATGCTTTACCTGTTTGGCACAGGACATTCTCATCTGCTCTGTGAAGAAGGGCACTATCGGGCCGGTGGGCTGGCAGCTGTCTGTCCTGTGCTTTCGTCGGCGTTGATGTTGCACGAAGGTGCGGTAGTCAGCACGCTGCTGGAACGCACGAGTGGCATCGGGCCTGCGTTGCTCTCGCGCTATCCGTTGTGTGCGCGCGACGTGCTGGTGGTCTTTTCAAACAGCGGGGTCAACGCAGTTCCTGTAGAGACTGCGCTTGCCGCCAAGGAGAGGGGGCTGACCGTGGTTGCGGTGACGGCTCTCGACTATGCAGCGACGGTGCCGGCCGGCCCCAGTGGCCGTAAGCTGGCGGAGATCGCCGACATTGTGCTCGACAACCAGGGTCTTCCGGGCGATGCGCTGGTCCCTGTGGGCGCCAGCGGCGTCCGCACCGGAGCCGCCTCCACGGTGACCGGGGCATTTTTGTTGAATGCGGTCCTGGTCGAAGTCGTCTGTCGGCTGACAGGGGCTGACGAGATGCCGCCGGTTTATATCAGCGCCAATCTCCCCAACTCGGCCGACCACAACGCCCAATTGGTCAACCGTTACCGCACGCGCAACCCGCATCTGTAGCCAGGTGCTGTTGTTCCCTAGCCTGCGCTTTGCCGGCTAGCCAACCGAACCGTTCATCTATCCAAGGAGAGTAGACGATGAAAACAGACAAGATGTCCATCCTGCTGTTGGTGGCCGTTGCACTGTGGGCGCTGGCTGGCTGCGCCATGCCGACAGCCCCGGCAGTCAGCAGCGGGGCTGGGGCCGACGCTGCCCCAGTCGAAGTCAAAATCTGGCACATGGAGCAGCCCCCCCATCGGGTCGAGCGCATCCAGCAGCTGATCGACGAGTTTAACGCAGCCAATCCTGGGATCGTGGTCAGCCAGGAGCCACAGAACTGGGGTGAAATTTACACCAAAGCCCCGGCCGCCGTCGCGGCCGGCAACGCCCCCGAGCTGTTGTTTGCCATCCCAGATTTCACGCCAATTCTGAATCGTCTGGGAAAAGTGCAGCCGATGGAGGACTTTGTTGCGGAGATGGATGCGCTGTACACCTTCTATCCGAGCGCGGTCGAGCCGTACACGTACGACGACCACACCTGGGCAGTGCCGCTCTACAACATGGCGCATTCGATGTGGTATCGCAAAAGTGTCTTCGCCGAGGCTGGGATCACCCCTCCTACGACCTGGGATGAACTGCTTGTGGCTGTCGAGGCGCTGACCCAGGAAGGCCAGTACGGCATCGGGCTGCCGGCCAACAAGCAGCTCTACACCGATCAGGTCGTCTACGACTTCATGGTCAATGCTGGCGCCGATGAGATCTACAACGAGGATGGCACCCTGCGCTTCAACAACCCACAGACGGTAGAGGCGTACGACTTCTATCGCCAGCTGTACCAGTTCTCACCGCCCGACAGCCCGAACTGGACCTGGGGTGAGGCCGAGGCCTGTTTTGCCAACCGCACCTGTGCGATCATTCCGCAGTTCACCGTGATCACCACCTACGACACCCAGGCGGAGGGGGATCCAGAAGACTTGGGTGTGATGGCGATTCCCCATTCGGCCAACGTCGACGCCAGCGGCACGATTGCCTACTCGAACGCTGTAATGCTGCTGACCGAAGATCCAGCCAAACAGGCGGCGGCCCAGGAGTTCCTGCGCTTTTTGTTGGCGCCGGGCAACTATGGGCGTTTCTTGAACATGGAGCCTGGGCTCTTCCTGCCGGTGACCGAGGCTGGCAGCCAGGACGAAAGCTTCTGGAACGACCCGCTGGCAGTCAAATACCAGAGCCAGCTCGAGACGATGGTCGAAAATGCGAAAAACGGCCGACTCTTCGGCTTCACCAACGGCAACACCTTCCCGAGCATTGCAGCCATCTCGGCCCAAAATCTGGTCGCCCAGACCCTGCAATTGGTAGTCATCGACGGCCTGTCGGCTGCCGATGCGGTCGCTGAAGGGCAGCGCCTGATGGAAGAGGCGCTCACCGAGTAACGGCCAGAGGCCCACGCTTTCTCCTCTCTGGGGCTGCGCAGGTGTGACATGCACATCTGCGCAGCCTTTCACTCTTTTTCAGATCGGGTCGAAGATGGCAATCCACACAGGTCAATCGATTGCACACAAAGATCCTCGGCAAAGGGGTCCGTTTGCACGGGGGGGACGCCGCTCGCTGTTGGGGTACTGTTTTGTAGCCCCCTTGCTGCTATGGCTGGCTGCCACCATTCTGTATCCGCTGGGCTCTGCTGTCGTGTTGAGTGTCCAGGATGTCCAGATCATCGGCACCCGTGGAACATTTGTGGGGCTGGAAAACTACCTTCGTCTCCTGTCCAACCACAATTTTTGGCAGGCCTTCGGGCGCAGTGTGGTGTGGGTTCTGGGCAACGCCCTGCTCCAGACTCTGGCCGCCTTCGCAGCCGCTTTGATCCTGAACCAGCGCTTCCCCGGTCAGCGTTTCGCCCGGATCTGGATCATTTTGTCTTGGATTGTCCCGACCGTGGTGGTGGTCATTCTTTGGCGCTGGCTGTTGAGCAGCTCTGGGGTGCTCAACTACCTGCTGCTGGGGACAGGGTTGTGGACGGAGCCGGTCGGCTTTTTTAGCACGGCCAATGCCGCCACGCTGTCGGTGATTGCGATCAATTCCTGGCGATGGTTCCCCTTCATGGCGGTCACGGTGCTGGCTGCGCTGCAAAGCATCCCCTCTGACCTACAGGAGGCAGCCGCTGTAGACGGTGCGAACGCCCAGCAACGCTTCTGGCAGATCACCCTTCCTCTGCTGCAGCCGGTCCTCTTTGTACTGGGGCTGGTGGGGACGCTCCTCTCCTTCAACGTCTTCGACGTGATCTGGCTTCTGACCGGCGGCGGCCCCTCCAACGCCACAACGACCCTGCCTGTCCTGATCTATGACACTGCGTTCGCCCAATACCGGCTGAGCCAGGCAGCTGCCATCTCGGTGGTCTCCGGGCTGGCCCTGCTGTTGTTTGCCGCCCTGTTTATCCGTTTCATGTCCCCAGCACAGGAAGATGAACCATGACGACACGCATCCGCCACCGCAGCATCCTCGCCATAGGGCTCCTTGGCTTGTTTCTGGTCGTGGTGGCTCCCTTCTACTATGTGGCGACCTCCAGCTTCAAGTTGCCCCAAGAGGTGATCGCCCAGGTACCTACCCTGTTCCCGCAGTCGTTCACGCTGCAGCACTATGAAAAATTGCTGCGTTCCTCCAATTTCCCAACCTATCTGGCCAACAGCATGCTGGTCGCAGCGGGGACCATGGGGATCTGTGTGACGCTCAGCACGCTGGCTGCCTACGGGCTCTATCGCATGCAGCTGCCCGCTGGCAAATTTCTCTTTCGCATCATTCTGGTGACCTATGCGTTCCCCGGTGTGCTGCTGCTCATCCCACTGTACGGTCTGCTGAGCCAGTTGGGGCTGGTCGACCGGCTGGTTGCCCTGGTGATCGTCAATGTGACCTTCACAGCTCCCTTTGCGGTCTGGATGCTGCGTGCATTTTTTACGGCGATCCCGGGCGAGCTGGAAGAGGCTGCGGCGCTGGATGGGGCCACCCGCGCCCAGACCTTGATCCGCGTCGTGCTGCCGCTGGCTGCGCCAGGGGTCGCCAGCGTAGCCATCTTTGCCTTTATCATGGCTTGGACCGAATACATGTTTGCGTCGGTGTTGATTCTCAGCGACGCAGCCCGTCCGGTGCCGGTCGGGCTGGCCGGGATCATCGGCCAGTACCAGGTGGACTGGGGGTTGTTGCTGGCTGGGGCGACTGTCACCATGCTGCCTGTGCTGATTTTGTTCAGCCTGGTCGGCCGCTATTTTGTCGAGGGGCTGACCGCCGGGGCAGTGAAATGACAGACGTTGTCGGCGATCGGCTCTTGGGGCTGGATCTGGGAACCTCGGTGGTGAAGGCAGCCTTGTTCGACGCTTCCGGCCGCGAGCTGGCAGTGGTGCGCAGCGCGACTCCCTCGACCTCACCGGCGCAGCTCTGGTCAGAGACCGATATGGCACAGACCTGGACCCTCGCGGCTGCCGCCTGTCGTTTGCTGCTGCAGCAGAGCGGAACGGAGGCCAGCCGGGTAGCCGCAGTCGGGTTGACCGGCAACATGGTGGGCGCCTGGCTGGTCGACGCTGCCGGAGCGCCGGTGCGCGCGGCAATTTTGTGGAACGACGGGCGCACACAGCCGTTGATCGAACGCATGCAAGGGGAAGATCCAGAGTTGATGGAGCGTATCTACCACACCTCCGGTTCGGTGATGCAGCAAGGCTGCACGCTGCCGCTGCTGCGTTGGCTGAGCGAACACGAGCCGGCAACGCTGGCTCGCGCCGCCTCCGTCCTTTGCTGCAAGGATTGGATCGCCTATCGGCTGACCGGGACTCTCCAGGTCGACCCGACCGAAGCCACTGTGATGCCGGGAGACGCACGCTCCCGCACCTACAGCGATGCGATGGTCGACCTTTTTGCACTCTCAGAGTGGCGCCGACTTTTCCCGCCCGTGCGCCATTCTGAAAGCCTGGCCGGTTTTCTCCATGCAGAGGCGGCGGCGGCGACCGGGCTGCGGGCAGGGACGCCGGTCGCTGTAGGGGCCGGGGATGTACCGGCATCGGCTTTGGGGCTGGGGGCCGTCGAGGCAGGGGTCGCCTGCACCCTGTTGGGCACCAATATTTTGAATTGTCTGGTCTCTGCAGAACCTCTGTTTGCGCCGACGGGCGTGGGCTTGTTGTTCTGTTTGCCCGGCAACCGCTGGCTGCGGGCAATGGTCAATGTGGCAGGAACCACCAGCCTGGACTGGTTTGTGGAACAGTTCTGTGCAGCAGAACGCGCCGCAGCCCCGTCCAGGGAGGCACTCTACGCCGAGTTGGAGCAGTTGGCCCACCAGAGCGCACCAGGGGCGAACGGCGTCCTCTTTTTGCCCTATTTGAGTGCTCTGGGGATTACCACCCCGTTCTGGGAACCTGCTGCACGCGCTGAGTTTTTTGGGCTGACTGACCGTCACACGCGCGGTGACCTGCTGCGCGCGCTCTACGAGGGGATCGCGCTCTCGATCCGAGATGGGTACGCAGTCCAGCCGGTACCCGTTCATGAGATCCGGCTGTCAGGCGGGGGAGCACGGAGCGCCTTCTGGAGCCAGATGATCGCCGACAGCACAGGCTGTCCGGTGGTTGTGCCGGCTGGCGCAGAGTTTGGCGCCAAAGGGGCGGCCTTGCTGGCCGGGGTAGCGATCGGCTGGTACAAAACCGTGGAAGATGCCGTCTACAAGACGGCAGGGGTCGAGCGACGGTTCTGGCCAGACCCGGGCAGAAAAGAGCTCTACGATCGGCTGTACACGGTCTATCGCCAGCTTCAACATGACCTGCGCCCGGCATGGCGGGCAGCTGCCAAGGCCGCCGCGCCGTAGCGCGAACGCTGTTTGACAGAAGAGGTAGTTTGCTGGATCGAGACAAATGGGGTATTGTCGCATAGGCGGCTGTCAGCGTCTATGCTGTCTGCTGCCGGACAGCAACGGCTGTCTATTCTGAAGTGGGCTGAGAGTGCGACTTGGCTCGTTGCAGTCAAGGAGGACTTGATGAACTTCGAACAGTTTTTGTTTGACCCCCGCATCCAGGCGGGGATCCAGGCAGCGGGCTATGTCACGCCCACGCCGATCCAGCAACAGGCAATTCCAGTCGCGTTGGCCGGCCGCGACCTGCTCGGTCTGGCACAGACCGGCACCGGCAAAACCGCCGCTTTTCTGTTGCCCATCTTGCAGCAGTTGACCAAGGGGCCCCTGCGCAAAGTACGGGCGCTGATCGTGGCGCCCACACGCGAGCTGGCGGAGCAGATCGCACAGATCAGCAACACGCTCAGCCAGCGCATGAAAGTGAGCACGGTGACAGTCTACGGCGGAGTCGGGAAGATGCCCCAGGTCAACGCGCTGCGCCGCGGGGCCGAGATCGTCGTTGCCTGCCCAGGCCGGTTGCTGGATCTGCTCGGAGAGGGGCAGATCGATCTCTCTGGCGTGGAGGTGCTGGTGCTCGACGAGGCAGACCGCATGTTCGATATGGGATTTCTGCCGGACGTGCGCCGTATTCTGCGCCATCTGCCAGCAAAGCGTCAGAACCTGCTCTTTTCAGCGACCATGCCCGAAGACATCCGCTCGCTGGCCGCAGAAGTGCTCAGAGAGCCCGCTACGGTGCAGATCGGAATGATCGCACCCGCCGAGACGGTCGCGCACGCGCTGTACCCGGTGCCCGACGGACTCAAGTCTCGGCTGCTGTTGGAGATGCTGCGCCGGACCTCCACCAAACGGGTGTTGGTCTTCACACGGACCAAGCGGCGGGCCCGCTCCCTGGCCGAGACACTGGACAAAAACGGCTACCGGGTGGCCGCGCTGCAGGGCAATATGGCGCAGAACCGACGGCAGGAAGCGATCAACGGGTTTCGCAGCGGACAGTACGATATTCTGGTCGCCACCGACATTGCCGCCCGCGGGATCGATGTGGCTGGCGTCTCGCATGTGATCAACTATGACATGCCCGACACAGTCGACGCCTATACCCACCGCATCGGGCGCACCGGACGGGCAGCGCTCACCGGAGAAGCCTTTACCTTTGCGGTCCAAGACGACGAACTGATGGTCCGACAGATCGAACGGGTGCTGGGCAGCCGGGTAGAACGGCGGCGCCTGCAGGGCTTCGACTACAGCGGCTCCTCCCCCGAGCTGCGCTCTGAACCGGCCGACACACCACAGAGCCGCCCCCAAATCTCCGGACAGCCTCGCCCTGCTGCGGCCCAGAAAGCTGCTGAGGGCGCTGGCGCAGCAAAACGTCGCCGACGACGGCCGCGGCGGCAGGGCAACCAGGGCTGAAAGGGCAGGGCTGGATGGGGTATGCAGCGGTTGTGGTCGGTTCAGGCCCCAACGGGCTGGCGGCAGCCATCACGCTGGCCCGAGCCGGCCACCGAGTCCTGGTTGTGGAGGCCCAAGCCACCCCGGGCGGCGGTCTGCGCACCCAGGAGTTGACCTTGCCCGGGTTCAAGCACGATGTCTGTGCTGCGATCCACCCCCTGGCACTGGCCTCGCCGTTTTTCCGCAGCCTGCCGCTCGCCGAGTTGGGGGTTTGTTGGGTCATTCCGCCGGTTTCGCTGGCGCATCCGTTGGACGACGGCACTGCAGTCACTGTGAGCCGCTCTCTCGCTGCCACAGCAGCCGGGCTCGGCGTCGACGAGCAGGTCTGGCGCTGGTTGTTCGGCCCTTTAGTCGAGCATTGGGAAGCGTTGCTCGGCGACCTGCTGGCACCGCTGCATTTTCCCAGACATCCCTGGCTGCTGGCCCCCTATGCCCTGCCGCTCGCCGCCCCGGCGGCAGGGCTGGCACGGCTCCTGTTGCGTGGCGAGCGGGCCAGGGCGCTGCTGGCCGGAATGGCGGGCCATTCGCTGCTGCCGTTGGAGAGAGCCCCGACGGCAGCTGTAGGGTTGCTCCTGTCCACGTTGGCACAGACGGTCGGCTGGCCCGTTGCCGTAGGAGGCTCGCAGACGATCGCCGATGCATTGGTGCGCTATCTGCGGCAACTGGGGGGGGAAGTGGTCTGCGGCTGGGAAGTGGCCGATCTTCGCGAGCTGCCGCCTGCGCGCGCATACATGCTTGACACTTCCCCCCGTGGGCTGCTGCGCCTGGCCGGCGATCGACTGCCGCCCCGCTATCGTCGGCAGCTGGAACGGTTTCGCTACAACCCAGGGGTGTTCAAAATCGACTGGGCACTGGAGGGGCCGATTCCCTGGCAGGCGCCGGGCTGCTGGCAATCCGCCACCTTGCATCTGGGCGGAACATTGGCTGAGATTGCGGCGGCAGAACGGGCAGTCTGGCGCGGCGAGCACCCAGACCGTCCTTTTGTGCTGCTGGCCCAACAGAGCCATTTTGACCCGACACGCGCGCCGGCGGGTCGACAGGTGGCCTGGGCCTATTGCCATGTTCCGCACGGCTCTACAGCGGGCCAGACGGCAGCCATCGAGGCGCAGGTCGAGCGGTTTGCCCCCGGCTTTCGTCGCCTGATTCTGGCGCGTTCTACACGCACCGCCGCCGAGATGGAGGCGTACAACCCCAACTATGTGGGCGGGGACATCAATGGGGGGGTACAGGATCTCTGGCAGCATTTTGCCCGTCCTCTCCTCAGCCTGGCCCCCTACCGCACCGCAGCCCCGGGCATCTATCTGTGTTCGTCGTCGACCCCTCCGGGCGGAGGCGTGCACGGCATGTGTGGCTACGCTGCGGCCCAGGTGCTGCTGGCAGACTGGCGGCGCCAGAGCGTGCGATCGGCCTGAGACTCCTCTCGATCGAAACCGGCAGCGGCCCAGACTTGCCCTCTCCAGACCGTCAGCGCCAGACCGTCAGCGCCAGACCGTCAGCGACTGTCGCAGGTCGCTGGAATCAGCGCGCAGGCCTGGTCGGGGAAAGGCGCCGCAACCAGCGGCGGCACTGTCACCACCAGCTCGGTGTGGTCTCCGCTGATCGGCACCCGTTGGCCGTTCTGTGCGTCGTACAGCCCCAGCGCCACTGTCCACTCCCCTGTCAGCGGGCTGTCTGGCGGCACCGCCAGCTGCCGCCAGTCGTTGTGCCAGGCAGCCGCCGGCGGCCAAAGCCGAGGCAGCCCATCGGCCTGGGCCACGGTCACGCCGTTGTGGCGCAGATGCACAAACGCTGTGAGCTGTGCAGGCCATTGCCCGGTTCCCCACTGGATCCAAAGATCCAGCTGCGCCCCTGGCCAGGTCGCACGCTGGGGGACCCAGGCTTGCAGCGCCGCTGCGCTGCCGTCGGGCAGGCTTGCCTGCCCACTCGCTGTGCGCAGCGGGCCCAGCCCCGCTGCGGCCAGTGCCGTCCCCAGATCGGCGGCAGTGGCCAGTGTTTCGGGCAGGAGGGCCAGATGCCCGTCGGGAAAACGGCGCAAAATTGCTGCCGGCTGTTGGGACGTCCCGGCAGAGCGCACGACTGCGGTGCGCGGCAGAAAGAGCGGCAGGGTGGTCACGCGCATCTTTTCGCCCGGCTGCCAGCGCTCAGGCGAAGCCCAGACCAGTGCGGGCGGGGCAGCGCTCTCCAACGTAGCGACCTGCTCTCCGTCCAGCGCAGCAATCTCCAGCCAGGGGGAGTCCCTCTTCGGGTCGTAGCCTTCCCCAACCTCCCAGTCCACCACCAGCTTGCTCTGACGCCAGCGGGGCCAGTCGTCGGCGGCAATGCCGGCAAGCCGCAGCGGTTCGGGCGGAGCGGCTGCGGGCTCGCGCGCGAAGGTATAGAAAGGCTCGCCGATCGTCTTGCGACCGACGCCCCGGGCCAACAGAAGAAAGCCGTCCGCGGCGTCCACGACACCCCAGTCGCCGGCCAGCAAGGCTTCGACCTGGGCTTTGAGGTCACCCGGCGCCATGTCGGTATTGGTTGTCACATCGAGCAGCGCCCAGGTCGCCGGCACGGGAGCCTCCACCCCCAAGGGGAACTGATAGACGTAGCGTCGGTGGCTCACATGGGGGTGAACCCCTGCCGTGGCGGTCACCGCTGCTTCCGCTGGGATCTGCTCTGTAAACCGGGGCAAAAGGCGGTGGTGTGCCGTCACAAGGGGCGGGTCATGGCGGGCAGCCCCCGGACCTCGCCCCTGCTGCAGGTAGGTCCCGACCGACCAGATTCCCATCCACACCGCCAGGCCAGCTGTCAGCAGCGGCAACAGCGCAGTCCGGGCATTTTGCAGCAAAGCCGCTGCCGCCATTGTCGCCGCCCCCTGGGCCGGAAGGTGTTGAAAGGCGGGCGAAGCCTGCTGCAACCCCCTGGCCAGCAGCCGCCAGAGCCGGCCCACGCCATAGGCTGCTGCGGCAGCTGCGTAGGCCACCAGCGGGGCGCTGTAATGAAATTCTCCATAGTACTGGGCCGGGTAGGCGCTCAACGCGTTGGCCAACAGCAGGGGCAGCGCCAGCAGCAGCAGATCGATGCCCAGAAGCGGCAGCCAGCCAAAGATCACAAGCAGGCCCATCAGATAGGCCATGCGCGGGGCTTCGCTGAGAATCGCCGCCACCTGCTGCGGGCGTGTCACCATCCCCTTCAGGATATCTGCCGGGGAATCGCCCAGCACCCCATAGCGCTGGAAATAGGTGCTCTCGGCCACCCCATAGACGGCATCCGCATGGGCGGGCACGATCACAAAGGTGGCCACCCAAAACCAGAGCAGCCCGGCCACCGCAGCTGTCACCGCACAGCCCAAAGCAGCCCTGTCCAACGGCTTCCCACGCCCGTCCCACCACACCCGCCAGAGCGCCCAGCCCCCCAGTCCGGCGGCCAGCAGCGCCATCTCCTCTTTGACCGCAGCAACCAGCAGAGCTGCCGCCAAAAACTGCCGCCAGCGGCGGGCATCGACCGCCCAGAAGGCCCACAGAATCAGCGGGGCTGCCAGCGGGGCTGCGTGAAATTCGGTGAGCAAGGCAGACTGCAGTTGGGGGGCCAGCAGATAGGCCAGAGCGCAGGCCAGGGCCAGCGCTTTGGCGAGCTGCTGCACAGGCTCCCAGCGCCAGATCTGGCGCCGTTCGTGTGCGGCCAGCAGCTTCTCACACTGGCGCAGGGTCAAAACATAGAGCGGCACCGCACCGGCCGCAGCAGCCACCACCTGCAGCAGCAGCAGCGCACGCACATCCTCCCACACCCAGTAGACTGGGCTGATCAAGACCAGGATGGGCTCGACGTGGTCGGTCAGGCGCGTCGCCTCAAATCCGTTGTCGGTCTGGGCCAGCCAGCGGCCGCGGCTGCTGTTCCAAACCGCCTGGTCGATCTGTCCCAGGTCAGAACGATGGGTGCGCATGCCCGCATGCAGCTGCCAGGCCTGCTGGGTAAAAAGCAGGACGTACAGCGCCAGAGCAGCGCCCAAACCCCAGAGATACGGATCCTGCCAACAGCGGCGACAGCCGGTGGACCGCTGGTTCACGCCGGGCGCTCCTCTCATTTCAGTGGCGCAGCGCAGCCGAACAGGCCGCCGCCACCGCACGCACCTGCGCCGCGCCAAGGGCAGGATAAAGGGGCAGCGAGCAGACCGTGCGCGCAGCCAGTTCGGTCACGGGCAGCCCATGCAGCCGCACCTGGCCTGTCTGGTAGGCAGGCTGCAGATGAATCGGCACCGGATAGTGAATGGCCGTCCCGACCCCTTGTTCCGCCAGCCGGGAGCGCAGCCGCTCGCGATCCGGGTGCTGTACCACGTACAGATGGTAGACATGCTCGCAGTGCGGCTGTTCGACCGGCAGGCGGAGGGTGTCTGGCAAGTCTGTGCTGTAGATCGCCGCCAGTTGGCGGCGGAGCGCGTTGTCAGCGTCCAGATGGCGCAGGCGCACCCTCAAAATGGCTGCCTGCATCTCGTCCAGCCGGCTGTTGCCCCCCTCTACCTGAGAGACATAGCGTTCCCGCCAGCCATACTCGCGCAGCAGCCGTACTTTTTCCAAAAGAGCCGGGTCGTTGCCCACGACGGCACCGCCGTCGCCGAGCGCGCCCAAATTTTTGGTCGGGTAGAAAGAAAAACAGGCCAGATCCCCGAAGCTGCCGACCCGCTGTCCTTTGTAGCGGGCACCGTGTGCCTGGGCACAATCTTCGACCAGAAGCAAATCGCCGGCCACAGCCCGGATCGCGTCCAGATCCGCCGGGTGACCGTAGAGATGGACAGGGACCACCGCGCGGGTCGCTGGCGTAATCGCCTCGGCCAGCGCATGGGGGGCCATCGTGTAGGTATGTGGGTCGATATCCACCAACACGGGCAAAGCGCCGGTCATCCGGATCGCCGCCACCGTAGCCACAGCCGTGTGTGCGACGGTGATGACCTCGTCTCCCGGGCCGACTCCACAGGCGCGCAACGCCAGGTACAGCGCATCTGTGCCCGAATTGACGCCCACACAGCCGGCCACCCCGCAGTAGGCGGCAAATTCCGCCTCAAAGGCAGCCGTCTCCTGGCCCAAAATGTACCAGCCACTGGCCAGCACCCGCTGCACGGCGGCGTCGATCTCTTGTTGACAGGCCAGATAGCCCGAACGCAGCTCGTTGAAAGGAATTTTCATGTCACGCTGTCACATACTGGTCAAAAAACTGGGTATAATAGGCGAGCGTACGCTCCAGCCCGGCCCGCAGCGGTGTGACCGGCTGCCAGCCCAACACGTGCTGGATGCGGGCGTAGCTGGAGTAGACATCGCCGATGTCGATCTTCTTGCGTGCTTCTGGCCAAGGAACCAGTTCGACCCGTCCCCGGCCGGCCAGATCCACAATCAACGTTGCCAGGTCCAACAGGCAGATCGGGGCGTCGCCCCCCAGGTTGAAGACAGCGCCGTCGGTCTTTTCGTCCATCCCCACACGCAAAAACGCGTCGACTACATCCTCGACAAAGGTCAGGTCGCGCAGCTGCTGACCGTCCCCGTACAGCTGGATCGTCCTGCCTTCGACCGCCAGCCGGATAAACCAGCCGATGAACCCTTGGCGGTTGTGTTTGATCAGCTGGCGTGGGCCGTAGGTGTTGGTCAGGCGCAGCGAGGTGGTGCGCAGCCCATAGGCAGTATGGTAGACGAGATGATATCCTTCTCCGGCCAACTTGTTGACCCCGTTGATGTCGGTCGGCGCCTGGATGTGCTGTTCGTCGAGCGGCAGATACCGCGGCTTGCCATACTGTTGGCGCGTCCCCGCATAGACCACCTTGATTGTCGGGTTTTCTTGCCGACAGGCTTCGAGGATCGAGAGCTGGCTGCGCACGTTGATTTCTAGATCGGTGAACGGGTCTACCATAGAGTCCAGATGGCTGACCTGGCCAGCCAGATTGAAGAGAATCTCCTGGCCGGCCACCAGCGCACGCATCGAAAACGGGTCGCGCACGTCGGCGATGTTGACGCGCAGGCGGTCGGTGTAGCCGTCCAGATTGAACCAGTTGCCCCCGTAGTCTGGGATCAACGAGTCAACGATCGTGACCTGTGCGCCCAGGTCGACCAGACGGCGCGCCAAATTGGAGCCCACAAAACCCAGGCCACCCGTGATCAAAACTTTTTTGCCTGCATAGTTGCTCGCAGCGTTCATAGTCACCGCGAGTATAGCACAAAAGTTCAGCAGAATACGAAGCGGGGGAATCGCAGCAAGGCAGCTTGCTGCGATTCCCCCGCTGGCAGCTCATCTGATCGGCTGCAGATCCCAGACCGCCAGCGCACTCATCTGGACCGGGCCGCCTTCGGCGAACAGCTCGATCCCCTTGGCGGGGCGCAGAGGCTCGATCAGGCGGGTGACTGCCGCACGCCCGTCGTCGACAAACAGTTCCAGCACCGATCGGTCGATGTACAGATGGAACCGAATGCTCTGGTCTGGGTTGCTGGCCAGGGCAATCTCACTGCCGGCCACGTGCAGCGTCGTGCCGTCGTAGCGCACCTCCACCGATTCCTGCAGGCTGTGCAGGCGTACGCCGGCAGCCTGGGCTTTGTCCAAGACAAACGTCACATCGATCTCCGCGGTATCCCTTTGAAGATCGACCGTCTCGGCAGCGCCCGGTTCGACCGTCCGTGCAGGGCAGGCGTATGGGCGGCCCCGCAGCGCCTGCAGTTCGGGGGCCGGCAGCTGCCGCGGGTGGCCGTCGCTCCCCAGGGAGAGCAGGCGGGGCAGAGCCAGGCAGCCGTTCCAGCCACGTCCACTGGCAAAGCCGCGGATCCAGCCCAACAGGAGACAGCGCCCCTGGCCATCGAAGACCAGATTGCTGGCATAAAAATTGCACTCTTTGCCGGCACCGGCATCCAGGACCCCCCGCTGGTACGGGGTAAAGGTCAGCGTTTCCAGGTCGAAGGCGCCGCTGACATACTCGATCGCCCGATAGGGCGAGGTCAGGAGCAGCCAATTGCCAGAGGGGCTGGCCGGATGCCCTGCGGCAGGAGGCAGTTCGACAAAATTCGGGCATTCCAAAAACCGGGTCTGTGGCTGGGTGCTCTGAAAGAGGGGCCCGCAGTAGCGCCACCGGGTCAGTGTCGTATCCTCTGCCTCATAGAGCGCGACCTCTGCTGTCTCGTCGTAGTCCGCACCGACGACCAGAAAGGTGCGCCCAGCAGCGGCAAAGATGAAAGGATCACGCCATTCTCCCCGAAACGGGGGCCCGCCATGGGTGGCAAGCGCCAGAATGGGGTTGGCAGGGTGTTTTTCCCACTCCAGGAGTTCCTTGTCCAGCGCACGTGCAGCCCACTGTTCGTTGGGCAGGCGGCTCTCCCGCTCTCCCAGTTTGACAGATGTATAAAAGAGCAAAGTTTCACCCTGCCCGTTGACCCGGGCGCAGCCTGAGAACACATGCTCTTCCCCGGCCTCCAGCGAAGGCCACAAGGCGATCGGCAGCTGTTCCCAGTGCACCAGGTCGTGGCTGCGGGCATGTCCCCAGTGCATATGCCCCCATTCGTCGCCGTAGGGGTTGTGCTGGTAAAAAAGGTGCAGCCAGCCGTCCTGAAAAATCGGGCCATTGGGGTCGTTCATCCACCCTGCTGGCGGGCAAAAATGGCAGACTGGGCGGGTAGGATCGGCGGCGGCACGTGCGGTGGCCGCAGCCACATGGTGCATGGCCTTTTCAATCGCGGGATTCATAGAAGCTCTCATCGCCTGTTTGGGCTCCTGCCTGGTTTACAGGAGCGGTTGGATAGAGATGGGGTCGTAGCACACGGCAGTGCCCTGTGCAAAGAAAAAAAGCTGCTCCCCCCGCCCTTCGGGGCAGCGGTTGACCACACAGCGCCGTCCATCGATGCAGACATCGATGAGATCCTCTCGGCAGATCACTTCTACAGAGAACGGGCGATCGAGTCCGTAGACGCCGTAGATTGCAGTGTTGCCCAGCTCGACGATGGCTTCGGCAGGGCGGAAGCTCATCACAACAGCCCGCTCGTAGTCGTCGTCGCTGCGCAGACGCAGCCCATAGACGCCTTGGGCGCCGGAGGGACTCACCTGCAGGGTCATCTGCACGTTGAAGGGCACAGGGCCGCAGCGGGCAACTGCCAGCCCGCCGCAGCCGTCGAGCTGCACCTGCAGCGGGCCACCAGGAGCACCCACAGACGGCACAGATGGGGTCACTGCGACCAGGGCAGGGAGCAGCGAGGAGCCGGCCGTCGGCTGCAGCTCGGGTGCAAACGTACAGCCCAGCGTTCCATCGGCGTGCTGCACCAGCTCACGAAAAAGCGTATGGCCTCCCCATTGCATGTGTCCTTCGTTGCTCTCTCCCTGGCGGGTGCCGAGCCAAGCGACGCCGATCCGGCGGTTGCCGTCGAATGGGGCTGTTTTCATCACACGTGCCAGCGGGCCATCCAACACATCGACGGGGGGGCACTGCCAGGGGCCCAGCGGGCTGCGCGCCATGCGGTAGCGGGCGGTCAGCGCGTTGCTGAAAAGCAGATAATACCAGCCGTTCCAACAGAACCAGTCACAGCATTCCGGCACGTCGTCGAAACCCGGGATCAGGAACGGGTCGTGCAGCTGCCAGCGGTACAGATCGGCAGAGACCAGATGGGCCAGACAACCGCCGCGGCCAGGCAGCGGATATTCCAACCATTGAGCGCTGACCAACAGATGGAAGAGACCGGTCTGGGGGTCCTGAAAAGGCAGCGGATCCCGAAAATGGAAAGGCGAGTAGGCGGGCTGGGGCGGAGCAAAGAGATCGGGCACCTCTTTGACAAAGTGGACCCCATCTCGGCTGGTGGCCAGGCTGAGGTGCTGGCGCCAATCGCGCGTTCGGGTCGCGTAGAACGCATAGTAGATGCCGTCGTGAAAAAAGACGGTCCCGGTGCAGATCGAGCCTTCGGTGGCTGCGGTGATCGGCAGCGCCAGCGGGTGGTGCTGCCAGTTCACAAGATCTGTGGTCGAGGCATGGGCCCACTGGTGCCCTCCCAGCCCCTGGAGCGCCTGATGGTGCTGCTCGTCGAGCAGGTAATAGAGATGAAAGACCCCGGCGTGGTAGAAAGGCATGCAGTCCCCGACAAAAAAATCGCCGGGCGGTTTGAAGTATTGCACGATCACCCTTTCAGCCCGCCGACCATGATGCCCTCGATGAGGTAGCGCTGGCCGAACAGGTACACCAACACGACCGGGATGAGCGAAAGCGAGACGCCCGCCAGGACGACCGAGATGCTGCCCGTCATCATGTAGCCTTTGAGGGTGTTGAGCCCCAGCGGGATCGTGAAATTGGCGTCGGTGATCAAAAAAACCAGCGGCCGATAAAATTCATTCCAGGTGCCGTTGAAGGCCAGCACAGCCAGCACAGCCAGCCCTGGCGCTGCCAGCGGCAGATAGACCCGGCTGAAGATATACCACTGGTTGGCGCCGTCGATCAGGGCCACTTCCTCGAACTCCTTGGGGGCCTGCATAAAATACTGGCGGAGCAAAAAGGTGCCAAATGCAGTGAAGAGCGCCGGAACAATCAACGCCGCCAGGCTGTCCGAGAGCCCAATTCGGCTGATCAGCACAAAGACGGGGATGATCGTGGCCTGCAGCGGGATCATCAAGGTCGCCATGACCAGCCAAAAAAGCAGGGTTTTGCCAGGAAAATCCAGCCGGGCGAAGGCATAGCCGGCCAGGGCGGCCGTACACAGCTGGCCGAACACAGTGCTGAGGGTCACAAAAAAGCTGTTGAAAATCTGGCGCCAGAACGGGATACGTGCAAAGACCTCTGCATAGTTTTCCAGCGCCATATCGGTCGGCAGCCATTTGGGCGGCAGGCTGAAAGAGGCGGCAGGGGTGCGCAACGAGGTCGAAATCGTCCACACGATGGGGCCGACCATGATCACGCTGAGGGCAAACAAACCCAACAGCAGCAGCCAGCGCCGGCTGTGACGCAGCAGCGCCTCTGCGGCTCTGTGCCCTGCCCGGGCATTCTTTTTTTCCGGCCAAGATGTCTGCATGTCGACTCCCTTCCTCTTTATTGATAAAAGACCCAGCGCTTGCTCATGGCAAACTGGAAGGCGGTGATGGCCAGGATCACGACGAACAGGATCACAGCGATCGACGAGGCATAGCCGATCTCCTGGTTTTTGAAAGCTGCCTCGTAGAGGGTCATCACCGCCGTGCGGCTGGCATCGCCGGGCCCCCCACGCGTCATGACGTAGGGCTGGTCAAAAATCTGCAGCCCGCCGATCACCCCGATCACGGCAGAAAACAGAAGGGTCGGGCTCAACATCGGCAGCACAATCTGCCAGAGCCAGTTCCAGCCAGAGGCCCCGTCCACCTCGGCGGCGTCCAGCACTTCCGACGAAATATTGCTTAGCCCGCCCAGCATGGTGATCAAGGAGAAGCCGACAAACTGCCACAGGTAGGCGAGCACCACCGTGTACAAGACGACGTCGCTCGAGGTCAGCCAGGGGATGCGCGGGATTCCCAGCAGGCCCAGGTAGTAGTTGACCACGCCGAACTCCTGGTGGAGCAGGTAAGAGAGCACCACCCCGGTGGCTGCCCCAGAAAGCAGAAAGGGGAGCAGAAAGGTCGTACGAAAATAGTAGCGCATCCAGGTCGCCATGCGCTGGCGCAGCGCCAGGGCCAGCAGCAGGGAAAACACGATCTGCAAACCGATCGCCAAAATCACAAAGCGGGCTGAATTGGCGAAGCTGACCAGCACCCGGGTATCGCTGACCAGCCGAGTGTAGTTCTCCAACCCGACAAAGGTGGGGGGGCGAAACACATTCCATTTGTACAGGCTCAACCCAAACGAGACCAGCACTGGACCAGCAGTGAAGACCAAAATGCCCAGAATGGTGGGCAGGACAAACAAATACCCCAACAGGGCCTTGCGCCGGCGCATGCCAGCCAATGTGGGCTCGGTCAACCAGCCGGCCAGGGAGGTCCGCTTGCGCGTTGTCACAGCTCTCTGCATCATCCTTCTCCTTCCATCCTGCTGGCCGGGAGAGAGGCTCTTTCCGGCACCCCTGCGTGAGGGAGCCGGAAAGAGCCTCCGGTGCCAGCCCTTTGGGTTGGCAACCGTCAGGGCTCAGCCCTGCGGATACATGATGTCCTGCGAACGGGCGACCAGATCCTCCAGCTCCTTCTGCAGCTCGTCCATCGCCTGCTGGGGGGAGAGCTCGCCGGTCATCGCCCGGCCCGTGTAGCTGGTGAAGAGGGTGGTCATCGGGTTGGAGATCGGCGGCGCCGGGATCGGGGCAGTGTCCGGGTGTTTGTCAAGCGTGTCGTAGAAGACCTGCCAGTGCGCCGGGCCGGTCTCGGCGAAGGCCTCGGCGACCAGCATCGAACGCCGCGACGGGGTCGTGATGATCCCATTGGCGCCGTACCAGAGCTTCATTCCCTCTTGGGAGATGCGGAACTTGCTGTAGGTCCAGGCCTCCTCTTTGTGCTGGCCCTGCGCCGAAATCCACTGGCCGCCGGTGCCGAACTGATGGCGCTGGCTCTTCCAGCTGGGGAAGAGCTGTACATCGAAGGAGCCGTTGGCAAAGCCAGCGTTGGCCAGGCCGCCTGCCCAGAAGCCGCCGGCCGGGGTCATCGCCAGCTTGTTGTCGGCGAAGAACCCCTGCAGCGTCTGCCCGCCTCCCATTTCGATCGCCGGGGCGGTGCCTTCGCTGGTCAAGGTGACCACCAGGTCGAGTGCCTCGACGACTGCCGGGGAATTGGCGGTCGGCGTGACCCAGCGGTACCCGCCGCCACGGCCTGCCGCCGCCGCGTCGTCGGCGTAGAAGGTGCTCCAGAGCCACTCGCCGCCGGGGGCCTTTTCTTCGGTGAAGAGGTTGCCCCCGTTGACGAAGATCCAGGGCATCCAGCTGCCCCACAGACGGTTCGTCCAGGCATAGCCAAAGACGGTGGTCTGGCCGGAATCGTCCTTCTTGGCAATCTTGCGTGCGACCTCCAGGAAGTCGTCCTTCGACCAGTTGTCAGCCGGATGGTCCACACCCGCCTCAGCAAAGAGCTGCGTGTTGTAGTACATATTGGCGGCGTTGAAATCGAAGGGCAGTTCGTACACGCTGCCTTCGTACATCATCGCCTCGATCAGCGAGGGGTGCACGTCCGCAAAATACTCGGCCACTTCCGCCTCATCGCGCTGGATGAATTCGTCGAGCGCATACGCCAGCCCTTGACCCGCATAAAGCTGCAGAGCCTCGGTCGCCGAGTAGCCAAAGTCGATCTGCTCGCCCGCTGCGATCATCGACAGAATCTTGCTGGCGATCTCTTCGTGGTCGATGCCGGTGACGGCAATGAACTCCAGGTCGATGTCGGGGTGAACCTGGCGGAACGGTTCGAGCAGGGGTGTTTCGTTGGCCGGGTCACCCTGCACGCGCAGGACGACAGTCTCCTTGGCCGGCGCTGCACCTTCCCCATCGGCAGCGGGCGCCGCCGCCGGCTGAGCTGGGACACAGGCGGCCAGCATGACCGCTGCGGAACCCACCCCCGCCATCTGCAGAAACTGACGCCGGTTCAATCCTTGGTTTTGCATTGTTTGGATCTCCTCTTTTCCAAAAGTATGGACAAACAAGTGTGTGTAAACGAACAGCCAGGCTTTCCTACGGCGCTTCCCCCTCCTTCTGAATTCCATCCGGCCTGTCAACTGGCCCAGAACCGGACGGCAGATCGCTCCAGGGCATCCTGGAGCCCGCATTCTTTCTCAGACCGACGCCCTCCAGACCAACGGGCAATCGAGCTGGACTTGGGGCGCCGTCAGCGAGGGCTGTGGGTTGCCAGCAATCAGATGGTGCACAGCCCAGCGCCCCATTTCGTAGTGGGGCAGCTGCATGGTTGTCAAGGGCGGCCGCAAGTTGGCCGCCAGCAGCTCCTGATTGTCAAATCCTATCACAGCCACTTCCTCGGGCACCCGCAGACCCAGATCGCGCAGCGCGTCGTAGGCCCACATCGCAGTACGGTCGTTGAAGCAAAACAGAGCGGTCGGTCGGTTCGGCTGCTGCATCAGCCGAATCGTCGTCCGGTAGACCGCATCGGAGGCAATGTCCGCCTGGACCACCAGCGTCGGGTCGTAGGCCACCCCCGCTGCGGCCAGCGCCCGGCGGTACCCTTCGAGACGGCCGACCACAGCAGGCTGGCCGGTCGTGTAGTTGATGAACCCGATCCGCTGATGGCCGTGCTGCAACAGCGTGGCCACAGCATCCTGCCCCCCTTGGATCTCATTAGGAACCACCGAAGGCAGGCTGCGGTCCTCGCTGTAGCAATCGACCAACACAGCAGGCAGCTCTCGGAAACGATCGGGCAGATTGACCGGCTGATGGAACATTGCGGCATAGAGCACGCCCTGCACCTGCCGGTCATACATCTGGTCCAGAGCCGCGTTGAGCAGGTCCGGGTTGCCGCTGGTGTTGATCAGCACCAGAATCGACTGGTGGGCCCACGCTTCGTCCTGAGCCCCGCGGATCAGGTCGAACGCAAAGGGTGTGGTCGCAATTTCGTCGGTGATCAGCCCAATTTCACGGGTCTGGCGGGTACGCAACGTCACAGCCGCCGATTTGGGGCGGTAGCCCAGGTCGGCGATCACCTGCAAGACCTGTTCGCGCGTGGCCTGGGTGACATTGGGGTGGCCGTTGAGCACGCGCGAGACAGTGCCGACCCCCACCCTGGCCTGACGTGCGACATCCTGGATAGTAGCGCTCCGTTTTTGCATGGCGTCCATCAAAAATTACGGACAACTTGTTTGGAATCGATTCCAATATACAACATTTTTTTTTGGCTGTCAACTGCATTTTTCATCCTTTTCATCTTCTTCCGGTGGCCCTACAGCCCAGAGGAGGGCACTGGGCTGTGGGGCGCCGATGGTTGTAGGGAAGCCCTGGCTGTGTTGTGCAACTTCTGGGCAGAGAGTGCGTATTGGCAGGAGACGGGAAACTATCCAACCCACCCAAAAGGAGCGCCACGCGTGTCGTATCGATCGAAAGAGCCAGTCATTCTCCGGCAGCAGCCGGGCTGTCTGATTCAAATTTTATGGTTTGTTTTTATCGGGTTCTGGCTGGGAGCGCTGGCCATTAGCGTTGCCTATGTTCTGTTGCTGTTGGTTGTGACCATCCCGGTAGGGATTGCGCTGCTCAACCGGGTGCCGCAGCTGATTGCGTTGCGTCAGCCCGACCGTCTAGTGACCGCCTACGGGGAGGTCAAGGTCAGGCAGCACAATTTTTTCCTGCGTGCGCTCTGGTTCCTGTTGGTGGGCTGGTGGCTTGCTGCGGGGGGGCTGGCGGTTGCCTATCTGCTCTGCGCCTCCATCCTCGGCATGCCGCTGGGATTCATCATTTTTGACTGGGTGCCGGGGATGCTCACGCTGCGTCGCAGCTGAAGGGGCGTTCTCACTCGCTCTGCTCGGCGTCCAGCTGGGCAAAAAACGCTGCCATGACTCTTTGGCGGCGGGCGCCGAGCAGACGTGCGCTCTCGGTGTAGAGCGAATCCAGCAGCTTCTGCAGCTTGAAGACATACTCGTGCACGGGTGTATAGTCGGGGGTCGTGCGGTCGTTTTCAGAGGCACCGATCTGAGCGGCGGGTCGGGTCCACAGGCGGCTGCCGTGGGCCCCGGCATAGGCGAAGGCGCGTGCCACTCCAATGGCCCCGATGCTGTCCAGTTTGTCGGCGTCGTACAGACAGCGCGCCTCCAGGCTGCTGGGGAGGACTGTGCGGTCGCGGTAGCGGTGTGCCTCAATACAATGGACGACCTGCTCGACCAGAGGGGGAGGGAGGCCGCGGTCGAGCAACAGGTCGCGTGCGCGCTGGGCGGAACGCAGATGGTGGGCAGCCCGCTGGTTGCCGTCGGTTTCGGCGGGCAGATCGTGCAGCAGAGCTGCCAGCTGGACCACAGTGCGGTCAGCGCCCTCGGCCTCCGCAATGCGGTCAGCCAGACGGGAGACTCGCAGGACATGGTCGAAGTCATGCGCCGCGTCGCCGCCGGTGTAGAGGGCGCGGGCAGCTTCGGTCGAGAGCCAGGGATTCATCGAGCAGGCTTTCCAGGGGTCAGCAGATTTTGTGGCGGGACACGTGGCTGGCCGCGAGCCCAGAGCAGCCCTCCTGGAATGCTGACCAGGTAGCCCATGAACTGCTGCAGCAGGCCGACCGCAGTGCCCAACTCGTAGCCAGCCCCCATGAACAGGAAGAGCCCGGCAAAGGAGATCTGGCGAATTCCCAAACCGCCAGGGGAGAGGGGCACGACCAGCAGGGCAAAGACAATGATCGGGTTGACCACCAGAACCTCTACCAGCGAAATTTTTCCAGGCTGGACCGCATAGGCGATCAGCCAGATATTGGCGCTGGTCAGCAAGACGATCAGAGCGCTGCCCGCGGCAGCGACAGCCAACGCGCCGGGATGGGCGCGGTAGACCGCAAAGGCCGCTGCAAGCTGTCTCCAGAGGGGAAGGGTGCGGTGGTGGAGCGGCAGCACCCGGAGCAGCCGCTCCACCACGCCTTGGAGTCGGCGGCTGATCAAGGTCGCAACAACGCCCAGAAGAGCGGCCGTCGCCAGCGTGCTGCCGACGGCCGCAAAGCGCATGAAAAGTGCCCCCTCTGGAGAAAAGGGGCTGCCGTCCGGTTTGCCCCAGATCAAAACGGCATTGGCCGAGAGCGCCGCGCCCAGCATAAAGACCATCAACCCGATAAACCGGTCGATGAGCACGCTGGCGGCTGCATCGGCCCGGCGCTGTGTATCTGCCGCCACTGCATAGCCGCGCAGCAGATCCCCGCCCACCTGGGCAGGAAGAAAATTGTTGAAAAATTCGGCGATCCACTGATAGGTCAACAGACGGCCCGGTGGGAGCTGAATGCCTGCCGCGCGCAGCAGGATTCCCCATTTTACTGCGCTGAGCGCCACGGCGCTGGCGTAGGTGGCGGCTCCCAGCAGGAGCGGCCCCTTGTTCGCCTGCAGGAGCTGCTGCCAGAGCGCAGCAGGGTCCGGCACTCTGGCAACCAACCAAGCCAGCAGACCAGCCGCGACAGCCACTTTAAGCAGATCGATCCAACGAGAACGGGTCATGGTCTCGGCAAGCGCGCTCAACGCTCCAGCTGGGTACGGCTTTTGACCGAGAAAGACTCCTGGCCCGCCGAATTTTCGCGCGTTGCCCGCACGGCCTGCACATTCTGTTTTTGGGTCCAGGCCATGTTCCAGACAACATGGCGGTCGCGCCTGACCGCAAAATCATACCAGCCCAGCAGACGGCTGATTCCTTCAATTCCAGCCAGCAACCCGAGCACCCAAGTCAGCTGGACGATTCCCAGCAGCTCTTTGAAGGCAATGCGTGCCACCCGGCTGTTGTGCATGCTGCTGACCTTGTAGCCATATTTGTGTTTCAGATAGAGATGGCCGGCATGGTTGCGGCGGCGCTGCCGCACAAAATCACCGACGGTCGTAGGCCCAGTGTTGTAGACGATGGCATCTGGGGCGTAACGCACCTGCATGCCGTGTTGTACAACGATCGCCTCGACAAAGGCTTCGTCCATGGCCACGTCGGGGGGGATTTGGTCGAAAAGCCGCCGGAATGCGATCATCTCCCCCAGCCGTGGGATCTCCAGGCAGAGCTCGTGCTCCATGCGCAGACGCAGGTGGCTGAGCAGACCGACAATATGGTCCGGGGTATCGACAGCCATTTTCTGGGCACCCACCATGCCGACCGTCGGATCTCGAAACATGCGCACCATGTGCTCGACCGCATACTCGTGGGGCAGGGTATCGCCGCTTTCCAACAGACAGATTTCACAGCGGGCCGCCTGCAAAAAGAGGTTGATCGCGCTGGTTTTGCCTTCACGGCGGGGCTGTTCGATCAGCTGGATGCGGCTGTCACGGGCCAGGTGTTCCTGGACAATCGACACGGTACGGTCGGTGCAGGCGCTGGCCACCACGATAATTTCGACGATCTCGACTTCGTGCAGATGCTGGTCGGTCAGAGCTGCCAGCAAAGAGCCGATATTGGCCTCCTCGTTGTAGGCGGTCACCCCGACGCTGCAGCAAATTTTTTCGCTTGCCGTCATAGACAAAAATTCCTCGTTCAGGCTGTAAAGCCTCTTGCTGTGAAGTCTCTTGCTGTGAAGTCTCTTGCTGTGAAGTCTCTTCGTTCCCCCAAAGCGGTTGCTCTCCGATTCAAGCGCTGACCAGCTTGACCATGGTGACACCGTCCCCACCTTCTCCGGCGTCGCCAGAACGCACGGTGGCGATCAGTGGGTGCCGCTTGAGCAGGTCGCGCACAGCAGATTTCATGGCACCCGTGCCGTGGCCATGGATGATGCGTACGAACGGCAGCCGGGCCCGATAAGCGTCGTTCAGATAGCGTTCCAGCTGTTCGAGCCCTCCCTCCACACGCTCCCCGCGCAGATCAAGTTCGATCCCCGGGCTGGGGGCTGGGCTGCTGTGGAAGGTGACTGCGGGCTGTGCGGTCTGTCGGGGGGCTTTTTGGCGCAGCTCCAGCCGTTTTACTGGCAGTTTGAGGCGAAAGTTGCCCAGTTGCACGTCGGCTTCGGCGCTGGCAGGATGCAGGGCCAACACCTCGCCGCTGGCCTGCAGGCTGGCCACCCAGACAATGTCCCCAACCTCCAACGGACCGCCGAGCCGTTCCAGGCCGCTGCCAGGCACGACCACGCGTGCGTCGACGGCTTCGCTGTTTTGGCGGCGCTGGGCCAGCTCTTTTTCAGCGCGCGCCAGAAACTCTTCATGCGCCGCCGACGTGCTCTGCCCGAAACCACCGCGCGCCTGGCGGCGCAGCTGTTCGATCTCCTTGCGGGCCTCGTCCAGCTCGTTTTGCATCAACGTGCGGCTCTCGGCGATCACGGCGCGACGCGCTTGTTCGATCTGGGCGAGCTGATGGCGCAGGTCGTTTTCGAGCAGCTGGCCCTGGCGTTCTCTCGCACGTGCCCGCTCAGCCGCCTCGAACGCCTCCCGCTTGGCCTGGCGGATATCGTCCAGCAGTTTGTCTGCTTGCAGGGTGTCGGGGCGCACGATCGACTCCGCCTTGTCCACGATCGGGGCGGCCAGACCGAGCCGGCGTGCGATCGTCAGGGCATTGGAACGTCCTGGCAGCCCGATGCTCAATTCGTAGGTGGGACTCAACGTTTCAACGTCAAATTCCACCGAGGCATTGCGCACCCCTGGGGTGTTGTGGGCATAGAGTTTGAGGTCGCTGTAATGGGTGGTGGCAAAGGTCGTGATCGAGCGCTCGCGCAAATTCTCGAGCAGCGCCATCGCCAGCGCCGACCCTTCTTCCGGGTCAGTGCCGGCGCCCAGTTCATCGAGCAGGACCAGACACCGGGGAGTGGCCTGGGCCAAAATTTCAATGATGTGGGTCATGTGGCCTGAGAATGTGCTCAGGCTCTGTTCGATACTTTGCTCGTCGCCGATATCGGCGTAGATTCCCTCAAAGACCGAAAGCTTGCTGCCTGGGTCGGCCGGGATCATCATCCCTGCCTGGGCCATCACAGCCAGCAGGCCAACCGTTTTGAGCGAAACCGTTTTCCCGCCCGTGTTGGGCCCGGTGATCACGATCAAAAAGGTCTCTGCATCCAGATAGACGTCGACCGGCACGACCGTGCGCGGGTCCAGCAGAGGATGGCGGGCACGGTGCAGGTCGATCACCGAACCCGGATGGGGAAAAGACGGGGCATTGGCGCGGTCGGTGGCCCCTGCCTTGCGCGGCTGGAAGGGGGTCAACTCCGGCAAGGTGGCATCCAGCACGTAGGCATACTTGGCCTTGGCAAAGGTGAAATCCAGCTCAGCCAGCACCTCAGTGTTGCGGCGCAGGTAGGGCGCCTCTTCGGCGACGGCGACGCTCAGCTCCAGCAGGATGCGGCGGATCTCTTTCTCCTCCTGCAGTTCCAGCTCGCGCAGGGCGTTGTTTTGCTGGACAACTTTGAGCGGTTCAATGAACAAGGTTGCCCCGCTCGCTGACTGGTCGTGGATGATGCCGTCGACGTTGCCTTTGTGTTCGGCGCGCACCGGGATGACATAGCGCCCCTGCCGTTGGGTCACCAGCGTTTCCTGCAGATAGGGTTTGATGTCGCTGCTGTGGACCAGACGGTCGAGGGTGCTCATCAGCCGTTCCTGCGCCACACGCAGCTCACCGCGGAGTCGAGCCAGCTCCGGGCTGGCGCTGTCCAGCACCTCCCCGCGATCGCTGATGCAGCGTCCGATCTCTTCGACCAGAGTGTCGCAAGGCTCGATGTTGAAAGCCATCTCGGCCAGGTGGGGGAAGCTTTGCTCAAGCCGGACCAACAGGGAGCGGAGCTGGCGGGCCCGCTGCAGCGTAAATTTGATTTCGAGCAGGTCGGGCGGCAGCAACACGGAATAGCGCGCTGCCCGATCGAGCAGCGGACGCAAGTCGCTGACCCCCCCAAAGCTGATGTCATCCTTTTGCCCGAGCAGCTGGTAAGCCTCATGGCTTTGGATCAGCCAACTCTGCGCCGTCACCAGGTCGGTGCTGGGCAAAAGCGCGGCGGCCAGCGCAGCACCTCCGCTGAAAGCACAGTGCTGGGCCAGCCGCTCCAAAATTTTGGGATATTCGAGAACACGCAATGTGCGTGAATTCATAGCACCTCTCGCCCCCCCTCAGACACCAATTTGCATCTTATCACAGCGCTGTCGGCTTGCCCTAATGAGGGAAGAGAGGAACGGTCGAGTTCCGCCAGTTACATCCAGGTCACCCATTCTGCGGGGGGGGAGAGGCACCCACGCGCACAGCGTCGCACATGATGCGTCCCTCTTCGACGACCAGGGCGACGGCGCCGCCCTCGAGCGGGCGATCGCTGTCTTGGACACTGAACAGCAGAGTGCCATCGATCGAAGCCTCGATCGACGTGCCGCGGGTGGAGAGCTCAAATTCGTGGACGGCCCCAAAAGTCCAGCCAAAGGCACACTCAGCCAGCACGGTATCGCCGTCCAACGCCTTGACCAGACGGGCCCTGCCGTCGTTGCAGAGCAGGAGGGCATAGTAGCGCCGCATCCCCTGTACACGCACCGCCAGCCCAGCCGTCTTTGCCAGGTGGAGGGTCAGGGTGGCCTGGGCACGGTAGTCGGTCCACTCACGGGTTCCCTGACTGATCAGCCCGCGCCCGCTGTTTTGGACCAGCCGAAACGCTTCAGGCCACCAGGCGTCGTATTGGTCGACGCCGTTGACCCAGGCCCGTCGCCACATCACCCCGTCTCCGCCCGGGTTGGTCAGCACGCACTCGGGGGTTCCTTCCCAGGTCAGCCAATCCAGATAGAGGGTGCCGTCGGCACGGCGGGCATGGCTGAGCTCGACGCCGACCGCACAGATCGGAAGCCCTTGGGTGGCAGGGAGCACCCAGGTGAGTTCGACCTGCTCCCCCGGTGCCAGCGGCTGTTGGGGGCCGCGCAAGATCTCCTGGGTATCGTCGGCCTGATAGAACGAGACATAGAGGTTGGCCTGGACGGGGGCAGCGTTGCCAGCGTCGGCGCGCAGCTGGGCGCGCAGCCGCTGGCCGCTGTAGAGCGTCGGCGAGGCCAGGAGCGCATAGCCGCGTTTGATAAAATAGTCGGCCACCGAGCGCGAGGGGATAAAGGTGGGTGTGGCCACGCGCGCCGGGTGTCCGGGTGCCACGCCTTTGTAGTGGATGGCCAGGCACCCTTCCTGGCGGGGACCAGGCACCTGTTCGACGCTGGCGCTCCCCTGGGTTTCAGGGTCTGCCGAGGGCTCAAAGCCCTGCACGGCGCCGGGCAGGCTGAAGTGAAAGCGGGCCCCCTGTTTGGGGGAGACCGGCGCCTCGCCGGCCAGGGCTCGCCCGATCTGGACGATGTGGTAGCTCTCGGTGAGGGCATCGGTGATGGCGCGGCCGCCGTCGGCTGTGGCCAGATACATGCGATCGGCGACCGGGCCCCGCCAGTCAGGTCCGGCGTCGATGGCAGCCAGCCCGTTTTTGATGCCAAGGATACAGCCGACGTTGCCCGAGTTGCAGTCGGTGTCCCAGCCGCAGGTGTTGACGATCATGAGCGATTTTTGGAAATCGTCTTCCCCGTGCAACAGGGCATGGATGATCAGGGCGTGGTTGGGCACCATGTGGCAGTTGCCGCCGTACTTGTCGTAGCCATAGTGGGCTGCGATCTGGGCGCGTGTCTTGCGCCAGTCAGGCTCGGCCGCGTGCCATTCACGAATCTGGCCGATCATGCGGTAGATCAACGACTGGTTGGGAATCAGCGAGAGGGCAGTATCGAGCAGGCGGTTGAGATCTCGCTCGACAAAGGCCTGGGCTTCGAGCGCTGCCACGACTTGGGCGCCGTAGATCGCCTCTCCGTCATGGCTGACGCTGGCGGCTCGGCGGGCCAGGTCGGCAGCCAACTCTGGGTCTCCGGGTGCCACCATGGCCCAGCCATCGATAAAGATCTGCGAACCGATCTGCTCGGCGACCACCTGACCGTTGAGCGCCATCGAGCCGCTCTGTGGCGCTGGGATCCCCTGTTTGAGCCGCAGAAAGGCAGTATGCTCGGTCGAATTGCCCATGCCACCCCACCAGAGGATCGTGCGCTGTTCGATGATGTAGTTGAGCCAGCTCTGGCCAATTTGGGCGGCTGTCAGGTCGCGGCGGTTGGCGTAGTCGGGCAAGGCACGCAGGAAGGTGAAGGTCCCCGAAATGTCGTCGTCGGTCACGATCAGGGGCACGTTGCGTTTTTCGTGCACGTAGTACCAGACCTCCCCGAGCTCTTGGAGGATGCGGTCATAGCTCCACCCCTCAAAAGGGCGGCCCAGATAGACGCCGATAATCTTGCCCAGCACGCCGGCATAGACGCGCTCTGCGTAGTCGGATGGCAGCTGTGTCACAGAAGTTTGTACCTTTCAGAATCCATTAGCCTTTGAGTCCCCCGCGCGCCAGCCCTTCGATAAACTGGCGCTGCAAGGAGAGGAAGAGAAGAAGCACAGGCAGAATCATCATGACGGAGGCGGCGCTGGTCAACCCCCAGTCGCGCTGATAGCGGGTCTGAAACGCCAGCAGACTGGTCGAGATCGGCTTCAGCGCCGGGTCTTGCAGAAATGTATTGGCAAACAAAAATTCGTTCCAAACTCCCAGCCCCACGACCAGCACGACGGTGAGAAAGCCGGGCCAGGCCAGCGGCAGGATGACGCGGGTCAGCACCTGCAGGTCGTTGGCGCCGTCGATGCGGGCCGCCTCCTCAAAGTCCATCGGGATGGAAACCAAAAAGGAGCGCAGGAGATAGGTGGCAAAGGGCGAATAGAGCGCCGCATAGACAATGATCAGCCCGGGCAGGCTGTTGATCAGATCGAGCTGTGCCCACATAAAATACAGGGGCACGATGAACAGCAGGGCCGGCACGCTGGTGCCGACCAAGAGATAGAAGCTGAGGGCATTGGCCCCACTGAAGCGAAAGCGCGCCAGGGCAAAGGCGGCCAGCCCGCCGACGACGACGACCAAGAAGATGGTGCCGCTGGTGAGGAACAGCGTATTGGAGATCGTCGTCGAAAATTGACCCTGCACCCAGGCGTCCACATAGTTGCTCAGACGGGCGGCGGTGGGCAGACCAAAAGGATTCTCCTGGATCTCCACCGTTGTTTTGAGCGAGTTGAGGACGAGCAGCACGATCGGGATCACCGAAAAGATGGCCAGCCCCCCCAGAAGGATGTAATTGGGAATCAAGGATGCGGTACGGCGCCGACGAAACATCTTACACCTCCCAGCCAAGCCGTCGCAGAACGACGAACATGCTGATAAACAACGCAGAAAAGAAGGTCATGGTCAGCGCGATCGCCGTCGCATAGCCGACGCGCAGCGAATAAAAGGCGGTCGAATAGGTGAGCGTCCCCAGCACCTCGGAAGACTGCGCCGGGCCGCCGTTGGTCAACAGATAGATATAGTCGAAGACCAGAAACGACCAGATCATGATCATCAGCAGGGTGAAGACCAAGGTAGGGCGGATGCCGGGGAGGGTCACATGCCAGAACTCATGCCAGGGGTTGGCGCCTTCGATGCGCGCAGCCTCGTACAGCTCGGCGTCGACAGCATGCATCGCAGCCAGGTACAGCACAACCAGAAAGCCCCAGAAATGCCAGTTGTCGACAAAGGCTACCGCATAGAGCGAGGTGTCCGAACGGCCAAAAAAACGAATGTCCAGCCAGGGGATTCCGCGCTCGGCCAGCCAGGGGCCGATGCCGAAGACCGGGTTCAGGATCAGTTTCCAGATATAGGCGTTGACGACGCTGGCGATCACGTACGGAATAAAATAGAGGGTGCGAAAAAGCATCTGGCCGCGGCGGATCGTCGACAGCAGATAGGCGCCGAGCAGCCCCATGAGCACCGGGGCTATCAGAAAGAGCACAGTCCAGCGCACGTTGTTGCCGATCGCACGGTAAAAGACGCGGTCCCCGAACATCTCCTGAAAATTGGCCAGACCGACATACTGGGCAGCGCCGATCCCGGTCCAGTCGGTGAAGGCATAGCGAATGCTGAGCAGCGAGGGGGTGACGATGACAACCAGGTTCAACAGGAGCAACGGGGCCAGAAAGAGCCAGGGACGCCACGGAAAGCGCCGCCTGCGTGGCTGCGCTGGACGACGCAGCCCGGACACAGGTGTGACAGCCATGCAACAGATCTCCTTTGTCTTCTGCTGGGCGGCGGCCGCCGCCCAGCAGAAGACGTTGTACTAGCGTTCGGGAATCGGGGGGACGGCACCGTCGGCGCGCGCCTTCTCCCACAGTGCCTGGTGGCTGGCCAGATACTCGGCGGTGGTCAGCTCGCCCGACCAGACCAGCTCGACATCTTTCCAGAGCTGGGTCTCCGCCTCCGCCGGCCAGAAGGTCCAGGTGGTATAGCCGTAGCGCCCTTCGCCGGTCACCTGGGAGAACTCGGTCAGGAAACGGACCACACGCGGGTCAGCCTCGCTGGGAAAATCGTCGGCAGAGAACTGGATCGGCACGACAAACTCGCCAAAGCTGAAGATCTGGGCGATGCTGGCGGCCCGCTGCGGGTCGTTGTAGATAAAATCCAACACCTTGGCAGCAGCCTCTGGGTTCTTGGAGGCCGTGTTGATCGAGACGGTGCTACCGACAGCCAGGTCAAACCCCTGCTCCACACCCTCGCCAAGCGCAGGGAGCAAGGCCCAGTCCCAGCCCTCCGGGTTGTCGGCAAAGTACTCGGTGGCCCCCCGGAACCCCCAGGTCCCGATGGTCATCATGCCTGCTTTGCCGCTGGCCAGCGTGCTGAAAAATGTCTGCCAGTCAAACGAATAGTAATCTTCGAGACTGCCAGCAAAATACCCCTGGGTCGTCATGTCCTCGCGCAACATTTCGATGGCGCCAGCAAAGACCTCATCCTCCCAGCTGCGCTGGCCGGTCAACGCCTCATAGACGGCGTCCGAGCCAGCATAGGCGTTGAGGTAGATGCCCAGCAGATGCTCGTTGGTCGGCTGCCAGCCCACATTTCCGTAGGAGATGGCCAGCAGGCCGGCGTCCTTCAACGCCTGGGCCACCGCATCGAATTCCGCACGGTTGGTCGGAGGGGTCAACCCCAGCTCCGCAAAAACCTGGGTATTGTAGAGCATCACCATCGACTCAAAGGTCAACGGCAGGCCGTACAGATCGCCGCCTAGCGTTCCCGAAGCGTACGCCCACGGCAGAATCTCTTCTTTCCAACCATACTGCGTCGAAAACTCGTTCAAAGGCAGCACCAGCCCGGCCTGCTGGTATTCGAGCAGAAAGCCGGGGCCGGGGGTCTGCACGATGTCCGGCCCTTCTCCAGCCTGAATGGCTGTGCGCAGCAGATCGTTCAGATTCTGCTGGAAGACCACCTCCAGCTCGATGTCCGGGTTGGCTGCGTTGAAGGTGCCGACAAACTGTTCGACAAATGCCTCCTGCAAAGCGGGTTCGATGTCACCTTCTGTCCACCAGACAACCTTGGTCTTTTCCCCGTCGCCAGCCGCCTCTTCTGCCGCTGGCTGCCCAGGCTGGACTGCTGCCGGGGCGGCACAGCCGACCGCCAACGACAGCGCAACCATCAGAGTGCAGAGCCGTGCAAGCCCATCTTTCCAGATACCCATCTCTTGTTTTCCTCCTGTGCAACCCGATTCCGATATAGATGATTGAGAAGCGCTGGGCCCTGCTGGCAGAGCTCAGGCAGACTCACGAACCACGATGGCAAAGGGCATCTCCACGCTGCGCCCCCAGGCTGGAGCGTTCCCTTCGATCCGATCGAAGAGCAGTTCGGCAGAACGGCCCCCCAACTTATTCTGAAACTGGCTGACAGTCGTCAGGGCCGGGCTGACAATCTGGTCGGTCGGGATATCGTCGAACCCCATCACCGCCAGATCTGTTGGCACGCGCAGCCCATTTGCTTTGCAGGCCACCATCGCACCGATCGCCATCAGATCATTGGCGGCGAAGACTGCATCTGGCCGTGGGGTCAGCTGCAACAGCTGCTGCATACCAGCCATTCCTCCTTCTACGGTGAACG
Organism: Chloroflexota bacterium; assembly: GCA_018969295.1. GTDB lineage: Bacteria > Chloroflexota > Anaerolineae > Caldilineales > Caldilineaceae > Caldilinea. The sequence continues at coordinate 4,920 of JAGWYN010000001.1, read as the reverse complement.
CCCCAATCTGCACATCGCCCTCCCTCTCTCTCCGGCCATGCTCGGCCAGCGCTGCACGGTAGCCGACGACTCGCGGCTGACCAGGTCCGGGCTGGTTGGTCAGCATGGCGATATGCTGATAGCCGCAGCGGATCAGATAGAGCACTGCGTGGTGGGCGGCTGCGATATTGTCAACATAGATGTTGTCCAGCGGCAGGGCGCCGGTCGCTTTGGCGGTCGCTTCCAGCCGAACCACAGGAATCTGCTGCTCCAGCAAAAGAGCCAGATCTCGCGCGCTGCTGTGGAAAAAGACCCCGATCACACCGTCCACCCGGCCTTGGAGCAGCGCACGAACAGCTTTTTTTTCACGCTCAGCCAGCCCATCGGTGTTGTACATCACCAGATCGTATCCGTTGCGGTCAACCACATCCTGGATCCCCCGCACAAAGGCCGGGTAGAAAGGGTTGGCAATATCGGGGATCACACAGCCGATCGTGAAGGTCTTGCTGGTGCGCAGGCTGCGGGCGGCCCGGTTGGGCACATAGCCAAGCTTCTGAATGGCGTCCAACACGCGCTGCCGGGTCTCGTCGGGCACTGTGACCTGTGTGCTCTGGGTGAGCACGTAGGAAACCATTGCTTGCGAGACCCCGGCGGCGCGTGCCACATCCGCCTGGGTCGCCCGCCGGCGGGGCCCCCCCTCTTCCATCGCCTGGCTCCCCCTTCCCGCTCGGCAGTTGTTTGTTGAAACAGGTGATTTATACGTATAAGTCAGAAGTATACGACACTATAAAACGGTTTTCCTGGCTTGTCAAGCCAGCCCCCAGACCAGAAGCAGCAGCGCGCCTCCCAGCGCCAGGGCTCCCCAGTCGGCGGGCCGCAGACGAAGCTCGACAAAGCGGGAGCGTCCCTGGGAGCCGAGATAAGAGCGTGCCTGCATGGCGACCACCAATTCTTCGGCTCGGCGCAGCGTGTTGACAAAGAGCGGCACCAGCAGGGGCAGTCGGGCACGGGCGACCCGATCGGGGCGATACCAGGGCTCGCTGCCGAACTCCCCTCCCCGGCTGACCTGTGCCTTGGCGACCCGTTCCAGCTCCTCGGCGATGGTGGGGATAAACCGCAGGGCGATGATATTGGCAAGGGCAAACTCATGGACAGGCAGGCCGATCCGCTGCAGCGGGCCGAGCAACTGTTCGATTCCGTGCAGCAGATATGCGGCGGTTGTGGTCAGGGTGAGCAGGCTGAGAACAAACAAAAAAAGCAGCAGCCGCAGCGCGCCGAGCAGCACCAGCTCCAGCAGACAGGGAGTCACCCGGACAAAGTGCCACTCGTACCAGACAGTGGAGCACAGGGAAAAGCGGCCTTGAAAGAGCAGCTGCATGGCCATCAGGAAGAGTAAAAAGGGGGCGACGGGCAGCAACCCGCGCAGCACATAGCGGGCGTCGAGCTTAGCAAGCCCTGTCACCCCCCCCAGCACCCCCAGCAGGAGCAGGGTTGCCAGGGGGCTGGCGGTGCTGGTCGCGGCCAGCACCATCAGCAAAGTCAGCAGCAGCTTTGTACGCGGGTCGAGCCGGTGTACGGGCGAATTGGTGGGGAGATATTGGCCCACGGTCACATTGCGCAAAAACTCGAATTCGCTCATCCAGGTTTCTTTCCCGGTTCGGCCAACAGCTGGCTGAGTGTGGCTTCGGCCTGCGCCAACGTATAGAAGGCTGCGGTGGGGGGCAGCAGCTCTTCGGACTGCAGCCGTTCGGAGATCTGGGCCATGGCTGGCAGTTCCAGCCCAAACGCTCGGAGTACGGTGGGCTGGGCAAAAACTTCGGCGGGCGAACCTGTCAGGGTTGTGCGTCCCTCAGCGATCACGGCAAGGCGGTGACAAAGGGAGGCCAGTTCATCCATGTTGTGTGAAACCAGCACCAACGTACAGCCCTGGGCCTGCAGGTCGAGCAGCTGGCGAAGCAGCAGCTGGCGCGCCTGCGGGTCCAGCCCGGCGGTGGGCTCGTCGAGCACCAACAGCTGTGGTTCCAGCGCCAGCACACCGGCGATCGCCGCCCGACGCATCTCGCCGCCGCTGAGCGTCCAGGTCACCCGGTCTTTGAAGGCAGCGAAGGGCAAGCCCACTGCGGCCATTGCGGCTTGGACGCGACGGCGCACCTGCGCGTGAGGGAGCCCAAGCTGTCGCGGCCCATAGGCGACATCGTCGCCCACATACTGCTCAAAAAGTTGTGTTTCAGGCAGTTGGAAGACCAGCCCGACGGCGCGACGCACTGCGCGCAGGTCGACCTTGGGGTCAGACAGATCCTGGTCGAGCACCCGGACGTGGCCGGCATGGGCGCGCAGCAGACCGTTGCAGTGCTGGATGGCAGTCGACTTGCCCGAACCGGTGGCGCCGAGCACCCCCACAATTTCGCCAGGGTGGACAGCGAGTGAGACATCGCTCAGCGCCTGGATTTCCAGCGGCGTGCCGCGCATATAAAAATGGGCGACATGTTGAAGCTCCAGGAGGGGGGGCGGCCTGGAGGGTGTCGGCAAAAGAGGGGGGAGAAGCTGCGGGGCGGGCTGCAGGGGTCTGTATGTCTGGACGGCGGTGGCCACCTCTTCTGGGGTCAGCCGATCGGCGGGGAACGCAGGGAAGCGGCGATGCAGCGCCTGGGCCAGCTCGCTGGCGGGTGGGAGATCGAGCTGAAGGGCGCGCAGCGCTTCAGGCTGCTGAAAAAGCCAGCGCGGGGGCCCCTGCAGCGCCACCCGTCCTTCGTGCAGCACGACCACCCGGTCAGCGTCGATGGCTTCGTGCATAAAGTGCGTGACAGCAATGACGGTCACTCCCTGCTTGCGGTGGAGGCGGGCAACCAGTGCCAGCAGGTCACGGCGTCCTTGCGGGTCGAGCATGGCGGTGGCTTCGTCGAGCACCAACACCTGTGGCTGCATGGCCAGCACCCCGGCGATGCAGACCCGCTGTTTTTGTCCTCCGGAAAGCAGGTGCGGAGCGCGATGGCGGAAGGGTTGCATGGCGACCTGTGCCAGCGCCTCTTCGACGCGACGGCGGATCTCACTGCGGTCGAGCCCCAGATTTTCGGGGCCAAACGCGACCTCCTCTTCCACGATGGTCGCCACAATCTGGTTGTCGGGGTGTTGGAAGACCATCCCGACCATGCTGCGGATTGCGCGCAGGTGAGCAGGGTCACGGGTATTCCACTGGTGCACCCAGACATTGCCCTGGTCTGGCAGGAGCAAAGCGTTCAGGTGGCGGGCCAGGGTAGACTTGCCGGAGCCGTTGTGGCCCAAGAGCACGACATACTCGCCTGCTTCGACAGTCAGGTCGACGCCGCGCAGCGCCTGCACTGGATGGCCTTGACGGGTATAGGTATGGTGAAGATTTTCGACGCGCAGGATCGGGGGCATCTCAGTCGGTCAGCAAAATCAAGTCATTGCGATGGACAGCCACATCGCCGTAGGTATAGCCGAGCCGGGCTTCGATCTCGTCGGATCGGCAGCCGGCGATGCGGCGCAGGTCGGCTGCTGCATAGCCGACGATGCCGCGTGCCAGTTCATTGCGTTCACCGTCGACGATCAGCACGGTATCCCCGCGCAAAAAGTCACCTTCCACGGCTCGGATGCCGGCTGGCAGCAAGCTGCGCCCTTTGAAAGCGATCGCCTCGGCGGCGCCGCTGTCGACGGTCAGGCGTCCAGCCGGTTTGGGGCCGGCCAAAATCCAGGCTTTGCGGCTTTCGAGCCGGGTACTGATTGCAGGGAAGCGTGTACCGACCGTTTCACCGGCGGCGACGCGCAGGATCACATCGGGTTCGCTGCCGGCAGCGATGACGACATCGACGCCAGCATGGCGAGCGGTGTTGGCGGCCTGCAGCTTGGTGGTCATGCCGCCGGTTCCCAGCCCGCTGACACTGCCGCTGGCCAGCCCGCGCAGCGTCTCGTCAATCTTGCGCACCTCGGGAATCAGCTGGGCGTCGGGGTTGCTGCGCGGGTCGGCAGTGAAGAGGCCAGGCTGGTCGGTGAGCAGGAGCAACCGATCGGCGCTGACCAGGGTGGCGACCAGAGCGGACAAGTTGTCGTTGTCGCCGACACGAATTTCTTCGGTGGCGACTGCATCGTTCTCGTTGACGATCGGAAGGACCCGATGTTCGAGCAGGGCAGTGAAGGTATCGCGTGCGTTGAGATAGCGCTGGCGGTTTTCGACATCGCTGCGCGTGAGCAGGATCTGACCGACACGCACGCTGTAGATTGCAAAGAGCTGTTCCCAGACCCGCATCAGCTGCAGTTGGCCGACGGCAGCAAAGAGCTGCTTGCTGGTGATCGTGGGGGGCAGGGCTGGGAAATTGAGATGGGCACGGCCGGCTGCGACCGCAGCCGACGTACAGACCACCACATCCACGTTTTGTTCGTAGAGGAGCGCGCACTGACGGGCGATTTCCACCATACGTGGCTGGTTGAGCTGGCGGCTGCCGCCGGTCAGCACGCTGGTTCCCAGCTTGACGACAATTCGTTTGTACATCGTGCGGTCACTGTCTTGTTTGGATGGGCGGGACCAAGCACGACCACCCTTTGGTTGAAAGCCACTCTTGCTCTAGTGTAGCGCACAGCGCAGTGTTTTGCCTAGTCGAGACCCCGACAAGGGTCTCCTTCGCGAGGAGGGCAGGTTTTTGGCAGCGTCCCCCATCTGGTCAAAGCGTCTGCTAAGCCTGGATTTTGCACGTTGAAAATCGAATAGGGCCTAATGCTAGTTAAACCTCCTTTTTTCGCCCATCATACTACTACATGTAGCCCGAAACAACCTGGTATTTAGGTGGGGTGCAAGCAAGAGTTGTCAGTGAGATTGAAACCAGGGCATTCACGCATCTTGCAGGGTCAGAAAACGACAAATTCTTGCGCAAAATGGGCAAAAGTGGCGCTTGAATTACGTGTCGAGCGGTCTTCAAAGTGCGATGT
>JAGWYN010000056.1 GCA_018969295.1 Chloroflexota bacterium | reverse complement strand
CGAGCGCATGGTTGACCAGCGCCTCTGTCTGTGCCAGCGACAGACGCTGGACGTGCGCAGTGACTGCCTCTGGAAGCTCACCAAAACGATGTTCGAGCAGACGCAGCAGCACGTAGGTAGCGCCTTCTTCACGGCCTTCTTCACGGCCTTCTTCACGGCCTTCCTCACGGCCTTCCTCACGGGCAATTCGTTCAATACTGGTGACATACCGCATTTGTGTCTGTGCCTCCAACTGTTCGAGCTGTTGCTTGAACTGCTGCTCCAGATTCCCTGGCAAGCACGGCAGCCAATCCACAATATGAAGCAGCGCTTCCAGAGAACGCAGCGCATGTTCTTGCTGGCATTTAGTATACCACAGCACTTCGAGGATCTCGGCTTTGTTCGATAGTTCATCGCCGCTGATGGCGGCTGTCCACGTTCAGTCGGGCAGACGGGTGGCCGCGCTGACCCGGGCACTGGCCAGCTGGGTCGGCGCCACTACCGCACTGCGCAGGTCGGCGCCAGCCAGATTGGCGCCGCTGAGTTCGGCCATGTAGAGGTTGGCGCCACACAGATTGGCACCCGCCAGGTCGGCGTCGACCAGGTCGACTGCATACAGGTTGGCACAGATCAGGCAGCTCTCGCGCAGGTCGGCCCCGGTCAGGTCCGAGACAGCCAGATGCGCCCAGGCCAGGTTAACGCGCGGCAGGAGCAGGCCAGACAAGTCGGCGCCGTGGAGCGCCATCACCGGCTGCACCGGCGGCAGATCCGCCACAAAATGGGCGCCGATCAGCCCGGCTTCGTAGAGAAACTGGATCGCCAGCCCTTTGTGCCAGCCGTCCAGCTGGCGCAGCGCTGTGAAGAGGTGGGCGCGCGCCAGCCGAACCACAGGCTCTCCTTTGTGGGCCTGGGCCAGCCCCTGCTGGCAGACCAGCAGGCTGAGCGTGTCGATCAGCTGGTAGAGCACGGTCGATTGCATCCTGCTTCTCCTCTCTTCTCAGCGCTGGGCGGACGCGGTGCCCGCCACCGCATCGCTGAGGGCATCCCCAATCAAGTTCACCGCCAGCACGGTGAGAAAGATCGCCCCTCCTGGAAAGAGGGTCAGCCACCACGCCTGGCGCACATACTTCTGGCCAGCGTTGAGCAGCGCCCCCCATTCTGCTGTCGGCGGCTGCGCGCCCAGCCCCAGAAAACTCAGCGCTGCACCGGACAAAATCGCCGAACCGATGCCCAGCGTCAGCAGCACCAGCAGCGTGCGCAGCGTGTTGGGCAGCACGTGGCGCAGAAGAATCTGCCAATCCGGCACCCCAATCGCACGCGCAGCTTCGACATAGCCCAGCTCGCGGATCGCCAGCACATGGCCGCGGGTGAGCCGCGCAAATGAAGGAATAAAGGCAAGGCCGATGGCCAACATGGCGTTGGTGATGCCCGGACCCAGCACAGCAATGATGGCCAGTGCCAGCAGAATGTCGGGGAAAGAGAGCAGCACCTCGCTCAGCCAGCTGCTGGCCGCGTCGATCCAGCCACCGTAGTAGCCCGCCAACAGACCAATGGCAATGCCGACAGTGGCCCCCAGCGCAATCGCCAACAGCCCGACCCGCAACGAGAGACGCCCGCCGTACAGAAACCGGGCCCAGAGATCGCGGCCGATGTGGTCGGTCCCGAGCGGGTGCTCCCAGCTCGGCGCCTGCAAAGAGAGTGCTGGGTCGATCCCGTCGGGGTCCCGCCCTGTCAACAGCGGCGCCGCCAGGCTGAGCCCGACCAGCAACAGCAAAATGGCGGCGCCCACCTGCGCGCCGCGATGGTGCAGCGTGCGGCGCAGCAGGCGCCGACCCGGCGATTCGCTGCGCCCTGATTCCGGCCCGGCCCGACGAGCAGCAAACGGGTTCCCGTTTGCTGCAGACGAATCTTGCGGTTGAGCACTGTGTATCGGTGACACGTTTATTGCAGACGAATCTTGGGGTTGAGCACTGTGTAGACGATATCGGTGACCGTGTTGATGGCGACGTACAGCGTGGCCACCACCAGCACCGTCCCCTGGACCATCGGGTAATCGCGGTTGGCGATGGCGTCGACCGCCAGCCGCCCGATCCCTTGCCGGGCAAACAAGGTCTCGACGATCGCCGAACCACCGAGCAGATAGGCCAGCTGCAACCCGACAAAGGTGACGACCGGAATCAGGGCGTTGCGCAGCGCGTGGCCCACCACCACGCGGCGTTCGGGCAGCCCTTTGGCACGCGCAACGGTGACATACTCCTGTCCAAGAACGTCAAGCAGGCTGGCACGCACCATGCGTGCGACAACTGCCGCCTCGGGCAGCCCCAACGTCAACGCCGGCAGCGTCAGATCGGCCAGACTGTTGCTGTTGGAGATGCTGGGAAACCAGCGCAGCCGCACGGCAAAGAGCAGAATCAGCAGCAGCCCCAGCCAAAAGGTCGGCAGCGACATCCCACTCACCGAGAGCCCCATGAGCGCTGTGTCAAGCCAGCCCCCCTGGCGCAGGGCTGCCGTCAGCCCCAGCACAAAGCCAAGCAGCAGCGCAATGGCCAGCGCCGAGCACGCCAGCGCCAGCGTGCTCGGCAGCTGCTCGGCGATCGCCGCGGAAACCGGCAGCGAGCTGCGGATCGAGATCCCCAGATCCCCGCGCAGCGCCCGGCTCAGATAGCGGACATACTGAACCGGAAGAGGGTCGTCCAACCCCAGCCGGCCGCGCAGCTCGCTGACTCGTTCGGCAGAGACATTCTGCCTGCCCAAGAGGGCGGTCACAGCGTCTCCTGGCACGAGATGGAGGATCGAAAAGACCAACACCGACACGCCCAAAAGCACCAGCAGCGAAGTCAAAAGGCGGCGCAGCAGATACTGGTACATGAGACTGGCTTCGTTGCGGTGCTGTGCGGCAAGCCGCACAGCACCGCAGGTCGGTCACTCGGCCAACGCAATGTCGTAAATCCAGGGGTACCCTTCGACGTCGAAGGAGAAGTTCTGGACCGACGGCGCGTTCAGATAGGTGGTGTTGACGGTGAAGAGCGGCAGCACCAGCGCATTCTCCATGATGATGCGCTGGGCTGTGACATAGTCCTGCTCGCGCACGGCTTCGTCGGTCTGCGTGTCCCCGTCGGCCAGCACCCGATCCAGCTCGGCGTCGCTGAAGCGGGTGTAGGCCGCCCCTCCCTCGATGTTTTCAGAGTGAAACAGGATGCGCAGCGGCGAGGGGTCAGCGCGGGTCCAGTAGATGTAGAGCATGCTGTAGCTGCCGGCAGAGGCTTCCGCCGCAATGCCGGTGTCGTCCATCGCCCGCATCTGCACGGTGAAACCAGCCTGGGTCAGGTAGCCGGCCAACAGCTCGTTGAAGGCCTCTTCCCAAATCGGGGAGGTGATGTAGTCGATCGTCAGCGGCTCCCCCTCTTTTTCGCGCAGGCCATCCCCGTCGCTGTCGACCCAGCCGGACGCTTCGAGCAGCCGTGCAGCCTCCGCCGGGTCGTAGCGGTAGAGGCTGGCCGCCTCTTCGTCGAAAGACCAGGTCGTCGGCGACAACACACTGTAGGAGGGAATGCCCAGCTCCTGGAAGGCGGTCTGGACAAACTCTTCGTGGTTGAGCGCCAGGATCATGGCCTTGCGCACGTTGAGGTCGTCGGTGGGGGCCTTTTGCGTGTTGATCATCATGATCGCCGGGATGCCAGGCTGGGCGAAGGTTTCCAGTACGCCAGTGCCGGCCTCGGCCAGGGCGATGGCGTCCAGCGCCGGCGGCTCGCTGGCAATCTGGATTTCACCGGTCTCAAAGGCGGTCAGCCGGGTGGCAGATTCGGGCAGGAAGCGGAAGATGACCTGTGCAAGCCGGGCCGGCCCCTGGTGGGCGGCAAAGGGAGGTGCCCAGTTGTAGTCTGGGTTGCGCTCGAGCACAAGCTGCGACTGTGCATCCCAGCGCACGAAGCGAAAGGGGCCGGTGCCAACCGGGTTGCGCCCGTAGTCGCTGCCCGAGCTCTCCAGCGCTGTCGGCGACGAGATGCTGAGCCACTGACGTGCAGCGTCGCGCAGAAAGGTCGGGTACGGGGCGGCAAATTTCACAACGACGGTGAATTCGTCGACCACCTCGCTCCCGGTATACTGGTGGTCGACCAGCAGGGTCTTGCCGCCTGACTCCAACACAGCGTCGCTGACGATGTGGTCGAACGAGGCCTGGACCGCCGCCGCGTTGAAGGGGGTGCCGTCATGAAAGGTGACATCCTGGCGCAGGGTAAAGGTGAACTCGGTGTAGGCGTCGTTGACCTCCCAGCTGGATGCCAGGGCAGGGTGCAGGGTCGTGTCCGGCGCCATCGACAGCAGCGAGTCGAACAGATTGATCAAAACCAGCTGTTCCTGCACATAGACGGCGTCGCCTGGGTCGAGGGTTTCCGGCTCCGAACCAAGCCCGAGGGTCAAAGTACCTCCCGCAGCGCCCTCCGCGCCAGGAGAGGACACCGGCTGGGCCGGCACACAGGCCACCAACAGCCAGCCAGCAGCCAGCACCCACAGCAAGGTCGAATGAAATTTCCAGTGCATCAAGGACTCTCCTTCTTCAAAAAACGGTCAGTAGGTTCGCCAGACAATCCGGCCGTCGACCATAGTCAGCACAGGGCGTACCTGGCGGAGGGCGTCGAGCGGGGTTTGGAAGAGGTTGTGGTCCAGCAACACCAGGTCGGCCAGCAGGCCGGCGCGCAGGCGGCCTTTGGTCTGTTCCTGAAATTCGGTGTAGGCTGCGTCGCGCGTGTACCCGTCGAGCAGCTGGGCCAGCGACTGGCGCTGCACCGGGTCGCCTGGCTGCCAGGGCTGGCGGGCCAGCCCGTTCCAGATGCCCAGCAGAGGGTCCAGCGGGGCGACTGGCCAGTCGCTGCCGTAGGCCTGGCGGGCGCCGGCATCGCGCAGGCTCTGCCAGGCAAAGCTGTAGCGCCAGCGTGCCGGACCTGCCCGTTGTTGCCAGACATCGTAGTCGTTTGCTGTCGTCGGGCTGTGGGCCAGCTGCATGCTGGCCACCACGCCGAGCTCGGCGAAACGGTACAGGTCGGCAGGGTGGACAAGCTCGATGTGCTCGATGCGGTGCCGGCTGTCGCGCACGCCGTTGACCCGGCGAGCGTGCGCAAAGCCGTCGAGCGCCCGCCGCACCGCGCCGTCCCCGCAGGCATGCACGGCGATCTGCAGACCCAGCCGATCTGCTGCGACCGCAATGGCCTGGAAGCGTTCGGCGCTGTGGAGCGCCTCCCCGCACAGCTCTGCTTCTCCTGCGTAAGGTTCCACCAGCAGCGCAGTGCGGGATTCGAGCACACCGTCCAGAAAAACTTTGACCGCCCCTGCCCGCACAAAGGGCCCCTGAAAGCGCTCGCGCAGCTCGGCTGCCTCCGCCACCTGCTCGACCGGCGTCTCTGGCTCGACGTTGAAGGGCACATAGACGCGGACGCTCATCTCGCCGCGAGCTTCCAGCGCAGCGAAGAGGTCGATCGCATGGTGCCAGTTGTCCATGTTGTGGACACTGGTCAGGCCGTGTCGGGCACAGAGGGCAAGCCCCTGGCGCAGCGCTGCCAGACGGTCGGCCTCGCTGGGTGGCGGGATCTGCCGGCGCACCAGGTCGAAGGCACCCGGCTCGCGCAGTTCGCCGGTGGCGGTGCTGGTGGCGGCGTCCATCACCACTTCGCTGCCGGCGGGGGTGGCACAGCCGTGCAGAAGACCGGCCCGGCGCAGCGCAACGCTGTTCGCCCAGACCGTATGGCCGTCGGCGGCGCTGAGAAGAACCGGACGGTCGGGCACGACGCTGTCGAGCTGCCAACGGTCCAGCCGTTGACCGGCGGGGATGGCGTTGTAGAGGAGCTGCACCCCCTCGATCCACTCCCGCTGCGGGTGGGCGGCGGCATAGGCGGCGGTCTGTTCCAGGATCGCGGCGAGGGTGGTCGCCTCTTCCAGCCGCAATTTGTCCAGCCGGAGCGATCCCCACAGCAGGTGGAAGTGGCTGTCGATCAGACCGGGCAGCAGCGAACGGCCGCCGGCGTCGATCACTTCGGTCTGGGGCCCGCGCCAGGCCAGCGCCTCGGCGGTCCGCCCGACAAACTGGAGGCGGTTGCCGCGCACCGCCACCGCCTCCCCGGCGGGGCAAGCTGGGTCGGCGGTGTAAACCGCCGCGTTGACAAACAGAAAATCGGCGTGCTGAGCCATCGCAGGGGCTACCTGGGCGGTTTGGATGATCCCTGCTGCCAGGGGGATGGGCTCGGCAGGGCTGGGGGCCAGGCCAGATAGCTGAGCAGCAGCCCGACGACGCCGGGCAGAAAAATGGCGCCGCCGACCAGGTGGATCGACCAGCGGGTTCCTTCGCTCTGCAGCAGGGCGAGAAAATAGGCGCCAAACAACAGCGCCGGCGCCACAAAGGCGAAGACCCGCAGCCCGCTCAGATCCGGATACAGGGCCTGGGCCCGGACCAGCAGCCAGTCGCTGACGACCACGGCGGCCAGCATGGCGCCCAGCAGCAGGCCGGCGTACGGCAGCTCCCAGTTCACAATGGCCATCGACACCGTGTTCGTTCCCCAAACCAGACTCAGCGCCCCGGCCGGCAGCACCCAGCGCTGCAGCAGCAGAAACGCCATCCCCATCAACAGGGCTGCCGTCACCATCAGGCTGACCACACCGGCCATCTGGCCGATGTCATTGTGGAACGAACTGTGCAGACGCCCCCCGATGAGGCTCATCAGCGGGTGCGAGAACATCATAAAAAAGGTGAAGAGGGAGAGCAGCAGCGTCCCTGACAGCAGTGCGGGGGCCAACGCCTGCCAGCCCGCAGACCCAGAGCGGCGCCACGCAGCCCGCAGCGGCGCGCTCACTACCAGGGCCATCCCGATACCGAGCAGCAGGTGGGTCGGGCTGACCAGTGCCTCAAAATTCTCTTCGACGCCGAAAAGGGTATGCCAGACCAGGTCACCCACACCGCCAGCCGCAAAAATGGCCGAGCCCAGCAGCGCCAGCCCATAGCCTTCCGGCAGCGAGCGCGTCCACGGCAGGCCATTGCGGCGGTTCCACAGCCCGGCGCCGAGCAGAGCCAGCGCGGTCAGGGCAAACCCGCCGTAGAAAAAGGCGTGCCACGGCGTAAAAAAGCTCTGGTCGACAAGGCCGTGGTTGTGTGCCCAGCCATCCAAAAAAAGCCCCCCCACAAACAGGGTGGCCAGCGCCACAAAACTGGCATCGTACCCCAGCCCGGAGATGGGACGGGGCGCAGAGCGCACGCCCACGGCCTTTTCAGAAAGAACGCCCATTCGTCGCTTCCTTTCCGAGGATCGCCTGGCCGGCCGTCTGGCCGGCAATAGGTTCCACAGGGCGCATTTCCAGCAGGTAGTGCCACTGTCCGTCGGCCAGCTGCAGGCAGTCGACCATCACATAGCCGGCGGCAAACGCGCACTCCAGCTGATGGCGCAGGGCAAGCCGCCACGCCATCCCCAGGCCGGCGTCGCTGCGCCGGAGTTCGGCGATCGCTTCTGGGATCGGCAGGGCGAGCGCTCTTCCGTCGAGCGGCAGCTCCCCTTCGTCGGGGGCCGGGAGCCCTGCAAGGCTGGTCTGTCCTGGCACCACGTAGAGGCTGGCCGGCACACTGGGCGCCGCTGAACGCAGGCGCGGCGCTTCGTCCGCCCGCTCCTGCACACGCTGGCTGTCCAGCCACCAGTCGACCTGGCAGCGGTCGCTCGGCATACCGGCGTTCAGCCCATCCTGCATCAGCCCATACCAGTTGCGCTGATAGGTGTTGCAGACGGCGCCCAGACGGCGGATGTTGAGCAAGGCGTTGGTGCGCAGGAGCGGGTCATAGGTCCAGGTCGCCCAACGGGTCTGGCCCTGGGCCAGGATTGCCTGACGCTGGGCCCACTTCAGCTGTGCACCCAGCCCGCGTCCTTGCCACTCTGGCAGGACGCCGGCCATGTGGCTGCAAATTTTGAGACATGGGCCGGCGGCTTCCGCACGGTTGCCCTCTGCATTCGTCGTCGGCACCCCGAACCCAGGGAACCAGAAAGTGAGTCCGACCATACCGCCGGTCTCGCGCGGGCCGGCGGGGTCAAAGGCCCCGAGCAGCCCGCCTCCGTTGCGGATCACCGTGATCGCCACATGCACAGGCACCAGATCCTCGGCTGAGGAGTGCCAGACCCGTTGCTCCAGCTGCTGAAAGTGAGCAACCTCTTCCAGGTCGGTCACCAGACGCAGCGTCCACGTTTCCTGCATTGCCCTTTGCTCTCCTTGGCTGCCGAGCCCACACAGACACAGATCGGTCGTTTTGCACACTATACCACACAGCATACCGGACAGCATACTGCACAGAGGCAGCCTGCGGGGGTCTCCGCTCGTGTGTGCGCCAGATTCAAGAGAAAGGTTCGCTGTACAAATAGCAGCGGACCTGCACCCCCTCCACCTGGACGGTAGGCGGCGGTGTGCTGCGGCAGATCTCCATCGCGTGCGGGCAGCGCCCGGCGAAGCGGCACCCCTGGCGCAGGTATTCGTCCTGCTCGGTGTCGGCCAGCCGGATCTCTCCCTGCCAGCGGTGTGTGGTGTCTGCTTCTGGGATCGAGGCGCGCAGCAGCTGGGTGTAGGGGTGGCGCGGGTTCATCAGCACCTCTTCCACCGTTCCCATCTCGACGATGTCGCCCCGGAACATGATAGCAATGCGGTCGCACACATAGTAGGCGGTGGCCAGGTCATGTGTGATATAGAGGACGCTGACCCCCAGTTCGTCGCGCAGTTTTTTAAAGAGGTTGACGATCGACATGCGCAGCGACGCGTCGACCATCGAGACTGGCTCGTCGGCGACAATCAGCTGGGGGTCGGTCAGCAGCGCGCGAGCGATCGAGATGCGCTGCAGCTGTCCGCCGGAAAATTCGCTGGGGTACTTGCCGGCCAGGTCTTCGTAGGAGAGCCCGACTGCGTGCAGCTTGGCGTCGATCCGACGCACGGCTTCGGCGGGCGAGGAGGCCAGCTTATAATTGCGGAGGGTTTCAAAAAAATAGCGTTCGACCGGGCGCAGCGGGTTGAAGGTGCCAAACGGGTCTTGAAAGATCGCCTGGATTCCTTCGGTGAACCAGACCCGCTCGTTTTTGGCCTCTTTCTTGCCGCTGTGGGTGATGGTGCCGGCGGTAGCGTGTTCGAAGCCCAGAATGATGCGGGCGGTGGTGGATTTGCCGCAGCCGCTCTCGCCGGCCAGGGCAAAAATTTCGGCAGGTTTGATAAAAAACGAGACATTGTCGACTGCGGTGATGCGCAGCTTGGAGAGCACACTGCCCAGCGCAAAGACTTTGGTCAGATTTTCGACTTCAAGCAGCTTGTCCATGCTCTCCCTCTCCCACCAGCCAACAGGCCACTCTGTGGTTCTTTTCGATCTGGGTAAAGCCCGGCATTTTTTCTTTGCAGCGCGTCTGAACGTGGGGGCAGCGTGGGTGAAAGGGGCAGCCGCCAGGCAGATTAGCCAGCGACGGAGGGCTGCCGGGCACACTCTCGCGCGGGGTTTTGTCGCCGAATTTGGGGAGCGAACTGATCAAATACTGGGTGTAGGGGTGGGCTGGCGCGCCAAAAATTTTCTCGGTCGCTGCCTCTTCGACAATGCGACCGGCATACATAATCCCGATCCGGTCGGCGATATTGGCGTGCACCCCCATATCGTGTGTGACGAGCACGATCGTATTCTTCAGGCGGGCCTGGACCTCTTTGAGCAGCTGGACGACCCCTCGCTGGACCACCACATCGAGTGCCGTGGTCGGCTCGTCGCCGATCAGAATACGCGGCTTGAGCAGCGTAGCCAGCGCGATGGTGACCCGCTGCCGCATCCCTCCCGACAGCTGGTGGGGATAGGCGTCCAGAATTTTGAGGGGCAGTCCCAGATCGGTGAGGTGATCCTGGGCCAAGGCAAAGGCCTCCTGGTGCCGTTGTCGGCCCAGATGGCTCTCGATAAAGTCACGATAGGTGTCGCGGATGCGGGCCACGGGGTTGAGCACGCTCATGGACCCTTGGGGCACGTAGGCGATATAGCTCAGCCGCAGCGCACGTTTTTGTTCCGGGCTGAGCGTGGAGACATCCACCTCTTTGCCGTCGATGCGGTAGGTCACCTTCCCCCCCACCACCCGCAGCGGCGGCTCGACCGCTGCGACCAGCGCTTTGAGCAGCGTCGATTTGCCGCAACCGCTTTCGCCGGCAATCCCATAGATTTCATCGGCCTGAATGGCCAGATCCACTTCGTTGACGGCTTTGACAACTTTGCTCTTGCCGTAAAGATCCAGCTGGTAAAAAGCCTGCAGCGCAGTCGTTCTCAGAATTGTGTTGTCCATCCTGCTCACCCTGCCCCGATACGCTGCACCCGTGTACGCGGGTCCAGATAGACACTGATGCTGACGGAGAGCCAGTACAAAGCGACAAAAAGCAACAGCGAGATGGTGATCGGGGTCATCAGCCACCACCACCGACCGAGCAGGATCGCCTGGTAGTTGATCGCCCAGTAGAGCATAGTTCCCAACGTCGGGATAGAGAGGTCGAGCAGCCCGAGAATGGCCAGCGTAATTTCCAGCCCGATCGCCCAGGCCATGTTGTTGATCAGGGTGGAAAAGACCAGCGGGGTGATATAGGGCATATACTCGTTGAAGACCAGCCCCAGCGTATTGGCGCCGGAGAGAATCGAGGTCTGGGTAAACTCCCGCTCACGCAGGCTCAAAATCTGCGAGCGGATCAGGCGTGCGTCCCAGGCCCAGCCAAAGAAGGCCAGCAGCAGCCCCAAGGTGACCAGGTTGAGGCTGGAGCGGATCAGCATGGCCAGCATGACGATGACCAAAAACAGGGGGATGACCAGCAGGCTGTCGCTGAAAAACATCAGCGCCCGGTCGGTCGTGTGGCCGCGGTAGCCCGCCACCATCCCGACCACCACGGCGACAATGCGTGAAACCACCCCGGCGATCAGCGCAATGATCAGCGAGTTGCGCACCGCAAAGGTGGCCAGCCAGAAAATATCCTGGCCATTCGAATCTGTCCCCAGCCAGTATTCGGCCGAGGGGCGCTGGTCGCGCGGCACCTCCCCCCAGACGGTCGGGTCGTAGGGAGAGCCAAACGAAAGGGCCGCAAAAAACAGCAGCAGGCAGAGCGCCCAAAAACCGAGCGCAAAGCGGTAATCGCGCAGCAGATCTCGGAACAGTTTCACGGTAGCTGTGCTCCTTACATATAGCGAATGCGCGGGTCAAAGAACGGATAGAGCAGATCCACGATCAAGACAGCCGTCGTAATCGCCACGATCGAAAAAACCGTGATGCCCATGATCAGGTTGTAGTCGCCGGTGATGATGGCGTTGTAGAGGAGCGTGCCGAGGCCAGGGTACGAAAAGACAATCTCGGTGATCAGCGCGCCGCTGAAGATCAAGCCCAACGACAGCCCCAGCCCGGTGATCTGCGGCAGCAGGGCGTTGCGGATCACATAGCGGGAGACGATTTTGCTCTCCTGTACCCCGCTCAGTTTGGCATAAAAAACAAAACTCTCGCCGTTGACATTCTGGACCACCAGTTTCATGGTCTGGAACCAGACCGCTGCGCCGAGGATAAAAATCGAAAAGGCGGGCAGAAACGAATGCCACAGCATATCTTGGATAAACGCCCAGGAAAAGCTGGGCTGGCGGCCCAGCGTCGCCCCGCCCGAGACCGGGAACCAGCGCACCACATAGGCAAAGAGCAGCAGCAGGGCGAAGGCAAAAATATAATAGGGTATCGGGCGCAGCACCATCGCCACGGTGTCGAGGAGATGGGACCAGCGCCGGTTCGAGTAATACCCGGCAAACCCACCCACCAGGTTGCCAATCCCCCACGCGAGGATCGTGGTCGTCAGCAGCAGCCCCAACGTCCAGGGCAGGGCTGTGGTGATCAGCCTGAGCACCGGGGTGGGAAACTGGAAAAATGAAACCCCCAGATCACCGCGCAGCAGGCGGCCCCAGAACGCCCAGTACTGTTCTCCCATTGACCCCTCGAGCCCATACATTTCGGTCAGGTCGGCGATGATTTTGTCGACCGCCCCCGGTTCCAGGGTCGAGCCGCGCGCACGCAGTTCGGCGACCGTGCGCAGGACCGGGTCGTTGGGGAGCAGACGGGGGATAAAAAAGACTGCGGTGATTCCCAACAGGATCACCAGCACATACTGGATCAGGCGTGGTATCAGGTAGCGGCGTACGAACATAGAGAGAGCACCTCCTTATTCAAGGCTGTTGCGGGAGGCTGTTGCGGGAGGACAGCGCTCCCGCAACAGCACTTTTCGCCAGGCAGCATGCCGACGCACGCTCCAACCCCGATCGGCCTACGGCGCGCCGGCCGGTTCCAGGAACGGCGTCATGTACTTGAAGGGTCCCCAGTGGGTGTATGGCTGGGTGTAGGGGTTCTCCGCACCGGGCCAGTTGGTCCAGTAGGTCTGATCCCAGGTGATGAAGCCGACATAGCCGTAGGTGGGGATGCCCGGCATTTCGGTGACTGCCAATTTGAGCCCCTCGATCCCCACATCGATCGTGGCCTGGGTGTCGGTCGGGTCGGTGTTGCGCAGCTTCTCGATCACGGCGTCCATTTCTGGGGTTGACCAGCGCGAGGGGTGGCCGTTGGTGGTGTCGCCCAGCGGCTTGACATACTCGGAGTTCCAGTAGTTGAGCACGCGGTAGAGGTCAGGCCCGGCGCCCCAGGGTTCCTGTGCCGGCCAGTTGCCCGAGACGTCGAAGTCGCCGATCGCGTTCAGGTTGGCGGACGCTTCCGAGGGGTAGGCGGTGGCGTCGATCCCGAATTTTTTCCAGGCCTGCACTGCGGCGGCGCAGTTGCGGGCAGGGTGGCCGGTGGCGACGTCGGTGCCGCTCAGGCAGGAGAGCTTCCACGGGGTGCCGTCGGGCAGCAGCCAGTTGCCGCTGCCATCTCGGCTGAAGCCATTCTTGACCAGCAACTTCTCGGCGACGTCGGGCGCGTACTTGTACCAGCCGAGGCCAAAGGCCTGGTCCTGCACCGCTGGATCGTCCGAGATTTCATTGCCTCGTCCGCGTGCGTACTCGACGATGCGCTGGGGGGCATCCGGGTCGTAGGGCTTGAAGGTCTCGCCGTTGCCCAGGTCGAGCGTGAACTCCTGCAGCCAGGCTTCCATCGGGGCGATAAAGTCGCGCGGGTAGTTGCTCAGCGAAGGGATGTGCACCGGGCTGAGTGCGCCTGTGCCGTCGACCGCCAGCCCCATGTATTCAGCGATGTCGATCGCCAGCAGCAGGGCCCAGCGCACCTCGCGGTTGTCGTAGGGCGCACGTACGGTGTTGAAGGTCAAGCCGGTCTGGGCCGGGTCGTTGTTGACCACATAGGGGAACTCCAGCTGGTAGGCGCGGGAGGAGTCCGATTGGGCCAGCACAGCCTTGAGCCCATCCGAGGAGACATTGATCACGTCGGCGGCATGGGTGAGCTGGGCCAGGATTTTGGCGCCTTCGTTGGCAAAGTACTGGAAGACGACATACCGGGGCTTGGGCTCGCCGAAGAGCATGCCGGTCGGGCTTTTGTCCCAGTCGGCGCGCTTTTCCCAGATCGTCCAGAAGCCGGAGGGGTCGAAGCTGTGCAGCTTGTACGGGCCCGTGCCGACAAAGGGGTTGAACTCAAAATTGACCGGGTCTTCGACCGTCTCCCAGATATGCTTGGGCATGATCCAGGTGGCCCCCCAGCGGTCGAGGAAGGTGGTGTGGAAGCGCGAGTTGGAGATCTTGAGCTCGAAGGCGACCGTGGCATCGTCGACCGCCGAGACCGAGGCCACATTCTCGACAAAGAAGCTGTTGGCATTGAACCCTTCGTGGGCCATCAGCGTCTCGACGGTGAAGACCACGTCGGCTGCGGTGAAGGGCTGCCCGTCCGACCAGGTGACTCCCTGGCGCAGCGGGATGGTCAGCGCGGTAAAGTCTTCGTTGTAGTCCGGGTCGCCAGCCGCCAGCCCAGGGATGATCTCGCCGGTAGCAAAATCGACCGACCAGAGCGGTTCGTTGGCCAGATTCTGCATCCCGCGGTCACGCCATTTCCAGCCGACCCACTCGTTGAAATTGGTGGGAGAGCCGACCCGGCCGGTCAGGATGTCGGCAATCAACGTCTCGTTGCGGGGCAGATCCCCCAGCCCAGAGGTTGGAACCTCTTCTGCCGGCGCAGCAGCGGCTTCCTCGGCCGCCGGTTCGGCCGCCGGTTCGGCCGCCGCGCAGCCGGCCAGCATCAGCGCTGCCAGCAGCAGCACCCCGACCAGTACCCTCCATGTGCGTCTCATCATCTTCTCCTTTTGACAGTTGTGGAAATCTGAAAACAACGATTACACTTTTTCAGCGAGTGCCCGGCAGGACTGGCGGATGACCAGCTGGGTCGGGACTCTCTGCAGCTGACTCTCCCAGGGGTGGCCCTGGATGAGTTTGAGCACAATTTCGGCGGCCAGCCTTCCCATCGACTCGATCGCCTGGTCCACGGTCGTCAGCGGCGGGCTGACCGAAGCGCTCTCCAGCGTGTTGTCGAAGCCGACCACCGAAAGGTCGGCAGGGATGCGCACCCCCAATTCTGCGGCGACATCGTAGACCCCAAAGGCAGTCTCGTCGCTGGCCGCCAGAATGGCTGTCGGTGGGGCGGAGAGCGCCAACAGCCGCCGTGCACATTCGGCGCCCAACGACCGGCTGTAGTCCCCCGTTGCAATCAGCGCAGGGTCTGCCTCGATCCCCGAGTGGGCCAGCCCGTCTCGGTAGCCGTCCAGCCGACGCCGCGCACTCTGCAAGTCGAGACGCCCGGTGATGCAGCCAATCCGCGAGTGCCCAAGCGAAACCAGATAGGCCATCGCATCCAGCGCCCCCTGATAATTGGTGGCAAGCACAGCCGGAAAATCAGTGCTGGCCTGATGGGGGTCGATCGCCACAACCGGGCAGGCAGTGCGGTAGTTGGCAGCGTTGGGTGTCACCACGATGATCCCATCGGTGACACTGCCGTTCAGCTGCGCCACCAGCTGCTGTTCCCAGCTCGACAGCGCAGAGTCGTGGCTGCGCCCGCTGGCGTAGACCAGCAGGTCGTAGCCGTGCGCCAGTGTTACCTGGTTGACCCCCTTGATCACCAAAGATGTGAACGGGTGCCAGATCCCCGGGACAACAAGCCCGACCACGTGGGTCGTGCGGCTGCGCAAACTGCGGGCAGCCATGCTGGACGCGTAGCCCAGCTGGGCAATCACCTGGCGAACCAGCTCAGCGGTCTCTGGAGCAACATCATCTTTGCCGTTGAGGACACGCGAGACAGTCGAGACAGAGACCCCAGCCTCGCGCGCCACATCGCGAATGGTTGCCCCACTTTGCAGGCGTTGCATGACAGACAGCTCGATTTTGACTGGAAAAGACTTTTTGAAACACCCCGACAAGCCGGTATCGTTCCCGGTATCGTTCTCAGCTATTGTAGCGAAAAATGACATTTTGTCAATCCCCCATTTTTTCCTTTTTTTAGCGTCTCCTTTGTGAGAGGGACAGGAGAGCAAGCCCCCCGCAAAAAGCGATTTGCCAGTCGCTGCCCTTTGTGCTATCTTGATGGTGCCGTAGGATGAAGTGTCTGTGGCGTCAAGTCTGCTCCCATTTTTTGTGTTCAGCGTATCCTCTCAGTCGTCGGAGGGGGACAACGTACGGACACGGTGCATCGTGTCCGTACACCCCAGAATGCTGAGAAAATACGGTTCAGCCCAAACAGTTCAGAGATGCTCCGCAGCCGACAAAGGGGTAGAGCCCTCTCTGTACCTGGAGGGTGTCGGGTTCTAACGCAACTGGATTCGAAGAATTGCTGTAATTTCACTGTAACTGACTGTAAGGAGTCTCACCCATGAACAAACGTCTCACAATGGTCGCGATCTCGCTGTTGATCATCGCAGTGGTCTATTCAGCCTGTGCAGCCCCGGCGCCGGCCCCGGCGGCAGCCCCGGCTCCCGCCGAAAGTGCGGCCACTGAACCCGCCGCCGAACAGCCAGCTGCACCCGCCGAGCAAGCTGGCAGCCTGATCGATACCGTGAAGGCCCGCGGCAAGCTCATCTGCGGTGTCAACAACCAGATTCCCGGCTTCGGCAACGTCGATGCCAACGGCAACTACAGCGGCTTCGACGTCGACTTTTGCCGGGCTGTGGCGGCAGGCGTGCTCGGCGACGCCTCTGCGGTCGAGTACCGCTACGCCAGCGGCAACGACCGCTTTACCTTGGTCAAGTCAGGCGAGGTCGATGTCCTTTTCCGCAACACCACCTGGACGCTGACGCGCGACAGCGCCGAAGTCGGCATGGAATTTATGCCGGTCACCTTCTACGACGGCCAGGGCATGATGGTCCGCAAGAGCAGCGGGATTGCCAGCATCGCCGACATGGATGGCGCCACCATCTGTGTGCAAAGCGGAACGACGACCGAGCTCAACCTGGCCGACGTTTTCCGAGCCCAGGAGTTGGAGTTCACCCCGGTCGTCTTTGAAGACAACGACAAGACCCTGGCCGCCTACGACGAAGGGCGCTGCGACGGCTTCACGACCGACAAATCCGGTCTGGTCTCCAGCATGACCAAGATGGCCGACCCCAGCGAGCATATGATTCTCGAGGACACTATGTCCAAAGAACCGCTGGCTGGCGCTGTCTTCCAGGGCGACCCGGCCTGGGCAGACGCTGTGCGCTGGATCGTCAACGGGCTGATCGAGGCGGAGGAGAGCGGCGTCACCAGCCAGAATATCAACGAAATGCTGGCCAGCGAAAACCCGACGATCAAACGTCTGCTGGGTGTCGAAGGCGAGATGGGAGCCAAGCTCGGTCTGGCCAACGACTTCATGGTACAGGCGCTCACCCAGGTCGGCAACTACGGTGAAATCTACGACCGCAACCTGGGCCCGGACACCCCCTTCAACCTGCCGCGCGGCGTGAACGCGCTCTGGTCACAGGGTGGCTTGCTCTACACGCCGCCGTTCCGCTAGATGGCAGCGATCTGGATGCATCTTTGATGCGTTGATTCTGAGCTGTCTGAAGCGCAGAGGAGTCTCTGCGCTTCAGACAGGCGACCTTTTGGATTTTTTGGTCTGACCGACAGAGACGGTTGGCGACACCTATGGCCCGTGCAACGTTCCCCGATCCGAAACCGCCCTTTTACCGTGACACCCGCACGATCGCCGTGCTGGTGCAGCTGGTCTTTTTGGGGGGGGTGCTGCTGACCGGCTGGTTTTTGTACAACAACATGACGACGCGGCTGGCGGCGGCCAACACGACGACCGGCGGCGCCCTTTCTTGGAATTTTCTGAGCCAGACCGCCGGGTTTGGCATTTCCGAGGGGCCTGCCTTCCAGCCCGAAGAGAGCTACGGCCGTGCCTATTGGGTGGGCGTCGTCAACACGCTGCGCGTGGGGCTGACCGGTGTGCTTCTGGCCACCGTCGTCGGTCTGCTGGCTGGGATCGCCCGTGTCTCCAACAACTGGCTGCTTCGCCAGCTCGCTGGGGTCTATGTCGATCTCTTTCGCAGCACCCCCTTGCTGGTGCAGCTGCTGTTTTGGTATGTCGGCGTGATCGCCGCCCTGCCCAACATTCAAGATGCTGCCGAGCTGGGCAACCTGGGCTATCTGACCAATCGGGGGATGTATCTCTCCTGGCCGCAGCTGACCGAGACAGGGCTCAACTGGAATGGGTGGTTGCTGGGGGGAGGAATTGCGGCGGTGGCGGTGGCCTGGCTGCAGCGCCGGCGGATGCGCCGCAGCGGGCGGCTGGGAAGCGGGCTGTTGGCTGGGATCGTCGCCGGGGGGATCGTCGCTGGGGCAGGCTATGTCGTGGTGGCTGCCAACGCCACCCTGCCCGCGACCACCACCTATGAACTCCGCCGCGGGGATCGGGGCACGCTCTTTGAGGACCGCAACGGCAACGGCACATTGGAGCCGGCGATCGACCGGACGCTGGCCCATGTGCCGATCACGCTGTACGGGGCGCAGGACGAGGTCGTCGCCCAGGGGGCGACCGAGCAGGATGGCACGTTTCGTTTCACCGACCTGCCCGCCGAGGCGGTACGGCTGACCTGGTCCACACCTCCCCCGTTGGTGCTCAGCGAACCCCAACGCCAGGGGTTCAATTTTCGGGGTGGGGTGAGCCTGACGCCCGAGTTTGTTGCGCTGCTGCTGGCGTTGTTTGTCTATACCGGCGCCTTTATCGCCGAAATCGTGCGCGCCGGGATCAGCGCGGTCGGCAAAGGACAATGGGAAGCCAGCCGGGCACTTGGGCTCAGCACCGGCACCACTTTGCAGATGATCGTGCTGCCGCAGGCACTGCGGGTCATCATCCCCCCGCTGACCAGCCAATACCTCAACCTGGTCAAAAACTCCAGTTTGGCGATCGCTGTGGGCTATCCCGACCTCTTCAACGTCTCGCGCACCATCGTCAACCAGACCGGTGCGGAGGTGCAGGGCATTGTGCTGGTCATGGCGACCTATCTGACATTCAGCCTGGTCACCTCACTTTTTATGAACTGGTACAACCAGCGCGTGGCGCTGGTGGAACGGTAGAGGCAGGGAAATACACCGATGGCAACCGGCATCCCACCCACGCACTGGGTCAACCCCAATCCCCCCGCCCCTGCCCAGAAACCGCCTGCGACCACAGTCGGGTGGATAGGCTGGCTGCGCGCCCATTTGTTCAGCACGCCCGCCAACAGCGTGCTGACGCTGGCGACCCTCTGGGTTTTATACTGGATCGGGGGGGGGCTGGCCCGCTGGCTGGCTGGGGCGTTCTGGGAGCCGATCTGGGCCAACCGCAAGCTGTTTGCCACAGGCATCTATCCCTCCGAGCAGCTCTGGCAGCCGGCCGTTGTGCTGCTGCTGGTCTGTGCGCTGTTCGGTCTGAGTGCAGGCCGTTGGGGCAGCATCATGCGCACAGTCGGCATCGGGCTGGCTGCGTTGCTGCTGCTGCTGGCCCTTATTCCGTTGGGGGGAATGGCGCAGGCGGTGATGGCGGTCGGCCTGGTCCTGCTGCTGGCCGGCTACTGGCTGGGGGCGCGCGGGGGGGTGGCCAGCCGCTGGCTGGTCGCAGGCTGGATTCTCAGCGGGCCGCTGACCTTTGTGCTGCTGGGCGGGATAGATCTCCCACTCCTGGGGGCCAGTCCAGCGGTCGACTCCAACTTGTGGGGCGGCCTGATGCTGACGATGCTGCTGGCTGTCGTCGGCATTGCCCTGAGTTTTCCGGTCGGGGTGTTGCTGGCCTTGGGACGCCGCAGCAAACTGCCGGTCATCCGCTATTTTTCGATCGGCTACATCGAGTTGATCCGGGGAGTCCCGCTGATCACGCTGCTCTTTATGGGGATGACCATGCTGCCGCTGTTCTTGCCCAGTGGCTGGGGCAATCCCTCGCAGCTGGTGCGGGCAATGACCGCCATCACCTTTTTTAGCGCTGCCTATCTTGCCGAGAACGTGCGGGGGGGGCTGCAGGCGATCCCCAAAGGCCAGTACGAGGCAGCGGACGCGCTGGGGCTGAGCGGGCTGGACAGCCTGCGTTTCATCATCCTGCCGCAGGCGCTGGTCAAAGTCATCCCGGCCATCGTCGGCCAGTTCATCGGCCTCTTCAAAGACACCTCGCTGGTCTCGCTGGTCGGGTTGCTGGAGCTGGTCGCAGTGGCCAAGGCGGTGATCCAGCAGCCGGAATGGCTGGGGGTTGCTGGCGGTGTGGCCAGGGAGGTCTATGTGTTTGTCGGCCTCGTCTTCTTTTTGTTCAGCTACGGGATGAGTTTTGCCAGTCGACGGCTGGAAAACAAACTAGGCTTTGGAAAGCGATAGGGACTATGGCAGGTCACGCTGAGAATACCGACATCATTGTCGCCACCCAGGTCAACAAATGGTACGGCGACTTCCACGCGCTCAAAAATGTCAGCCTGGCGGTCAAACGCCGCGAGGTTGTGGTGATCATCGGGCCCTCCGGCTCGGGCAAGTCCACCTTTATCCGCACGATCAACCGCCTCGAAGAGCACCAGAGCGGGGAGATCGTTGTGGACGGCATCCCGCTGACCCACGACGTGCGCAACATCGAGGCCATCCGCATGGAGACCGGCATGGTCTTCCAGCAGTTCAATCTTTTTCCCCACCTGACCGTGCTGCAAAACATCACCCTGGCCCCGATGCATGTGCGCAAGATCAAAAAGGCCGAAGCGGAGGCACGCGCCATGCAGCTGCTCGAGCGTGTGGGCATCCCCGAGCAGGCCCCCAAATTTCCTGGACAGCTTTCGGGTGGCCAACAGCAGCGGGTGGCGATCGCGCGAGCGCTGGCGATGCAGCCCAAGATCATGCTCTTCGACGAGCCGACCTCCGCCCTGGACCCGGAAATGATCCGTGAGGTGCTCGAGGTAATGGAGGAGCTGGCAGAGTCCGGCATGACGATGGTGGTGGTCACGCACGAGATGGGCTTTGCCAGAGGCGTGGCAGACCGGATCGTATTCATGGACAGCGGCGAGATCGTCGAAATCGGCACCCCCGAACATTTTTTCACCGACCCACAGCACGACCGCACCAAACTTTTCCTGAAGCAGATTCTGAAATAGGGGTCCGGGGTTGGATTGGATGTACGGCCAGGGATGGGCTTTCGCGGCAGCAGCCCCCTCTCTGCTATACTGGTGTCTATGTCGATTCAGGCACATGCGACGCCCAATCCCAACGCCATGAAGTTCACGCTGGGAGAGCGCCGTTTTGCCACTCCCCGCAGCTACGCCAGCCAGCAGGCTGCGGAGGCGGATCCGCTGGCGGCGGCGCTCTTTGCGTTGGGAGGGGTCTACAATGTCTTTATGGTGCAGGATTTTGTGACGGTCAACAAGGTGCCCGAGAGCAGCTGGGAAACGCTGGTTGAACCGATCCAGGGTTGTATTGCACGCTATCTTGCGACGACGCGTTGAACAGGGCCGCTGCGGCGGTCGGCAAAGAGGCAAAGAAAAGAGCCCGGCGATGAGAGGGGAAGCAACAAAGCGGCCGTTGATGGTGGCCAGCGAAAATGGGCGGCGGGGGCTGGTGGCTGGGATGGCGCTGCTGCGCCAGGGCGGCAGCGCGCTGGACGCCGTCGAAGCGGCCTGCCGGGTGGTCGAAGACGACCCGGACGACCAGAGCGTCGGGGTCGGTGGGCTGCCCAATGTGCTGGGAGAGGTCGAACTGGACGCTTCGATCATGGACGGCGCCACCTTGCAGGCCGGTGCTGTGGCTGCGCTTCAGGGCTACGGCCAGGCCATCACGCTGGCCCGCCGGGTGATGGAGGAAACACCGCACGTGCTGGTCGTCGGGCGTGGGGCAGAACGGCTGGCTGCCGAGCTGGGCATCCCCCCGCAGGAACAGCGCACAGAAGCCTCCTTGCTGCGCTGGCGTGAACGGTTTGAAGAACGGGGCCTGGCTCCAACAGACACCCTGCGTCTCCTGGCCCGGGCGCTGAGCCGTCCGCTCCCCCTGCGGGATCTGGCCCGCCAGCCCCGGGTCGACACGCTGGGGACGGTCAATTTTCTTGCCCTGGACCAGGCGGGCAACCTGGCCTCGGCGGTCAGCACGAGCGGGCTGGGCTGGAAGTACCCGGGTCGGGTCGGCGACAGCCCGCTGATCGGGGCCGGCAATTACTGCGACAACCGCTACGGCGCCGCTGCCTGCACCGGCATGGGCGAACTGGCCATTCGGGCGGGGAGTGCGCGCAGCCTGGTGCTTTATCTCAAATGTGGTCTCTCCCTTGTCGACGCTGGCCAAGAGGCACTGCGCGACCTGCTTGCCCTCTCGACAACAGACAGCCAGTATATGAACATCGTGGCCCTGACGCCGGCCGGCGAACATGCCGGCTTCACCACAGTCGCCGGCAAAGAGTATCTCTTTCAGGAAGCCGGGATGGCTGAGCCCCAGCTGGCGGCACGGCTGAAGCTCGAAGCGTAGGAACAGCCGATGGCCACCGTCGTCAAAATGCCTCAGCTTGGAGAAAGTCTCGTCGAAGGCACACTCTTGCGCTGGCTTAAACAGCCAGGAGAGTTTGTCGCCAGACAGGAACCCCTGGCCACCCTCAGCACAGACAAAATCGACACCGAGCTCCTGGCCCCCACCGACGGCATCCTGCTGACCGTTGCTGTGCCAGAGGGGGCGACGGTCGCTGTCGGTAGCGTGGTGGCCACGATCGGCGCCAGAGAAGCTGCACCCTCAGAAGCGCCCCCCGCAACCGGGCGGCCCTCCGGGCGGGCCTTTGCCAGCCCGGTCGTGGCCCGCATGGCCGCAGAACAGGCGATCGACCTGGAGCAGGTCAGTGGCAGCGGGGGAGAGGGGCGGATCACCCGCCGCGATCTGGAGCGCTATCTGGCCAACCGGGCCAGCCAGCGGGAAGCTGCGGCCAAGCCGACGTCGCCGGACGCAGCGGAGCAGCTGCAGCCGTTGAACAGCCTGCGCCGGGCGATCGCCCGGCACATGGTGCAGAGCAAGCAGACCAGCCCGCACGCCACCACCATCAACGAGGTCGACATGAGTGCGGTGGTGCGCCATCGGGAGGCCCAGCGCCAGAGTGGGCAGGGGGTCACCTACACCGCCTATTTTGCTGCGGCCACGGTGGCCGGGCTGTTGGCGGTGCCGGCTGCCAACAGCCGGTTCAGCGAAGAGGGAATCTGGCTGCAGCGGCAGATCCACCTCGGCGTGGCGGTAGCGGTGCCGGCGGGGCTGCTGGTGCCGGTGATCCGCGAGGCGGAGCAGCGGAGTCTGGTTGGGCTGGGGCAGGCGCTGCGCGACCTGGTCGGCCGGGCGCGTGCCGGGCTGCTGCAGCCGCACGAAGTGCAGGGAGGGACCTTTACCCTCACCAACCATGGCACCGGTGGCAGCCTGCTGGCGACCCCGATCCTTCACCAGCCACAGAGTGGGATTTTGGGGGTGGGTGCGATCGTCAAACGGCCTGTGGTGCGGGCGGCGGGCAGCTCGCTGTTGCCCCACGCCGACGACAGCCTGGCGATCCGGCCGATGTGCTATTTGAGCTTCACCTTCGACCATCGGGTCATGGACGGAGCCGAGGCAGACCGCTTTTTGACAGCCGTAAAAAGCCAGCTCGAAAACTGGCCGTCCAGGCTGGATCCATAACGAAAGGAAACGATTCTGATGGCCAAACACACCTATCAATACGACGTCGTCGTCGTCGGCAGCGGTCCTGGCGGCTATGTCTCTGCCATCCGCGCTGCGCAGTTGGGGCTGAAAACCGCAATTGTGGAGCGCGAAAGTTTGGGGGGAGTCTGCCTCAACTGGGGATGCATCCCGACCAAGGCGCTCATCCACAACGCCGAGGTGCTGGACGAGCTGCACCATGCCGCCGAGTACGGCTTCAGCTTTGACAACCTGAAGGTCGACTTTGGCAAGGCGGTCAAGCGCAGCCGGGAGATCGTCTTGCGTCAGACCAAGGGGGTGGGCTTC
>JAGWYN010000117.1 GCA_018969295.1 Chloroflexota bacterium | reverse complement strand
TGCGGGTAGGGCCAGTTCCTGGGCAGAACCCTGCTCGCCATAACGCTGCAGTCGCGCCACATAGCGGGCATCAGGGCGCAGGGCGATCTGGCGCTCCTCGCCCGGGTGGAGCAGCTCTGCCCGCAGCCGGGTCGCCTGTGTCTGCACATCCTCGTCCTGGTTCAGGTCGATAGA
The DNA here is from genome assembly GCA_018969295.1 of Chloroflexota bacterium. Lineage (GTDB taxonomy): Bacteria > Chloroflexota > Anaerolineae > Caldilineales > Caldilineaceae > Caldilinea. The sequence goes on along the minus strand of JAGWYN010000117.1, from coordinate 3,884 downwards.
GCGTGGCTGGAGCTCTGGGTGTTCCAGCCCTATCACCTTGCCCAGCCCCCACAGAGCAGACTGAAGCACCCCAGAGAGGGGTTCGGCAGGTCCGACCGGCTGGCTGTCGCGTGTGACCAGCCAGAAGCCTGCCGGCTCGACCTGGGCCTGCAGCAGCACCTGCGCCAGCTGCAGCGCCGAGGCACACATCGGCTCCGCAGCTGCGACGAGATCGAGGGGAGCTTTTTCGTCCGGCTCTGCTCTCTGGCGCAGCGCCGCAGGGAGCGCTGGGGTGTCCAGACTCCACAGATGCACGACGCCGTGCAGACGAGGAAGCTGCGCTGTGCCGGTGCGACTTGCAGGCTGCCAGCTGCTGGCGAGCAGCTGCTGCCACTCCTGGGCAGGTGCGGATGGCTCCAGAGAGAGCGCATTCGCTGGCAGCGGAGCAGAGTGTGCGGCATAGACCAGCTGCACCCGGTCACCCTGCTGGCGCAGCTGGCTGGCCAGGGCCGCCCCGACCCCCTGCCTGTCCGCCAGAATCAGCCAGCTCTGCCCTGGGAGTCTGGGAGGCAGGGAATCCGCCTCTGCCAGGATGACCGCCTGTCCATCCAGTTCGAGGACTTCCACCTGGACAAAGCCATGCGCCTGCAGCAGGGTCCGCCACTCCTGCGGAGTCAGCAGCGGATGGCCCTGGCGGCTGTCGGCATAGCGCCACCAGCCGTCGGTGAGCCCGAAGGTCAGATCCAGCCAGCGGCGGCGCTCGGTGGCCTCGAGCAGCAGCAGCTGCCCGCCCGGCTGCAGCAGCTGGCGCACATGGGCCAGGGTCTCCTCCAGATTTCGGGTGGCATGCAGCACATTGGCGGCGACGATGAGGTCCGCCTGCAGGTGGGCCAAATCCTGAGCAGCGGGCGGCTCTTCGATGTTCAGCGGCTGGTAGTGGACGAAGGGAAAGGCGCTGAAGCGTTCCTGAGCCTTGTTCAGGAAGGTGGGGCCGATATCGGTGAAGAAGTATTCGCTCCGATCTGCGGGGAGGAGCGGAAGCAATCCTGCCGTGGTGCCGCCGGTGCCCGCTCCGATCTCGAGGATGCGCAGCCCCCGCTCGGCGGGCAGCTGTGCGCAAGCGCTGCTCACCGCTCTCTGGAGCAGCCCATTCAACACGCGTGCTGTGGGTGTGTCGCTGTAGAGCTGGGTGGCCTCGGTGGCATCGCCTCCGGGGAAGAGCAGTTCGAGCGGCTCCTGAGCGCCGCGCAGCACATCGTGCAGACGGGCTGCACAGCGTCCGAGCAGGCGCAGCTCCGGTCTTTTGCCATGCTCGACCTGGAGAGCAGCCAGAAGTTCAGCTGGCTCTGTGGTTTCGGGCGTGCGCAGAACCTGCCAGCCAGCCGACACAGGCTGCAGAATGGCAGCTTCGACGAGCATCTCCAGCAGCCGTTCCAGCAGCCGGCGGTAGGCTGGCAGCAGACTGAGTTTGCCGGCAAAGTGCTCGCTGCGCCAGAGCGCACCCGGCAGCAGCTGGAGACCAGCTTTGCGGAAGGCGGACAGCACGAAAGCCAGGCTCACCTCCTCCATCGCGGCATGCAGCGCAGCCTCTTGGCTGCGCTCTGCGTCGGAGACCCGTGCATAGGCCTGCCACGCCGCAACCTGCTGGTCAGGGGGCAGCAGAAACTCCGGGGGCAGACCGAAGTAAGGGCGCGGCTGCCAGTCGACTGTGTAGAGCCACTCCTGCCACAGTTCGCGGCCGCGGATGGCGGCGGCAGAGGCAGAGCGCGTCTGGAACCCGCCGATCTGGGCGACGGTGCTGCCCGCCGCATCCAACAGCACAAGGTCGAAGCGGCCAGGAGAGCGCTGGGTGACGTGGCACCACCACTCCCCCTCTGTGGCTGGCCGCTGCACGGCCAGAGACTCCAGCGCAAAGGGGAGCAGGGTCTCGCCGGAGGTGTTGAAGAGTCCTGCCGCCTGGAAACAGCCGTCGAGCAGGCCGGGATGGAGCAGGTAGCCGCGCAGGCTCTCCACAGCAGGCGGCTGTGCCAGCCGAACCAGCGTTTCAGAGGTCTCGGCCGCACTCCGCCAGGCTGCTTCCAGCCAGCGGAAGCTGGGTCCGAGTGCAATCTGTGCGGCTTCGAGGCCTGCGTAGAAGGAGTCCAGATCTACCGGCTGGCTGCAGCGCTGCCGCAGTGCGGCCAGGCTGGCTGACGGCTCTGTTGGGGGCGTCCAGGGCACTGCCCGCCCGCTTGCGTGGGTGGCGGTCTTGTCGGGAAGCGCGGCTGTCTCTGAACTGGCCGGCAGCAGGCTGACCAGCTGGAATGTGTACGCTGCCTGCTCGGCCTTGAAAAGCGCCTGCACGCTGCGGCGCTGGCCCTCCGGCAGCACTAGCGGCTGGGGCAGGACGACATCTTCCAGCTTCAGCGCCGTCCCCTCCCCCAGACAGAGCTGGGCCGCGTGCAGCGCCAGCACAAGCTGGCCCGCTCCCGGAGAAACGACCTCCCCATAGACCCTGTGGTCCGCAAGGAAAGGTATGGCCTCCACGCTGAACTCACTCTCGAAGAGCACACTCTGCAAAGCAGGCAACGGGGTGACCTTGTCGATGAGCGGGCGCAGCGACGCAGCAGCCCGCCTGGATGGGCGGCTCTGCACCCAGCAGCGCTGCCGCTGGAAGGGGTAGGTAGGCAGCGCCACCTTGCGCCGTGCATGCCCCTGGTCGACCCCTTCCCAGTCAACTTGTACGCCGCGCACGTAGAGCTCGCCCAGGCTTCCCAGCAGCTGCTGCCAGTCACTTTGGCCAGGGCGGAGCGAGGGCAGAAGAGCTGTTCTCTCTGCCTCCTGGCCCCTGCCCCCTGCCCGCTGCTCACTGCCCCCTGTTCCCCACTGACCACTATCACCCCCTGCCATGCTGAGCAGCACGGGCTTGGGGCCGATTTCGAGGAAGATCTGGATGCCCTGGCTGTGCAGCGCGGCCACGCCGTCGGCGAAGCGCACCGCCTCGCGCACGTGGCGTACCCAGTAGTCAGGCGTGGCGATCTCGTCGCCCGCCAGCTGGCTGGTCACGTTCGAGACCAGACGCAGGCGGGGAGGGTGGTAGACAATGCGCTCGGCCACCCGCCGGAAGTCTTCCAGCATCGGCTCCATGAGCGGCGAGTGGAACGCGTGCGAGACGGTCAGCCGCTGGCTCTTGACCCCCTCGGCGGCAAGCAATTCGCTGACCGCCAGCACCGCAGCACGGCGGCCGGAGAGCACCACGCTGGCCGGCCCGTTGACTGCGGCAATCGACAGCTCGTCCGCGTAGGGGGCAATTGCCTCCCGCACCCTGGACTCTGCGGCCAGGAGCGAGACCATCTCCCCCTCCTGCGGCAGCGCGCCCATCAGCCGCCCGCGCGCCGCCACCAGCGTGAGCCCATCCTCCAGGCTGAAGACCCCTGCCACGCAGGCTGCGGCCAGTTCCCCCACGCTGTGGCCGAGGAGGAGCTCCGGCTCGATGCCCCAGCTGCGCCAGAGCTGCGCCAGCGCGTATTCGAGCGCGAAGAGCGCAGGCTGGGTGTTCTCCGTGCGGTCGATGATACTCGCAGCATTCTCTGCAGCTGGCCCATAGCCCAGCAGCTCCAGCAGCGGCGCTTCCAGCTGCCCGTCCAGCAGTGCGGCGCAGCGGTCGATGCTCTCCCGGAACATGGGTTCTGTCTCGTAGAGCTCCCGCCCCATGCCGGCATACTGTGCCCCCTGTCCCGTGAAGAGGAAGGCGACCTGTGGCACAGACGGCTGGCTGTGACCTGTGAGAATGCCTGCTGCAGCCTGGCCTGCTGCGGCAGCACCGAGTTTTTCCAGCAGCTCCGTCCGTTCCCCCGCCACGATCGCCAGCCGCTGCGCAAAGTGGTTGCGCCCGACCTGGCTGCTGTGGCAGAGATCCCCCAGAT
>JAGWYN010000055.1 GCA_018969295.1 Chloroflexota bacterium | reverse complement strand
TTGTATAACGCTGCTTGCGCAGCAGACGCTCATTCTCCACCAGCATCGCCTCGATCTGCTCCTTGTACGCACCCAACACCGGCGCATCTTTCGCCTGGCTCAGTTGATACGGCTGCGGTTCTGACTGTTCCAGCGCTTTGCGCACCGTCCAGTACCCGCGACCGTACTCCCGCCCTATCTGACGTATGCTCTTCCCTTCCACTACGTACGCATGGCGAATTCTTTCATAACTATGCACTGTCAACATCTCCTCCTCCGTTTCGGTCGCTCGGCAGTTTCTCGACCTGCTTACCTTAACGGAGTTGCTTCAGGTGTCGTGTCTGGGGTGCTTGTCGTGCCTGGGGATTCCCCCCTCCCTCACGGTCGGGGTTCCAACAGAACGTGTCGTGTCTTGGGAGCTTGTCGTGTCTTGGGATTCCCCCCTCCCTCACGGTCGGGGCTCCAACAGAGCTTGTCGTGTCTTGGGAGCTTGTCGTGCCTTGCGATTCCCCCCTCCCTCACGGTCGGGGCTCCAAAAGAGCGTATCGTGTCTGGGAAGCTGGTCGTGCCTTGCGATTCCCCCCCTCCCTCACGGTCGGGGCTCCAAAAGAGCGTGTCGTGTCTTGGGAGCTTGTCGTGCTTTGGGATTCCCCCCTTCCTCACGGTCGGGGCTCCAAAAGAGCGTGTCGTGTCCAGGGAGCTTGTCGTGTCTGGGGATTCCCCCTCCCTCACGGTCGGGGCTCCAAAAGAGCGTGTCGTGTCTAATACACGTGGTCTGAAATAAGCAAACAGTCTGGCTGGAGCCGCACCTCAGGCTTAGGCAGTGGTGCGATACATGGCCAAACCCTTCAAATAGACCTGTCAGCAAAAATTTTTTGTCACCTCATCAACACGGCGGCAGGCTATTTTCGTACCAACCATCAGCGTATGAACTACATCGAGATGCGCGAAGAAGAATGGCCCATCGGCAGGGGTATGGTCGAAAGCGGCGCAAAGCAATTCAAAGCGCGCTTCAGCGGTCCTGGTATGCGCTGGTCACGGCAAGGTGCCGAAAACCTGCTGCCAGTTCGTGCCGCCGTCCTTAGCGGACGCTTTGACCAGATGGGGGACGCTGCCAAAAACCTGCCCTCCTCGTGAAGTAGACCCGTGTCAGGGGGTGCGTTCGCAGAACAGCTCTTTTTGTATTACAATGGGTTTATCAGGGCAGGTGAGGAGAAAGCTCAGAGCAAAATATGCGCGGCGACACGAAACGACCCCACGACAAACTCTTTCGCAGCGTCTTCGCAGACCCCCACGAAGCGGCCACTTTTTTGCGTGTCCATCTGCCACCCGCTCTGGTCGAACAGCTCGACTGGTCAAGCCTGACCCTGGAAGAGACCAGCTTCGTCGACGAAGCCTTGCGGGAAAGCGAGTCCGACCTGCTCTATACTGTGCAGAGGACAGCACAGACGCTCCATCTGTACGTGCTTTTCGAGCACCAGTCGTCGCCGGACAAGTGGATGCGCTTTCGCTTGCTCAAGTACATGTGCCGCATCTGGGACGAATCCTTCAAGAAGCATCCTGAGCAGATGGATCTGCGCCCCATCCTCCCTGTCGTCTTCTACCAGGGAGAGAGCCGCTGGCACCATTCGACCGAGTTTGCCGATCTCTTTGACGAGGAACACCGCAGCGACGACTTCCTGCCACGCTTTGCTCATTTTCTGATCGACCAGTCCGGTCTGTCGGTGGAGCAGACGCAAGGGGGGCTGAAAGCGCAGGTAGCCCAGCTTTTGATGATGGCTGCTTTTCAAAAATCAGCCCACAGGGCCCTGCACCATGCAGCACAGTTGTTGGCACAGGTCGCGCTGGCTGGCGGGACAGATTACATGAAACTCTTCGTCTTCTACCTGGTTGCGACCCAGGAACGACGGGCAGTACAAGAATTTGTTGAGAATGTGCGGAAATATACCGTAAACATTGGAGGAGAGATGTTGACCTACGCAGAAGAACTCAAGCAGGAAGGCCGACAGGAAGGCCGACAGGAGGGCCGACAGGAAGGCCGACAGGAAGGAGAAATCGACACGATCGATAGCCTCTTATCCGCAGGGGTGGATTGGGCGCTCATCACAAAAGCGACCGGCATCACGCCGCAGCAATTTCAAGCCATCAAAGAGCAATTGCGGCAGCTGCCATCGTCCAATTGATCCCGTTGAAGAAGAGCACAGCAGAAAACGCCGCGCCTCCTCCCGGCAGAAAGGCGGGCCAGGTGTTTCGCCAGCTGCCGTCCTGCGCCGATCAGCAGATGTCCCGACCCATCGTCAGCTGTCACGCGAGACGATTCGGTACGCACGAAGCCAACGGCCAGCGCACACACTGCCAGCACAAAGGTTGAGCGCCACAGGCGGCGCATAGGGCACTTCTCCTTTGGGGAACATCGCTCAGGGATCTTTTCGGGAGATGCAGCACCGTAGGGGCGGCTCTGCGACCGCACGTCCTGGCTTTGCCTCTGCTTTGGGCCACAGAGATGGAGGCTGGCCGCCGACACCTGAGAACGGAACGGTGTGCGGTCGTAACCACACCTACGGTTTCTGCCGGCACCCAAGGCCAGGAGAATGTGCGGCCACGGACCGCACATCTTTTTGAAGATACCTGCCTTGGTCAGGGCGCGGTGTGCCTCTATTTGACGCCGACGGCACGCTCTGTTATATTTTTTGATACTCCTCATCGCACCCTCGGCTGAAGACAGCTGGCTGCCTGGAGACTTATCCACATTTTCTATCGAAAGGAACTCCGATGATCCGCAAGTATTTGCTTGGACTCTTGGCCTTGACCCTGCTGTTGTGCGTGGCGTGGACGACAGAGACGAGGTTGCCCGCCTCTGCCCTGGCAGCCCTCCAAGTGTCGCCGATCGAGCCCGAGTCACCGATCGAGCCCGAGTCGCCGATCGAACCCGAGTCGCCCTTGCCCAATCCCGCCGACGGGTCTTCGGAGGAGAGCACCGCTGACGGCCTGGTTCGCATCTTTTCTGGCAACGCAGCTGTCGAACTTTCCCCGCCCGGAACGGACGGCAAAATCGCGATCCGCTTCAAAACGCAGCAGTCCAGTGTCGGCTGGTGGGACGCGTGTGGCCAGCTGGTCTTGGCACCCAATCTTGGCGGCTACGTCGATATTCCCGCAGGCGCCGCCGAAATCAGCATTCCGGGGGATGTGACAGGCAAGTTTTCGTTGGCGGACTGGACCAAGACAAAGCGCCCCAACGGCGAATGGGTGCTGCAGCGGAACGTTCCTCAAAGCTGCACAGAAGGCTGAAATCCCCAGACCGTCTGTCCTCAGCGCCACCCGGGAGCTCCCGGGTGGCGCTGTTTTTGTCGGTTTGGCTGGCTCAAAAGCCCCGCACAGCTGTGGTATACTAAAAGGCACTCTTTCAGCGCCCTCTTTGCAGGAGCCAGATCGTGGACGCACCTGTTTTTCTTTCGGTGGGAATCGATGTCGGAACGACCACGACGCAGCTGCTTTTTTCCGAGCTGCAGACGGTCAGCGTCGCTCAGCCGGGCCAGATCCCACGCCTGGAAATTGTTGTACGCCGGGTGCTCTACCGCAGCCCGATCGTGCTGACGCCGCTGTCAGACCCTGAAACGGTCGACGCCCCACGCCTGTACGCGTGGGTGCAAGCAGCGTATGCGGCAGCCGGGGTAGCCCCTGCCCAGGTCGAGACAGGGGCTGTGATTGTGACCGGCGAAACCGCCAAGAAACAAAATGCCGACCGGATTCTGGCCGCACTGGCCGGGCTGGCCGGCGAATTTGTGGTCAGCGTGGCCGGCCCCCACCTCGAAGGGGCACTCGCAGGGCGCGGCTCGGGCGCCGCTGCCTATGCCCGCCACCACTTCACAACCGTCACCAATCTCGATATCGGCGGAGGAACCGCCAATCGGGCCACGTTTCAGGCAGACCGGCTGCTCACCACCGCCGCCATCAGCTGCGGGGGCCGGCTGCTCGAAATCGATGGCCGACTCGGCCGGGTGCGCAGCGTCGCCGAACCCGCACGCGCCATCCTGGCCGCGTGCGGGCTGCAGCTTTCTCCCGGCGACCCGGTCGACCTGGCCACACTCCGCCGCTTCACCGACCAGATGGCAGCACTGACGGTGGAGCTGATCCACGGCACCGCCTCCCCGCTGGCTCAGCAGCTCTATCTGACCGCACCGGCACCGCCGGTGGCACCAGGCACCCTCCTGATGTTTTCCGGCGGCGTCGGCAGCGCCTATTATGCCGGGACACCCGCTGGCAGCGTGGCCGAGGTGGCCCTCTACGGCGATGTCGGGCCGCTGCTCGCTGACTCGCTCCGCCGCCAGCCCGACCTGGCAGCCTACACAATCGCAGAACCCTCAGAGACGGTGCGCGCCACCGTGCTCGGGGCCGGAACGCAGACCGTGACAGTCTCCGGGTCCACCATCTGGGTGGAGCGGGCGCTGCTGCCGCTGCGCAATCTGCCCGTTGTGCAGCCGGCACTGCCCGCCGAATGGGAACGGACAGCGCTGGCCGCCGCGATCAGGGCTGCCACCCTGCGGGGCGGCCCAGCCAACGAGCCGTGCGCACTTGCGCTGGAATGCGGACAGCCACTCGAGTACCCCGCGCTGCTGGAGCTGGCCGCAGCACTCTGCACCTACGCCGACAGCCTGCCCCCCCAGCAGCCCCTGGTCGTGCTGCTGGACCGCGACTACGCCCAGGTGCTGGGCCAGACCATCAAAGCCGCTCTGCCCAAACGCCCGCTGCTGGTGATCGACCAGGTGCAGCTGGCCGAGGGAAACTATCTCGACGTCGGCCTGCCCTTGTCGGACGGGCGGGTCGTCCCGCTCAGCATAAAAACGCTGGTTTTCTATCGGTGAAAGCGAGGCCTCTATGTTGCTGCGTACCCGTCTGCACGGCAAGCAGTACGAATTTCCAGATGTCCGGGTGCTGATGGGCAAGGCCAATGAAGAGAAATCAGGAGACCGATTGGCCGGTCTGGCAGCCGAGACAGCGGCAGAACGGGCCGCAGCCCGCTTTGTGCTGGCCGAACTCCCCCTCTGGGTCTTGCGCGAACAGCCCGCCGTCCCCTACGAACAGGACGAAGTGACCCGTGTGATCCAGGATGCCCTGGATCCGGCCGCATACGCCGAAATCAAAGACTGGAGCGTCGGCCAGCTGCGCGAATGGCTTCTGGCCGACACGACCACCGCCGCCCAGATCCGCCGGGCCGCCGATGGGTTGACCGCAGAGATGATCAGCGCAGTCACCAAGCTGATGTCCAACCTCGACCTGATCTATGCGGCCAGCAAAGTGCGCGTCTCGGCCCACTGCAACAACACGATCGGCCTGGAGGGCCGGCTGTCCAGCCGCAACCAGCCCAACCACCCGACCGATTCTCTCACCGGCATCCGCGCCGAACTCTACGAAGGGCTCGCCTATGGCTCCGGGGACTCCGTGATCGGCATCAACCCGGTCGACGATTCCTACAGTTCGGTCGCCCGGCTGCTGGAAATGACCCACGCCGTGATCCAACAGTGGCAGATCCCAACCCAGAACTGCGTCCTGGCCCATGTCACCACGCAGATGAAATGTCTGGCGGCCGGCGCGCCCGCCGGGCTGCTCTTCCAGTCGTTGGCCGGCACCCAGCGCGGCAACGACTCCTTCGGCATTTCGGTCACCCTGCTCGACGAGGCGCAGACCCTGGCCCAACGCCACTGCTTCACCCCAGGGCCCAACTATCTCTATTTTGAGACGGGCCAGGGCTCCGAACTTTCGGCCGACGCCCACCACGGCTGGGACCAGCTGACCCTCGAAGCGCGCTGTTATGGGCTGGCCAGACGATACCGCCCCTTTCAGGTCAACACAGTCGTCGGCTTCATCGGCCCGGAATACCTCTACGACGCGCGCCAGATCCAGCGTGCCGGGCTGGAAGACCATTTTATGGGAAAGCTGAGCGGGCTGCCGATGGGGGTGGACGCCTGCTACACCAACCACGCGCGCGCCGACCAGAACGCGATCGAGAACCTGGCTGTGCTGCTCACCGCCGCTGGCTGCAACTATTTTATGGGGGTGCCGATGGGCGACGACTCGATGCTTTCCTACCAGTGCACCTCCTACCACGATACGGCCGCGCTCCGCCAGCTCTTTGGCCTGCGCCCCGCACCCGAATTCGAACGCTGGCTGGAAGATCTGGGGCTGATGCACGCAGGGCGGCTGACCGCTCGGGCAGGAGACCCCTCTTTTTTCTTGCGCCGGTAACCACTCTCTGCAGAAAGCCACAACCATGCCAGAACAACCCGCCACAGACCCGCAGCTGTCGATCGACCTGCCCGACCCCGCTTTAAGACGCCCGACGCTCTCTCACCCGGCCGACCCCGCAGGGCTGCATGCGCTGATGGCCGCAACCCCAGCCCGCATCGGGGTCGGCCGGGCTGGCCCGCGCTACACAACCGCGGCGCTGCTGCTCTTTCAAGCCGACCACGCCCTGACCCAGGACGCACTCTATCGGGAGGTGGAGCCCAGCCTGCTGGCAGAGCTGGCACTTTTCAGCGTCGCCACCCAGGTCTGCGGCGGCAAACAAGAATACCTGCTGCGCCCCGACCTGGGGCGCAAACTCTCCGAAAACGCCAAAGAAGAGATCCGGGCGCGCTGCCCCCAACGTCCTGCCGTCCAGCTGGTGGTCGGCGACGGATTGAGCGCAGCCGCCGTGGAGGCCAACCTGCGCCAGATCCTCCCCGTGATCCGGCATGGGGTGCTGTCCGCCGGGTTGAGCTTTGGGGTTCCTTTTTTTGTCAGCCACTGCCGGGTCGGGGTCATGAACGATATCGGCGAGCTGCTGCAGCCAGATGTCTTGATCTTGCTGATCGGCGAGCGGCCCGGGCTGGGCCGCGCCGAAAGTCTGAGCGCCTACATGGCCTGGCGCCCACAGCCAGGAGACACCGACGCCCGACGCGATGTCCTCTGCAACATCTTTGCAGGAGGCACCAACCCCCTCGAAGCAGGAGCCTATGTCGTGCAGCTGGCACAGACGATGCGGGCCCACCAGGCCTCGGGGGTGGCCCTCAAACTGGCAACCTGACCCTCCCCCCCTACCAGACCGTGTACCCGCCATCCACGGTCATGGCAGCCCCCGTCACAAAACTGGAAGCGTCGCTGGCCAGAAAAAGCGCCAGCCCTTGGATTTCCTCGAGCTCTCCCCAGCGACCAAGCGGGATGCGGTCGACAAAAGCGCGGTAACGCTCGGGGTGATTCAAGATCGGCAGGTTCATCTCCGTGGCAAAAGGACCTGGAATCATCGCGTTGACCGTCACCCCGTAGGGGGCCCATTCCAGCGCCAGAACCCGCGTCATCTGCAAAAGGGCCCCTTTGCTGGTGGCATACGGGGTGCGATCTGCCATCCCCACCACCGAAAGCATCGAGCCGATGTTGAGCACACGTCCGTAGCGTCGGTTTTTGAAATGGAGGGCCAGCTCCCGGCACATCAGCCAGGGGCCGCGCACATTGACCGCCTGGACCGCGTCGAACTGCTCGACCGACAGAGCTTCGATCGGGCCGCGCAGATTGATTCCTGCATTGTTGACCAGAATATCGACCTGGCCGAAGTCGTCGAGCACGCGTTGGACCAGCCCGGCCACCTGGGCTGGGTCGGTGACATCCGCAGCATAGCCTGCACACCGTCTCCCCCCATGTGCGGTGAGTTCTTCGGCCACCCTTGTGCTCTCTTCGTGGTGGCGGCTGACCACCGCCACCGCCGCACCCGCCTCGACAAAACCATCTGCCATGCTCCTGCCCAACCCCTTGGTGCCGCCCGTAATCAGTGCGACACGGCCATCCAGACGAAAACGGTCCAGCACAGACATCGCTCTTCTCCTCTGCACGCTTCGACAGGCTCTTTTGCCAGCCTGTTTTACACCCAGTATAGCGCATCGGCCAGCAGGCTGTCGAGCGCCCCTCGCATCTTTTAGTCGGTGATTAACAAACCCTTACCCGTTCTTAATAGATTTCTGCATTTTTGTTGACAAAGATCTGCTTTACTGAACCAAGTAGGTCTGTCTTCAATCCAACAACCTCAACACGATCAAGGAGATATAGACAGTGAAGCAATGGACAACGGCAATTTTCGCCCTGCTGCTGCTGGCCGGCTGCAGCGCAGTGCAGCCCAGCGGTGAAACCGGTACAGCGGCTCCCTCTGGGGAGATCACGGTCTACACCGCACTGGAAGACGACCAGATCAGCAGCTATCTTGCCCTCTTCAACGAGCAACATCCTGAAATCACGGTCAACATTGTGCGCGATTCGACCGGCATCATCACGGCACGGCTGCTGGCCGAAAAAGAGAACCCACAGGCCGATGTGGTCTGGGGGCTGGCAGCGACGAGCCTGCTTGTCGCTGAACAGCAGGAGATGTTGGAGGCGTACGCTCCTGCCGGTCTGGAACGTGTGCGCGCTGAATTTCGTGACAGCGATACCCCACCCCACTGGGTCGGGATTGACACCTGGTTCTCTGCGTTTTGTGTCAACACTGTCGAGGTAGAAAAATCGGGCCTGACGATGCCGACCAGCTGGGCGGATCTGGTCAAACCCGAGTACAAAGGGCTGATTGCGATGCCCAACCCGGCTTCTTCTGGCACAGGATTTCTCTCGGTTTCGGCGATTTTGCAGATGATGGGCGAAGAAGCTGGCTGGGCATACCTTGACCAGTTGCACGAGAACATTGCCGTCTACACCCACTCCGGATCCAAGCCCTGCCGAATGGCCGGGGCCGGGGAGGTTGCGATCGGCATTTCATTCGATTACCGTGCGGTCAAACAGAAAGAAGCGGGCGAACCGATCGAGCCAGTCTTCCCGGCCGAGGGCTCTGGGTGGGAGATCGAAGCCAATGCGCTGGTGCGCAAGTCTGAAATTGTGCCGGCGGCCAAGGTTTTCCTGGATTGGGCGATCGGCGACGACATCATGCAGCTGTATGCGGGCAGCTATCCGATCACCTCTGTGGCCACAGAGATCCCGATCCCCGATGGTTACCCGGCGGACCCGCTCGCACAGCTGGTGGAGAACGATTTTGTCCGAATGGCGGGCGAGCGAGAACAGATTCTTGCGCAGTGGACAGAGCGCTACGACGGCAAATCTGAGCCGCGCTGACCCCGATATCGTGCCCAAAAGATGGCGCCCGGAGGATCTTTTCTCCTCTGGGCGCCACAGAACGATCCTCATCTGGCGCAGAAAACCATGACCGTTCTCGATCCATTTTTGCAGCTGTACAATGTACACAAACACTTTGGTCGACATGTTGTGCTGGAGACCCTGGTACTGGATGTCGACCAAGGTGAATTTCTATTTTTGTTGGGGCCGAGCGGGTGTGGCAAAACCACGCTGCTGCGGCTGATTGCCGGGCTTGAGCCGTTGACCGCAGGACAGATTTTGCAGGCTGGGCGAGATGTCACCCGACTGCCAGCCGCAGAGCGTGATTTCGGCATCGTCTTTCAGTCGTATGCACTTTTTCCCAATCTGACGGTCGCTGAAAACATCGCGTACGGTCTACAAAATCGCAAACAGGGACGAACTCAGATTGCTGCGCGCGTGCAGGAGTTGCTGCAGCTGGTGGGGCTGCAGGGGCTCGCCCCCCGTTACCCCGCCCAGATCTCTGGCGGGCAGCAGCAGCGCGTGGCGTTGGCACGTGCCCTGGCCCCCGCCCCTTCGCTGCTTCTGCTCGACGAACCTCTCTCTGCCCTGGATGCTCGTGTGCGCGCCGGTTTGCGGGGGGAGATCAAGAGCTTGCAGCGCCGTTTGGGCATCACGACGATCATGGTGACACACGACCAGGAAGAAGCGTTGAGCATGGCTGACCGCATCGCTGTGATGGACCAGGGCAGAATCGTTCAGCTTGACACACCGCTGGCAATCTATCAACAGCCAGCCACACCGTTTGTCGCTGATTTTGTCGGGCAGATGAATTTTTTGCCCGGTGTAGCCAGCGGCGAAGGGGTCGGTGTCGTTCGCACCGGGGCATTTGCGCTGCGTGTCCAGAACTGGGAAGGAGATCTTGTGCCAGGAAATTCACTGATGTTGGCGATTCGTCCTGAGGAGATCCGTATCGAACGGGATGCAGACGCGTTGAGCAACATTTTGGTCGCAGAACTGCAGGCAGTTGAATTTATGGGCCCTGTCTATCGTCTGCTTTTGCGCCATACAGTGCCAGACTTCTGCAACGCTGCGGTTTCTCTGACGCTGACCTTGCCTCGACACGCCGCAGAACACTCTGAACTGCATGTCGGAGAAGCGCTGCCGCTGCACCTGCCGGCAGACGCGCTGCGTGTTTTCCGAACAGGCAAGAAACCCGCATGAGCCAGCGAACGTTGCCCCCAGGCCGAGCAGAGCCGGGCCGCCTGGCAAAGATCACGAGCGAAGAGTGGCTGCGCCGCAGCCTGCTGCTCTTGCTTCTGGGGGTTCTGCTGGTTGGCATTCTGCTGCCCCTCGTTCCATTGGGCATGCGCAGCCTCTCAGACCCCCAGGGCAATTTTGTGGGGCTGGACAACTATGTCCGCTATTTTTCCAGCCCTGGCCTGACCTCCTCCCTGTTCAACAGTCTGACCATTGCAGGGAAGACGACACTTCTGGCGGTTGGCCTGGCCTTTGTCTATGCCTGGGCGCTTGCCCGCACCTGCATGCCGGGCAAACACTTTTTTCGCGCGGTCGCGCTGCTCCCCCTCGTCGTCCCCCCCTTGGCCCTGGCCATCGGGCTGGTCTATCTCTTTGGCAGAAAAGGATTGGTGACTACCGGCTTTTTTGGCTTTTTTGAGCAAAACTTTGGAATTGCCCTGGGCTTCGATCTGAATCTGTACGGCCAGAACGGAATCCTTCTGGGCGAACTGATCTACTGTTTTCCACAGGCGTTTTTGATCCTGGCAGTGGCCGCATCGCTGGCAGACGCCCGCCTCTACGAAGCCAGCCAGGTGCTCAACGCATCGCCGCTGCGCACTTTCTGGTCGGTCACCCTGCCCGAAATGCGTTATGGGCTGATCAGCGCAGTGTTTGTCTGTTTTACGCTGGCCTTCACCGACTTCGGCATCCCCAAAGTGGTAGGAGGCAACTACAATGTGCTGGCCACCGATATCTACAAACAAGTCATCGGCCAGCAAAATTTTGTGATGGGCGCCACGGTCAGCATTGTGCTCCTCATCCCTACCGTCTTGGCCTTTGTCGCAGACCGAATCGCACAACGCCACCAGAATGCTGTGCTGACGGCACGGGCAACGCCGCTGCACCCTCGCCCCACCCCCCTGCTGGACCGCTTCGCCCTCGTTTACTGTTCGCTGGTCGCAGCCGCCATTCTGGCTGTGACAGGCACCGTGATCTATGCTTCGTTGGTCGATGTCTGGCCCTACCGGCTGGAACTGACCCTGCGCCACTACGATTTTAGCAAGGTGGGTGGAGGAGGCTGGGAAGCCTACACCAACAGCCTGTGGATGGCCTTTTACACAGCCGGGGTTGGAACTGCAATCATTTTTGCAGGCGCCTACCTGATCGAAAAAAACCGAACGTGGGGCCCGCTGCGCCAGACCGCCTATTTTCTTTCGATGATCTCCGTTGCGCTGCCAGGTCTTGTGATCGGGCTTGCCTATATCTTCTTTTTTAACCCCACACACTGGACCCTTCTGGGGGTGGAGATGCCCAATCCGTTCGCCGGCCTGTATGGCACGATGGCGATTTTGGTCCTGTCCAATATTGTTCACTTTTACACGGTCAGCTTCATGGCCGCCACGACTGCCCTCAAACAGATCGACGGCGAACTCGAAGCTGTTTCAGCCTCGCTGGGTGTGCCGTTTTACCGTACCTTCTGGCGAATCACCTTGCCGCTGTCGTTGCCTGCTGTCGCTGAAATTGCGCTCTACCTCTTTGTCAACGCGATGGTGACAGTTTCTGCAGTCATTTTGCTCTATTCTCCGCAGATCAAACTGGCCTCGGTTGCGATTGTCAATCTGGACGACGCCGGCGATACCGCTGCCGCTGCGGCAATGTCTGTGCTGGTCATCGCCGCCTGTCTGACGGTCCGTATCCTTTATTTCTGGATTACCCGCCCTCTGCACCGCCGCACGCAAGCATGGCGCCTGCCCTGACCGCTGCAACTGCTTTGTGTGAAACGCCCATCCGACTTGATTGGAAAGACTTTTGAAGAGGAGCACCATGCAAATTTCTGCCTGGAAGGACAAAGCGCTTTTTACCCCGGGCCCACTGACCACCAGCCGTACGGTCAAGCAGGCAATGCTGCGTGACCTGGGTTCGCGCGACCCGGAGTTTACTGCGATCGTCGCAGAGATACGACAACGTCTGCTGCTGCTGGCCAGCGCAGATTCAAGCCAGTACACCGCAGTCTTGATGCAGGGCAGCGGAACGTTTGCCGTGGAGGCCACACTCGGTTCGGTCGTTCCCCTCGGCGGGCAGCTGGCGCTTCTGGTCAACGGTGCCTACGGAGAACGGATGGTTCAGATCGCAGACATGCTCGGGATCGACACCGTGGTTTTGAGAAGCCCCGAAAACTCCCCCATCGACCCGGGGCAGCTGGAGAAACTTCTGGCGCATGAACAGGAGCTCACCCACGTTGCGGTCGTGCACTGTGAAACAACGACAGGGCTGATCAACCCGATCCGGGAAATCGCTGCGTTGGCCGAACGACACGCTGTCTCTTTGATCGTCGATGCCATGAGCAGTTTTGGAGGATACCCGATCGACCTGAACGAGACCCCGATCCATTTTCTGATCTCCTCGGCCAATAAATGCATCGAAGGCGTGCCAGGCTTTGCTTTTGTGCTGGCCCACACCGCCACATTGCTGGCGACCCGTGGGTGGGCGCGCAGCGTCAGCCTGGATTTACTTGCTCAGTACGAAGCTTTGGAAAAGGATGGCCAGTTTCGTTTTACACCACCTGTTCAGAGCTTGCTGGCCTTTCACCAGGCGCTGGCCGAGCTGGCCGAGGAGGGAGGGGTGGCAGGTCGCGCAGCCCGCTACGCCCGCAATTGCCAGATGACCGTAGAGGGGATGCGTGCGCTCGGCCTCCAGCCCTATATCGAGGCCGAAGCCGACCGCGGCCATACCATCACGGCCTTCCGCTACCCAGAGCACCCTGGCTTCGAGTTTTCTCGCTTCTATCAGCTGCTGAGCGAATACGGCCAGATTATTTACCCCGGCAAACTGAGCCATGCCAATTGTTTTCGCATCGGCCATATCGGCCGGCTCGACACCAGCGATGTGACGAATCTGCTTTGGGCAGTTCGCGCCGCGCTGACCGCAATGGGTCTTCCTTCACAAGCGTACAAAGGGGGTTCTTGATGTCATTTCGTTTTCAACGCCAGTACATCGGTGGACTTCAGGCGGTCATCCTAGACTGGGCGGGCACTGCGGTCGATTTTGGATCCTTTGCGCCGGCGGCAGTTTTTCTACGCCTCTTCGAGCAGCATGGGGTGACGATCACGCCCGCCCAGGCGCGCCAAGGAATGGGGCTGATGAAAAAAGAGCATCTGCGTTCGATCCTGCAGGAAGCAGGTGAGCTCTGGCGCCAAAGCCATGGTGCGTTGCCCACCGAAAACGATGTCGACCGTCTGTATCAGGAGTTCGAACCGCTGCAGACAGCCAGCGTCGCCGAGTATGCGCTGCCCATTGCGGGTCTGCTCGACACCGTGGCCTTCATTCGCAGCAAACAATGGAAGATCGGGACAACCACAGGGTACACTCGCCCCATGATGGCCGCACTCGCTGCCGCTGCGCGCAGCCACGGCTACGAACCAGATGCCATCCTTACCCCCAGCGACGTGCCCGCCGGAAGACCTGCTCCTTGGATGTGTTATCGGCTGGCCATGGAGCTGCAAGTCTACCCGATGGCGGCAGTCGTCAAGGTGGGAGACACAATTCCAGACATCGAGGAAGGGCTCAACGCCGGCTGCTGGTCGGTCGGGGTGGCCTTGTCGAGCAGCATGGCAGGGCTGACCAGAGCCGAAGTGGACGATCTCGGCACAGAAGAGGTGGCCCGTCTCAGACTGGACATCTCACAGCGCTTACGAGCTGCCGGCGCCCATTTTGTGGTCGACACCATCGCCGACCTGCCGCCTGTGCTGGCTGTCATCGACGCACAGCTGCGCCAGGGCATCCATCCATAACCAGAGCAGGGTTCCCGGCAGGTTCGCCGGGAACCCTGCTGTTGTCAATGCGAGCCAGCGGTCGCGACAAAAATTGGGTTGGTCACGGCCAACAGATCGTTGGCAGGACTGCGCAGCTCGACCACAAACCACCTGGCTCTCCCAGGAGCAAGGGTCCAGCTCATCTCGCCGCTGCCAGCCACAAAGTGTTCCCGATATACCTTGCCGTCCAAAACCAGCCGAAGGCTGTCGCCGTTGTCGCCGTCCCGCCAGGTTGCGCGCAGCGTGGTCTCGCCGGGCGGCAAGGTATCGCCGATCATCGCAGCCTCTCCGGCGGAGGTGTGTGCTGTCAAAAGCAGTTCAGGGCCCGAACTGATGTAGGAGTGTCCTGCCTTGAGCGCATCGACGATGGCCGGTTCACTCAGCTCCTGGGCATAGACAACGTTGACCGCAGCACGCCGAGTGCTTCTGGGCAGGGTGTGCAAGTCTGTCCCTGAAACGGCCGTCAGACGATACCCTTGGTTGAGCCAGCGGTAAAACCAGGAGAGCGCCTCTTGGTTGCGTGCACTCCACAGACCGTTCCACACTTCAACCGCCAGCGCATTGCCAGGCATCATATCGTCGTACTCCCAGCGACAGCCACAACACATCGGGTCGCCAGGGTCCATCGGGTGGGCGATGGTAAAAAGACACCCTGCATCGATCACCTGCTGTGCCAGCTCGGGCATTGTGAGCTGCGATCCGTCGAGCTTGCGCCAGTCGAACCAGCGCCGAACCCCGACCGCAACAGCATGTCCCCAGTAGGTCGAAAGCTCAATTCCACCCATGGTGAGCAGGTCGTCGTCGCTCAGGCTGCGCACCTGGGCCAGCCCCGAGAGGGTGTTGTGGTCGCTCAAGGTCATGAAGTCCACCCCCTGCTCCCGCCAGAAGTTGACCAGCTCGGGCACATCCAGACTGCCGTCTGAATGGATCGAATGGGCGTGCAGGTCCCCACGGTACCAGCCCGGGCCGCGCGACGCAACCAGCCCGGGCCGCCAGCTTCTGGGCTGTCGCTCGATCGGGTCAAAGGAGAGTGTCATGTCCAGCTCGTAGCGGACCGGTTCGTCGGAGAGCAGACGATGCACCAAAATAAAAAGCTGCCATGTCCCTGGCTGGATGGGCCCAGCCATTCCACCAGGGGAGGCCTCGGCTTCATGGATCCAGACACCCTGGTCATCCGGGCGTGAAATCTCGAAACGGGGCCCTTCTGTATCGAAGATCATCAGGCTGATCTGGTGGGCCAGCCGCTGGTTGGGGGCAAATTTGGGGCTGTAGCGAAACCGAAAATGAACTTGGGTCACCCCCTCTGGCATTTGGACAGGGATCGGTCGGGTCTGGCGCATGTCTGCTGAAGTCAGCTGGCCATGCAGTTGAATAGATTGTGGTGTTTGCATCAGGGTCGGTCGCTTTCTTGGGTCTGTAGGGTGGATACGGCAAGGGCCATGGGGTGCAGCGTCAGTTCTTCGGCAAAATGACAGGCGACCCAGTGGACAGAAGTGACAGGGCGCAGCGCAGGTGTTTCGTGCCGACAGCGATCCTGGGCATAACGACAGCGGGGATGAAAGGCACACCCGGCAGGCGGATTGGCAGGGTCTGCAACGCCCCCTTCCAACTGGATACGGGGGGGCCGCACGCTGGGGTCAGGGCTCAACACAGCCGACAGCAGCGCTTCGGTATACGGGTGCTGCGGACGCTGAAAGAGCGTCTGGGTCGGAGCCAGTTCGACGATCCTGCCCACATACATCACCATGACCCGATCGCTGATGTGCGAAACGACGTTGAGGTCGTGCGAAATAAAAAGATAGGTGAGCGAAAACTCAGACTGCAGCTCTTTGAGCAGATTCAAAATCTGCGCCTGAACCGAAACATCCAACGCCGAAACAGGTTCGTCTGCAACGATCAGCGCTGGACGGGGCGCCAGGGCACGCGCAATCCCGATTCGCTGGCGTTGCCCCCCGCTGAAGGCATGCGGGTAACGATGCAGGTAGTCAGGGCTCAGCCCGACTTTGGCCATCAGCTCGCGCACTCTGCGTTCCAACTCTCTGCCCTGCGCCAGGTTGTTCACCTTGAGCACTTCACCGATGATCTCCAGGATCGACAACCGCGGGTTGAGTGAGCCATAGGGATCTTGAAAAATCATCCGCAGCTCGCGAGGATACTGTTTGCGCTGTCGTTTGTTCAGATGTGCCGGGTTCATCGTATCACCGTCGGCCTTGCCGCGTGGGTAATAGCGAATTTCTCCCGCAGTGGGCGCGTAAAGGCGCATCAGTGTGTGACCGAGGGTCGTCTTGCCGCAGCCCGACTCGCCAACCAACCCCAAAGTCTCTCCTGCATAAATCTGAAACGAGACGCCATCCACAGCACGGACATGCCCTGTGGTGCGGTTGAAAAACCCGCGCTGTATCGGGAAATGTACTTTGAGCTGCTCAACGGCAAGCAGCACGGGTCGGCCCTCTGCCGGCAAATCCGAAAAAGCCAGGTGTGGGTCGGTCGCTGCCGCCTCCGCAGGAGGTTGTTCCAGTCGAAGCGGGCTGTGCGGGACATAGGCCAGGCAGCGCACGCTGTGCCCATCTTCCAGCTGAATCATCGCAGGCTCAACACGGTCGCACAGCCCTGTGCTGGCAAAATCGCAGCGGGTGTGGAACAGACAGCCACCGGGCCGTTGCTGGGGGCTGGGAACATTTCCCCGGATCGCTGCCAGGCGTCCAGCTCCGCGTCGGGGGATCGAGCGAAGCAGCGCGCGTGTGTAGGGATGGTTGGGAGAGTGGAGCACCTGCTCGACGGTTCCTTGTTCGACGATCTTGCCCAGATACATCACTGCGACTTCGTGTGCGATCTCAGCGACAACCCCCAGATCGTGGGTGATCCAGAGCAGAGACATCTGGAGCTCTGCCTGAAGCTTGCGCAGGAGATCCAAAATATTGGCTTGGGTGGTGACATCGAGCGCAGTGGTCGGTTCGTCTGCGATCAAAAGTTTGGGCGAACAGACCAGCGCCATGGCGATCATCGCACGCTGGCGCATGCCCCCCGAAAGGGTAAAGGGATACCGGTCAAAAAGTTCTTGGGGCTGCGGAATGCCGACTTGCTCCAGGGCGGCAATCGTCCGCTGCCGGGCTTCCTGTTGCGAGACCGGAGAGTGCCAGCGGATCGCCTCGCTGATCTGGTTGCCGATCGTGTAGAGCGGCGAGAGCGAAGACATCGGTTCCTGGTAGATCATGGCGATCTCGCGCCCGCGGATGCTGCGCAACTGGCGCCCGCGCGGCGGCAACGCAGCCAGATCGACCCTCGTCTCGGGTGAAGCTGAAAAAAAGAGTGAACCTGCTGTGATCCTGCCGGGCGCGTCGATGACCTGCAAAATCGCCCGTGCGGTGACCGATTTTCCGCACCCCGATTCTCCAACCACACAGACGGTTCTGCCACGCGCAATCATCAGATCGACGCCGTCTACGGCCTTGACCACGCCGTGGTCGGTTGGGAACTGCACATGCAAATTGCGAATGTCAAGCAGCGTATCGGCAGATGTGACCATGATCTCCTCATCATCTCCGCTGCGGCTTACACCGTGTAGGGGTCAGCGGCATCCCGCAGACCATCCCCCAAAAAATTGAGGGCAAGCACGGCGATCACCACAGCCAACCCAGGCAACAGCAGCCAGGGCGCAGTTGAAATCGAACGAATATTCTGTGCCTCCTGCAAGAGCACCCCCCAGCTGACTGTGGGTGGACGCAGGCCAATCCCTAAAAAACTGAGCGAAGTTTCTGCCAGAATCATCCCTGGAATGGCCAGCGTCACGACAGCAATGATGTGGCTCATAAACGAGGGCACCATGTGGCGAAAAAGAATGCGCAGTGTGCTGCACCCGTCAAGACGAGCCGCCTTGACAAAATCTTCCGTGCGCAGAGCAAAGAACCGTCCACGCACCACACGCGCCAGCCCGGTCCATCCGACCACCGACAAAATGACGGTGATCAGAAAATAGACCTGTACCGGTGGAACCTCGGCCGGGATGGCCACCGCCAGCCCGATCCAAAGCGGGATGGAAGGGATGGACTGCAAAAATTCGATCACTCGCTGAATCAGATTGTCTGTCCAGCCAGCAAAATAGCCTGAAAGTCCCCCAAGCAAAATTCCCAGAAAGAGACTGAGCCCCACCCCCACCAGACCGATGCTCATCGACACGCGCGTGCCGTAGATCGTGCGGCTCAAAACATCTCGCCCCAGCCGGTCAGCTCCCAGCAGATACATCGGCGCAGCAGGGTCCAGCGGGCCGATCAAATGGAGGTCAGTTTGCCAGACCCCCAACAATCGATAAGAATCCCCTTGAACCCAAAATCCCACAGGGTGGCGTTTCTCTGGATCGACCACAAAGAGACGGCGCCCCTGTTCGTAGTTGACTTCAATTTTGTAGCCGTTCACATAGGGGGAAAACCAGCCCTGGCTCGAATCCCAGTGCAGCAGATGCAGGCTCTGGGGGGGCGCGTAAGTGTACTCTGCACTGTATCGGTCAGGAGAAAAGGGGGCCAAAAATTCAGCAAAAAAGACAACCAGATAGAGCACAACTGTGAAAAATCCGCCGATCATGGCCAGACGATGTCGGCGAAACTTACGCCAGACCAGCCACCACTGCCCTGCACGCGCCCCCTCGGCGCTGTCGATTGCTTCGCCCGCAGTTGAACTGTTGTGAATTTGCATGGGTGTTGCTTTCCTTGGAGAATACCCCGTCTTTGAACCCACAACGGCTAACGATACCGAATCCGTGGGTCCAACCAAGCCAACAGGATATCTGAAAAAAGGGTGCCGACCACAGCCAGCATGCTCATGAGCATGATAAAACTTCCCGCCAGAAACATGTCTTCTGAACGCAACGCATCCAGCAACAAAGGGCCGGTTGTCTGCAGACTGAGCACGACCGCCACAATCGTAGAACCCGACACCAGGTCCACAAAAATTCCGTTCAGATCGCTCACAAACGGGTTGAGTGCATGGCGGAGCGGGTATTTGACGATCAGCCAGGATTCTGGCAGCCCTTTGGTGCGGGCAGTGGTTACGTAGGGACGGCTCAATTCATCCAGCAAATTGGCGCGCAACGTACGGACCAGACTGGCGGTGCCGGCAGTCCCAAGCACAATCATCGGAATCCACAGATGGCCGAGCAGATCCAAAATTTTGGCCAGACTCCAGGGCGCGTTGATGTACTGGGGAGAAAAAAGCCCCCCAACACTCTGGCCGAAGTAACGAAACGAAATAAACATCAGCACCAATGCCAATAAAAAGTTGGGGATCGAAACCCCAACAAAGCCCAGAAAGGTAGCGATGTAGTCGCCCAGCGAATACCGACGCACAGCCGAAAAAATTCCGATCGGGATCGCCACCACCCAGATGAAGAGCAGACTGGACACCGAAAGCAGCAAGGTCAACGCCATGCGTTCCCAGACCAGATCGCGCACAGGCAAATCCCAACGAAAAGAACGGCCAAAATCGCCGCGCACAAAAATATTCGAAACCCAGACAACATACTGCTCGCCCACCGAGCGGTCAAGCCCGTAAAAAGCGCGCAGATCCGCTGCCTCCTGGGCGGTAACCGCCTCCCCGGCAGTCAGCCGCTGTGCTACAATCCGGTCGACAAAATCCCCAGGGGGGAGGTTGATGATGGTAAAACTGACAATCGAAATCGCCACCAACGTGGGAACCATCAACAGCAGACGTTTGACAATATACCGAACCATCGACAACTCCTCTCCATGCAGACGTCGGCAGGTTGCCCGCCTGCCGACGTCCGGGGTGATACCGAATCCCGCTTACTGTGCAGCAGGGTCGAGATAGAAGGTCTCAAAATTTGCCGGTGACGGGCCCGGATAGAGCCAACCGGCGATGACCGGGTTGGGCACGTTGCGCAGCGCGTTGTTGACCGCACGGTAGTCGCCCTTGGGCAGACTCAGCCCGATGGTGTAAAACTGATCCGCAGTCAACTCCAAAATCTCGTTCATGATGTCGGTCTGCGCTTCAATGCCGATGGCCTGGCGCAGACCGGCGGTCAGCTCATACTGACGCTGCAGTTCGGCCGGCGGTTCGACAACCGGGTCTGCAGGCTCTGCCACACCGCGAAGGGTGACAGCTTCCCAAGCTGCCCATCCCCAGGCCGCCTCAGGCACATATTCGCCGGCAGAGACCAAGGGCAGCAGACCGGTACCATTCTCACCTGCCCAGACATACGCGTCGACATCGTCTTCACGAATGCGCTGGCGCCAGACATCATCGCCCACAACGACCAGATTGGTTGCCAGACCGACTGCTTCCCAGTTCAGCTTGACAATCCCCATCACGTCTACCCAGTCGGGCCGAAAACCCTGGTTCACCAAAACGTTGAAGACAAAACGCTCGCCGTTGGGAGCCAGCCGGAACCCTTCCGCATCCTTGTCGGGCAACACCGCATCCAACGCTTGATTGGCCCCCTCTACATCGTATTCGGTGTGCTCTTTGGCCAGGCGCTCGTTGTAGAACGGAGATTCCGGCCGTGGGGCCCGCTGGTACGGCTCCCCCTGGCCGATGTAGACCGTGTCGATAATGTTCTGCCGATCCATCGCATGGGAGAGCCCGATGCGGAAATTTTTGTCCTGCATGATCTGCGCACGCACCGCATCGGGATGCGTCAGCTTCATGTGCACCAGCATGACGTTCAAATCGCTGTTGATGACATCGATCAAGCGATAGTTGCCCGTCTCCTGATATTCAAAGAAAACTGCCTTGTTCGGCGGCTGGCTGATCGAACGCTCGCTGAAGTACTCTTCGCCGTTGAGCGTTTTGAGCAGACGCACCTCTGGGTCGGTCGCCAATGTCCAGGTGCGCAAATCAATGTAGGGCAGCTGGTTGCAGGCAGGGTCTACCTTGAAATAGTATGGGTTGCGGGTGAAGGTGAACCGTTCTGCACCAATGTAGGGGGTTGTCGGAATCCAAGGCTGCAGCGACGGACGGTTCGGGTCGTTGTACTCGGCCGGCTGGCCGTAGCTGCCAACCCGGCTGACCCACCACGGGCCATATTCTGTCTGATTGTCCGCAGCCATCCTCTCAGCAACCCCCTCAGGGTTGAGCAGGTTGGAGAACTGATTCAAATAATGCTCTGGAAACTGGGTGACACGCACACCGTACGAAGAGGCCAGGTTTGTCAGAAAAAGCCCGTTGGGCGCTGCAAATTTGAATTCTACGGTCAAATCGTCGATTTTGGTCACCGCTGCTGGCTGACCGTCGACGACAAAGTAAGGGTAGGGATTGGGGTAGATTTCCTTGTTGGTCTCCACCTGTTCCCACCAGAAAAGAATATCGTCGGCGGTGAAAAGCTCGCCGTCCGACCAACGCATCCCTTCCCGCAATTTGAAGGTGTAGGCCGTCCCGTCTTCGCTGATTTCCCAACCTTCAGCAATGTTGGGAATCACTTCACTCCCATCCACACTCCAGCGCACAAGCCCCTCGTAGCCAAAAGCACGAAATTCTGCCAGACGGACACCGTCGTACAGGCCCAGATACTCGCCACCGTACTGCCCAATCCCTTCGTAGGGCTGTACCACCAACGGGTTGAGCGGCAGACGCTCTGCAACGGGAGGCAGTTCACCCGCAACAACTTTCTCCGTCAACATCGGAGATTCTTGATAGCTGGTGCAAGGGCCCTCTGCGCTGACCGGCATGCTCTGCTCTGCTGCAGCAGGCGTCTCCCCCGCCGGCGCCGCCGGCGCCGCACAGGCACCCAACAGCAGCGTGAAAAGCATCACGCCCAATAAAAGACGATACGACTTCATGGTTTCTACTTTCTCCTCAGTGGTTTTGTCAGAAAAAATTTTCTACAACGACTGTGGATGATAGACGAACAGTATGAACGTTGTATTGTGGTCAGGTTAAGAATCGAACTGACCCTGGCTGGGAAATTGTGGTATACTGTTGTCTATATGATTCAGGCAGTGACCTTTGATTTTTGGGATACGATCGCCATCGACGATTCAGACGAGCCCAAGCGGGCACAGCTCGGCCTTTCCCCCAAAGCAGACGAACGGTGCGAACTCTTTGTCCGACATGTTGCGAGCCGCTATCCGCAGATTTCCCCCTCTGCCGCCGCCGAGGCCTATCGCCAGGCCAACGTCCGTTTCCGCGAGGCGTGGCACACCGACCACCAGACACCCGGTGTGCACCGGCGCATCAGCTACGCGTACGACGCCCTGGGGCTCAGCCCGCCCCCCGGCCACTACGCAGCCCTGGTGCGTGAGGTCAACGAGCTGGCCCGTGCCATCGAGACGATGGAGGTGCAGATCGCCCCTGCATTCGCCCCCCACGTTCACACTGCGCTGGCCGAGCTCGCCCAGCGCTACATGCTGGGCATTATCTCCGATACGATCCACACGACCGGCCGCGGAATACGCCGTCTGCTCGACCAGCATGGGCTGCTGCAATACTTTCGGCTCTTTCTGTTTTCAGATGAAGTGGGTGAATCCAAACCGTCCCCCCGCATCTTCCGGCGCGCCTCGCTGGAATTCGGCGTGCCCTCCTCCATGATCGTCCATATTGGCGACCGCGAACGCAACGATGTGCTCGGCCCGCTTGCGGTCGGCATGCGTTCGGTGCTGTACACCGGAATCGTCGACCGGGACAGCCGATCCACACGAGCGACCGCCGTCTGTCGAGACTTTCGTCAGCTCCCTTCGATCGTCGATCGAATTCTCTGAGCAGAGCGGGAATTCTCCCAAAGGAGGGGGCGCATGTCCGGGCAGAGGCTCGCACCGATTTCTCCGGATCGTTCGCTGGAACAGATTTTTGCTGCGCTGGCAGAGCGCTTTGCCGCAGGCTTTGCTGTCGAACGCCCGGCCCTGCGCACGGTCGGGCGCGAGGCAGAGTTCCCCGTGGTCGACACCGATGGGGAGACCGTCGATGTGCGGCGTCTCTGGCAGACGCTGCTGGCCAACCCCCAGCTCGAACCCGAGTATGGGCCCGGACCCCAACGCAACTTTATCACAGGCCTCAAAGGGCCCGATTATTCCTACGCGCTGGAGGTCGGGCTGGGCACCATCGAGGTGACCACCCGCCCCTGCCAGGATCTGTTCGAAATTCAACAGCTGATGGCCGAGGCGGTCTCCCGGCTGGTCAGCGCAGCCGCACGTGCAGGCTGGCGAGTGCTTGGCTACGGGATCCAGCCGGTGACCCCCCCGCAGCTGCGCATCATGTCCCCCAAACAACGCTATCTGAGCCTCTTTCGTGCGATGGGAGACCCCTGGCTCTGGTACACGGTCACAGCCGCTGACCAGCTCCATGTCTCGGTCAGCCGAGAAGAGATGGTGCAGCTGCTCAACTTCGGCAGCCTGGTGACACCGATCATCATTGCGCTGTGCGCCAATTCTCCCATCTACGGCGGACAGGACAGCCCCTACTGCAGCGCACGCGAGGGGGGGATGGCCGCCATCCGTGCCAATGAACACCGACATGGAATGTTGGCACGGCCAATGACCAGTCTGGCCGACTTCATCGAGACAGTCTCCCAGTCCACCTATTTGATCCTGCGGGCCGGCGGCGAAATTGTCCCCAGCTCCATCCCCTTCACCGAATACCTGCGCGAGCACGGCGCCGACTACGCTGCGTTTCTCTTTCACGAACACTATATCTGGAACAGCGCACGGCTGCGTGCCGCCTAC
>JAGWYN010000054.1 GCA_018969295.1 Chloroflexota bacterium | reverse complement strand
AGTGCGATCCCAGAAACCTGAAGGGACTGGCGGCATAACAGCAGCGGCATAAGTCAGAATAGCGCCGGCGATGAGGCTCAGTTCAGGCAGACGGAAACAGGAGTCACTAGCAAAGACGAATTGGCGATGAAGACCGATCATCTGTTGGGCCGCCAGCGGAGGTTGTTCCACCGGCCAGCGGTCTCGGTAGAGAGGATAGGGCGTCTCCACCTTGATCTTGCCCAGGTCTGTGGCGAGAACCAGCGCCTGTTTGTAGAGCGGATCATGGTAGGCGTAAATGGAGAAGGTTGCCCATTACCCACAGGATGTGCACCAACGCCAGGTTGGTTCCGATGGGCACCGTTTGCACAACGGCACTGATTGCTTGTACAGTAAGTTCTACGGCGGTTGACATGCTCCACTCCTTCTTATGGTTTTTGTCAACCACATTGTGGACTGTCAATCGCCGTTTGTCATTTTCTTTTTGCTGTTGTGCAACTTTTACCGGAAACTAAAGGTTCAGGAAAATTGGGAAATTGGTTGGGCCTGTTGTACAAACTGCTGCCGTGTGCTAAAATGGAACAGGCAGGCTGGCTGCTGCCGGTTTGCCTCTCCAAGCCGCCCAGAGCGGGGACAGAACAATTTGAAACCGAAACGCAATTGCAACAAGGAGGTTTCCTCATGCAGAACAAACGGCTGGCATTCATCCTTTCGATGCTGTGGGTGTTGTCTGCTGCACTCGCTGGCTGTATGTCGCGGCCTGGGCAGGGTGAGCTGGCCGCGTCGGCCGCAGCCGGCGACGTGGTGATCGATCTGCCGGCGGTCGTGCTTGCCTACGACGAGCAGGGGCAGATTTCACTGGATGGGCTGGACCTGAGTGCGCTTGGGGTCGACTTGAGTGCCCTGGCGCGTACACCGGCACAAATTGCTGCCGTACAGGCAGCTGAGATCGACAGTGCCTTCGTCAATCTGGCGCCAGAAGGCATTGATTTGTATGCAGACGGCCAGCCGATGTTGAGCCTGGACTGGGATGCGGCGGCCATCGAGTCGCTAGGTTCGGTTTTGGGGGTTGCGGGAATTGACAACGCCGACAGCCTGGCCAAGGTGTTGCCGTTGTTGAGCAACATGAGCCTGGGGATTGCCATGACGTTTCCTGGTGCTGGGGAGAACCTGGAGCTGGTGGGTCCTGCGGTGGACCGTGCGGCGTTGGTCCAGAAGGCGCAGGAAGCCTCTGGGGCTGTGCTCGGTGAACTTGGGGTGCCTCCCTTTGCGACCGGGTTGCTGGGTGCTTTGGGCCCGTTGACGATTCGGTACGAGGCAACTGGGGTTGGTACGCTGGAAGGGCTGGGTATGATCGCCAACTTTTTGCCGCCCGACGCCTTGGCTGGGCTGAATCTGAAGGCCGATCAGATGGCCCAGGTTGCCGAACTGGGGATTCAGTCGGTCAATGTTCAGACCAAACCGGAAGGGTTGGCGGTGACGTTGAACGGCAATCCGCTGCCGTTGATTCGTTGGGATGATGGCCAAATGGCCAATCTGGTGGCATTAGGGCTGGACGGGGGCGTGTTGTCCGCCATGACCGGCGTCGATGCTGGTGCGTTGGATGTGCTGCGTCAGCTGGGGAAATTTGCGCCTTTGCTTCAGACAACGCCGCTCAATATTTCGGTGATATTCCCGGAGTAATTGGAGCGGGGCGGTTGCGGACGGGCGAGGAGGCAATTCAGCTTCCTCGCCCGGTAACCGCTCAGGTAGTTGGAGCGACTCCCTCCAGCTCGTTGGTGTCCCTGGCCCGAGCAGTTACTTTGCCTGTTTCTTGAGGGCTGTTCGCCCTCTCAGGCAGTCAACAGCTGCCAGACTCGTGGCCCGAGGATAGCGCTGGCCACACAGAGGCTGGCGAGCACTGCAAACACCATCCCGCCGGCGGCGGCGTCTTTGGCGACCCCTGCCAGGGGGTGGTAGGTGGGGGAGACCAGGTCGACGGCTGCTTCGACGGCGGTGTTGACGCATTCGAGGGCCAGCACCAAAAAAATTGTCAACCCCAGGATTCCCCATTCAAGTGCCGAGACCCGCAGCAGCGCTGCTGCCAGTGCAACGAGGAACAGAGCTACCAGTTCGATACGGGCATTGGGCTGTGTACGCACAGTGTGCAGCGTGCCGTTGAGGGCGGCTTTGAGGCTGAACCAGCGTCCGGCCCAAAAGCCACGGTCGCGACCGGTCAAAGAATCTGGGACAGGGCGATAGTGGGTCATTGCTGGGTCATCTCCTTGCTTTTTTCACAGGTCGTAGCTGCGGCGAGCCAGCGCTGCGTGGCCGAAGGGGGCCAGAATTTTTTCCTGCAGCTCCCACATCTCTTCTTCTTTTTTTGCGTCGTCGTGGTCGTAGCCGAGCAGGTGGAGTGCGCCGTGCACTGCCAACAGCTGCAGTTCGGCGTTCAGCGAGTTGCCGAAGTGTGCGGCCTGGCGCTGGCTGTAGGGACAGGCAATCACCAGATCTCCCCAGTAGTGGGTCGTTTCTGCGGCCAGTTCAGGGGGCAGAACCAGAGCAGGGGCATCTGGCAAGCTCTCCTGGGCAGCGAAACTGAGCACATCTGTGGGGGCATCGAGCCCGCGGTATTCGCGGTTGAGGGCGCGCACGGCCTCATCGGTGGTCACCACGACGGTCAGCTCGCCCCGTGCGCAGCCCAGGTGGTGCAGCGTGGCAGCGACAGCTGCCTGAAGGGCGGACTCGTCGACGAGGGAGGCATATTCTTCGTCGACGGCGACTGTGATCGAACTGGCTGGGTCAAACATAGGTCGTTGGTTCCGTTTCAACCTTCCAGTGCAGCGGAAGGGGTGACTGGCTGGGAGACAATTTTTTCGAGCCCGCCGATCTCCTGGCGGGGCCGTTGGGCAGGTGGGGGGAGAGGTGGCGCGGGCGGTCGTTCGGGGGACTCGACGGTTTCTGGGTATTTGATGCGAGGGTGGTGGATGCCCTGCAGCACCTGCAGAAAAACTTCTTTGATCTTCTGCATATCTTTGAAGGTCAAGTCTGAGTCGTCGAGTTCCCCATTGGCGATGCGTTCGTCGACGAGGCGATGGACCAGCTTTTCCAGCTCTTCCCGGGTGGAAGGGCGCATGGCGCGCACGGCTGCCTCGCAGGTGTCGGCCAGCATCAGAATGGCAGTTTCGCGCGAGTGCGGGTTGGGCCCAGGATAGCGAAACGCAGCTTCGTCGACTTTTTCCACCCTGCTCTGTGGCTGCTGCGCCAGCAGATAAAAATACTTGACCAGCGACCGTCCGTGGTGTTCCCGAATAAAGTCCTGGATACGTTCGGGCAGGTTGTATTTCTGTGCCAGGTCGATTCCATCCTTGACATGGCTGATAATGATCTGGGCGCTCGTCCAGGGATCGAGCTTTTCGTGGGGGGAAGAGCCATCCAGGATATTTTCGGCGAAGAAATAGGGGCGCACGGTTTTGCCGATGTCGTGGTAGTAGGCGCCCACGCGCACCAGCAGGGCGTCGGCACCGACCACAGCTGCTGCGCGTTCGGCCAGGTTGCTGACCAGAATGGTGTGGTGGTAGGTGCCTGAAGCTTTGAGCAGGACCTGGCGGAGCAGGGGGTGGGTGGGCCGGCTCAGCTCGGTCAACTGCAGCGGGGTGATCACGCCAAAAAAATTGCCGAGCAAAAAGTAGCCGATCAGAGCGAGGGCAGCGTTCAGGAGGCCGTTGGCTGTGACGACCAGCACCAGTTCGAAGAGCATCGTCGAGCTGTATCCCTCAAACGGGGCAAACATGACGAACATGACCGTCAGATTGCTCAGACAGACAACCAGGCCGGCCCAGAGAAAAGAATCCAGCCGCTCTGCGCGCCCGACGATCCACACAGCGCTGAGTGCGCCGACGAGCTGATAGAGCAGCATGGCGGGGTTGGCAGGGAGCAGGTAGAGGAGCACAGCTGCAAAGAGGGGGAGCAGCACCTGTGCGACCCGCAGGGTACAAAAGATGGCGGTGAGGATCGCGTAGCTGGCCAGCGGAAAGAGAAAGGGCAGCCAAGGATGGTTGACCATCAGGGTTTTGGCTGCCAGCAGCCAGAGAGCCGTGATGGCCAGCAGGATGGCCTGTTCGTTGAGGCGGGTGAGCAGTGTGCGCTGCACGCGCGCCAGCGCGGCGACGCCCACAGTCAAAAGCAGCAGGGTCAGCAGGATGCTGCGGACCGCTGTCCAGGGATTCCATTCTGCGTGCAGCAGGTTCAGCGCTGCCAGCTTTTCGACCTGTTCGGCGGTGGCCCGGTCGCCGCTGCGAATGATCGTTTCCCCTTCGATCAAGGTGACAAACTGGGGCAGGACGGCGGCCCGGGCCTCCTCGCGCAGCTGCTCGCTCTCGGCCTCGTTGTAGAAGCTATTGGGCAGGATCAGACTGCGGACCAGCTGGATCGTGACGTCGCTCGAATCATCGTCGAGTGTGCTGCTCAGGAGGCTGGGGACGTTGCGTCTGGCCTGGCCGACCGTCGATTCACGAATTTCGACGCGCATGGCGCGGTCCAGCGCTACAGGGACCTCACGGGCGGTCTGTTGCCATTGTTCATCGGAGAGGGAGAGGATCTGAACGGCGGTGGCGGCGTCGACCCCCAGCGGTGTCAGCGCGATCAGCTCCGCGCTCCGGCGGGCCAGGGTCTCGTCTGTGTGTTGGCGGATGGCGCTGACCTGGGCCAGGAGTTCGCGAGCCAGCGAGACCTGCTGGCGGCGAACGGCAGTTTCTTCTACGTCGTACTGGTCAGCCACCTGCTGTGCCGCACGTTCCCGAGCCCGCTCGGTCAGGAGGGTGCTTTCAAAGTTCAGACGCTGCGGCGCCACCACGGTGAAGGGAGCAATTTCGTCCGCTTCCAGCAGAAGCTGACTGCCGTAGGGGAGCTGCCATGCCAGCAGCAGACTGAGCAGGATTGCCAGCGCGCCGAGCATTCCCAACGACAGGATCGAGCGGTGCAGCCGAGGCCGTGGCGTTCTACGGCGGACGCTGGCCCAGCTCTGTTGAAGGGCTTGCCACATGCGTTTATTGGAGCAGGCGGCGCACAATCTGATTGACGGTCCTGCCGTCGGCTTGTGGGCCTGTGCGTGCCAGAACAGCCGGCATTACCTGGCCCAGTTGTTGGATGGAGCTGGCGCCGAGTTCAGCGATGACCGCCCGTGCGATCTCTTCCACTTCTGTGGTGGACAGCTGTGGCGGCAGATAGCGGACGAGCACAGCATGTTCCTGCAGTTCTGCGGCTGCCCGTTCTGGGGATCCCAGTTTTTCAAACTCTGCGGCGGTCTCGATGCGGCGTTTGGCTTCTTTGCGGATAAGGTCGAGAACTTCAGCGTCGCCCACCTCATGGGCGCTCTTGCCGCTGGTACGTGCCTGCAAGATGGCAGTCTTGAGGGCACGCAGGGTCAACTTGACCGTTTCATTGCGGTCGCGCATCGCCTGTTTGAGGTCTGCGTCGATGCGTTCTGCCAGTGTCAAAGCAATCTCCTCCATCATGGCTCCTCTCCCGATAATCGGCGCTGCAACCTTCGATCTACGAAGGCCTGCAGCTTGTCCTGGTAACGGATCACCCCCAGCGAGGCCAGCCCCAGAAGGGCCAGCAGGGCGGCCAGCTGCCAGCCTGGCAGCAGCCAGACCCCTGCACCGACCGCTGCGACCAGCATGGTGGTCGGGACGCGAATGGCCAGGGTCAACAACAAAATTTTGGTAAAAGAGACCTGGGCAAGGCCCGCCAAAAAATAAGGCAGATCCCCTGTCGGGGCCAACAAGATCAGAAACCAGAGCAGTGTGCTGTTGCTGAACGAAACGTCTCCCCACTGTGCCAGTCGGCCACGCCCCACCAGACGTTCTACGACCGGTCTGCCCAGAGAACGGGCGACTCCCATCGCCAGCACCGCCCCGACCAGCACCCCCAGCGCGCCGAGGATGCCCCCCCAGAAAGGTCCGTACAGATACCCTGCTGCGATCTGCATGACGTAGCCGGGCAGCGGCGCTACGACGATCTGAACGGCGTTGAGTCCTACCAGCATCAGGGGCCCCCAGAGGCCGAGCGCGGCCACAAACTCCTCCAGCGCCGCCTCATCTTGCACGGTTGTCCAGAGCCAGGGGCCCAGTTGCCAACAGAGCCAGCCCAGCAACCCTGCCAACAAGACCCCGCCCAGCCGCCAGAGGAGGGTAGGCCCTGCACCGAAACTCTGCCGACGCAGGCCGCTCATCGTTTGTCGGCCCATCGTTTGTCGGCCCATCGTTTGTCGGCCCATCGTTTGTCGGCGTCTGTTTCGATTTGAAAGCTGGCCACCCCAGAGCATCGCATGTTGGAGATTATAGCGCAGCGGTTGTCTGACAACCAATTCGACGGCCAGGGGGTGGTGCACTGTCAGATGCTCCAACAGGGCAGGAACTGCCCTGTCCAGTCGGCGGTTGAACAGCCTGCGTAGACGGATTACAATGGAGAAGAGAGCTTGAAAGGAGTGGATTGGCCGTGATTGTTCTATACAACCTGTGGCGTCGGTTGACCCGTACCTTTCTGACCGTGCTGGGGATCGCCGTGGGGGTTGCCTCGGTTGTCTCTTTGGGGGCGATGGCGGACGGTCTGGCTGACAACTACGGTGGGGCGATTGGCCTGAGCAACGACCTGCTTGTAACCCAGAAAAATGCCTATGACGTCGTCTTCAGCAGCCTGGACGAGAGCCTGGGGCCGCGCATCAACGCCCTGGCGGGGGTGAGCAATGTGGATCCGGGGGTTTTTTCCTGGATTGCCTTTGAGGGGACTCCTTATTTTCTGGTCTACGGCTATCCTCCTGGCAGTGTGGCGATGGCGCATTACCGGATTGTCGAGGGGAAGCCGGTGGTACGGGCGGGGCAGATCGCGGTGGGGCGCCGGGGGGCGGATGCGCTCAAGAAACGTGTAGACGACACCCTGCGCATCAACGGGGTGCCTTTTCGGATCGTCGGCATCTATGAGACGGGCCAGGGCATGGAAGAATCGGGTGGGGTGATGGTGTTGGAGGATGCCAAGGAGATCGCCCAAAAGCAACGCAAGGTCAGCCTGTTTCAGATCGGTTTACGGCGCAACGCCGATGCAGAGGCTGTGATCGAGCGCATTCAGGCGCTGGACCGGGAGGTCACGGTCAGCAAGGCCAGCGGCTATTCAGCCAGCGAACAGTGGACAGCGTATCTGCAGGGGTTTGCCTGGGGGGTTTCGGCGATTGCAGTGTTGATTGGGGGGCTGGGCATGATGAGTGCCATGGTCATGAGCGTTCTCGAACGCACGCGCGAGATCGGGGTGTTGCGGGCGGTGGGCTGGAGCCGCTGGCGGATTTTGCGGATGATTTTGGGGGAGGCGCTGCTGCTGAGCCTGGCCGGCGGGGTGCTGGGGGTGGCGTTGGGGGTCTGGCTGGCCTGGCTGGTCGGCCAGGCGCCTGGGCTGGGGGTCATGCTGGCAGGTTCGGTCGAGATCGGTCTGGTTCTGCAGGGGATGGGGACGGCGTTGGCGCTGGGGGTATTGGGGGGGCTTTCCCCAGCCTGGACAGCGGCCAACCTGCAGCCGGTCGAGGCGTTGCGGTACGAGGGTGGGGGGGCCGGCGAGGTGCGTGGTCGGCTGGGGCAGGTGGGGAACCAGAGCTTTCGCAACCTTTGGCGGCGGCGTCATCGGACCCTGTTGTCGGCGGCCGGGATTGGGATCGGCGTCGGCACGCTGGTCATGCTGGGGGGGTTGATCGAGGGCATGATGGGGGAACTCAACGGCCTGGCGGGCGGGGGAGGGGCTGGCAACATCACGGTGATGCAGCGCGAGGTCGCTGACATGAGCCTGAGCAGCCTGGACGAGCGGATCGTGCGGCAGATCGGGGCAATGCCCGGCGTTCAATCTGCCAGCCCTTTCGTGTTGGCATTCATCACGTCGCCGGAGATGCCGATGTTTCTGTTTGGGGGGCTGGACCCCAACAGCCCAGTGATGCGCCACTACAAGCTGGTCGAAGGCCGTTTGATCCAGCGTCCCAATGAGATGGTGGTCGGCAAAATTGCTGCTGAGGTCTATCAAGTAGGGGTGGGCAGCACGCTGGACCTGGCTGGCAATCGCTACCGCATCGTGGGGATCGCTGAAACGGGCAATGCCATGGAGGATGGGGGGGGGATCGTTGCGGTCAGTGAAGCCCAGCGGATCATGGGGCGCCCTCGTTCGGTCAGTTTCATTTTTGTCGACGTAGAGGATCCGGCCCGTGCTGAGGAGGTTGTGGAAAGAATCAACCAGCGTTTTCCAGAGGCCCGCGCCAGTGTCAGCAGCGAATTTGCCCAGAGCACCAATGACATGCAGACCAGTGCTGGCATGCTCGGAGCGATCCGTTTTCTGGCGCTTTTTATCGGTGGGATTGTGGTGGCCAACACAATGATTATGTCAATTTTTGAGCGCACGCGCGAGATTGGCACGCTGCGTGCGGTGGGCTGGCGGCGTCGGCGGATTTTGGGCCAGGTGTTGTTGGAGAGCCTTTTTCTCTGTCTGGTGGCGGCCCTGTTCGGTTCGGTGTTGGGGGTGGCCGTGCTGACGGGGGTGACCTGGTTGCCCTTTGTCAGCCAGTTTATTACAGCGACCTGGCGGGTGGAGACGTTTTTGACAGCATTTGGCACAGCTGCTCTGTTGGGAGTGTTGGGGGGGCTTTATCCGGCCTGGCGTGCCAGTCGGCTGGAGCCTGCGGAGGCGCTGCGCTACGAGTAGGTGCACAAAGAGAGGCAAGCCATGCGTCGAATGGTCTGGGGGATTGTGATTGCGAGCATTCTGGGGGTGGCCGGTTGGTGGGGGTACAGGTATTCCATCCAAACCCAGATGGCGGAAGAAGCGGAGCGGGCTACCGCATTGGCTCTGCAAGAAGAGGAACAGGCACAGATCATCTGGGCTTCGGGCAAGCTGACGCCGGTCCTCTGGGCCAGCCTGGGGCCAGCGGCGGCTGGGGTCGTTCAGTCGCTCCATGTGACGAGCGGGGCGTGGGTTGAAGCGGGTACGTTGTTGATGGAGTTGGAGAATGGTGTGCTGGCGGGTCAGGTAGCGATGGCCGAGGCGGCTGTGCAGGAGGCAGAGGCGGCGTTGGCCAGGTTGGCGGCTGCGGCTTCAGAGGCGGACGTGGCTGCTGCGGAAGCGGCGGTGGCTGCGGCCAAGGCGCAGGTCGCCGTGGCGGGTGCTGCGCTGCTCGAATTGGATTCTTCCGTGGCTGCGGCCAGGGCGCAGGTTGCCCAGGCGCAGGCGCAGTATGCCGAGATTGAGAGCCATCCTACCGAACAGGAACGGGTCGCTGCGCGGGCGGCGATTGCACAGGCGGAGGCTGGCCTCAAAAACGCGCAGGCGGGCTACAATCTGGTGCGTGACGACCCAGAGATTGGGGCGTTGCCCCAGGCGTTGGCGTTGGCGCAGGCTACTGCCAATCTGGAGGCCGCCAATGCACAGCAGGCGGCGGTGCTGCTGGGGCCGACCCAGCCGCAGCTGGCGGTGGCGGCGCGCGCCATTGATACAGCCAGGGCGGGGGTCAGCGTTGCCGAGAGCCGGGCACCGGGTGCCGAGGCCAATATCCGGGCGGCGCTGGCGCAGCTCTCCAGCGCGCAGGCGTCCTTGGATAAGCTCTTGGCGGGTGCCAGCCAGGAGGAGTTGGCGATGGCCGAGGCGCGTGTTGATTCGGCGTTGGCGGCGCTAGACAGTGCTGAAGCGCAGCTGCGTCTGACCCAGGTGAGGGCCCCGTTTGCCGGGCAGGTGGGGACGATCCAGGCGCATGTGGGGGAGGCTCTGGTCCCAGGGACATCGGCCATTCTGTTGGGAGACACCCGTCGCATGCATGTAGAGACCACCGACCTGCGCGAGACCGATGTGATCCATGTGCAGGTCGGGCTGGCGGTCGAGGTCACTTTTGACGCGCTGCCTGACCGGGTATTTGCGGGGAGGGTCACCGAGGTGGCGCCGGTCAGCTCGGCCGTGCAAGGGAGCACGAACTACACGGTTTACGTCGATGTGGAGCAACTGGACCCTGCGCTGCGCTGGGGCATGACTGCTTTTGTGAACATTCAACCATGACACAGGAACTGTTGATCGAGACGATCCATTTGAGCAAAGTCTATGGCAGCGGGGAGAGTGCGGTGCACGCCCTGGACGACATCAACCTTGCCGTAGCTGCCGGCGAGTTTGTGGCGATTATGGGGCCCAGCGGCTGTGGCAAGAGCACGTTGCTGAACATGCTGGGGGCTCTGGACCAGCCGACGGCCGGTGAAGTCTGGGTGGCAGGCGAGAATCTGGCCAGGTTGAAAGATGTTGACGCCTTTCGAGCCAGCACGGTGGGCTTTATTTTTCAACTGCACAACTTGCTGCCGACCCTGAGTGCGTTGGAAAATGTGGAGACGCCGATGCAGGGGCGGGTGGCCAGTGCCCGGGTGCGCCGTGCCCGGGCGCTGCATCTGCTCGAGCGAGTTGGGCTGGCGGAGCGTGCCCGGGCGCTTCCCAACCAGCTTTCGGGGGGGCAGCGTCAGCGCATTGCCATTGCCCGGGCGCTGGCCAACAGCCCCAAACTGGTGCTGGCCGACGAGCCAACCGGAGCGCTCGACAGCCAGAGCGGCGAAGAAATTTTGCGTTTGATCGGCGAGCTCAACCGCAGCGAGGGGGCAACGGTGGCGGTCGTGACCCACGACCGTCGGGTGGCGCAGGCCACGCAGCGCATTCTGCGTATGCAGGATGGCCGTATTGTCGAAGACCATCGGGTCAGCGACCCGTTGGAGGAGGATCTGCGCACGCTGGCCTACAGCAAACTGGGCGAGACCATTCTGGATCCTGCCGACGCGCCGATGCAGAAGATCACCCCGGAGGAAGAGGCGGTGCTGCGCCGGCTGGTGGAACGGCTGCGCCGTCCGCAGTAGGGGCTGGCAGCGCCGCGTCTTTGTAACCGGATTGAGAGGAACGATGTGACAACCTCAACTACCACCAGCTCGACCGCAAGCGGCTGGAGATACTCACCTACACCTACATGGGCGACTGGATCAGCCGCCAGAAGCACGACATGGCCGCCGGCGTCGACGGCGCGCAGGCTCGGCTGGCTGCGGCCGAAACGCTCCAGCAGCGGCTCGAACTGATCCTGTACGGCGAGGCGCCTTACGACATCTTCGTGCGCTGGAAACCGCTCGACCAGCAGCCGATCGGCTGGGAGCCCGACCTCAACGACAGCGTGCGCCTCAACATTCGCCCGTGGCTCAGCGTGCCTGCTGTCGGCAAGAAGGGGGCCGGCGTGCTGCGCGACAGGCCGAAGCTCCAGTGGGAGAAGGACCGTGGGAAGGATGTGGCATCGGCGCCCTGGTACGGGGTGTTCGGGGGAGAGCGGATCAACGATCATCACCTGACGCTGGCGGAGAAAATGAGGGCGCGGGGGGGAGCTAGAACAGAGCGCCAAGTGACAGCGTTTTCGCCCCAGCGAGGCGTACTGCCGCCTGAGGTGCGGCTTCAGCCAGACTGTTTGCTTATTTCAGACTCCCTGCACTGGTGTTCCGTCAAGCCTGAAGTGATGGCTACTCTGACATCATCTTTACAAACCGAGAAGGCTGCTGCAGCACAAGTGCTCCCCAAGGCATTTTGCGCTGCTTGGGATAACTGATGTTTATCCATCTTCTTGCACGAGTCACGGCAACAAAGGCATTGTTCCGTTCTTCTTCAAGTTCTTGTTGACTCTCGGCTCGATAGTCTGGAAAAACACCTTCACACATCCCCATAAGGAATACAATGTCTTTTTCCAAACCCTTCATGGTATGGACAGTGCTTAGGGCCAAACCGGCAGCATTAACCTCAGTCGATAATTGCCCCAGGGCCATGGCGTTGCGGAAGGCCTGAAGCGATTCTCCAAGCCCTCTTTGTCTGAAAGTTCTCCAGGACTTCCCAAACTCGGTAAGTTCCTGAAGGGAACGCTCAACTTCACTTGCTTCAGAGCCCTCGGCACTAGTGCTAAGCGACTGAATTGACTCCTGAAAGTCAGAGCACAACTTGGGTATATTCGGCTTGTTAGAATCGAGCCCATGAACAGCTATCATAATTTTGGCCTGAAGCTCAGCAAAGGGAATATCAGACCTGCGAGCTGAACTAGCAAGCGTCTTAAGCAGGTCATCTGCCCCCCATACTTGAGGAGGGGCGATTTTCAGAACTCCACAGAGTTTCCTACCGTCAACCCAATCTTTTGGATTCAGTCTCACGCGTATTGCCAGGTCAAGCACCCTCCCGAATACAGAGCCTGGCTCAACCTGTTGCTCTTGCTTCTTGAGGTAGAATGCAATTTGTCTCGTATTCAATTCCTCTTCAAGCGCCTGGAAAACAAAACGATTCCGAGCAATGACAACCATGGTGTCCAAAGTTATTGCGCCCTCGATTTCTGGATCTGTTTTTTTCTGAAGAAGTTTATCAATTGTTTCACAGATCCATGTCGCCTCAGCTACCTCGTTTGGGAAATCTTTGATTCTTGACCTACCTTCAAGCGCAAAATCAGATTCAATTTGCGACCCTGGCTTAAGTCTATTAGCAAGACGAACAACTGCCTGGGCGCTGCGGTAGTTCTTTTTAAGCGTGAATTGTTCTGGTGAAAAATCTACGAGAAATCGTTTACATAGATAGTCATGGGACGAACCATTGAACCCATAGATCATTTGGTCCGGGTCGCCCACCATCATTACGCTGGTGATTTCGTCAGCACACAAAGCCCTCACGAATTCATACTGCGCCTTATTCAAGTCCTGTGCTTCGTCAACACAGACGTGTTTGTACTTCGCACGATAGATTTGTCCACACCAGGGCTGTTCAAGCAGGATCCTGTGTGCATAGACAAGTATGTCATCGAAATCCATACCGCCGCTGTTCAGCAACGCGTCCTGGTACGCTTGATAAAGTGTCCAGAAATTCTCGTTGTCTGCATGTATCGCTTTCACCTCTGCTTCACTCAGGAGATCACGCTTGATAGAGGAAAACTCATCCAACAAATGTTGCAAGTTCTTCTCACGCTGTTTTTGCATCTTTGTATCGGTAACATCGAGATACGTATCGATATCTATCCCTTGCTCACGCAAGGATTGCAGAAAAATCGTTTTGCGATCCTGGTCACGTTCGTAGATATGCAAGTCGGACGGCAACCCAATCGTGTGTCCATACTGGGCTAAGACGCGTTGTGCAACGCTGTGAATTGTGGCGATCCAACATCGTTCTTCAACAGCATCGAGGTCAGACAAGCGGCTCTGCATTTCCTCGGCAGCCTTGTTTGTGAAAGTCAACGCAATCACCCCGTCTTTGCGTGTGTTTTCAAGAATGTAACGAGCGCGTTCGGTCAAAACACGAGTTTTACCCGAACCAGCAGAGGCCAGCACAAGTATTGCACGTCCAATTGGACTGTGGACGATAGCAGATTGTTCACTGGAAAGTTGGATCATCGTGCCAGCCATCCTTTCAACTGCTCAAAAGCCTGGGCTACAGCCGCTGGAACCATTTCTTCAACAGATTTGCCGTTAGGGTTCATCAGTAATACATCCGCCAAGTGACCGGCATAGTTAGCCTTTGATTTCCTCATTCGGACGATAATATCGCTGTCCGAGAGAGCAGTAATCTCTCTTTGCTTTGCCGCAACATGTTCCTTATTGCTGGTATCTTGCGTAGCACATAAGACAAGGGATTGTATAATTTCGTCTCTCAGTCCAAGTCCCATCAACTCGGCCTCAAAGTCGTTGCCATTACCGATAAATGCTATACCGAATGAGTCCGAATTGAGTTGGAGTCCAGTCTCCTGCTTTAGCCGTTGCAGCTGTGCCTCAACTTCCGTCTTGGCGGAACCATCGTTGTCGCTAATTACGTAGACTGGTATGCCAAAACTACACGCCAATTTGATGAACGGCGCGTAGTTCTTCCCACCAACACTGACGCAGGATACACCGAATTCGTGGATGGATTTGTGAAAGTATGCTTGAAACATGGCAGGGATGATCTGTTCTTCTGTAACTCCCTCGAATAGAACAAGCGCTCTTGCAAAGAGAATTTCTCCCCGTTTTGACATTACCTCGCGGGCCAGGACATTTTTCTCTGTTGGTGTGACCAAATACAAAAAACAATGACCGCTAACTCCACCTGCAATTCTAACAAGCGACGTAATTGCGGTAATATCAGCCATGGCCGCTAAATAGGGTGAGTGCGTACTGATGATGACCTGACCTCGGGATTCAGCCAATTGTCGAAACAGAGTCTTTTGCGCATTCGGATGCAGATGAGCCTCGGGCTCTTCCACTGCCAAAATCGGATAGCAAGGTTTTGATTCTTTTTCGTGTTTATCCACCAACAGATCAATAAATGCCTTCACTGTCAGAAGCGATGCCCAACTTCTAGTACCCATCCCATGGTATTCCATTGTAAAGGAGTTTTCAGCACTATCTCCAACATGTACAGAGAAGTTCTTCGATAGATCTCGAATTTTTTGGGGGAATGGAGTAATTTCGACGTTTCCGGCGCCTTGGACAGATCTATTCAGTTGGCGAACATGCCGTGTAAGTCTTTTGATGTCTTCACTTTTATCAACTGCAGTGTCGTTTAGATCCTTGATCAACTGTTCTAAGGCCACAATATCGTCCTTGTCATATGCGATCGCTGCTAAAACCCTACCGATAAAGGAGGACTTCTCGTGAAGATCCTGGTGGATATCTCTTTGTGCATCGATAGCTATGAAAGGCAGGCAGTCCATACGGCTTGGGAGTCTTGTCTCCTTCACTTTCTCCGTGGACCAAGCGGAATAGTCCGGCCATCGTTCTAGTGTGCTACGAGTAATGTCAAAGTTGCCCTTTATCGCATTAGGCATACTGCGTGTTCTCAGCGCCAAGAACTGATCACCATTCGCTTCTGCCATGATCCTGTCACCAAACTCTGTAGCCCAATCATCCCCAAACGTCCTGATTCGATTGTCTTTGTCATCAGTTGCGATGATCCGGAGATCGACAAGGATTACCTTACTGGACTCAGTGCCGACTTCAATGTGAACGTCTTCGTCACACAAGTAACGAGAGTAGTCGCCTAGAGCGAGTTGCAGCGCTTTCAGGCACGATGTCTTGCCAGAGTTGTTTGGGCCAATAAGCACAGCAACCCGTGGAAGTGTGATTTCAAGGTCCCTTATACCTCGGAAACCTGCAATGCGAACCGTGTCGATCCGAATATTTGTCATGGCGCTCATAGAGTTGTTCCCTTCGGGTTAGTGAGGCGAATCCTTCCAGTGAGCAGTTCTTGCATCACACCCTACCTTGATTGCTAGTTGAGCGATGGTGAATTTGACGTTCATGGGATCTCAGGAGAGGATAGAGTTACCAAACAACCGTCCAAAGGAGAGAACCATGAACGCCATCTGATTATAACTGCATCTGTCGTGATCGATGATTTGATGACAGCGCTGAAACATAAAAGTCACCCGCTTGCCCAGACGAGTGATGCTGAAGTGTTGAACGTTGCAATTGTCGCAGCTAAGTACTTTCAGAATCATCATGAACGTGCCCTGTGCGTAATGCGGGAGTGCAATTACCTTTCAGGCCCGTTGAGCATCTCCTGCTTCAATCGGCGCCTGCATGCCTTGGGTGACTTGGCTGCTACCGGTAGCTGAAACGTTGGGAGACCTCTTTACAACGGGGAAAATGTGTGTGATTATCGCTATACCATCGAGACGGTCAAAAGCCAACTCGAAAAAATGGCCGTGCAGAACGACTTCATGCACCCACCAATCCAGGTTTCTTTCTCAAAGTTCACGCATCTATCGTTGTTCTTGCCCTGACCAACTCCAACTAGTGTCCCGTCAAGTCTGAAGTGATGGATACGCGTGTCCCTAAAATCAGCCGATTCTACAGGGAAAAACACTATCAAATTACGCTTGACGAGACACTGGCCACACGCATACCGCTCCTGTCTTTGGGGTACGCTGGATGAGCATGATGTTCTACTATGATGTTTTAGAAGTACCTTGAGTTTGGAGGCGACTTACGAAATGAACCAATATACTGAAATGGAGGCCTGTAATCCTGTACCGTTAAATGCCACTGGGTTTAACCCATCTGCCATCACTGCCAGCGTCACTGATTCAGGATATCAGAAGATGATGGCAAATTGGATTTATCGAGGTTCAGGGTTCGAGTAGATCAAGCAGGTTAAGCTGGGCAGTATCTGCCTCGACAGTCAGGCGAGCAAGTTTCGGAATTGCTTGCTGACTCATTTCAAAGTAATCAACAAAACGCTCAACTCAACACCAATACTACTAATTCCTTGGGCTTCTGCTGCTGCAACGCTGGAGCCAGATCCCATAAATGGATCAAGCACAGTTCCAACACCTAGTGGTAAAGCCGCACGAACTACCTGTCGGAGAAAGGACTGAGGTTTGAGGCTGGGATGATCCACAATATCACGCTCACGACGGGTATTCGCTCACTCATAATGACATCAGCAAATGGTTGTAGACTAATTCTTCTAAGACCGCCAGTGCTATATGTACGAAGACAATCGCTTACTTTCATGCCTGGAGGTAAGGGTTTTCTGAAAATTCCCCAAGGCTCATAACAACTTCGAGGTAATGAGCATACTCCTGGAAATTCGTCTTCGGCATTCTTTGGGCGATCCCCCCTCGAAAAGTACGTACTAGCCGAATCAGTTCACCACGGAACTCCAAGCCGCTATCGATTAACGCAGAAAAGACCAACTGCGAAAGAAAAGCTGAGTACACGGACAGGGAAACGCTTTGTGCGAGCGGTTGTGACGAGTATGCTGGAGGGACAGACGCTCTTTCGCGATGCGCTGCGCATGTTGGGCGTAAAGAAAAGCACAACTTTCCAGAGTGATCAATGGCCGCTCTATGATTTCTCCAGAGATGGTGATCAGGCTGTCCCTGGCTTTCGGCAGCACCGCAGAAATGTGGCTGCGTCTGCAAACGGCGTACGATCTTGCTCAAACACGTGTTCACGCTGACAGGATGAACATACTGTGCGGGAAATTGCGCCCCTCCCTAGCGAGGCGATGCGCTCCCTGCATACCTTGCTCAAGTGCACAGCCGCTCCCGGTATCATTTACAAACGGACTCTGAGACAAGAGACTGCTTTTGTCCGAAGACGGGTACAATACAGGTTGTGTCCGGCGATCCGGCCGGCGCAACAGCGCGAATGCGAAGGTCTATGCACGAATATTGGCGGACTCTCCGTTTGTTCAGCCCGAGTCTACGTCGTTTCTTGTTTTCAAGCGCGCTGGTCACGTTGGTGGCCTTCGGGCTGGCTGCGGTGCTGCAGAACCTCTACATGCTGCGGCTGGG
Source organism: Chloroflexota bacterium (assembly GCA_018969295.1). Classification (GTDB taxonomy): domain Bacteria; phylum Chloroflexota; class Anaerolineae; order Caldilineales; family Caldilineaceae; genus Caldilinea. The sequence goes on along the minus strand of JAGWYN010000054.1, from coordinate 6,655 downwards.
CTTCGATGCTGGTTTTATTGGCCTGGTGCTTGGGGTGGGGCAGCTGGTGTGGGCGGCAACGGCGTTGCCAGCAGGGCTTGTGAGTGGGCGGGTGGGGTTGCGTTGGGGCATTCAGGCGGGCATCGCACTCTACGGTCTGGGGCTGGCCCTTTTGTTGTTGGTGGAAAGTCAGCCGGCTGAGGTGTGGGGGGCATGGTTGATCGGGAGCCAGGCGATTGCGATGATGGGGGTGGCCTTGATCACGGTCAACAACATTCCGTATCTGATGGCCATCACCGGCGAAGCGGAACGCCGCCATGCCTTTGCAATTTTTCAGGCGCTGGGGCCGTCGACCGCTTTTTTGGGGAGCGTGGTCGCCGGGCTGCTGCCCACATTTTTGGCCGAGGGTGCCGGTTTGTCGCTGGATCAGCCAGGACCCTACCGGCTGGCCCTGCTGGCGGCACCGGTGTTTTGTCTGTTGGCAGTGCTGCCGCTCTTCGGGGCAGAACGTGTTCGGGGCGAGCTGCCAAGCGAGGCCACGCGTGCGGCGCAGCCGGCACCGCTGTCCCTGCTGCTGGTGTATGGCTCCATCATTTTTTTGCATGCGACCGGCGAAGGGGCCGCACGGATTTTTTTCAACGTCTATCTTGACAGCGGCCTGGGGATGCCGTCGGCGGAGATTGGGTCGATCATGGGGGTGGCGCAACTGCTGCCGATCGTCGCTGCGCTGTCGGTGCCGCTGTTGCTGGCAAGGTGGGGGACCGGCTACACCTTGTTGTTTGCGAATGTCGGCGTTGGGCTTTTGCTGGTGCCCTTTGTTCTGGGGCCGCAGATGCTGTTGGCTGCCCTGTCCTACATGGGGGTGATCTCGATGTCCTTGCTCATGGGGACCTCGCGCGATCTTCTGGGCCAACAGCTTGTGGCTGCGCGCTGGCGCACGGCGGCGCAGGCGGTTGTCGTGATCGGTGTGGCATTGGGCTGGGCGACGATTGGGGTGGCAGGCGGCTGGCTGATCGAACAAGTTGGTTTTTATGCCATGTATCTGGCGGGAACGGTGGCCACCTTCTGTTCGGCCGGGGTGCTGGTGGCCTTTCTGCGCTCCCGTCAGCACCCCACACCCGAGGGGCCATCGGCCCAAAGCTGAAATCTGCGCGCCGGGCGCGCAACGACGTCAGCGAGGCAGCCAGCGTTTGTCCAGCTTACAGACGATCGTATAGGCCGGGTCAAAGACGTTGCCGATTTCATAGTCGACGACCTGCCCAAGCAGGGTCTGGGCGTGCAGCGGCGCCATGCCATACTCCTCCTGCAGCCAGCGGGTCATTTCCGTGGTGGCCTGCTGGAGGGCCTGGTCGAGCGGACGGGCATTCCCGGCGGTAAAGATCTGGGTCGTTGTTTCGCCGCGCGGCCATCGAATGCGGCGGCCCTTCTGCAGATCGACCTGAAAGCGGATGTCGCACGAAATTTCGATGCCTGTGCCCACGATTTCGCCGGCACCTTGGAGAGCATGGCCGTCCCCCAAGAAAAAGAGGGCACCCGGTGCAAAGACAGGGAAGTAGACGGTCGTGTCGGCCCTGAACCCCCGGTAGTCCATGTTGCCGCCATGGGAGCCTGAGGTGGCTGTCGAGATGGCTTCTCCGCCGCTGGGGGCCACCCCAAAACAGCCCACCATCGGTGCCAGCGGCAGCACCAGGCCACCTGACACGGCTGGCTCGACCAGGGTCGCCGTCCCTGCGGCCACATCGACCTCCCAGTGGCTGCGCTGCCCTTTGGCCGGCCGGGGCAGTTCGGCGAGGTACTCCGGGTCTACCACATTGGGGGCCAGCAGCGCATTCCCCCACCCATACGTGCGGTTGGGGACGATCGCTTCCAGTCGAACCACCAGGGTGTCTCCTGGTTCTGCCCCTTCGACCCAGAAGGGGCCGGTCATGGGGTTGCCGGGCGGGGTGACCTGCTGCCGGTGCGCGTCGAGCCCATGCGCGTCGACGGTGCTGGTCTGGACGCTGTCCCCAGGGGCGATCGTCAAGACGGGTGGTACGGTGGCCAGCAGGTTGAAATAGTGGGAAGGGGTGAAGGAATGGACGGTCATGGCAGCCTCTTTGTGAGTGGAGGGGTTGGGTGTCTGTCAGGCGCTGGATGCTGGGCCTCGCCTTGTTCTTGGCGTGTGTGCTCCAGTTTCTGGCTGAGCCCTCCCCATTCGGTGAGGGTGAGGGTCTCGGCGCGCCGGGCTGGATCGATGCCGGCAGCTTCCAGCCACTTTTGGACGAACCATTTTTCGAGCTGCAGGCCAGCAGCCAGGCTGTTGTGCAGCTGTTTGCGTTTTTGGCTGAAGCCAGCGCGCACGACGGCAAAAAAAAGTGCCGCGGGCGATTCGACTGCGGGCTGCGGCCGAACTTGGAGCCGCACGATCGCACTGTCGACTTTGGGGCGTGGGTGAAATGCGCTGGCGGGCACACGGGCCACAAGGCTTGGTTCGGCGTAATACTGCACGCTGACGGCCAGCAGCGACAGATCCCCAGGGGGTGCACAGATGCGTTGGGCGACTTCCCACTGCACCATGAGGACCGCCAGGGCGGGCGGCTCCGCTGCTTCGAGCAGATGGCGCAGCACTGCGCTGGTGATGTAGTAGGGGAGGTTAGCGACGACCTTGTAGGGAGAGCAGGCCCGCCGAGACGGACAGGAGTGGGCCAGCAGCGCTTCAGGGGACAACTCCAGGATATCGCCGCAGACGACCGCCACCTCGGGCTGGTCGGCAAATTGTTGCTGCAGGGGCTCGATCAGGCGGCGGTCCAGCTCGACTGCCACCACACAGCCGGCGATTTTGGCCAGCGCTGCCGTCAAGATCCCACGGCCCGGACCGATCTCCAAAACAGTGTCCGTAGCGCTCAGCGCAGCCGCCTCTAGCAGCGGTGTCAGGTAGCGGCGGTCGGCGAGAAAATGCTGGCCGAGCGATTTTTTGGCAACAGGCGCTGTCATGGGGCACCTACCCGCCCACAGGTTGGTCGGTTCGGGAAGGAGCGGCCCTAGTCTTCATCCAGGCTCAACACAGACATAAAGGCTTCCTGCGGAATCTCGACCGAACCGACCATCTTCATCCGTTTTTTGCCGGCCTTTTGTTTTTCCAGCAGTTTGCGCTTGCGGGTAATGTCCCCCCCGTAACATTTGGAGAGCACATCTTTGCGCATGGCCCTGACATTCGCCCGGCTGATCACCTTGTTGCCAACAGCCGCCTGGATCGGCACCTCGAACATCTGGCGCGGGATGATCTCTTTCATCTTGCTGACCAGCCGTTGTCCTTTGTGGAAAGCGTTGTCGCGGTGGACGATGATGCTGAGCGCGTCGACTGGCTGGTGGTTGACCAGCACATCCAGCTTGACCATATCCGAGGCGCGGTAGGTGTCGATCGTGTAGTCCATGCTGGCGTAGCCTTTGGTGCGCGCCTTGAGTTCGTTGTAAAAATCGACGATGATTTCGGAGAGTGGGATCAGACAGACGATTTCGACCCGTTTGGTGTCGAGCCAATTTTGGGTTTTGAGTTCGCCGCGACGTTTGGTGGCCAGATCGAGCACAGCCCCGATATACTCTGCCGGGGTGAAGACGCGCAGTTCGCACCAGGGCTCTTCGATGTGTGTGATCTCGGTGGGGTCGGGGAGCGCTGCCGGGCTGTCGATCTCCAGGAGCTGGCCGTCGGTTTTCAAGACACGGTATTCGACCGAGGGGGCCGTGAAGATAATATCCATGTCGTATTCACGTTCGAGCCGTTCCTGGACGATCTCCATGTGAAAGAGGCCGAGGAAGCCGAGTCGGTAGCCGAAGCCGAGCGCCTGGCTGGTTTCGGCTTCATAGCTGAGTGCGGCGTCGTTGAGCTGCAGTTTTTCGAGTGCGTCGCGCAGCTCGTTGTAGTCCTCCGGGCTGCTTGGGTAGAGGCCGGCAAAGACCATCGGTTTGAGGGGCTGGTAGCCGGGGAGCTGGTCAGTGGCGGGCTGGCTGGCGACGGTGATGGTGTCGCCGACGTCCAGATCCTGCAACGTTTTGAGTCCGGTGGCGATGTAGCCGACCTGGCCGGCATGCAGCGCCTGGACGGGCAACATGGCGGGCACGAGCACACCGATCTCGAGCGGATCCATAGTTTTTTCGGTGTTCATCGCCAGCAGGCGTGGGGTCCCGGCGATCGTGCCGTCGACCATGCGCACGTAGGCGATCACACCTTTGTAGGAGTCGTAGTGGCAGTCAAAGACCAGGGCGCGCACCGGCGCGCTGCGGTCGCCGGTCGGGGGGGGCACCTCTGCGATCACGCGTTCGAGCACTTCTTCGACGTGGAGCCCAGCTTTGGCGCTGATGCGCGGGATATCTTCGGCGGGCACGCCGAGCAGATCTTCGATCTCCTGGGCAATGTCGTCGGGCATTGCAGCGGGCAGGTCGATTTTGTTGATGACCGGCACGATGGTCAGATTTTGTTCCAGTGCGGCGAACAGATGCGCCATTGTCTGTGCCTGGATCCCCTGCGAGGCATCGACGACGAGCACGGCACCCTCGCAGGCCTGCAGGGCGCGGTGCACCTCGTAGCTGAAGTCGACGTGGCCCGGGGTGTCGATCAGGTTGATCTCATATTCCTGGCCCTGGTATTTGTAGATCATGCGCACAGCGCTGGCTTTGATCGTGACACCCTTTTCACGCTCCAGCTCCATGGAGTCGAGCAACTGCTCCCGCATCTCCCGTTCGGTGACCGTGTCAGTCATCTGGATCAGACGGTCGGCCAGCGTGCTTTTGCCGTGGTCGATGTGGGCGATAATTGAGAAATTGCGGATGTGGTCAAGATTCATGAGATGGAGTATACCTGATGTGGTGGGAATGGTCTACAAAGCGCACCGGCCAGAATGCGCGATCTGGGCAAGTCATCCCTTCAGCTGGTTGCGAAACCACTCCACGGTCTGTGCCATTCCGCTGCGCAGATCGACCTGGGGGCTCCAGCCGAGACATTGCCGCGCCTTGGTGATATCTGGCTGGCGCTGCTGTGGGTCGTCGACGGGCAGCGGTTCGAAGCGGATGCCGGCAGGGTTGTCGGTCAGCTCGTTGATCACTTGAGCGAAGTCATAGATGGTCAGCTCGGTGGGATTGCCGATGTTGACCGGGGTGTTCTCCTGGCTGAGCAGCAGACGGTAGATGCCGTCGACCAGGTCGCTGACATAGCAGAAGCTGCGGGTCTGTTTGCCCTGGCCGTAGACGGTCAGCGGCTCTTGGCGCAGCGCCTGGCCGACGAAATTGGGGACGACGCGGCCATCGCGCAGCCGCATGCGTGGCCCGTAGGTGTTGAAAATACGTACGATGCGGGTGTCGACGTTGTGGCTGCGGTGGTAGGCCATGGTCATCGCTTCGGAGAAGCGTTTGGCTTCGTCGTAGACGCCGCGCGGCCCGATCGGATTGACGTTGCCCCAGTAGTTCTCCTGCTGGGGGTGGACCAGAGGGTCTCCGTAGATTTCGCTGGTGCTGGCCAGCAGAAAGCGGGCCGACTTGGCGAGGGCCAGCCCCAGCGCGTTGTGGGTGCCCAGGCTGCCGACCTTGAGTGTTTGAATGGGCAACTCCAGGTAGTCGATTGGGCTGGCAGGGCTGGCAAAGTGTAAAATAGCATCCAGGGGGCCGCTGAGGTAGAGGTAATTGGTGACGTCGTGGTGGACGAACTGAAAACGGCGGTTGCCGGCCAGATGGGCGATGTTGTCGGTCGAGCCGGTAATCAGATTGTCCATGGCCACCACATCATGTCCTTCGGCCAGCAGCCGGTCACAGAGATGGCTGCCCAGAAAACCGGCGCCGCCGGTCACAAGAATTCGCATAGCAAAAAACTCCTTTTGGGTTGATTCGCTGTGGGCGATACCAAGCTGGCAGCGCCCGGGCTGACTGCACTGAGCGAGAAAAATTGACCATGTATCCAGCACTGCCTTTGGGGCCCACCACCTTGCCTACCGCTCCGATCTTTGCGTTGCTGGCGATCTATCTGGGTTTGGAGACGGCTGGGCGGGTGGGGCGCCGCCTGGGTCTGCGCCCGGATGACCTCTGGAACACCGGGTTGATCGCTCTCCTGGCGGGCCTTTTTGTAGCGAGAGGGTGGAATGTCTTCCAGTTTTGGTATGTCTATTCGGCAGAACCGCTGCTGCTTTTCAGCCTGCGCCCGAGCGGTTTTGTCTTCTGGCCAGGGGTGGCAGCGGCTCTGGTGGCTGCGTACGCGTATCTGCTGCGCTGTGCGCTGCACCCGACCCGGGTGGTGGCGGCGTTTGCTGCAGGCGGTTTGATGGCTGCCAGTGCGTTGGCGGTTTCGGACTATCTGACCGGTGCGATTGTGGGGCTTCCCAGCGATCTGCCCTGGGCGCGCCCCTATTTTGGAGAGATGCGGCATCCGGCAGCGCTCTATCGAGCGGTGGGGTTTGGGGTCGGCGGGGTATGGGTCTGGCTGGGGGTGCGTGCGGCCACACCGGGCCGCACGGTGGGGCATGCGCTGCTGGCAGCGGCGCTGGTGATCCTGGTGGCGGACGCGTATGTGGCGGAGAGTGCGGTGGTGGCGGGTCTGCGTTCCAGCCAGCTGGGGGGGCTGGGGGGAGCGTTGGCCGCATCGGGTTGGCTTGCGCTCCTCTCCCGCCGCAGGGATCCGCCGGTCTGACCGCATCTGACAACGTCCGAGCCGTTG
>JAGWYN010000116.1 GCA_018969295.1 Chloroflexota bacterium | reverse complement strand
AATCATTCGCTATGTGACCGCAGCGGGTCAGCATGTCAAGGCGGAAGATGTACAGGCGGCGCTCAATGCCGTTACGCCGGAAGGAGATGCAATGATCGGCTCAATCGCACAAGAGTGGATTCGACAAGGCGAACAGCGCGGTGAACAGCGCGGTGAACAGCGCGGTGAACAGCGCGGTGAACAGCGTGGGTTGCGCCTGGGGCTGCTCGACGGCATCGAGTTGGGGCTGGAACTGCGCTTTGGGCTGGAAGGGCTGCGGCTGCTGCCAGAGATTGCGCAGATCGAAGATACCTACGTGCTCAAAGCTGTGCATGAAGCTCTCCGCAGCGTGACGCGCCCGGAGGAGTTGCGCCAGTTCTACGCCGCCGGTGGGCAATGAGGAGGAAATCAGGTTGCAGCAGAGCCCTGCCCAAACTGCCCATCGCCCTTCTTGCGCCGGATGTTGAGCCAGGCTGGTGTTTCACGCGAAGAATGGCTGGGAGAGAAATGAGGTCAAAGACTCGCTCCTGAAGCTCAAGTTTGGGCTGGCTGGCGCCGCCCGGCTGCTGGTCGATACGCGCCACGTGGCGTAAAGCTCTGCCGGATGTGTCCCCAGCGCGAACGCAGCTGTGGTATACTTTGGTTGCGGAATGAAGAGCCGAGTTTCTCGGAAGGTGCGATGGCTGGCGACAGCGATAACAGGTAAAATAGCAGCTACCGACGTCTCGCCCTTCGCCCCAATTTTCCGAAAAAAACGGGTCCTGTGAACGCCGGGGAAGAGCAGTATCCTGTTGATGGCGTCAACGCTCAAGGGCAGCAAGACGTAATGAAGAGCAAACCATGCAAGCACTTGCCTATTGGAAAGCAGTAACAATGGATCGGGCAGAGTTCCTGGAACGGCTCGTATCGCTGCTGGCTGAGCTGAACATTCACTATTGTGTGACTGGTGGACAGGCTGTCAACGCCTATGTCGAGCCGGTGGTGAGCCTTGATTTGGATTTGGTAGTTGCGGTTGAGCAGCTTGAGCCATTGGAAGAAGTGCTGATGCGCATGTTTACGGTGCGTCACTATCCACACAGCCTGAACGTCTATGCCGAAGATTCTGCCTTACGTGTACAGATTCAGACGGATGTGCGCTATACCGACTTTCCCGAACGGGTGCAGACACAGGAGGTGCTCGGACTGGCGTTGCCAGTTGCCAGTCTGGAAGATACGCTGCAGGGAAAGGTATGGGCAGCAAGCGATCCAGAGCAACGCGCCAGCAAGCGCCAGAAAGACCTGGCCGACATTGCCCGCTTGATCGAGACGTATCCGGCGCTGCGAGTACGTGTCCCCGCGGAGTTGTTGGCGAGGCTGTTGTAAAACGTGTGGGATACGAGCAAACCCAACGGTCAGCCGCGGCACATGCTCGATGTCCCCCCCAAAAAAATTAACCTTTCCTGCTGCCGGTGCTATCCTACACACCATGTCAACGGTGGCCCCAATGCCTCCGCCTGGCCCGATCGCACCACCTTCTGGCAAGACAAACGCGTGATTGCCACCGGCGGCAGCGGCTTTCTTGGTTTCTTTGTTGGCGATACGCTGCGCGAACGTAGCGCAGCCGAGGGCATTCTGCTCGCCAGCGAATGCCACAGCCAGGGCAACCCTGTTAATCCTTTGACTGGGCCCAGGACAAGCCTCGGCAACGCGTTTGAGAGCAGCATCAAAGCCCTGCTTGCTCCCATCACCCGGCTGACTGGCTGCGACGAGTCAGCGTGTGGGAGACGATTCTCGCCGAAGTCTCGGCTCAGTCACAGCACAGCGATTGTCTTCTCGCGTCCTGGCTGCGCCGACCTGGCCGTTCACCGGCCAGGTCGGCGAGACACTCAGGGCGTGGGGTTGCCCTGCTCAGACCGAGGGCTGGTTTTGGGGGAGCCGGCAAACAACTCCTGCACACTGCCGAGCGCGCCTAGGATCGCGGTTGCCTCGTAGGGGATAAAGACCTTAGAGGCAGTCCCATTGGCCACGACCTTGAGCGCTTCCAGATACTGGATGGCGATCACCCGTTCGTCGGCGTTGGCATTGCGGATGGCACCGAAGACGGTCGTGATGGCATTTCCCTGTCCTGTCGCCTCCACCTCCAGCTTGTAGCGTTGGGCGTCGGCGACCCGACGCACGGCTTCGGCCTCACCTTCGGCTTCGAGAATGCGGGCAGCACGCGTGCCCTCGGCGTCGAGAATCTGGGCGCGCTTGTCGCGTTCGGCCTTCATCTGGCGGTGCATGGCAGCGGTCACGTCGGCAGGTGGGTCGATGCGTTTGATTTCGACCCGCACCACGCGCACGCCCCATTTGTCGGTGGCGTCGTCGAGCACGGAGCGCAGCTTGGCGTTGATCATCTCGCGCGACGTCAGCGCCTCGTCGAGTTCGGTCTCCCCGACGACATTGCGCAGATTGGTCTGGGCAAGTTTGGTGGCAGCGTTGTAAAAATCAGCCACGTTGTAGGTCAGCTTGACCGGGTCGGTCGCCTCGTAGTAGACAATGGCGTCGACTGTGACCACCACATTGTCCTTGGTGATCACCTCTTGGGGCTGGACATCGACCACCTGCTCGCGCATATCGACTTTGCGCATTGTGTCGATGAAAGGGACGATAAACTGCAGCCCTGGCTGAGCAGTGCGCAGATAGCGGCCCAGCCGTTCGATGACCCCTTTTTCGTAGGGGGAGACGATGCGGATGCCCAGTGCGGCCAACAAAAAAACCAGAAACAGAAGCAAGCCCAACACCAGAAAAACCAGAGCCAGTTCCATAAAACCTCCTTGAACTGTGTACACAAGACAGCCGGGGCTTCCCGGTTGTCACCTAAGCGGGGGGCAGCGCATCAGGCCGGCCGGGGCGCACGACCAGCCGGGTGCCTTCGATCCGGAGCACCGTGACGACTTCGTCTGGGGCGATCATCTCGCCGGACGCCGAAATGGCGCGCCACTCTTCGGCGTCGACGCGCACCAGGCCGGTGCCGCGGGCTGGGTCGATCGCGACGAGCACCAAGGCCGGTTTGTCGAGCACCCGGTCGCTGCCGACAAAATTGCGCTGCCGTTCGTTGAAGCGCCGGGTGAGCGGGCGCACCGCCAGCACAGCGGCGCCGGAGACGAGGACAAAGACCGTGACTTGAACAAAGGGGTCGAGGCCGAGATAAGCCGCCAGCGCGGAAGCTCCTGCCCCGACCCCGAAGCAGAACAGGAAAAACCCGGCCGTGAACAGCTCGGCGATCAAAAACAGAATTGCCAGCGCCACCCACCCCCACATCCACAGTGCATCCATCGGTACGTCCATTGAAGAGCTCCTTTCGATGCTGCACATGCAAAGTTGCCTCTTTTTAGTTTACCAGATCTTTGGCATAAAAAGCGACCTGTTGGAATTGGTTGTTGTTTGGTGTGTTGGCGAATACGTGATCCGAATGATTTTGCAGGAATCTTTGTGCTGTGCTATTTTGAAGCTGACTGTGACTTGGTTTCGTCGCAGAAACTAAGTTTTCCCAAAACGGTAAACCAGATCGTTGAAGCCAATGCTCCGGCTGGCTGCCTATAGTGGGTGTGTCTGTGTATCTGGGCTATTGTCGATGGCAGCCAAGTGTGTACACGAAGCGGCGTTTACCCGAATTCAGTCCGCATGGCAGCAAAGAAATTTTAAATATATGAACAGCTCTGACAATGATATCCCCTGGTATGTGGTCCATGCACAGACGCAAAAAGAACTGATGGCAGCCGCTGTGCTGCAGAGCCGTCTTAATTTGGCAGTCTATCTGCCTGAAGTGCTGCAAACACGTCGTGGCAAACGGCAGCGGGCACCGCTTTTTCCAGGGTATTTTTTTGTACAGGCCCCTGCCAGCGGGCTGCCGATCTCCCTGATCAACAGCAGCCCTGGTATCATCCGTGTTGTGTCGTTTGACTGGATTCCACAGCCGTTAAACCCACAAATTGTTTTTGCCCTGCAGAAGAGTGTCGAACAGGTCAACGAGCAGGGTGGTCTGATTCAGCATCCTTTCCATCCAGGAGACACTGTGCGAGTGCAGAATGGTCTGTTGGCCGGTTTGGAGGCTGTGTTTTTGGGCCCGCTAAAACCGACTGCCCGTGTGGAAATTTTGTTGCGTTTTCTCGGTTCACAACGCAAAGTACAGATGAATCCGGAAAATT
>JAGWYN010000053.1 GCA_018969295.1 Chloroflexota bacterium | reverse complement strand
ACTGGCAGATAGACCATGCCTGTCATCTCCTCAGACGCCTGAATCGTGACAGCACTGTTTTCTGCTCTCACCGTTTTGCTGCCAGCTGCCACACGCGACGATTCCATAAGCACGAAACTGACTGCCAACGCACACACTGCCAGCACAAGGGTCAAGAGCCAGACGCGACGCATAGGACGCTTCTCCTTTAGGGCACACACGCACGGAGCTTTTCGGGAGATGCAGCAAACGCATATTCCGCCAGGGCACATGCTGCATACTGCTGCCAGGGAGCATACAACAGATTGCGGCACAATTCCAATTGCCTCTTGGCCACACAGAGGGAGGGGGCCGGCCAGAAATCGAGCTTCTCCCAAAAACTCGGTTTCTGGCGCGTCATCAACGGAGATGGCCCACGATCACCAGGGTACTTACATACGTTCTGATTGTGTTGAAGTACAATATTTTTTTCAAAAAATTTTACCACAACCAGGAGCAGTCAAATGAATCTCTCAAAGCCAACAGACGGCAAACTGCCGACAAAACGGGTATGGATGGCAGGAGGCATCTCAATTCTTGGGTCAGTCATCGCCAATTTGGTGGTATATTGGGTGGGGCAGATGGTCGTGAACCCAGATCCTGGCTTTCAGCCGCTGGCTGGGCCAGGGCCAACGATTTTTTTCACAGTTGCGTTTCTGCTGGTGGCCACGCTGGTCTATCTGGCGATCAACGCATATACAAAACAACCCGTACGAATTTTTACGATCGTCGCAGTGATCGTATTTCTTGTCGGTCTGATTCCCGACTTTTTGTTGTTTGGAGAAGGTGTAGCCGCTTCGATGGGGATGGGGGCTGCCACACCAGGTGCGGTGGTGCTGCTGATCCTCATGCACATTATGGCCTTTGCAATCACGCTGTGGGCCTTCACCCGGTGGGCCCACAGCCGCTGACTTGGGTCTGAACAGTTCACCCACATCTGCCGTTCGTCACGCAGGGATTTGTGTCCAGAAACCGCTGTCTTTTCACACAAATCCCTGCGTCGCCTTCGGGGCCATACGATTTCAAACCACTATCAAATTTTTCGGCGAGGGATTGTTCGCACGTTCTTGCATCTGCGTGCTCCTTTTTTAGCGTTCGATCGTCGGCAGATAGAGCTGATGGTTCAACATCGGCTCCTCGACCGGTTCAAGCGCTGTCGGATTGCTGTTGCCAAAATAGCTAAATTCGGTGAAATGCACCACCCTGTAAGTGAGGGTATGGTTCACCCTATCGTGGCTGACAAAAGTCAGTCCGTCCTGCGACCACTGCTGCGTATCTGCATCCCAGTAGAACAGCTGCAGCGTCTCCAACGTCAGATTGCTGAGGGCCGCTGGATCGTAGCTGACCGTGAAGGTCACTGGCTGTGGAAACTGATAGTTGTCCAGACGGGTCTGGTTGAAGTAGGCTTCCAAGGTAAAAATTTTGCTGGCAAAGCTCAGCCCGCCTGGTGGGGCTGCGATTTGTCCTGTCGGGGTCATGACCTCTTTGAACGCAATGTAAAAGATGTCGGCTGGCCCCAACAATCCGGCTGCACCGTTGTAAGAACCAGGAGGTAGCTCGAGAACTACTTCACTTGCCGCACTGATGAAGGTAGCTGTGGTGGGAGTTGTGTTGTCGATGGGCACCACCTGCGGCGCAGAAGATTCAGTTTTTGTCGTGACGACCACTGCCACACTGGCCGTCGACGTCATGCCATGAGGGTCCTGAATCGTATACAAAAAGCTGTCCAAACCCGAGAAGTCCAGCCAAGGGGCATAGGTTAAAGTTTTGGCGTTGCCGTCGACGACAACGCTGCCATGTTCCGGCTGCGTCACGCCGACGATGGTCAGTTCGCTGAGGCTCGGGTAGATGTCATTTTTCAACGGGTCGATGACAATCATATCCCCTTGCAGTGTTCCTGCTGCGTCGTTGACCGCAATCGGTGTTTCAATCGGTGTTGCCACAAAGTGGGCCACCAACGTGCGGTGCGCCGTCGCCACAAACGCATAGCTGGCGCTGGCAGATACCGCTGCCCCGCCTTCATGCCATGCCACAAAGGTGTAGCCAGCATTGGCCGTCGCCGTCACCGTCACCAGTTCCCCGTGGCTGACTACACCCCCGCCGCCCACCGTGCCCCCCGCCGCCGGGTCCGCACTCACCGCAATCGTGTAGCTGTTGGGAGCCACCACATTGAAGTGGGCCACCAACGTGCGGTGCGCCGTCGCCACAAACGCATAGCTGGCGCTGGCAGATACCGCTGCCCCGCCTTCATGCCATGCCACAAAGGTGTAGCCAGCATTGGCCGTCGCCGTCACCGTCACCAGATTCCCGTGGCTGACTACACCCCCGCCGCCCACCGTGCCTCCCGCCGCCGGGTCCGCACTCACCGTGACCGTGTAGGTGTTGAGGGCGAAGGTTGCGGTCAATGCCCGGTTGCTGGTCGCAGTGAAGGGGTAGCTCGCCGTCGTGGCAACCTGTCCGCCGCCATCGTGCCACGCCACAAAGGTGTAGCCAGCATTGGCCGTCGCCGTCATCGTCATCAGATTCCCGTGGCTGACCACGCCCCCGCCGCCCACCGTGCCCCCCGCCGCCGGGTCCGCACTCACCGTGACCGTGTAGGTGTTGAGGGCGAAGGTTGCGGTCAATGCTCGGTCGCTGGTCGCAGTGAAGGGGTAGCTCGCCGTCGTGGCAACCTGCCCGCCGCCATCGTGCCACGCCACAAAGCCGTAGCCGGCATTGGCCGTCGCCGTCACCGTCACCAGATTCCCGTGGCTGACCACGCCCCCGCCGCCCACCGTGCCCCCCGCCGCCGAGTCCGCACTCACCGTGACCGTGTAGGTATTGAGGGCGAAGGTTGCGGTCAATGCCCGGTTGCTGGTCGCAGTGAAGGGGTAGCTCGCCGTCGTGGCAACCTGTCCGCCGCCATCGTGCCACGCCACAAAGCCGTAGCCAGCATTGGCCGTCGCCGTCACCGTCACCAGTTCCCCGTGGCTGACTACACCCCCGCCGCCCACCGTGCCCCCCGCCGCCGGGTCCGCACTCACCGTGACCGTGTAGGTATTGAGGGCGAAGGTTGCGGTCAATGCCCGGTCGCTGGTCGCAGTGAAGGGGTAGCTCGCCGTCGTGGCAACCTGCCCGCCGCCATCGTGCCACGCCACAAAGGTGTAGCCAGCATTGGCCGTCGCCGTCACCGTCACCAGATTCCCGTGGCTGACCACGCCCCCGCCGCCCACCGTGCCCCCCGCCGCCGAGTCCGCACTCACCGTGACCGTGTAGGTGTTGAGGGTAAAAGCTGCTGTCACCTCGTGGGTAGAGGTCATCCCCACGGTGCAGGTCCCGGTCCCGCTGCATATACCCAACCAGCCAGTCAACACCGAGCCAAAGGCAGGGGTTGCGCTCAATGTCACCACTGTGCCGGTCTCAAAACCGGTTGCGCAGACAGAGCCACAGCTCATTCCAGAAGGGGTGCTGAGGATTGTTCCGCTGCCCGTTCCGGCCACTGTTGCAGTAAGTGCCATCATCGGAAGCGCCTCGTAGGCACCCAGGTCGCAGGAAACGCTCTGCGGCCGCGTCACCCCGCGCTGATCCGTGCTGGAAGATGGGCAGTCGACGCCGGTGTCAAGGGCAGGTGAACCAAAGGGCACGGACATCGTCCAGGTACGGCCACCGTTGTTCTGCAGCGCACCGAACGGCGTGACGCCGCTCACCACCTGGCTCAGCGTCAGCACACCGGCAGCATTGATATCTCCGCCGAAGAGGCCTGCCGTCAGGCTATTGGCGACGATCGTGTTGCTCAGCAGGGTGGAAGCGCCGACTGTTGTGTAAAGGCCGCCACCGTCGTTTGCCCGATTATGGGACAACGTAACGTGAACAGCCTCCACTGTCGCGTTGTTGGCATTGTAGAGGCCGCCGCCCGCAGCAGCAGTGTTGCTGGCGACGGTGCTGTTGAACAACATCAAGGGGCCTCGGCTGTATATTCCCCCCCCGAAACCTATGCTGCTGTTGCTGTAAATACTGCTGTTTGTAATCGTACTTGTTGTAGCCAGATACAGACCACCGCCTGCCAATGCAGTATTTTGCGAAACAAAGTTGGCGTACACAGAACTGTTGCGCAGTTTCAGACTGCCCGCATCGATAAAAATGCCCCCACCCCCACCCCCAACACCGAGGCCGGAGACGGTATTGCTGTACACCACGCTGTTCTCAAGCTCGATATTGCCGGAATAGCCGCGGATGCCGCCACCTACTCCTCCGGCAGCAGTGTTGTTGAAAAAAGTGCTTTCGTTGATCCACAAAAGGGAACCATAGGTATTGTTGGTATTGGCAAAGTAGAAGCCCCCCCCCTGATTGCTCGCTCTGTTCTGGGCGACATAGAGCCCCTGCAGCGTGATCCCGCCGCCACCCTGTGCACCACCGCCATTGGTCCCTGATGCATTGCCGGTCAGGCGGCTGTCGGACATCGTCAGCCTGGAAAAATCATTCGACCAGATTCCGCCGCCAGCTCCGGTGGAGGTGTTGCTAAAAACGCTGCTTTGGGTCATCGTGAGAGCAGAGTGTGAGGACGCGCTGCCGGTCAGGTAGATGCCGCCGCCTGGGCCGCCGCCACCCACAGCATTGCTGAAGATCTGGCTCTGCTCGATCGTCACCTGTCCTCCACCGCCGACAAAGATGCCGCCACCGCCGGCTCCTCCCGAGCTGTTGCTGTAAAATTCTGAGGCAACCACACGCACAGTGCTGCTTTTGCCTGTCACATAGAGGGCGCCGCCGCCGGTACTGGTGCCTCTCAGGTTGGTAGAGACATTGTTGTAAAAGGTCATGTTGTCCAGCGTCAACTGGGTTCTGGTGGTGTTGTTGCCGTTGATGGAAAACCCGGCGCCTTTGTCCACGGAGCCGTCCCGGATCGTAAAACCGGTCAGCGTGACGGCGTAGCCAGCATTCAACTCGAAAACACGCGAGGCAAATCCTGCGCTGACGCTCAGGTTGGCCTGCCCTGTACCGCTGATGGCCAGGCTGCGGGTAATGGCAATCTGCGTGCCGGTCAGTGTGATGGTCTGCGGTGTGCTGAAGAGGCCAGCTGTATCAAAGCAGATGGTACCGCCGCTGGAAACGTCGCGGGTCGCCTGGCGCAGCGAACCAGCGCCGCTGTTGGCTGTCGTCGTTACCGTCACCGTACACGACTGCGCCCTGGCGGGTGTGGCGGGCCACAAGACCCACAGCGCCATCAGAATACCGGCAGAGAGCGCAATGCGCAGCCACACACCTGGATGTCTGGCAGCCCCCTGCCCGTTGTTGTCTTCAATGCGTTGCATCGCTGCCACCTCACCTCTGAATGTCTATTGCTTTTTCGACAAAAGCACCTGCGCGGAAGAGCGGCAGGATGGAATATTCAGAATAGGTGAATCCGCTTGACAATTCAACCCAAAAAACGGCAAAAAAAAGGCAATTGCCTTTTTTTTGCCGCGGCGTTGCCCCGGCTGTTCTCCTGCCAGGCAAACTTTCGCCAATTTTGACAAGACCAGAAAACTTGGTTTCTCGGCGGACGGGTGGCCGTCCTGTGGGGTCGGCTCAGCGGGTCTGAGCCGCTTGCTGCCAGGCCAGCTGGGCGGCCAGGCCGTCGCGGATCCGCGTCTGCGGGTTGTAGCCGAGCAGCGTGCGTGCCTTGGAGACGTCGGCCACAGTGCGGCGCTGGTCGCCAGGACGAGGCGGGCCAAAGCTGAGGTCAGGGATGCAGCCCGACAGCTCGGCGAGCACAGCAAGCACCTGAAGCACGTTGACCTCGTCGCCGCCGCCGATGTTGAAGGTCTGGCCGACGCTTCGCTCTGGCTGGCTGGCCGCCAGCAGCAGCCCCTGCACACAATCGGCGACGTAGGTGTTGCTGCGGCTGTCGGTGCCGTCGCCGTCGACCGTGATCCGCTCGCCTGCCAGCAGCTGACGAATAAAGATGTTGTAGCCCATGTCAGGGCGCTGACGCGGCCCGTAGACCGAAAAGAGGCGCAGGATCGTAAAGCGCAGCCCATCTTTGGCGGCATAGGCGTGACAGAGCTGTTCGGCGGCCAGTTTGGTGATGCCGTAGGGAGACACCGGAGCCAGCGGGGCAGTCTCGTCGCCGGTCGCAAAACGACCGTAGACCGAGGAAGTCGAGCAGTGCAAAAAATGACCGACCCGGGCAGCGACCGCAGCGGCCAACAGGCGTTGTGTGGCCAGCACGTTGCAGGTCATATAATCGTCAAACTGCTGCCAGCTTTTGAGCAGGCCCGCCATGGCCGCCGTATGGAAGAGCTGGTCAGCCTGTTCCAGCAACGGCTCCAACGGCGCGTAGCGCAGATCAACTTCATAAAAACGAAAGCCCGGCGAGCGCAGCAGCCCAGCCAGGTTGCGCTCTTTGAGCGGTCGCGGGTAATAGGGAATCAAAGCGTCGATACCGACCACGGTATGGCCGGCTGCGAGCAACTGCTCGCAAAGATGTGAACCAATAAAGCCGGCGGCGCCGGTCACCACAACATGGGCCATGCGTTTCTCTTTCCGTGCAAACCAAGGCGAGATCCAATCAGCCATTTTGAATTGTACTTGTATCTGGGGCGCACCACCAAGCCGCCGCAGCCACTGAAGGGAGTTTTTGTTCTGCGTCTTCCCCCAATTTTTGGGTCTACCGCAGCTGTGCTATACTGTGTGACACGTGTCAGTGACACGTATCAGACCACTCATTCAATTCAATCGAACGATATGCGAAAAGTCACCAGCAGCGACGTGGCCGCCCGTGCAGGCGTCTCGCGCACCACCGTCTCTTATGTGCTCAACCGAACCCAGCACGCCAACATCAGCGAGGAAACTCGCCGACGCGTGCTGGCAGCAGCAGCCGAACTCGACTATACTCCCAACGCTGCCGCCCAGATGCTGGTCAACCGGCGTTCCAACGGGGTTGGGCTGGTCTATCCCCGCTCTCACCCCCACCTGTCCACCCATATTTTTTTGCTCTCCGCCATCGAAGGGCTCAAAAGTGTCTTTTCCCAGCATGGCATGCACCTGCTGCTCGATGCGGTCGATAACAGCAGCGAAGATGCCTACATCGACCTCCTGACCGCCCAACGGATCGACGGGCTGATCCTGATCGACGTTCCGCTCAACGCCTTTGTCTCGCAACGGCTGATCCGCAACAACTTCCCTGTCGTCACCTTTGGCTACCAATATCCAGAACTCAGTTCGATCGACGCTGAAAACTGGTTGGGGGCCAAGAAGGCTGTCGAGCATCTGATTGGCCTGGGCCACCGGCAGATTGGCTGCATCACCAACAGCCCTCATTTTCCGGGGGACCCCAATCTTCGTCTGCAGGGCTACTACGATGCGCTGCAGGCACAGGGGGTCCCGGCCAACCCGGACTGGGTTGTGGAGGGCTGCTACACCCCAGAGAGCGGCTATGCGGCGATGAATCTCCTGCTCGAGCAGGCCGTGCTGCCCACCGCCGTCTTTGTGGGCAGCGACGTGGTGGCGTTCGGCGCCATGACCGCCGCCCACGAGCGTGGGCTCTCGATCCCAGGCGACATCGCTTTTGTGGGCTTCGACGATGTCCCGCTGGCCCGCTACGCTGTCCCGCCCCTCACCACGGTGCGCATGCCCGCCGTCGAGATGGGGGTGCGTGCTGGCATGCTGTTGATGGAACGACTTTTGGACGGCACAGGGCCCACCCACATCACCTTGCACACCGAGCTGGTGGTGCGCGGTTCGAGCTTTGTGCCCTGATCTGGTCGGACACCGCTGGCCCTTTTCGGAGGTGCCGGTGTTACCTTTTTGTCTGCCGCGTTGCGGCACATTCTATCCAGGAGAAGGTCCATGTCAGAGTCTGTTTTCTCACGCCGCCATTTTTTGAAGAGCACTGCCCTGGTTGCTGCGGCCGGTGCGCTGGCCGCCTGTGTGCCGGCCGCCCCGGCTGGCAGCGACGCCGGCGCGCCGGCTGAGGCGCTGATCGAGCTCACGTACATGACGCCCGATCGAGAGCTGAGCAACAAGGTGAAGGAAGTGGCCGTCAACAGCTTCAACCAGGCGATGGCTGAAGCGGGGCAGCCCTATCGGGTCAAGAGCGTGGCTGGCCCAGCCACCGACAACGACCTGCGCAGCAAGCTCGTGCTGGACGCCGCAGCGGGCACGCTGCCCGACATCTTCGGCGCGTACTCGTCGCAGATCGCCGACTTTGTGGCCGCCGGCTATCTGCTCGACCAGAAGCCGTTCCTGGAGGCCTGGCCAGATTGGCAGCAGTACTATGCCGTGCTGCGCCAGCTGGCCGTCATCAACGGCAGCCTGCAAGGGCTGCCCGACGGCTCCACGATGACCTGGTTCTACCGCAAAGATGTCATGGAAGCGGCCGGCATCTCGACTGCCCAGCCCAACACCTGGGACGACTTCTACGCCGCCTGCGACCAGATCGCCACCAAGACAGACGCCAAACCGTGTGGCCTGCCCGCTGCCACCCCGTGGGGAGCCGGCACCTTCTACGAAGGGTTCCGCATGGTCTGGCTGGGCTTCGACGACCAGAACATCTACGACAGCGCTGCCGACCAGTGGGTGGTGAGCAGCCCAGGCCTGCTCAAGTCGTTCCAGGTCTATGAGACCCTGGCCAAAAACAGCTGGCTGACGGTCGACGAGCTGCTGACACCCAACCCCTGGGAGCCGATCAAATACCAGGGCTTCCCCGAAGGCAACGTCCTGCTGGTCACCGGCGGCGACTGGCAGTGGACCTTCGACTGGGGCCCCGACGGCGCTACCCCGATCGAAGGGCTGTTGGAGCGGGTCGACCGCTGGCAGTTCCCCAGCGAAAGCGGCCAGCCCTTCACCTATGTCGAAGTCAACGTAGGACCCCAGATCGCCGCCACGACCCGCTCCCCAGAGGGCAGCGCCGAGTTCGTCAAGCACCTGGGCTCGCCCGAGCTGATCTGCGAGACGATGGAGATCTACATCGGCGGCCCGATCGGGCGCAAAGATTTTATCGACCGCTGCCCAGCCTACGGGGATGTGGTCGGCGGCAAGTATCTGCAGGCCAGCCAGTTCTTCGAGACCGGCAAGACCTACCAGTTCGAGCAGGTCGGCACCGACAAGTTCGCCGAAGGGATCGCACGGGCCACCGAGGCGATCATCACCGGCAGCGCCACGGCCGAAGCAGCCATGGCCGATTTTGCCGCTTCGATGGCCGAGGCGCTCGGCCAGGAACGGGTGAAGAGCCTGTAACGCTCTGTGCCCGCTGGCGGGCCACAAAGTCGCGCCAGCGGGCACCAGCTCTTTTGTCCATGCCCCACAGGAGGCTGCTGTGACACGCGCCGACAACCGTCTCTTCTTTTTGCTGCTCAGCCCAGCCTTGCTGCTGATCGCTGTCTTTACACTGCTGCCAGGCCTCTGGGCGATCTATGTCAGCTTCACCGACCTGGCGCTGGCCGGGCCCAAGGCACTCGACTACACCTTTGTCGGGGTGCGCAACTATCTGCGGCTCTTGACCGACGAACGGTTCTACAATTCGCTCTGGCTCACGCTCCAGTACACTTTCTTTACCAATTTGGGGCAGTTTGTGCTTGGGCTGTCGGCCGCCTTGATCCTGGGACGCCGACAGCTGCGCGGCCAGAACTGGCTGGTGGCCATCATCGTGCTGCCTATGGTGATCCCAGGCATCACCCAGGCGC
The DNA here is from genome assembly GCA_018969295.1 of Chloroflexota bacterium. GTDB lineage: Bacteria > Chloroflexota > Anaerolineae > Caldilineales > Caldilineaceae > Caldilinea. Next base: position 14,617 of record JAGWYN010000053.1, on the reverse strand, counting down.
TGATCTGGTCCTCGATGCTGGGCGCCAAAGAGTTCGGCACCCTCAACCGTCTGGTCGGACTTTTCGGGATGGAACCGGTGCTCTGGACCCGCACGCTGCCCATGCTCTCGATCGTGCTGGTCAATTTTTGGAACAACAGCGGCTTTGCGATGATCCTCTTTCTGGCCGGCCTCCAAAGCATTCCCCAGGAGGTGTTGGAGGCCGCCACCATCGACGGGGCCTCCCCTTGGCAGATGCTGGTGCGCGTCAAGCTGCCGCTGATCCGCTATGTGGTTTTGCTCTGGCTGCTGCTCAATACGATCGGCTGTCTGGGCATGTTTGACCTGGTCTTCGGGCTGACTCGCGGCGGGCCCGGCAATGCGACCGAACTGCTGGGAATTTATGTCTACAACCAGGGATTTCAATATTTTGAGCTCGGGTTTGGCAGCGCCGCCGCCATGGTGATGCTGCTTCTCAGCCTGGGGCTGGCCTTGCTTTATGTCCGCCTGATGCGGGTCGAGTTCTGAGGGGGTATCTGATGTCTACGCAGCTGTTTCAGGGCAGTGCCCGCCCAGCCGATCCCCAGCTTCGCCAGCGGTTGGAAGTGGCAGCCATCTATCTCTTCCTCGGGGTGTTGGGCGTCTTTATGCTGGTGCCGTTTGTCTGGCCATTTCTGAGCGCCTTCACCACCAAGCCGGAGAATGTCTCCAGCCTCTATCTGTACTGGCCACAGTCGTTCACGCTCGAGCATTTCGCCAATGCGATCGTGGGCCGCGGCCAGGCGTTGACCTTGCTGCGCAACAGCCTTTTTGTCTCTGGCAGCAGCGTGGCGCTCAGCCTGTTGGTCTGCACGATGGGCGGGTACGCGCTCTCGCGCGGCACCTTTCGTTTCAAACGGGCGCTGATGTTTGCCGTGCTGCTGATCCAGATCATCCCCGGCACGGCGACCGTGCTGCCTTTTTATCTGATCGTGCGCAACCTGGGGCTGGTCAACACGCTGGCCGGGGTGGTGGTCGGGGTCAGTGTGGGCACGATTCCGTTCATGTTGTGGGTCATGAAGGGATTTTTCGACACTGTGCCAGCGGAGCTGGAGGAGGCTGCCTGGATCGACGGCGCCACGCGCGGGCAGACCCTGCGCCTGGTTGTCTTCCCCCTCGCCCTGCCCGGCGTGGGCGCGGCGGCGATCCTGGCCTTCAACAGCGCCTGGGCCGCCTTTTTTCTGCCGCTGATTCTGCTCTCTGACAGCGAAAAATTTGTGATGCCGCTCGGCCTGTTTCGCGCGCTGATCGCCTATACCAACCTGGACTATGGGATGCTCAACGCCATGTCGCTGCTCTATATGCTGCCCTCTCTGTTGATCTTTGTCTTTGCCCGCCAGTATCTGATCAAGGGCACGATGGCCGGCGCGATGGCCGGGCAATGATTCTTTCTCCTTTTTCATCAGAAAGCTTGTCGTATGTCTCTCTCTTCTCCAACTTTTCCTGTCGTGCGCACTGCTCTGATCGGCTGTGGTTCGATGGCCCGCGGGCACCTGCGGGCGTTGCTCGCCCAGCCGGAGAGCACCCAGGTGACGGTGCTGTGTGAACCGTCGCCGGCCAACTATGCGGCTGCCGCAGCCCTGTTCGACGAAGCAGGCCGCCGCCCGCCCCCCAACGAGCCTGTGCTGGAGCGGCTGCTCAGCCGCTACGGCGACCAGCTGGACGCCGCCTTGATCGTGACCCCCCACGCCTATCATGCGGCCCAGGCCACCGCCTGCCTGGAAAGTGGGTTGGATGTCCTGCTCGAAAAGCCGATGGTGATCAGCGGTGCCGAGGCCGATCAGCTGATCGCCACTCGCGACCGCACCGGCCGTGTGCTGGTGGTCGCCTTTCCCGGCAGCCTCTCCCCCCAGATCCGCTCCGCCGTGCAGCTGCTGCGCGACGGCGCGCTGGGCCAGATCCTGACGATCTCCGGGCTCTCCTGGGAGAACTGGCGCACGCCCAATCTGGGCACCTGGCGCCAGCAGCCCGAACTGGCGGGGGGTGGGTTTTTCTTCGACACCGGTGCCCACATGCTCAACACGATCACCGACCTGGCCGGCGAGGAGTTTGCCGAGGTCTCCGCCTGGTTTGACGCGCGCGAGACCCCGGTCGAGGTGCTGGGTGCGGTGATGGCCCGTCTGCGTTCTGGCGTGCTGGTCACGATGAATGCCTGCGGCGACACCTGCACCCGCTCTACCTCTGACATACGGGTCTTTTGCACGCAGGGGATCATTTTTACCGACATCTGGGGACATTTTTTGCAGATCCAGCGCCCCGGCCAGCCCCACCCCGAGCCGATCGCGGTGGCCCCGTCGCTGGGGGTCTGGCAGCAGTTTCTGGCCGTGCGCAGCGGGACACTGGCCAACCCCTGCCCGCCCGAGATTGGGCTGCGCATGGCGCGGCTGTGGGACGCGATCCGCCAATCCGCTGCACAAGATGGCCGGCTCGTCCGGCTGGCTTGACCCATCCTTTGACCCGGAGCGACAAGATGCGCACCCAATTCGACGAAAAAATTGTGCTGGTCGGCGCCGGCAGCGCCTCGTTCACCGCGGGCCTGCTGGCCGATCTGATTCGGCTGGGCAACCCAGCCCTTGTGGCGTTGGTCGACCCCAACCCGGCCGCGCTGGCGGTCGCCCAGCGTCTGGCCGAGAAGATGGTCGCCGCCAGCGGGGCTCCTCTCCGCATCCAGGCTTCACCGGACCGCCGCGCGCTGCTGCGCGGCGCCACCGCCGTCATCTGCACGGTCGGTGTCGGCGGCCGGGCAGCCTGGAGCCAGGATGTGCTGATCCCCCGGCGCTACGGGGTCTACGCGCCAGTCGGCGACACCGTAGGGCCAGGAGGCTCCTCGCGCGCGCTGCGCATGATCCCGGCCATGGTGGCGGTGGCCCAGGATCTGCTCGACCTGGCGCCGGACGCCCTCTTTTTCAACTACGGCAACCCGATGGCACCCGTCTGCCGGGCGATCCACAAGGCGACCGGCGCGCCGGTCATCGGTCTCTGCCACGGCGTGATGGAGACCGCCCGCTACCTGGCCCAGACGCTGGGTGTCTCGCCCGAGACGCTGCAGTACACCGCGACCGGGGTCAACCACCTGACCTGGTTCACCCAGGTGGCTGTCGGCGGCCAGGATGCGCTGCCGCGGCTGCGTGCCCTGGCCGCCCAGCGTGCAGCCACTCCCCCCCCTCTGCTGCCGCCCAGCGACAGCCCATACGACTCACCCGAAGACAATCCGTTTTCCTGGCAGCTGATGCACTGGTTCGGCGCGTTCCCGGCAGTGCTCGACCGTCATGTCACAGAGTTTTTTCCGCAGTTCTTTCGAGAGGGCGTATACTGGCACAAGCGGTTGGGAGTCGACGCCTTCAGTTTTGAGGGCACGATCGCCAGCGGGGACGCCCATTTTGCCGAGATGCGTGCGGTGGCCCACAGCAGCGACCCGCTGCCGGCCGGCTATCTGGAGCAGTTCAGCGGCGAACATGAGCAGGTGATGGAGATCATCCAGGCAGTGCGTAACCACCGGGCCTGGGTGGTGTCGGCCAATCTGCCCAACCAGGGCCAGGCACCGACGCTGCCCCCTGCCACCATCGTCGAAGGGCCAGCCCTGGTCGATGGCCACGGCCTCCGCCCCTTGCTGCAGCCTCCGCTTTCGGCTGCGCTCACCGGCACGCTGGCCACCCGCTGCCAGTGGGTCGAAACCATTGTCGAAGCGGCGCTCGAACGCAGCCGCGAAAAATTTGTGCAGGCGCTGGTGCTCGACGGAGCCGTCAGTTCGCTGGATCAAGCCGTGGCCCTGGCCGACGACCTGCTCGCCGCCCAGGCCCCTTTTCTAGGATGGTGACCTATGCAATTCCCTCTCCAGGTGCTGGTCTGGAACGAAGGCCAGCACGAAAAACGCAACAAGACCGTTCAACAGATCTACCCGCACGGAATCTGTGCGCCGCTCGTCGAGAGCCTGCGGGCCCAGGGCGATATCCACACCCAGATGGTCACCCTCGACGACCCGGAGCAAGGGCTGAGCGAGGCGACCCTGGCCCAGACCGATGTGCTGGTCTGGTGGGGCCATGTCGCCCACGACCAGGTGCGCGATGAATTGGTCGACCGGGTACAACGGCGGGTGCTCGAAGGGATGGGGCTGGTCGTGCTCCATTCGGGCCACCATGCCAAAATCTTCCGTCGGCTGATGGGGACCACCTGCAGCCTGCGCTGGCGTGAAGATGGCCTGCACGAACGGCTCTGGGTTGTGGACCCTGGCCACCCCATCGCCGATGGACTGCCCCCCTATTTTGAGATCCCGCAGGACGAAATGTACGGCGAACATTTTGACATCCCGGCGCCAGATGCCGTCGTCCTGATCAGCTGGTTTGCCGGCGGCGAGGTCTTTCGCAGCGGCTGCTGCTTTCACCGCGGGCGCGGCAAAATCTTCTATTTTCGACCCGGCCACGAAACCTTCCCGGTCTACTACCAAAAAGAGGTGCAGCAGGTGATCGCCAACGGTGTGCGCTGGGCGGCTCCCGGCAAAGGGCCCGCCTTTGTCTACAGCGGCGGCGAGACCCTCCATGCGGCAGCACTCGAACCGTATCAGGCTGGCTGAACAGACCCAGGCGCACGTATGGCCATTCGACCTTTCCCGCCTGCCCAGCAGGTGCCGCGCGCCCGCAAAGTGGCGATCGTCTGCCACCAGGGGGCCAACGAGTACGCCCCGCCCAACACAGTGGCGGCTGCCCAACTCTGCATCGACTGGGGCATGGACTATGTCGAGATCGACGTCAACATGAGCCAGGATGGCGTGCTTTACGTCTTTCATGGCCCCGATCTGGCAGAGACCACCGACGGGACAGGTCTGTTCCACGAACAGAGTGCAGCCACCCTCGACGCCCTGGATGCGGGCAGCTGGTTTGATGCCCGCTACCGGGGGGAGCGAGTGCCCCGGCTGGACGCCTATCTGCGCTGGATTGCCGGCAAGGCCAAGGTCTTTTTCGATGTCAAACGGGCCGATCTGCCCCAGCTGATTGCGCTGGTCGAAGCGGTACAGCTCGAACAGGACTCTTTTTTTTGGTTCAGCGAACCGGAGCGGGCGCTGGAATTCCGGCGCCTGGCCCCCCATCTTCCGCTCAAGGTCAACGCAGAAAGCGTTGCCGAGGCCGTCGAGGCCCACGAACGCTTCGGTGCTGCCCTTGTCGAATGTTCGATGGCAGCGCTGTCGGACGAACTGCTGGCTGCCTGCCACAGCCGCGGCATGCAGGTGATGGTCTTGCACACGGACAAGGACCCGGCAGCCTTCCGCGCGATCTTGCGCTGGGATGTGCAGCTGATCAACTGCGACCACGGCGACCTCGTCGCCCAGATCGCCGCCGAAACAGGTCAGCCGGGGAAAGCCCCCGGCTGACCTGCCTCGGCGCACTGGCCCAGCGCGCGTTGAGAGGAGTGGCAGCGGAGGGTTGGTGCGGGCGGGGGACGTCTATCCTGTGGTTGTGCCGAAATATTCTTGGAAAAAGCGTTCGGTGTTCACCGCCATGGCCACCTCGTGTGCGCCGGCGTCCGACCTGTTGAAGTAGGTCATGCCGGGCAACTGTCTGCTGGCCAACTCGACCTCCACCTGCCCGCGTTCGTAGGTGCAGACCTCTTCGTCGAAGATTGAAACGGCGGCCAGCGGGTCGTGAAATGTCACTTCCGGGCGTGCCTGGAACCAGACCTCGGCCATGTCGAGTACGGGGCGCAGGAGCGGCGTCTGAAAGCGCTGGCGCACCTCTGCCGCGTCCATCTGCACCTGCAGCGTCACATCCAGACCCACAGAGCGGTGAACAGGGGGGCGGGCGTTGTAGACCATTGCGGTTGCGTGTGGATCGTTGAGCGCGTTCCACTCATAGCGCATCCCCGTGAAGACAATTCCCTGTGTGAACGCGCCGATCATCATATAGAGCCCCTTGAGCAGCCGGGGAATCTCCGGGTCGAGCGCAAACAACAGCGCAATGTTGGTCATGGGGCCGATCGCCAGCAGCGTCACCTCGCCAGGATGGCGGCGGATCGTGTCGCGCAAAAAGGCAACGGCGTGCCCTTCTGGAAACTGTGTTTCGTGCGGCCAGCGATCCAACGCCGTCGCCTGCTGCGCCTGCGGTTGGTGTGGGGCCACCAGCAGCGGCAGGGGTGCCCCTGGAAAGATCGGCACCTCGTCGCGCCCGGCCGCCTTACAGAGGGCGCTGGCGAGCATGGCGCGCTTTTCCGGTTCGCCGCTGACGGTCGTAATGCCCAGCAGGTCACACTCTCGCTTTGCCAGCAAATAGGCGAGGCAGATGGCGTCGTCGATATCACTGCCGATGTCGGTGTCGAGCAATACTTTCACAAGAGTTCTCCTGATCTACTTGATGCCTGTCGAAGCAATCGAACGGACATAATAACGCTGAAATGGGAAGACGAGCAAGACTGGGACGCTGGCCGCCAGAATGGCACCGGCCATCAGTTCGTTCCAGATGGTCTGGCGGCTTTCGACAGCCAGCGACACCGCCACCTGCACGACGCGCAATTCCGGCGCTGGCGCCACGACCAGCGGCCCGACCGCAACCGTGCCGACCGAAAGCGCCAGGGTGTTGGCAATGGCGCCCCCGAAGTCGCGCAGCTGAAAGAGATTGAGATAGGCGTCGAGGGTGGGATCGGAGGGGAACAGTGCCCGCCAGCTGAATGGGAAGACATAGCGGAAGACCTGCTCGTTGGGCGTAAACGAAGCTGCAACCGCCCACATCAGCGGCACGACCACAATCAGCAGGATCGTCGTCAGCAGCACGTAGTGGAAGAGGGTACGCGCGCCATCGGAGAGCCGGCGCCGCTGCCGCAGCTGCCTGGCCTCCTGCGCTGTCTGCGTCTGCTTGTCAGTCATTGCTGTCATTTTTTCGCCCCTTCTTCAATCGCTTGTCCGCAGCAGCCAGAATTCGACAGCCACGATTGCCAGTGTGGCAAACAAAAGCAGCATAATCATCGCAGACGAGACGCCGAAGTCGCCAAAGATGAAGCCACGTCGATAGGCTTCAAACATCAACGTATTGGTGGAGAGCTGCGGCCCGCCGCGAGTCAGGATCAAGACCGGCACAAAGAGCAGGAAGTTGGCAATGGTGTCCGCCACCAACACGAACACCAGCACCCTGCGCAGGAGCGGCAGCGTCACCTGGCTGAACCGCTGCAGGATGCCGGCGCCGTCCATCTCGGCAGCTTCGTAGAGCTCCTGCGAAATGCCTTGCAGGCCGGCAAGAATAAAGAGTGCCCAGTAGGGCACGCCCACCCACGACGCCATCATGACAATCGACCACAGCGCCTGGTCAGACGACTGCAGAAAGGGCTGTGCAGGCACCCCGACAGTGCGCAGCAACCCGTTCAACAGGCCATTCTGCGCAAGCACCAACCCCCAGATGATGGCGGTCACATTGAGCGAGACGGCGATCGGTCGTCAAAGGTCGTCTGGAGAATCTGTTCATACTCCAGGAATCCTGGCGTCAATGCGCGCGGCACCGGGTTGACCGTCGCCTCATCTGCCGCAACCTTGATGTAGGCAAAGGTGCCTTCCTGGAACTGCGGGTCTGTCTGGAAGAGTGCCAACACCGACTTCTGCGCAGGGAAGTCGCCGCTGGCCTTGCGCCACCAGAGTTCTGCCCCCTTCGAGGTGGTGAACCAGTTGACGACGCGCATGGCGGCTTCCATGTTCTTGCTGTTGGCGTTGATGCCAATGTGCCAGGAGCCAGTAGGGGTGACAATCTCGCCGCCCTCGAAATACGGATGGCGCGAGACGCCCCACTCAAAGCCGGGGCCGGGGCCGTCGTTCAGGGTGGAGTAGCGCTGAATCTGCCAGGGGCCGGCAATCATCATCGCCAACTTGCCCTGGGCAAACAGTTCCGGTGCATTCACGTCGCTGGGGGGCGCAAATTTCCAGTCGTTGAACGCCTTGGAATAATCGGTGAAGGCGTCGACCCACGGCTGCGCGTTGATGACACCCTCCACCGTCAGGCCGTCGTCCCCAATGGCCTGACCGCCCAGGCTCTCCGCCATCGCCTGCAGCTGGTAGATGCGGATCGTCTGCTCCCATGTGAATCCCCAGCTGTCGGTGACGCCGTCGCCGTCGGTGTCCTGTGTCAGCTGCTGGGCGAGATCGGCGATCTGTTCGTAGGTCAGCCGATCGTCCGGCCCCGGCACGGGCAGACCGGCCTGCTCAAACAGCTCCTTGTTGATAAACAAGAGCTGGGTTGAGGTGAACTGCGGCGCGGCGATCATTGCGCCCTCGTAGCTGCCAGCGGCGTAGGCGGCGTCGAGAATGTCGGCGCGCTCGGCATCGCTGTACAGCCCGTCCAGCGGCGCCAGCCAGCTGCGAATGCCGTAGCCGGCAACCAGCACTGCTCCGGCGCTCCGGCCAGGGTGCGCGTGAACAAGCGCAGCAGCTCTGGCTCATCGTCGGCGACCATCACGGTGCGAATGGGCGGCGGGAGCGCGCGCACAGCCTCGAGCAAGACCGCGCTGCCCACGGGTTTGACCAGATAGCGGGCAATGCCCAACTGGTGCACCGAATCGTCGCTTGTCAGCCAACAGGCAAACACAGGCGTGTCATAGGGCAGTGCGCCGGCAAGCGCAGCCAGCGATCCCTCCTCTGTCCTGCTCGCCGAGTTGACCACCAGCGCCTGCGCCGGGGCTTCGGTGAGCAGGGCAACCGCCTCCGCAGGCGTTTTCGCCAGATCGATCTCCACATCATTGGCGTATCGGCGCAGCAGCCGCGGCAGCGTGCTGCCCTGGTCGAGCACGACATAGCGCCGCCCCACATGGGGGATTTTGGCGACACGCATCCGGGTGCGCGGATAGTACTCGTGAAAGGGCGAAACCGAGCGACGGCTGCCTGGAGATAAAGCGGCAGCATATTGAGGCGTCTCGACGGGGAGGGATACGTGGAAGGTGCTCCCCTGTCCGGGTTCGCTCTCCAGCCAGATGCGTCCCTCATGCATTTCGACGAAGTGTTTGCTGATGTTCAGTCCGAGCCCGCTGCCCCCATATTTGCGTCGGATCGAAGAGTCGAGTTGTTGAAACGGCTCAAACAACCGCTCCCGCTCCTCCGGTCCGATGCCGGGGCCGGTGTCGATGACGCTCACGACCACCTGTCTGTCGCAGACGCGCGCGCGAACTGTCACCCCACCTGTTTCGGTGAAGCGCCCCGCGTTGCTGAGCAAATTGATGAGCACCTGACGAATGCGCGTTTTGTCGCAAAAAAGCGCCGGCAGATCGGGGGCCAACTCTACGTGCAGGTGCAGGCTTTTGGTCTGAAAGAGTGGACGGACCGTTTCCATCGCCGTTTCGACGATCTCGGCCATCGAGGCCCACTCCTTGCTCAACGCCATTCGCCCGGTCTCGATCTGACTCAGATCCAGCACATCGTCGACCAGACGAGACAGGTGCTGGCTGTTGCGCAGAATGACATTCATGTCGGCCAGCAGCGCTGCAGGCAGGCGTCGGCTGTACAGATGCGGGGTCTGCGTAATCAGTTCGGCATAGGCAATGACCATGTTCAGGGGGGTGCGCAGCTCATGGCTGACATTGGCAATGAACGCCTGCTTGGTCTGGCGCGCCTCTTCGGCGATCTGGTTCAACGCTTCGAGACGGTTCAGCAGCCGAATCTGTTCGCGGTTGGCTTGCAGCAGATCTTCTTCCACCTGGCGCAGTTCGAGCCGCTGGCTGCGTGCTTCGTCGACCAGATGCTGCGCATACTCGGCCCGCTGCCAGGTCTGCGACAGTTCGGCGGCAAAGTCCCGGCTGAGCATCCAAACCACTGTCGCCAGAAGCGCCATGACGCCGGCGACCCTGACCGTGTTCGCCTCGCTCACGGCGGCTGTGACACCCGGCGCCCACAGCAGCAGCGCAGCCATGGCCGCCCACACCAGCGCACTCGCCGTCCAACTGGCCCACAGCCCGGCCAGCACCGGCGGCAGAAACAACAACAGAGCAAACACCGGCATTTCAAACCACTGGACGGCCAGGACGACCATGCCGGAAAAGGTCGTCAGCAGCAGCAGATGAGCGCCCGTGAACCACCGATCCGCCAGCACGTAGACCGTCCTGCACGTTGCAATCCAGAGTGCCGCCAACAGAAACATCTGCCAGCCATGCTCGCCGGGCCAGGGCGACGCCAGCAAGATGACGCCGACGCCAGCGACCAACGCCATCAGCGCCGTTGTCCGCCTCAAGCTGCGGATGCGGACTTCGTCCATCGGTGCCGCTGCTTTCGTCTGCCCCGGCCTCTGTCCAAAGCAGCGAGCTGCCCGAAGGGTCTGCACGGTCTACTCCACTTTCCGCACACTCGGCACATACAGCTCATGCACCAGCCCGCGCTGGTGCGCCCGCACCCAGGTCAGCCGGCCGTCGGGCAGCCGGCGGAAGTGGCCGCGCACGTCGAAGCGATGCCCTGGTCCGCTGCCCCCCTTCGTCGGTTCGCTGCCCTCCTGCCCGCGGCGTGTGACCAGGCGGCACACATAGTAGTCGTCAAAGGGCTTTTTGCCTTTGCTGACGCGCGAGCGGTTGAGTTTGGCGTCTGCGGGGTGATGGTCGAGCGTGATGTTTTCGCAGTTGATGTAGGCGATGCAGGCGATCGCCAGTGCGCGCAAGGCAATTTTGTTGGCCAGCCGGTGGTCGGCATTGGGCGCGTCGGGGTCAGGCAGGCGCAGGTGCGCGTGCGGGTCGTCGGGCCAGGCGACGCGGTTGACTGCGCCGCTCTGAAACCAGGCGCCGGCAGTGTTGAGCAGCGCCCCCTCCTGCGTCTCGTCCTGCGAGAGCAGCAGTGCCAGAATGCGGTCGTCGGCGACGGCGACCGGGTCGGGCAAAATTTCCGGGTAGGGCAGCAGGTCGGCCTCGGCGATCGGCGTCGTGAACTGCAAAAGTGTGACCGGAAAGGGCAGACGGTGCTCGGCCAGCGCTGCGGTGAAGCGGTCAAGCGCAGGCAGCAGCGCCAGCGCCTGCTCGGTGGAGAAGAGAATCGTGCGCGCCTGGCAGGCAAGTTGATAGGTGGCGACCAGATCATACATGGAGAGCACATCCGCCCGCGGCAGCTGGCTCAACGGCCATTCGCTGGCGCGGGCGACCAGCGGCCCCAGCATCTCGACGATGCGGGCACGGATCAGGGGAGGCCGGCTGCTGCGAGCAGCGCTCATGGCGCACGCTGCCCTGCGCCTGCCCTGCGGTAGCCCGGCGCCGCGATCTGGAACTCGTGCTGCGGATCGTGCTCGGTGTACGCCAGGCGGCCGCACAACGTGAGGACAAAGGGCTGGTAGCTGTGCATAGAGAGCGTCTACTTGATTTCAGAAATTCGTACAGATGGGACTCAGTTGACCGCCAGTTGCACGAAATGTTATCCACCCATCCCATTTCAGGCAAATCTGTCTCGATCTGTTTGCTGATTTCAGATCGACTGGACCCGTGTGCGGCGCCATCTTTCCCAATTCCCGCTATTTTGTGCTATAATAGAGAGGGGGAAGCCAGGCACAGTCTGGCTGCCAGCCGACGCGTTCAGGAGGCAAGCCATGATGGCCATCCAGAAAAAACTCGTGGTGGGTGCTCTGGTTCTCTTTTCGAGCTTGGGGGCGGGGCTGCTGTTGTGGGGGTTGCTGTGGGGGCTGTGGGGCTGGCCTGTCGCAGCCCAGGCACCTGGGGCCTCGCTCGCTGCGGTCTGGGCCAATGAGGGGGGAGACAAGGTCACACGCGACGAACTGCGGGCGACTGCTGACCCCAGCGCTGTGCACAATTCTGTCTGGGACGGCACGACCGTGACGCTTTTTGGGGCGCGCAACGAGGTGCTGGGCTTCAACCTGGTGCTGGAAGCACCCGCCCATTCGACCGGCCCGCTGCAGGTCAGCCTGACCCATCTGGACGGTGCAGCGGCCACGATAACCACCACCCAGGCCACCAGCAGCACCCTCTTCCACTATCTGGGCCGTTCCATCGAACTCTTCTTCGTGCGCTATCTGGAGATCGAGGGGATCAGTCGGCTGGCCTACGAAGACTACGACGAGCGCCATGTGCCGGAGCGCTGCCGTCGCCCCTACACGGGCGAGGGCGAGGGCAGCGGGTTGTGGACCGACAGGCCCTGCCACAACAAACTCTACCCGGAGATTGCCGTGCCGCTGGCGCTGCAGAGCCCCTTTACGATCCCGGCGGGCACCAACCAGTCGATCTGGGTCGACATCTACATCCCCAAGAGCACACCAGCCGGGGTTTACAGCGGCACAATCGAGATTCAAGAAGCTGGAAGCCGCGTGCGTGCGGTGCCGGTCCGGCTGTCTGTGCTTCATTTCACCCTGCCCGACCTGCCCAGCGCCAGGACCATGCTCTTTTTCAGCCAGGAAGAGATCAACCACCGCTATCTGGGGGCAGAGCACCGCTGGCCGGCAGCGGGCACAGCGGTCTACACCCAGGGGTTGGCGCTGGCCGACCGCCATGTTCAGCTGGCGCACCGCCACAAAATTTCCATGATCGAAGGCAGCACCCCGCTCGAACAGATGGGGGATGGCTGGGTGAAGCGGCTGAGCGGAGAGTTGTTCACGCCCGCCTACGGCTACGACGGGGTTGGCGTGGGGGTCGGCAATGGGGTCTACAGCATCGGCACCTATGGCCAGTGGCCTTGGCCGGGGGAGGGCCAGGAGGCGCTGTGGCGCGGCAGCGACGCCTGGGTCGACTGGTTTGAAGGGCAAACTTTTGCCACCCCGGTCGAATACTTTCTCTACCTGGTGGATGAATCCGACGACTTTCCCCAGACAGAGCTGTGGGCGCGCTGGCTGGACGACAACCCGGGTTCTGGGCGGCGGCTCAAAGCGCTGGCCACGCTGCCGCTGCCCGACGCGACCGCCCACACCCCCAGCCTGGAGATCCCGGCCAGCGCCGCCACGATCGGCGAGCGTGCGGCCTGGGAGGCAGCGTTGGCCAGCTTGCGAGCCGACCCGGCAAAACGTTTTTTTCTCTACAACGGCCATCGGCCTGCGACCGGTTCGTTCGCCATCGAAGACGACGGGGTGGCACTGCGCCAGCTGGGCTGGACTCAGTTCAAGCAGGGGATCGACCGTTGGTTCAAATGGGAGAGCACCTACTACACCAATTTCCAATGTTACGGCTACGACGACCCTGCTGGCTGGACCAATCTCTTCCGCCAGGCCCAGACCTTCGGCTGCTACACGGACGACGACCCGGTGCGGGGCAAGAGCGGCTGGAACTACAACAACGGCGACGGTGTGCTTTTCTACCCGGGCACAGAGAGTGTCTATCCGGAGGAAAGCTACGGGGTTGCCGGCCCCTTGGCTTCGCTGCGTCTCAAGCAGTGGCGTCGTGGAATCCAGGATGTCGATTATCTGACCCTGGCTGCTGCGGTCGACCCGGCAGCGGTGCAGCAGATCGTCGCCAGCCTGGTGCCGACTGTCACCTGGGAATATGGGGTCAGCGACCCGGCAGACCCGACCTGGGTGCGCGCCGACATCAGCTGGTCCACCGACCCTGATGTGTGGGAGGCGGCCCGGTGGGCACTGGCGCAGATCCTCGAACGGCCCCACGCGCTGCCTTTTTCGATCTATCTGCCGACAGTTCTGGCTCGTCCGGGCTGAAATCGTCTGGCGGAGCGCGCCGTCCGCTTGGGGGGGCGGGGGCCGGTATGGTATAACGAAGTCAAGATGGATACCGTTCAACAAATTGCTGAGGCGGCGGCCCGGCTGAAGCGTGCGGTGGGCTCTGTGATCGTCGGCAAAGACGAGGTCATCGAGCTGCTGCTGGTCGCGCTCTTCTGCGACGGACATCTCCTGCTCGAAGATGTGCCGGGGATGGGCAAGACGACCCTGGCCAAGGCCCTGGCGCGCACGCTCGGCTGTTCGTTCAGCCGCATCCAGTTCACCCCTGACCTGCTGCCTTCCGACATCACCGGCGTCAACGTTTTCAACCAGAAGAGTGGGGACTTCGAGTATCGGGGCGGGCCGATCCACGCCGAAATTTTGCTGGCCGACGAGATCAACCGAGCGGGGCCGCGCACCCAGGCAGCCCTGCTCGAAGCGATGGAAGAGCGTCAGGTCACCGTCGACGGCGTCACCCGTCCGCTGGCCTATCCTTTTTTGGTGCTGGCCACCCAGAACCCGGTCGAGCTGGAGGGGACCTTTCCGCTGCCGGAGGCGCAGCTGGACCGTTTTTTGCTGCGGACGGCGATCGGCTATCCGGCGCGCGAGGAGGAGCGCACCCTCCTGCGCCGCTTTCGGGCCCACAACCCGCTGGCCGAGGTGCAGCCGCTGCTCGGTGCGGCTGAGCTCCGTCAGATTGTCGCCCGCTGTCGCCAGGTGGCTTGCGAGCCGGTCGTCGAGGACTATCTGCTCGACCTGGTGCACGCCTCGCGGCAGGACCCGGCGGTGGAGCTTGGGGTCAGCCCGCGCGGGGCGCTTGCCTGGCTGCGTGCTGCCCAGGCGTTGGCGGCGCTGCGCGGCCGCGAGTTTGTCATCCCAGACGACCTGCAGCAGCTGGCCCAGCCGGTGCTGGCCCACCGGCTGATTCTGAGCCCGGAAAGTCGGCTGCGCGGGCAGAGTGCCCGCACGGTGGTTGCCCGGCTGGTTGAGCAGACCCCGGTTCCGGTGGAGGAGCGCTGG
>JAGWYN010000052.1 GCA_018969295.1 Chloroflexota bacterium | reverse complement strand
TCCGCCCACGGCGACACGGACCCCCGTTCCGCCCACGGCGACGCGGACCCCCGTTCCGCCCACGGCGACGCGGACCCCCGTTCCGCCCACGGCGACGCGGACCCCCGTTCCGCCCACGGCGACGCGGACCCCTGTTCCACCCACGGCGACGCGGACCCCTGTTCCACCCACGGCGACACGAACCCCCGTTCCGCCCACGGCGACACGGACCCCCGTTCCGCCCACGGCGACGCGGACCCCCATTCGCGCCACGGCGACACGGACCCCCATTCGCGCCACGGCGACGCGGACCCCCATTCGCGCCACGGCGACGCGAACCCCCATCATTCTCGCCACGGCGACGCGAACCCCTGTTCCGCCCACGGCAACGCGGACTCCCATGCGCCCCCTGCTGCTGCCCATCTCCACCCTCAATGTTGTGGACATCTCGGAAACAGCGCTGTCCACCGACACGCCAATCGTGCTTCCACCCCCAATCACTACGCCGCCCCCTGTACCGACAGAAAACGGCGATTCGAGGACATGGCCGTTGGAGGGTGCAGGCGACAGTGTTTTTTCTACAGAAAGTGCCTTCGGCCATACGGTCATGTCTGTTCCGGCAGCTGCGATCGTCGAAAAACAACCGGATGTCCTCTATGCGCTGTCCTATGTTGAACAGACCCCACCCCTGCTTGTACCAGACCCCTTGTTCAGTTTTGTGGGTCGAGCCTTTCACGTTGAACTGCTGGTCAACGGGCAAACCCAGCCTGAGCACACATTTACCGAACCGATCGAGTTGACGCTGGAATATTTGCCTGTGCAAGAGCTGGACCCCAATTCTCTGGCTCTTTTTTGGTATGATCGGTCCGCAGCTCAGTGGTTCAGCGAGGGCCACTGGGTGAGCAGTGTCGATCCAGCAGCGCAGACGGTTCATGTCACTCTGCCGAGGACCGGCCAGTATGTGCTTGGGGTACGGGTGTCTCCCAGCAATCTGCCAGTTGAACCGATGGAGGCTGTTGGGCAACTCTTTCTTCCGATGATCTCTGGAGAGTGTACGCTGGAATGTCAGACACGCCCAAGCACATCTGCGGTGCAGCTCTTTTTGCCGACAGTTTCCAGATGATTGTCCCTGCCCTGGAACCCGATTTTGCCCACCTGTTGTCGTCTGTAGTACAGTAGAACCATTGGCATCTGCTCAGAAAAGACTGTTAGGAAGGGTGCAGAAGGAAACCTGAATGCGACAGACATATCCATTTTCTGCTATTGTCGGCCAGGAGCGCATGAAGCGCGCCCTGATCTTGAACGCGATCAACCCCCAGATCGGCGGCGTGCTGATCCGAGGCGAGCGCGGCACAGCCAAATCCACCGCCGCCCGTGCGCTGGCAGCCCTGCTGCCCCTGCTCGAAATTGTGCAAGGCTGCCGCTTCAACTGCGACCCACAACGTCCCGACCTCTTCTGCGACGAGTGCCGAGAACGGCTGGCCCAGGGTGGCGACATGTCTGTTTCGCACGCCGCCACCCCTTTTGTCGACCTGCCCGTCAGCGCCACCGAAGACCGCGTGGTCGGCACCCTCGATATCGAAAAGGCGATCCAGAAGGGCGAACGGCACTTCGAGCCTGGGATCCTGGCCGCCGCCAACCGCGGCGTCCTTTACGTCGATGAGGTCAACCTGCTCGACGACCATGTGGTGGATTTGCTGCTCGACAGCGCCGCCATGGGGGTCAACGTGGTCGAACGCGAGGGGATCAGCTTCCAACACCCAGCCCGCTTTGTGCTCGTCGGCTCCATGAACCCAGAAGAAGGCGATCTGCGGCCACAGCTGCTCGACCGCTTTGCCCACGCTGTCGACGTCGTCGGCATCACCGAGGCAGCGCTGCGCGTCGAAGTGCTGCGCCGCCGGGTCTTCTTCGAGCAGGACCCCGATGCCTTCGGCACCGCGTACGACGAATCTGAGCAGACCCTCTGTGGCCGCATCCTCGCCGCCCGGCAGCGTTATGCGCTGGTAAAGTACACCGACCGCGATCTGTACACCATCGCCGCGCTGACCGCCAGTTTCAAGGTCGACGGCCACCGTGCCGACATCGTGATCCTGAAAACGGCACGTGCCCAGGCCGCGCTTGACAGCCGTCTGCAGATCAACGACAAGGATATCCTGTTGGCTGCCGAACTAGCCCTGCCCCACCGCATGAAGAAGCAGCCCTTCCAAGATTCGATGCTCCACCCCGAACAGCTCCAGTCCAATCTGCGCCAGGCACGCGCCGAAGCCGAAAAAGCGGTCGAAGAAGACCCGCGCCAGGAAGGGGAAGCCAAGGCGACTGCAGACGAAAAAAAAGCATCGAGGGCGATGAGTCGGAGCTGAACGAAAGCTCGGAGAGAGGCGAGGGCGCCGCTGCCCAGCCTGACGCGTCTCCGCAGCAAAGCTCATCGCCCGGTGACAACAAAGGGGCCCGCAAACCCATCAAGGTCGGCGAAACCTTCGAGGCCAAACGGCTCGATACCCCCCTTGACAAGATGACGCGAGAACGGGCCGGCAAGCGTTCCTATACGCGCACCGACCGCAAACGCGGCCGCTACATCAAGGCGCGCCCCGCCGGCAGCCGCCCTGAAGACATTGCCTTCGACGCCACGCTGCGCGCGGCAGCCCCCTACCAGGCCCAACGTCACGCCGAAGCCAAAAATTCCCTGGCCCTGCAGCTGCGCAAAGGAGACCTGCAGCGCAAGGTGCGGGTCCGCCGCACCGGCAACCTGATCCTCTTTGTCGTAGATGCCAGCTGGAGCATGGCCGCTAGCGAACGCATGGAAGCCACCAAAGGCGCCATCTTCAGCCTGCTGGTCGACGCCTACCAGCGCCGCGACCAGGTCGGGCTGATCGTCTTCCAGCGCGAAAAGGCACGGCTGGTGCTGCCACCGACCAGCAGCGTCGAACTGGCCCAGCGCGCGCTGCAAGAGTTGCCGGTCGGCGGCAAAACCCCGCTCAGCCACGGCCTCTTCCTGGCCTGGCAGGTGTTCGAGAACGCCCGCCGCCGCGACAGCGAAATCCGCCCGCTGATGATCCTGCTCACCGACGGCGCCGGCAATGTGAGCATGACCGGCCTGCCTGCCCAGGAAGAGACCCAACGAATCGCCGATCTCTTCGATCAGGCCCAGCTCAAATCGATCGTCATCAACATGGAACATGCCGCCTTTGACCGCGGGCTCGCCCAAAAACTGGCCGATGCCCTCGGCGGGGTCTGCTACAATGTCCCCGACCTGCGCGCCGACACGTTGCTCTCTACTGTCAAGCGAGAAATCCATGGCTGACCCAAACTTCCTCCCTACCCGCCCCTCTGCTCTCCCACCGACTCCTCCCATCAAGGGCAGCTGGGAAGAGCTTCTCCTGCGCGGCCAGCGGCTGCTCACCGAACAGAACGAAGCCGGCGTCGAGCTGCTGCAGCAGCTGGTCCAACGGCTAGGCCAGCTGCCCCTCGCCCAACGCCAGGCTGCCCAACAGCGGCTCGACCAGATCCGCCTCGCCGCCCTCTTCGAGCTGCTCTCCTACCTGACCAGCCACGACCGCTACGAACAGGCTGTCGCCTACACCCAGCTCGCTGAAGAGTTTGCCGTGCCCACAGAGCACTCCGAGTGGAAACTCTACCGAGCGTACATTTTGCTGCAGGCAGGCGCACTCGACGACGCCTTCGCCCTGCTCACCGAACAGGCTCGCTCCGGCGACATGGAGGCCTGGTCTCTGCTGGCCCACGAGGCGTTCCGGTACAGCCACCTTGCCATCGTCCAGGCCGCCTGCACCGAACTTGAAGAGCTCGTCAACCGCGCCCCCCACACAGAGACCGACCCGACCCAGATCGCCTATCTCCACGCCACACTCAGCTACTTCAAAGCGCTCCTCGCCCTTGCCCGACATAAAATCGGCGAAGCAGACACCTGGATGCAGCATGCGATCGCCTGCCACGAACGCTACGGCCAAAAAATCCCAAGCTTCTATGGCCGGATGATCGAGCAGGGATGCTACCAGGAAGCCCTGCCCTGGATTCAACGGGACCGGGAAAATCCGCGCCGCTGTCATTTCTGGAGCGGTTTTGTCTACCACCACCTCGAAAACCCTGCCAGGGCCCGACAACACTGGCAGAGCGCTATCGACCTCCCCCTGCCCGAATCGGGCGAGGTCGACGCGCTCGACCTGATCCTGGCCCGCTACTATCTCGGCGACCCAGACGGGGTCGGGCTGGCCATTATTCTCGACAGCCTGCGCCACGAAGAAGCGCTGACCGTCAGCCAGTTTTTCCTGGCCGGGCTGGGGTGGGCGCTTCGCGGCGACCCCACCGCCGCAGAAGTCAATTTTCAGACGGCGCTGACCCACAGCAAGTCCGCCGCCAGAGGCCAGAAACTGCCCCACATCTGGTGGCGCTTCTGCCAGGACCTCATCCCGGCCAGCAGCCACAGCCGCTACGCCCACTATTTCAACCTGCAACCCACGCACAGCAGACACCAGCCCGATTCTACCCAAGATCAATAAACCAATGGCCACACCCAACAAATTCAGCGGCACTTTAGACGACGCAGAGCAAAAAGAATTTCTCGCCTTCGCCCGCCAGCTGGCTGAAGTCAGCGCAGCGGTCATCCGCCCCTATTTCCGCAGCGGCTTTGTCGTCGAACGCAAAGCCGACGAGTCTCCGGTCACCGCCGCAGACCGCAACGCCGAACTCGCCATGCGCGAACAGATCGAGCGCACATACCCAGACCACGGGGTGCTGGGCGAAGAGTACGGCAGCCACCAGCCAGACGCACGCTACCGCTGGGTGCTCGACCCGATCGACGGCACCAAGGCGTTTGTGTCGGGCGCCTATCTCTTTGGGACCCTGATTGCATTGGTCAAGGAAGGCCGCCCAGCACTCGGTGTCATCCACCAGCCAATCGTCGGAGACTATCTGGTCGGGATCGGCACCCAGAGCTGGCTCAACGGCCAGCCGGTGCAGGTGAAGCGCTGCTCACGGCTGGCCGAGGCGATCCTTCTCACCACAGACCACTGGAATGTCTTCGCCCACCAGAACGGGGCTGCCTACGAGCAGCTGACCCGCCAGGTCGCCCGCTACAACAACTGGGGCGACTGCTACGGCTATTCGCTGGTCGCCACCGGTGGGGCACACATTATGATGGACCCGATCATGAACGAGTGGGATCTGATGGCGCTGATTCCGGTGATCGAGGGCGCAGGCGGCTGCATCACCGACTGGCAGGGCAACGACCCGGTCGGTGCGACCAGCAGCGTGGCCACCAACGGCGAACTGCACGCCGCCGTCATCCAGGCATTGAATCGGCCCGCCTGAGCCAGCCCGCTCGGCAAGGCCAGACATCCCCAAAGGAGATCTTCCGTGTTAGACAGCTTTGAGGCCCTCTGGGTCGAAGAAGAGGCAGACGGCCACTTTACACGCACCCTCCGCCAGCGCAGCCTCCACGACCTGCCGCCCGGCGACCTGCTGGTGCGTGTACGCTACTCTTCACTCAACTACAAAGATGCCCTCTCTGCCAGCGGCAACCGTGGGGTGACCCGCAAATACCCGCACACGCCGGGCATCGACGCTGCCGGCGTGATCGTCGAAAGCGCTTCTGCCGCTTTCCAGCCGGGGGACGCCGTGCTGGTGAGCGGCTACGACCTGGGCGTGGGCACCCCAGGGGGCTTCGGCGGCTACATTCGGGTGCCCGCCAGCTGGGCGATGCACTGCCCGGCCGGGCTGACGCTGCGGGAGAGCATGATGCTGGGCACAGCAGGCTTCACAGCCGCCCAATGCGTCGACGCACTGCTGGCACACGGGGTCGACGAAGGGACGCGGCACGGCGGCGAGCTGCTGGTCACCGGTGCCACCGGGGGAGTCGGCTGCATTGCGGTGGCGCTGTTGAGCAAACTGGGTCTGCCAGTCGTCGCCGCCACCGGCAAACCAGAAGAAGCCGATTTCTTGCGCGGGCTCGGCGCCAAAGCGGTGATCGACCGCAGCGAGGTCCACGACAGCTCGGGCCGCCCCCTGCTGCGCGAACGCTGGGCAGGCGCTGTCGACACCGTCGGCGGCCCGATCCTGGCCACCACCCTCCGAGCAACCCGCTACGGCGGCACAGTCGCCGCCTGCGGCAACGTGGCCTCCCCCACCCTGGAACTGACCGTCTACCCCTTCATCCTGCGCGGGGTCAACCTGCTGGGGATCGACTCCGCCAACACCCCACTGGCCACACGCCAGCTGCTGTGGGCACGACTGGCAGGCGAATGGAAGCTCTCCAACCTGGAGACGCTCGCACGGCAGGTGCCACTGGCCGGCTTGAACGCCGAAATCGATACCATCCTGAAGGGGCAACAGCGCGGCCGGGTCGTCGTGGCCCACGAAGAAGACAGCCGCCAGGCTTGAAGGAGTTTTGTCCGTTCTCTCGGACCTAGACAAACGTTCCCGAAGGCCCCCTCTGACAGCGGCTTACAGCCGGGCTTTGTTGCGCAGCGCCCGGCCATACAGCTCCAGATAGTGCGCTGCACTGCGCTCCCACGAATAGTCCTGCCCCATCGCGGCAGCAACCATCTGCACGATGTGCTGGGGACGGTCGTAATAGGTGCTGACCGCCCAGCCCACCGTGTCAAAAATGGCGTGCGGGCTCGGCTCCCAAAATTTGAAGCCGGTCCCCGCCCCCGTCTGCTCGTCGTACTGGAGCACGGTGTCGTCGAGCCCGCCGGTCGCACGCACAATCGGCAGCGTTCCATATTTGAGTGAGTAGATCTGGTTGAGGCCGCAGGGCTCATAGATCGAGGGCATGATGAAAAAATCAGCCCCTGCCTCGATCCAGTGCGCCAGCAGGTTGTCGTAGCCGATAAAAGTGCCCACCCGCCCAGGGTACCGGTCGGGCAGCCCGCCGTAGAAAGACTCCAACCCTTTGTCGCCCGACCCCAGCACGACAAACTGCACCACCATGCTCTCGACGATCCGCTCGATCGTGGCCGCCAACAGATCCAGCCCCTTCTGCCCCACCAGCCGACTGACCACCCCCACAATCGGAATCCGGGGGTTCTCTTCCAAATGAAAGCGGCGCTGCAGCTCTGCTTTGCAGAGCGCCTTGCCCTGCAACGCCTCAGGCGTGTAGCGCGCCGGGATCAGCAGGTCCACAGCCGGGTTCCACTGGGTATAGTCGACCCCATTCAGAATCCCCACATACTCTTCTTTGCGGTCGGTCAGGTAGGGCGCCAGCCCATACCCCAGCTCCGGGGTGCGTGTCTCATCGGCGTAGGTCGGGCTGACCGTGTTCAGCGCGTCCGCATAGACGATCCCCCCCTTGAGAAAGTTGATCGCCCCATGATCTTCCAGTTTGTCCGGGGTGAAGTTGCCCCACTGCAACCCCAGATATTCGTAGTGTTCGGCGCTGTATTGGCCCTGATAGGCCAGGTTGTGGATGGTCAGCACGCTGGCCGCCCGGCCCAGGACCGGGTCGTTCCAGTGCCAGACCTTGAGATACGCCGCAGCCAACGCAGTCTGCCAGTCGTGCACATGCACAATGTCAGGTGCAAAGCCCAGATCTCGACAGAGCTGCAGCCCGGCACGGGTCAACAAGGCAAAACGGCGTGGGTTGTCGGCGTAGTCGTGGAAGCTGTCGTCGTGGTAGAGGCCGGAACGCCCAAAAGAGCGGTCGTGTTCGATAAAATAGACCGGCACCCCCCCGCTCTCAGCGACATCGACCGCACACCATTCGAGGGTGTTGCCCATCCACACCCCCAACGAATCCCAAAAACGGCGCAGCCCGTAACGGGCACCGTCGATGCTGCCGTAACGGGGCATCACCACCCTCACCGTGTGCCCCATCCGCTGCAACACCTGGGGCAGCGCGCCCACCACATCGGCCAACCCCCCCGTCTTGGCAAAGGGAACAACTTCGGAGGCGATCATCACAATATTCAGCTTTGACGGCATCTGCCCCTCTCCTTGGTTCTTCTGGCCAGCTCCTGGCCTGGCGTTATCCAATTTTCTCTGCCACAAAGCCCAGCGCCAGCAGCAGGCTGAACCACAGCCCGAGCTGGGCAGTTTCTGCCAGCGTCCGGTTCAACGTCGGGCCATCGGTCGCTCTGGCGAGGGTGCGTGCCAGCCGCACCGCCAGCGGTGCAGTCAGCCAGGGCAGCAGCACCCAAAGGCCCGCATGCAAAAAGAGCCAGAGGCCCCAGACCAGGCCGTACGCAGCCGTCAACAACAGGGCATATTCGAGCTGCGTGCCGCGCCGTCCCAGCCGCACGGCCAGTGTCCACTTGCCCGCCCGCCGGTCGGTCTCCAGATCGCGGTAGTTGTTGACGACCAGGATGGCGGTCACCAGCACGCCCACCGCCAGCGAGGCGACGATGGCCGTCGGCGTCACCCCCTGCGCCTGCAGATAATAGGTTCCACAGACCGCTGCCCCTCCAAAAAAAAGCAACACAAAAAGCTCCCCCAGCCCATAATAGCCGAACGGGAAAGGGCCCCCCGTGTAGGCCAGCGCCGCCAGGATCGCCGCCACCCCAATCAGGAGGATGGGCCAGCCGCCCACCCAGACCAGGTAGAGGCCCACCAGCCCAGCCAGCGCGATGACCGCTGCCATCCCCCAACGCAGCTCGCCCGGCGTTATCAACCCGGCGCTGGTCACCCGCACCGGGCCCAGCCGGTCGGGGGTGTCGGCCCCACGAAAAAAATCGGAATAGTCATTGGCAAAATTGCTCAAAATCTGCAGCAACAGCGCGCCCAGCGCCGCAGCCGCTGCCGGCAGCCACGCGACCTTGCCATCGGCCGCAGCCAGCGCAGTCCCCACAATGACCGGCGCCAGGGCTGCGGGCAGCGTCTTGGGCCGCGCCGCCAGAATCCACGCCTGTCGCCGTGTGCTCGTCTCTTTCCCCATGCTCTTCCCCGTTTTCGCGCGCTGCACTTCTGCTTCTATTTGCCAGAGCTCTGTCTTGCCAGTATTGTATATCATTCAACAGGCGAAGGCACAGACCGCCCGCCGACCGACAGCAGGAAATGAGCGTTGCGCAATGCAGATCGAAGCGTTGAAAACCCATACCGTCCTCGCCGGCGCAGAACGGCTGAGCGACCTCCTCGAGCAGTATATCCAGAATTTTCAAGAGCAAGAGATTCTGGCCATCAGCTCCAAAATCGTCGCCCTCTGCCAGGGACGGGTGGTCTCCCCCTCTGAATCCACCAAAGCCGCTCTGGTGGAAGCCGAATCGACCTGCTTTTTGCCCGCAGCGGTCAGCCGCTACGGGGTCTATCTGACGATCAAAGAGAATGCCCTGATGCCCTACGCGGGCATCGATGAATCCAACAGCAACGGCTACTATGTCTTGTGGCCAGAACGCCCCCAGCAGACCGCCGACCAGATCTGGGCGACGCTCCGCCAGCGCTTTGGGCTGCGCCACGCCGGTGTGATCTTGACCGACAGCCGCCCCCTGCCGCTGCGCTGGGGGGTCACTGGATTCGCCGTGGCCCACAGCGGCTTTCGGGCGCTGCGCGACTATCGCGGCCAGCCCGACCTCTTCGGCCGTCCGCTGCGCATGACACAGGCCAATCTGGCCGATGCGCTGGCCGCAGCGGCCGTGCTGGCCATGGGCGAAGGCAACGAAAGCACCCCGCTGGCCCGCATCACCGGTCTCCCCACAATCGAGTTCCAGGAACGAGCCCCCAGCCCTGAAGAACTGGCCAACCTCGCCACCCGCCGCGAGGATGACCTCTACGCGCCGCTGCTCGACAGCGTTCCCTGGCAGCACGGGCAGGGTTGACAGAGTCGGCGGCGCCGACAGCCACCCTCACCCCACAAGACCGGCGCGCGCAAAAAGCTGGCCGCAGGCACCCCGCGCCTCGGCCAACAACGCCTTTTCATCCAAGACCAGAATCTCTTTGTGACGCATCAACAGCCGTCCGTCCACCAGCACCGTGTCGACGCTGCCGCTGTTGACAGCATAGACCAACGCCGACGGGACGCGGTGGACAGGGGCGGCGAAGGGGCTGTTCAAATCCACCAGAACCATGTCTGCCTTTTTGCCCACCTCCAAAGACCCAATCCACCCCGGCTGGCCAAAGGCCAGCGCCCCTCCCCGACAGGCCATCCAGATCACCTCCTCGGGCAGCAAAGCCATGGCATCCAGTGTGCTGACCTTGCCCGAAAGCGCAGCAATTTTGAGCACCTCCAGCATGTCCTGGTTGTTGTTGCTGCCAGGGCCGTCGGTCGCCAACGCAACCACAATCCCGCGACGCCTCATCTCTGGCACACGGGCCATGCCAGAAGCCAGATACATATTGGCGACCGGACAGTGCACGACCACCCCCCCATGTTCGACCAGAAGATCCAACTCGTGGTCGTCCAGCCAGACACTGTGCACCAGCTGTACGTCTGGGCCAAGCGTGCCAAGCTGCGCCAGCCATTCGACATGGCGCAGCCCACGCAGCTCCAGGTTCATCTCGACTTCTTTGCGTGTCTCGGCGATGTGAATCATCGAACCGACACCCCATGCCTTGCCCTGTGCATAGGTGCGCCGCATCGTGGCGTCCGAACAGCCCCAAGGGATCAGCGGCGCAAACTCCACCCGAATCCGCCCCTCTGCCCGACCGTGCCACGTGCCGTAAAGCCGCTCCATCTCCGCCAGGATCTGGTCAGGCGTCTCCATAAAGGCAGGATGGTACCCCATGTCGGTCCAGCCGCGCGCCAGCAAAAAGCGCACCCCGATCTCCTCGGCGGCCCGGCAGACACCGTCGTCGTTGCCCGGCTCGGTATGGATGTACTGATGGTCGATCACCGCAGTGGCGCCGCCGCGCAAATTTTCAACCAACCCCAGCTTGGCGGCAACATAGGCCTCCTGCTCGGTCAGCACCTGGGCAACCGGCCAGATCGCCGACGCCAACCATTCGAGCAGCGGCTTGTCGTCGGCCAGCCCACGCAAAAAGGTCTGAAACAGATGGGTGTGGGCGTTGACCATCCCCGGCATCACAGCCATCTGCGTGGCGTCGATCCTGGTCCCGGCCGCACGGCGTATCGCCGCAGGGGCGGCGCCAGCACCCACGGCTGCAATCCGATCCCCCTCGACAAGGACATACCCTGGTTCGTACACGCTCCCGGCATCGTCGACCGTCAACACAGCCCCGTTCTCGATCAGAATGGTTTCCTTCACACCAGGCTCCTCTTCAATGCGACAGTTCGTTATTTCTCTGTTTTTGGCGTGGAACGTGCAGCAGAGGCTGCACTGCCGCCCATGACGAACGGCAAGAAGCTGTTGTAGCCACCCGGGGACTGGGGAGAGGGGACCGTTTCAGGAACCCGCACAGCCTGCCAGACGACAAAGGTCGAAATATGCAGGTTCGCCGGCATCCCCCCGCCGCACATCACCTCGGCCACCAGCCCACGCGGCGTCCAACACCAGGGCCCCTGTTCCCCCCGTTCCGGTACATAGCTCGAACCAAACATCACCACGTTGCCCCAGCCAGACTTGTCCTTGGTGACCGGGTAACGATGGTCGCCGGGCCCCTGGGCATAGCCGGTGTAGGTCGGGTCCCCCAGCTTGTCAAACCCATCCGACCAGTAGAGCAGTTCGTGGCCCTTCAGCTTGTTGCCCTGCAGGTCCAGAATCAGCGCAAAAAGATGGTGGTCGGCACCCGCATCGTCGAAATACTCCGGGTCTCCCATCGGTTTGAGATACGCGTCGCGCGCCCACTGGTCAATCCCACCGTAGTTGCTGGACAGCTCCCAATGGCTGTCGCGCGTGGTGAACACATCTTTGATCACATAGACGATCCGGTCTGGCCCAAGCACCGGAGCGTCGGGCCGCTCGGCGATCGTTTTGATCGAAAGGTTCATGCGCTCGACCCAACTTCCCAGCCGACGTTCTATCACGGGCGCCGGGGGTTCTGGTGTCGGGGGTTCTGGTGTCGGAGGTTCTGGTGTCGGAGGTTCTGGTGCCGGAGGTTCTGGTGCCGGAGGTTCTCCCTCGGCCACAACCTGCTGCCAGACCGCAAAAATTGAAAGGCTCTGTCCATCGGCGGGCAGCCCGCCCCCATACACCGTCTCGGCCAGGCCGGCGGGCCCCCAGACCCAGGGGCCCTGCTGGCCGCCGGCTGCATCGTAGACACTGCTGGGAAACAACGTGTAGGAGACCCACCCCGTCCGATCTCCGGTCACCCGCTCATCTGTCGCAGCAGGGTCATAGCGGTTGGTAAAGCGGATCATCTGCCCAGGCATGCGCCGGCCAGAGGAATCGACCACGGCGGCATACAGATGGCTGCGCTTCCCCAACTCCATCCTCTCTCCCGGATCGTCGTAGAGATCTTTTGCCCATTGGGGGATCGCATACCGCTCCGCAGAGACCTCCCAGGAGCCCTCCAGGGTCGTGAAGAGTTCCTTGAGCAGATAGACCGTGCTGCCCGGAGCTGGCAGCGGAGCCACAGGTTGAAGGGTGAGTCGCAGCGCGTCAAACCATCCAGTCAGACGGCGGTTTACAGTGGTGCTAGGCATGACGGGGCCTCCTGGTTGCAACGTAGTCGTTGTATGGGTGCAGACAGTCGAGAGAACAACAGCCCAACCTATCATACCGAAATACAGAGAGATTGGCAAGGGAGGCAAAATTTTGGGTGCAAGCAAGAGTTGTCAGTGAGATTGAAACCAGGGCATTTACGCATCTTGCAGGGTCAGAAAACGGCAAATTCTTGCACAAAATGGGCAAAAGTGGCGCTTGAACTACGTGTCGAGCGGTCTTCAAAGTGCGATATGACATGCCGAAATCAGGTAATAACTTTTATGTTAACTTTTATGTTAACTTTTCTGACAACTCTTGCTTGCACCCCTCAGTAATGGCCGACCACACGGGCGACCGCAAGGGTCGCCCCTACAGGCGGGTGCCCAGGATGAGACCCATGACCGACCGCACGGGCGACCACAATCCCACGGGCGACCCCGTAGGGGCACCCCTTGCGGGTGCCCACAATGGCAACCAAGGGCTGGCGTCCTCTTGATGCGTCACCCGCCTATAGGGTGACAGACTGACGCCTTCCGGTCGAACCGGCTCAACAGCGCATGCCGTCTGGCAACAGGTGCGTTGGCGACGTGGCAGTTGCGCCAGGTAGCGCCTTTGGCTGATTCGCTGGAATGACGGCCTTCACAAGATCGTCCAGTGCGTCGGCCACTCGTTCAAGCAACATAAGCAGGTCTGGGTCGTCAGGGGGCAGACGCCTCAGTGAGGAGCCGTCCCAGCAGGTGGTCTCGATGATTGTGAGAGGCTCCAGCCGTTGAAGGAGACGACGGGTGGTCAGTTGAATGCCCCGTTGCTGCATCTGGCGCTGGAGGAGGGTGTAGGCGAGCAGGGCGATCCTATTGAGAAAGAGCAGGGTCGAGACGCGATTGCCCTTGCTGCGCGCGGCGCCAAATGGTTTGCGGGAATACGCTGTGGTACAATTAAATCTTATCGCAACTGTGTTTGGTGTTGAAAGAAAAATTGCCATGTATGAATTTTCTCCGGGCGAACGCCCATCACCCGCTCTCCAGGAAACCGGCAAACGGCACTCCCGGGTGCGATCTTGTTTCACTTGGATCGCAGCGCTGCTTTTGTTTGCCGGTGGGCTGGGCGTCGGCTTCATGGCGGCCCAGTGGTTTTCGCCGGGCTCGCTGGCCGCCGCACGCGACGGCGGCGAGGGGGTCGACGGTCTACGCAATCAGTTCCCCATCTTTTGGGAAGCGATGGAACTTCTCTACAACGACTTTTACGGGGAATTTCCCGAGCCCTCCGAAAGCACCTACGCGGCGATCCGCGGGGTGCTGAACGAATTGAACGACCCCAACACAGCCTTTATGTCACCCGAAGAAGCCAATTTCTTCCGAGAAAATTTGCAGGGCAGCTTCGAAGGGATCGGCGCCCGGGTTGACTGGGACATGACGGCAGACACCGTCGTGGTCGTCGAGCCCTTCGAAAACCAGCCGGCCTGGAAAGCTGGGATCAAACGTGGGGACCTGATCACCCACGTCGACGGCGAGTCGATCCTTGGCACCGATCTGGCCTCTGCGGTCGAGAAGATTCGTGGCCCCAAAGACACCACTGTCGTGCTGACCGTGGTCCGTGCCGACAGCGCAGCACCGTTCGAGGTCGAGGTCGTGCGCGACCGCATCGAGATCCCGACGATCGAAAGCAAGGTGGTCGCCGACAACATTGCCTATGTCAGGCTCAACAGCTTCAACGAGAATGCCGGCGATCTGGTGCGAGACGCCGTCAAAACCGCCTTGAAGGAGCAACCCACAGGGCTGATCTTCGATCTGCGCGGCAACCCAGGTGGCCTGCTGCGCCAGGCGATCGACGTCGCCGCCGTCTTCCTGCCCCAAGGGCAGAATGTGCTGATCGAACGGTTCGCCGATGGACGGGAAGAGATCTATGCGACCGAGGTCGAGCCGGTCATCACAGACCTGCCGCTGGTCGTGCTGGTCAACGAAGGCAGCGCCAGCGCCAGCGAAATCGTCGCCGGGGCCATTCAAGACCACCAGCGCGGCCAGCTCGTCGGGACGGTCACCTTCGGCAAAGGCAGCGTGCAGATGCCCCATACGCTCAGCGACGAGTCGATTCTGCGGGTCACGGTCGCCCGCTGGTACACGCCAGACGACCGCACGATCGACGGCTCTGGCCTGCAGCCCGATGTCCTTGTCGAACTGTCGGAGGCAGATCGGGAAGCCCAGCGCGACCCGCAGCTGGAGGAAGCGATCCGCCTCCTGGGCGGCGAAGCAGAAGCGTTGCCCGTGGAGTAAAACAGGAAGCACCGTGACCAAAGCCAATGAGACGGTGCAAGGGGCGCGCACCGTTGCCACCAATCGCAAAGCCCGCCACGAATACTTTATCGAAGAGACCTACGAAGCAGGGCTCGTGTTGACCGGCACCGAAATCAAATCGGTGCGCGCCGGCAAGGTCAGCCTGCAAGAAGGGTTTATCCTGGTCAAAAACGGTGAAGCGTGGCTGCTCAACGTCAATATTGCACAGTACGAGCAGGGCAACCGCTTCAACCACGAAGAACGCCGAGAACGCAAGCTGCTGCTCAACCGCCGCGAGATCGCCGCCCTGCACGAGGCGGCGACCCGGCGCGGCTACACGATCGTGCCGCTGCGCGTCTACATCAACGAACGGGGACGGGCCAAGCTCGAACTCGGCCTGGCCCGCGGAAAACAGCTGCATGACAAACGAGAGAGCATCGCCAAACGAGAAAGCGAGCGCAGCCTGCGCCGGGTCCTCAAAGGTGACTGGTAGCCTGCCAAGCCAGATCGAACTGGCGCATGGCATCCTTTCCCTGCCCGCTTTTTTGCCCGATGCCACCCTGGGGGTCGTGCGTGCGGTCGACAGCGCCGATCTCGAAAGAGCTGGAATCGAAGGGCTGGTGATGAATGTCTTTCACCTGATGCAGCAACCAGGCGCCTCGACCGTCCACGCCCTGGGCGGCCTGCACACCCTGAGCGGCTGGCGACGCCCCATCCTGACCGATTCCGGGGGCTTTCAGGCCTATTCACTGATCCGCCAGCAGCCCAAAGCAGGCTCGCTCACCGACAACGGCCTGGTCGTCTGGCCCGAAGGCAGCGACCGCAAATTTCAGCTGACCCCGGAAAAATGTATCCAGCTGCAGCTGAGCTTCGGCGCCGATATCGTGATGTGTCTGGACGACTGCACCCACGTCGACGACCCGCCCGCCGTCCAGGAGCGCTCCGTGCACCGAACTGTGGCCTGGGCCCGCCGCTGCCGCACCGAGTTCGACCGGCTGCTCGCCCAAAAAAAGCTGCAAACCCACCGCCCACTCCTCTTTGCCGTCGTGCAGGGGGGCGGCTCTGCAACGCTGCGCACCCGCTGTGCCGAAGCCCTGCTCGAGATCGGGTTCGACGGCTACGGGTACGGCGGCTGGCCCCTGGACGCCGACGGCAATCTGCTCCAGGAGATGCTGGCATTGACCCGCAGCCTGATCCCAGC
This sequence comes from Chloroflexota bacterium, assembly GCA_018969295.1. Lineage (GTDB taxonomy): Bacteria > Chloroflexota > Anaerolineae > Caldilineales > Caldilineaceae > Caldilinea. Next base: position 8,933 of record JAGWYN010000052.1, on the reverse strand, counting down.
CCCCCTGCCCCTGCACGGGCTGGGCATCGGCCACCCCCTCAATGTGGCCGCTGCAGCGGCGCTCGGCTACCAGACCTTCGACAGCTCGCTGCCTACCCGCGATGCCCGCCGCGGACGGCTGTATACGCTGACAGCCACGCCCTCCCCCCTCCCCACCCAGGAGCCCTGGTTCCGCTATCTTTACATCACAGACGACAAATATATCAAAGATGGCCGGCCCGTCGAGGAAGCGTGTGACTGCCTGACCTGCCAGCGCTACAGCCGCGGCTACCTGCGCCATCTCTTCCAGGCCAACGAGGCCTCCTTCCAACGGCTGGCCACTATCCACAATCTGCGCTGCATGGCCCGGCTGATGAAAGCGCTGCGTCATGGCTGAAGGGCACCCCGCTGTGGCTGAAATTGTCGAACTCGTCATGGCCTCCCCCAAATATGCACGGCTCGACCCCGGCCTGGTCGCTGCTCTGGCAGCCCAGGAGGCCGCCAAAACCAGACGCAGCAAAGAGGCAGTCAAACAGGTCAAAAACCGCCTCCACCAAAGCGTGGCAGCCTACTGGCAGGGAGCTGTCGACTTCGCTCGCTGGCAAGAGCTGCTCCAGACAACCGCAGACGAGGCCAGCCGGCAAGCCGCGCTGCGGGCCCTCCTGGGCACCCACCATTCCACCCGCGAACGACTCCCCTTTTTGGACACCTTCTACCAGACGCTCTTTGCCGGGCTTCCTCCGCCATCGAGCGTGCTCGACCTCGGCTGCGGCCTCAACCCGCTGGCCTTGCCCTGGATGGGGCTGCCCGCCACCACCCGCTACTACGCCTGCGACGTCGACTACGGCCAGGTGGCATTCCTGAAGGGCTGGTTGGCGCTCGCCGGTCAGCCCGGCCAGGCTTTTGTCTGCAACCTGCTGGCCCCCATGCCCCCAGCCAGCCGCCTTCTGCCGACAGACGCTCCCGCCAGCGACGTGGCCTTGCTGCTCAAGCTCCTTCCCTGCCTGGAACAGCTGGACCGCCACATCGGCCCGCGACTGCTCGCTGGCATCTCTGCCGCCACGCTGATCGTCTCTTTTCCGGCACAGAGTCTGGGGGGAAAGGGCAAAGGAATGGTGCAGCACTACAGCGGGCACATGGCCCAGCTGGTCGAGGGGCGCCCCTGGCAGGTCGAACGCTTCGAGTTTCCCAGCGAGCTGGTCTTTCGCCTGCGAAGAGGAGATCTGTGAAAAGCCCGCCGTCGGCCGCTGCCCTGCGCGCGCTGGCCGGCCAGCCAGCCGCCGCCGCGCTGGCCACGACGATCCTGGCCGGCACCCCCCCCAAAGATCTCCTCCTGGCCGCACTCAAGGTGCTGGCAGAACAGCCCACCCCCACGGCAAGGCCCTCCTTACAAACGCACTACGAACGCTTCAGCCGCAACAAAGGCAAGCAGGACCAGGGTGGCTATCTGCGGCGTGCCATTCTGGAGACAGCCCGCGCCATCGGCCACCCCGAGGATGCAGAATGGTTTGCCCAGGGCTGTGCCACGTACGAATTCTGGCCCCCTGATTTTGCCGATGACGCCGTGGCCGTCCGCGCGGCAGCACTGGTCGCCCTGGCCGAGGTAGACGACCGACAAGCGCGGCTTCATGCCGCCCGCCTGCTGGTCGACCCCCACACAGCCCGGATGAGCGGAGAGCCTGCACTCTCCGCCGCACGCGTGCTGGGCGCCCTCGACGAGCTCCTGCCCCTCTACACGCTGGTCTGCCAGAACAACCCTGCCACCCAGCCGGACACCACGCTCCCGCCTGAAGTCCTCGGCGAATGCCTGCGCCAGCTCCACAGACTGCCCGGCACAGCAGTAGGCCCGCTGGCCGACGGCTACGCCACTGCACCCTCGGCAGTCGTCCGCATGGGCCTCTTCGACCTGCTGCTGCACCACCCAGAAGGGCTCTACCCCCGCGCCCTCCAACTGCTCGAAGAGAGCCAAGATCTGGACCTGTACCGGTACATGGTGGTGGCGATCGTGCTGGCTGGCTCCCCACAGCCGCTGGAGGCGCTGCGCCAGCACGCACGCCGCGAACACCGGCGCCAACGCCTGGCCATCCTGCAAGAAAATGGAATCCACTGGGGGACAGAAAGCCGGCAAAGCGATCCAGGATGAACCAATCGGCACCAACAGACGTTATAGAGGGGTACAGCGTCGACCTTCAACTCAGGAAACGGTGACATAATGAACAGCCTGTCTGCTCTTTCGACCACCCACCCAGCCCGCAGTGCCAGCCAGGGCACTCTCTGGATGTGGCTTCTCCTGCTCTGTGGGCTGCTGGCGGCAACCCTTCTGAGCGGCTGCGTGATGCAGCCGATCGTGGCAGGCCCGCTGCCAGAGGTCACGCTGCCCGCAGACCAGGGGCCGCTCCTCGCAATCGCGCCGATCGCAGCGGCGTCGGGCGAGACCGTCTCGGTCGCTGGAGCCGGATGGGCTCCTGGCGAAGTGATCTTCGTCAACCTGGAAGGCGACCAGGGAGGCAGACGGCTGCAGGCGACGTTGGCCACAGGCACGGCAGAGGCGGACGGCCGTTTCTACCTGGCTTTTGTCACACCGCTCGATCTTTTCTGGCTGAACGCCACCGACGTTGCGGTGGTCGCCTATTCGTTGAACAGCGGCGCACAGGCCGCCGTGCCCTTTGACCTGCTGCCCACCACAGCGGCGACCGCAACCGTTCCCACCAGCACGCCGCGTCCCAGACCGACCGCAACCGAACGCCCCGCCGGCACCTACGGTGTCGCCGTTGTCACAAGCCGGGGGCTCAACCTGCGCGACGGCCCCGGCGCCGTCTACCCAATCCTGCGCTCGCTGACAGAAGGGACGGCAGTCACCGTCCTCGGACAGGACGCAGGAGGAAACTGGCTGTACGTGCTTGCCCCCCCCCGACTCCGCGGCTGGCTCTCCCGCGCTTTCACCGATTACCGCGACGTGGCCCCGACCGTGGCTGCACCGCCGACCCCCGTCCCCCCGCCGACCGCCCTCCCGCCGACCGCCACGCCCACCCTGGCCCCGGGCCTGGCCTGGAGAGGCGAATACCACGCCGGCCCCTCGCTGGAGGGCAGCCCACAGCTTGTGCGCGACGACGCTGCAATCGATTTTGTCTGGGGCTCTGCCCCCCCCGCGCCCGGCTTGAGCAGCACAGGCTATTCGGTGCGCTGGACACGTACCCTCTACTTCTCCGCTGGACGCTACCGTTTCTTTGGCGAGAGCGACGGCGGTGTACGCATCTGGGTCGACAACCAGCTGATCCTCGACCGCTGGGGAGGGGTCGAGGGCAGCTACAGCACCGAGTTCCGCCTCGACCAGGGCAGCCATACCCTTGTCGTCGACTATGGCCAACGCCGCCAACCCGCCGCCATCCGTTTCAGCTGGGAAACGCTCGGCCCAGCCCCAAGCTTCCCCGACTGGCGCGGCACCTATTTCAACAACCGCGATCTGGCAGGCTCCCCGGCCACCGAGCGCAACGACCGCACGATCGATTTTGACTGGAGCGACCGCTCCCCTGCCCCCGGCCTCGGCACGGAAAACTACAGCGTACGCTGGTCGCGCACGCTCGACTTTTCCAGCGCCACCTATCGGCTCTCTGTCCGCTCGGACGACGGGGTCCGGGTCTATGTCGACGGGCGCCGGGTGATCGACGAATGGCGCGACATGAGCGACAACAGGACCTACAGCGCCGAACTCTGGCTGAGCGGCCCCCGTTCTCTGGTCGTCGAGTACTATCAGCGCCAAGGCGCTGCCCGGGTCCGTTTCTGGTGGGAACAGGTGACAGCCACACCAACCCGAACACCGACCCGAACGCCGACCCGAACGCCGACCCCTGCGCCGCGTATCCCCTACGCCGACGCCAGCCCAGCCTTCGGCCCGGCCGGGACGCAAATTCAGGTCACTTTCGGCGGGTTCCCCCCCAATACCGCCGTGGCGCTCTACCTGGGGGCCTATGTGCGGGCCGCCGAGACAGCCGACGCCACCCCCTACACCAGCGGGGCCAGCGACCGTTTTGGCAACGGCAGCCTTCGCTTCATCTTGCCAGCCAATTGGCCAGATGGCCAGCCGATCGGGCCAGGCAAGCTGGCCCTGTTGGTCGCCACCAGTAACTTTGCAGTTTCTGCGGCGGCTCCTTTCGAGGTCACGATCCCGCCGCCGACCACAGCACCGCTTCCTTATGTCGAGCTTAACCCCTCCAGCGGAGGGCCGGCCACCCAGGTCACCGTGCGCGGGGGAGGCTTCCCGGCCAACCGCACCCTCTCTCTTTTCCTGGGCAGCGTGACCCGGGCCAGCGCCGCCGACAGCCCAGCTCCCCTCCAAAGCATCCCCAGCGATGCCAACGGCAATTTCACTGCGCAGCTGTCGATGCCCACCACCTGGAGCGACGGCCGCCCGATCGAGACCGGCAAGCTGGTGATTCTGGTGGCGACCGACGATTTTCAAGCCCAGGCCGGCGCCACTTTTGACTTCTTTGCCACTCCCGCCAATCCATCGATCTCGCTCTCGCCAGCCAGTGGGGAGGCCGGCACCCGGGTGACCGCCAGCGGCAAAGGGTTCCCCGCCAACAGCCCCGTGGCCATCTATCTGGCTCCGCTCGACACCGCAGCCGGCACCAGCGCGCTCCAGGAGTACACTTCCGGGACAACAGCTGCCGACGGCAGCTACTCGCTCGCCTTCACCATGCCCGCCACCTGGCCCGACAGCTCCACAGTCACCCAAGAACAGATCGTCGTCACCGCAGCCATGCCCGACTTCAGCGTCTCCGTGAGCAGCGTCTTCCTCTACCGAAGCACCGCCCCGACGCCTGTGCCCCCGACGCCTGTGCCCCCGACGCCCGTGCCGCCGACGCCTGTGCCCCCGACGCCCGTGCCGATCGCGTTTGTGCAGGCCAGCCCGGGTTCGGGTTCTCCCGGCACCACTGTCACCTTGAGCGGCGGTGGCTTCCCGGCCAACACCCTGCTGTACGCCCATCTGGCACGCCTGGACGGCAACAGCGGCGCGGAAAGCTATGGGGGCTACGCCTCAGCGCCCAGCGACGCGGCCGGCAATTTTGTGATGAGTTTCGTGATGCCGGCAACCTGGCCCAACGGCAGCCCGATCGCAGAGCAGCGGCTGGTGCTCCTGGTCGCAACCGAGGACTTTGCCGTCGAAGCCAGCACGACCTTCGAGGCCGAGCCGCTCAAGCCTGCAGAAGCAGACGAACCGGAGCAGCCCACACCGGAGCAGCCCACGCCAGAGCAGCCCACACCGGAGCAGCCCACGCCAGAGCAGCCCACGCCAGAGCAGCCCACACCGGAGCTGCCCACACCGGAGCTGCCCGCGCCGGAGGAGATTCCTCCTCCGGCCGACGATCTGGGGTGAGCCCAGTGTGGGTCTCTGGCAGCTGCTCCCTGCTCAGGCTCCCAGCCGGTTGCGGCGTAGGATTTCGCCGGTTTCTTGGCGTGTCGAGGGAATGTGGCCGGCCAGCGGCAGGATTCGTTCGTGGATCGCGTCGATGATCCACTCTTTGGTGGGGAAAAACAGATCTTCCAGCTCCGCCGGCGGCGTAATCCAGTTGCGCGCGCCGACCACCACCGGCGGCCCATCCAGCGCATCGAAGACCAGCTGGGTCAAATTGGAGGCCATTGTGTGCAGAAACGAGCCCCGTTCGCAGGCATCTGAGACCAGCACGACCCGCCCGGTCTTGCGCACGGACTCCGCCAGCGGGCCATAGTTGAGCGGGTTGATAAAGCGTATGTCGAGCACTTCCGTCGAAACCCCGTACTGGCTCTCCAACACTTTGGCAGCTTCCAGTGCTCGAAAGAGGGTCGCCCCCACCGTCAGGATCGTCAGGTCGCTGCCGCTGCGCCGCAGCGCCGGCTCTCCTTCGGGCACCACATAGTCTTCGATCGGAACCCCTCCCTCGACCAGCGTCTCGGGCTCTGGGTACAGCCGCTGGCTTTCGAAGAAGACGACCGGGTCGCTGCCACGCAGCGCCAGTGCCAGCATCCCTTTGGCGTCGTAGGCGGTCGCCGGGAAATAGGCTTTGAGCCCAGGCACATGGGCGATCATGGCGCTCCAATCCTGGGAATGCTGGGCGCCGTACTTGGCACCGACCGAAACACGCAGCACCAGGGGCATCTCCAACACATCGCCGGACATGGCCTGCCACTTCGCCATCTGGTTGAAGATCTCGTCGCCAGCACGGCCCATGAAATCACAGTACATCAGTTCGGCCACGACCCGGCCGCCGCTCAAGGCATAGCCGACCCCTGCCCCCACGATCGCCCCTTCGGAGATCGGAGAGTTGAACAGACGGGGGTAGGGCAGCGCTTCGGTCAGCCCGCGGTAGACCCCGAAGGCACCGCCCCAGTCCCGGTTCTCTTCGCCAAAGGCGATCATCGTCGGGTCTCGGTAAAAGCCCTCGACCATCGCCTCGTAAAGCGCTTCGGCGTAGGTCAGCGTCTTGAGCCGGGGGTGGGCCTTGCCTTGCGCGTCGTAGGCAGAGCGAAATTTGGCATGGGTCTGCGCCAGCCGGCTCTCGGCCTGGCTCTGCAGCACCCAAGACTCGCTCTCTGCGTAGCGTGGGCGTTGACGGTTGGTGAACATGATCTCGCCGATGTACTCCGAATTCAACGCCAGACGCGGCGTCAGTTCGTCGTTGACCGCCGCCTGCAGCACAGAGACCAGCCGCCCCAGAACTGTCGCGTGGAGGGCCTCCAGCTCGCTGTCGCTTGCCAGGCCGTTGGCCACCAGGTAGTCCCGGTAGCCGATCAGCGAGTCATGGGTGCGCCACAGATCCATCTCTTCTTTGGTGCGGTAGGCAGAAGCATCGGAGGGGGAGTGGCCAGAGAAACGATAGGTCACGGTGTCGAGCAACACCGGGCCGCGACCGGCGAGCAGGATCTCTTTTTTGCGCGCCACGGCATCGGCGACTGCCAGCGGGTTGTACCCGTCGACCCGCTCGGCGTGCATCGCCTCCGGGTTGACGCCGACCCCGACGCGCGCCAGCACCTCAAACCCCATCGTCTCCCCGTAGGGCTGCCCCCCCATCCCATAAAAATTGTTCATAAAATTGAACAGCATCGGGGGAGCCCCGCCGGCCTCCTCCGGCCACAGCTTGCGGTATTGGTCCATCGCCGCAAACATCATCGCCTCCCAGACCGGCCCACACCCCAGCGAGGCGTCGCCGATGTTGGCAATCACAATCCCTGGCCGGCGGTTGACCCGCTTGAAGAGCGCCGAGCCCGTCGCAATATCCGCAGAGGCCCCCACAATCGCATTGTTGGGCATCACCCCGAAGGGCGGGAAGAATGCATGCATCGACCCCCCCAGCCCCCGGTTGAACCCTGCATACCGGCCAAAAATTTCAGCCAGCGTGCCAAAGAGTACATAGTCGAGCGCCAGCTCCTTGACCACGCCCGAACGCTGAAAGGTCTCGACGATCCGGAGGGTCTCCCCGTTGTTGTAGGTCGTCATGACCTGCGTCAGCGCACTGTCGTCCAGTTTGGCAATGGCCGACAAGCTCTTGGCCAGAATCTCACCGTGCGAACGGTGCGACCCAAAAATAAAATCCTCTGCCCCCAGATTGAGCGCCTGCCCCACCGCAGCGGCCTCCTGCCCGATCGACAGGTGGGCAGGCCCCTTGTGCTGGTATTCAATCCCTTGATAGGACCCCTCTTTCTTGATGCGGTCGAGCATCGTCTCAAACTCACGGATCACCACCATGTCCCGGTAGATCCGCACCAGCGTCTCCTGGCCGTAGCGGGCCAGCTCTGCCGCCGGGTCGGCAAGGTACTGGTTGAGCGGGACAGCTGGGGTCTGCAGCAGCGCAGGACGGCGCATTTCGGCCGGGTCGATCAAAATTGCCTTGGGCATAGTTCGTTTCTCTTCATTTCTTTTTTGTGGGCTCGATATCCGTTCGGTTCAACAGAGACTCAGCCTGCCAGCAGCAGGTCGATCGACCCGATCGCCTGGCTCAACGCCTGCAGGAAACGGGCTGCCGGGGCCCCGTCGATCACCTGGTGGTTGATCGTCAACGAGAGCCCGATGTGCGGCACAAACTGCACCCCCCCGTCCGCCTCCACCGGCTTGAGCTGAATGCTGGCAACCCCCAGGATGGCGACCTGCGGGGCGTTGAGCACCGGGGTGAAGCTCTCGATCCCCAACGCCCCCAGGTTGGTGACCGTGAATGTCCCCCCAACCAGTTCGTCCGGCGTAATCTTGCTCTCCAGACAGGCAGCGGCCAACCGTTTGGCTTCCACCGACAGCTGGCGCAGCGTGCGCTGCTCTGCCTGGCGCACCACCGGCACCATCAGCCCGCGCGGGGTGTCTACCGCAACCCCCAGCTGGACGTGGCGGTGCTGGTGGATCTCACCGCCGATGAACAGCGCGTTGAGCGCCGGATGGGCAGGCAGCGTGCGGGCCACAGCCCAAAGCACCAGGTCGTTGAGGGTCACGCCCCGCAGCCCCATCGCCTCCGGGCTCGCCTTGAACCGGGCACGCAGCGCCTGCAGCGCACGCGCATCCGCCGCCGCATTCAGACTCAGCTGCGCTGTCGTCTGCAAAGAGTGCAGCATGCGCTCGGCAATTACCTTGCGAACCCCCCGCACAGGGATCACCTGCACGTCCGGAGCGGCCGGGGCAGCCGGGGCAGCCGGGGCGGCCGGGGCAGCCGGGGCGGCCGGGGCAGCCGGAGCGGCCGGAGCGGCCGGGGCAGCCGGGGCGGCCTCTTTGCGCAGGTCGCGCGAGGTCACCCGTCCGCCAGGGCCAGAGCCCTGCGTCGGCACGGCAAACCCACCCTCCGCCACCATCGCCCGGGCCACCGGGGTCAATTTGGGCTGCACCGCAGCCAGCACGTCGCGTTCGATCACACGCCCACCCGGCCCGCTGCCTGTCAGTTCACCGACGTCGATCGCGCTGCGCTCGGCCAGCGCCCGCGCCCGCGGCGAAACCCCTG
>JAGWYN010000051.1 GCA_018969295.1 Chloroflexota bacterium | reverse complement strand
GGCGACGGCTGATGCGCCCGCTCTGAAAATCGGCGACCAGCGCCTGGGTTGGGTTCTGCAGTCTGCGTTTCATCTTCGGTTGACTCCTGAATCTGGTTGTGCAAAAACTAAAAGCTGTCTCTCCCCTCCAGGCTGCAGGGTTGTCAGGGAAACGCACCACAGCTGGTCTCAAATACAGTAAACAATTCTAGCACAGAGAGCGGCTCGCCTCAAAACACCGTTTGCAGAAGGGGGATCTGCATCACAGCTGCCCGTACGCCGCCGGCAGCGGACGTGGATCAAAACAGTCGAGCAGCACGCACTGCACAAACACAGCATAGTGGGCGTCCATCGTCGTCTGCTGCAAGATGCGCACCCACCCGATCTGCTGCATTCCCCGATCCTCGTCCACCAGCGGCAGCACCCCCTCCCCCAGATGGCGAGGATGGGCGGGGTAGCGGTGTGTGTCCAGCCAGTAGGACTCCGCAGCTGCCAGCCAGCTGCGGTTGAAAAGTTTCCAGAACACAGCCAGGATTCCGAGGTGTTGGGCGCAGAGCGCCTGCGCCGCTGCCGGCCCTGCGGGCGTCACCCACTGGTGTGCCCCGACCTTGAGCACACGCTCCTCGCGATACCACCAGAGCGGCTCGCTGTATTTGGCTTTGGCCTGCTCGATCGCCGCCACCGTGGCAGCCGGCAGTTGAAAAGAGTGTTGGTTGGGAAATACGACCTGATATGGACCCATCACAGACCTTTTTGCTCCGATCCACGAAAACTCTCCGCCGCCGGGCTCAGCCAGTAGCCGCACCCACGCTCGGTGAGCAGATAGCGCGGGTGGGCCGGATCTGGCTCGATCTTACGGCGCAGCCGGTAAACAAACACTTTGAGGAAAGCCGGCCCCTCGGCACCTTCGTCCCCCCACACACGCTGCAGCAGACGGTCGTAGGGGACAATGCGGCCAGCATTGCGAGCCAGCACTTCGAGCAGACGGTATTCCGTCCCTGTCAGCTGCACTGGCTGGCCCTCCACCGTCACACCCCGCTGCGCAAAGTCGACACGCAAAGCACCCGTGACATAGGGGTGCTCAAACGGCGCGGCCTGCCCCTCGCTGCGCCGCAGCAGCGCACGGATCCGCGCCAGCAGCTCGAAGTAGCCACAGGGCTTGACCACATAGTCGTCTGCCCCCAGTTCCAGCCCATGAACCTTGGCGAGTTCCTCGCCACAGGTCGAAAGCAGAATCACCGGCACACTGCTGATCAGCCGAATTTCCCTGAGCAGATCGTAGCCGTGCAGATCAGAGAGCGCCAGCAACAGCAGGTCGGGGCGGGCCTCGGCGAGTTGGAAGAGCCCCTGCGCCCCATCCTGGGCAACCAGCACTCTCCACTCCGGCTCCTGCAGAGCGATGGCAAGTTGCACGGCGTGGACAAACTCTGCCTCGTTGTCGATCAAAAGAAGCAAGCAGTTGGCCTTCTTCATCCATCCCTTCCTTTTCAGCCACCAAGGTGGGCTGATCGTTCTCTCTCCATCCTACACTGGATTGGTACATTTGAGAAGCCTTGACCGAACCCTTGACGCTCCTCTGAACGCCTTTTCCGGAGCTTTATCCAATTTTGTAACTTTTTGTTTACCTAAATCCACCATTCAATTCACCTGTCTGCTTCACAATGAAAGAGAGAAGAGTGGCCTCTCTGTTGAGTCTTTGCAGGGGAAGGAGAATTGTATGCGACGCGTACAGACAATGAACTGGTGGTTGGTTGTTGTCGGGTTGTTGGTAGCAGTGGCACCTTTCGCCTTCGGTTTCAACGGGATCGCTGCGGCGCTCTGGACGTTTCTGGTCGTCGGGCTGGCGGTCGCCGTAATGGCGGGAATCTCGGCCTCGATCGAGGAGGAGGGGACCGTCAAACTGCTGGATTGGATCACCGCTGCGCTGGGTGTGGCGCTGATCCTGGCTCCCTTTGTGCTGGGCTACATGGCGGTCATGGCCGCCCTGTACACCGGAATTTTGGGCGGCGCGGCGATCGTTGCCCTGGCTGTCTGGGGAGAGGTCATGCTTGGCAGAGAGATGGGGCACGCGTTGTAAAAGGGTGCACACCCAACGTGTCAGGTTAAGGAGGCGGGCGACGCCACTGGCCTCGTCGGCCAGACAAACCAACCGCAGAGGGGGGGGGCAGTTGTCCCCCCCTCCGCTCTGTCGTCGCACAGACACTTTCACAGCCAGAAACGTCACCGCCCCCCGGACCGATATGGATGTGAAAGCCCGATATTATATACTAGAAATACTGGGCGATTAGACAAGCCGTGCGTTCAAAGGCCGTGCGTTCAAAAATGGTGTGCTTCTGCGGCTGGAGTCACCAATACAGTTGGAAACAGGTACAAAAACGAGTATGCAGAACAGCCATCCATCCCCCTTCCGCTCGATCAAACAGTTTGTGATCGGCACTCCTTTTCCCAACAGCGCAGAACTGCACGAACGGCTGGACAAAGTTCGGGCACTGGCTGTGTTCGCCTCAGACCCTATCAGCAGCAACGCCTACGCGACCGAAGCCATCCTCAGTGTTCTGATCCTGCTCGGAAGCGGAGCCCTGTCCATGACCCTGCCCATCGCAGCAGGGATTGCCGCGCTGGTGGTTTTGGTCGTCTTCAGCTACGTGCAGACCATTCTCCATTATCCAGGCGGGGGGGGGGCCTATACGGTCACCAAAGACAATCTGGGCAGAATCCCTTCGCTGTTTGCTGCAGCCGCCCTGCTCATCGACTACACCTTGACCGTCTCCGTCTCCGTCTCGGCTGGAATTCGTGCCTTGACCTCAGCTTTCCCAGAATTCTACGACGCTCGAGTGGTTCTTGCGATCGCAGCGATCGGACTCCTCACCTGGATCAACCTGCGCGGGGTGCGCGAGAGCGGCACAGTTTTTGCTCTGCCAACCTATGCCTTCATCGGCGGCGTTCTCTGTGTCATTGTCCTGGGCCTGGCCCGTTTCTGGGGGCTGCTCGGCGCGCCGCTGGAGGCCCATCCCGTCTGGATCAGCCCGGCCGACCCGATCACCCAAGCTGCCTATGTCTGGCTGATTCTGCGCGCCTTCGCCGCTGGGTGCACGGCACTCACCGGGATCGAGGCGATCAGCAATGGCGTGCAGGCCTTTAAACCGCCAGAAGCCAAAAATGCAGCTGCCACGATGGTATGGATGGGGGTCATTGCCATGACACTTTTTCTAGGAATCTCTTTCTTGTCCACCCAGCTGGCCATCGTCCCCACGGAGGACGAAAGCGTGCTCTCCCAGCTCACACGCAGCGTGGCTGGAAATGGGTTCCTCTACTACTGGGTCCAAATCTTTACAATGTTGATTCTAATTTTAGCCGCCAACACCGGCTACCAGGACTTTCCACGGCTGAGCTCTTTTCTGGCCCACGACGGGTTTCTCCCCCGCTGGCTGCAAAACCGGGGCAGCCGTCTTGTCTTCAGCTCGGGCATCCTGGTACTGGCGATTCTTTCATCGCTCGTCGTGATCTTCTTCCACGCCGATGAAATCGCCATGCTTCCCCTCTATGCGCTGGGGGTGATGCTCTGTTTCACGCTCTCACAAGCAGGAATGGTCCGTCTGATGGGGCGGGTGGGACGGGTGCCGCCCGACAAGACAGTTCACACAGACGCCACAACCATCCACTATGAGCCCGGCTGGGGCTGGAAACGTGCAGTCAACGCAGTCGGAGCCGTGACCACTGGGATTGTCTTTGTGGTGCTGGTGGTGACCAAGTTTGCAGAAGGCGCCTGGCTGATCACACTGACCCTCCCTCTGCTTGTCTTCTGGCTGCGCTCCATCCATCGACACTACGACGCAGTTGCTGCTGCACTCAGCATCCATGACCTGCAGCCGATCGACAAGGTCGAAATCGCCGATATCGCAGTCGTGGCCATCGCCGACATCCACCGAGGAACCTTGCGTGCCCTCAAATACTCGCGACGGCTGGCCAGCCAGGTGCGTGCCGTCACCGTCGTCACCAACAACGAACAGGAAGAGCGCATCCGCCGGCGGTGGAACAGCTTCCCGGAGCTGACCCACGGCATCTCTTTGGATGTCATTCGCTACGAATTTCGCGACATCCTTTCCCCGCTGATCGAATACATCGAACAGATCTCAGAACAAGACTACCCATCCTCGCTCATCACAGTCGTCATCCCAGAATTTGTACCGGAGTCCTTGTCAGCCCATCTGCTGCACAACCAGACGGCGAATCTGCTGCGTATGCGGCTGCTGGGCCACGAAAACATTGTGGTGATCGACATCCCCTATCATATCCACGACCCACACCGGCAGGCCGAAGAAAAACCATGGCTGACTCTCCACTGAACCCCACCTGCCACGCGGCAAGTGACACGCCGCCACAGTAGAAGCTCTTGGGTGGCTTGGCTGAATTTTTCTGTCAAATCCCCAAAATCCCTTTGACCTGACGAAGCGTCTCTGCCGTACAAAGTACAAAAAGGGTATCGCCCGCCTCCAGCACTGTGCTGCCCTCTGGAACAAAAAACGCTGCTCACGTCCAATCAACACCATCAACGTACCAGGGGGCAGCCCCAAATTGACCAGCTGCCTGCCGACGCCCGACGAGCCAGCCGGCAGGTCGATCTCCACCAAATCTCTGCGAATTCCTTCGGTTGGCTCAAACAGGCTGCCTGAGCCAGTTTAACAGATCCTGAATACAATCCCACTCTTTGTTGTCACAGAGACGCACCACTTCAGGTCGAACCGATTCTACCATGCCGGTGCAGTCCCAGTCGGCCCCGGAAGTACCGGATCCTGGGGCAACGTTTCGGTCGCCTCTAGGGTCCCGGTCGCCTCCGGGGTCCCCGTCGCCTCTGGGGTCCCCGTCGCCTCTGGGGTCCCCGTCGCCTCCGGGGTCCCGGTCGCCTCCGGGGTCCCCGTCGCCTCTGGGGTCCCCGTCGCCTCCGGGGTCCCGGTCGCCTCTGGGGTCCCGGTCGCCTCTGGGGTCCCGGTCACTGCAGGAGTCCCGGTCGCCTCCGGGGTCCCGGTCACTTCTGGGGTCGGCACAACCGGGGTCGGCACAACCGGGGTCGGCACAACCGGCTCAGGGGTTTCAGGCAATGACAACTGACTCGGAATCGGGATCTCCGTCTGGCAGATAAAATAAATCATCGGCATATAAAGCGAGTAGGTTCGGATATATCCCACAATCGGGAGAAAGATCGAAGGTTCTTCAGACACCACCTGATCCAGGCCTACATCCCAGGTCAGATCGTTTTCAGCAGCTGCCAACCCGATTCTGCGTGTCCAGCCCGTTCTCTGGTCAGCATCGCTGTCACTGGCACCGCCGTCGCTCTGGTCGATGCCGTTCTCGCCCGCCGCATCTTGCTGCGTGACCACATAGCCAGAAGAAGGTGTAAATCCGACCCAGTATTCACCCGGTGCCAGGCTGTTGAAAAGATAGCTGCCATCGACGCGAGTCGTCATCTGAGCCAGCAGCATATTTTCTGCAGTATACAACTGTACATGCACACCTGCCATACCGGGTTCACCTGCACTTTGCAAACCATCCTGATTGCTGTCCAGCCAGACAAAATTTCCCAGACTGGCTGGCAACAGACTGTCCAGATGAAGCCCCAGATCCCAGGTCTGATCGTTGTCACCCGCACGGAGCGTGACTATACGGGTACGGCCTGTCAATGGGTTCCCATCGCTGTCTTCGCTCGTACCGCTACCTGCAGTGGTGAGCGTGTAAGAACGTACCGTAAAGCGCAGCTGGTAGGCACTTGGCGGCAGGTTGGCAAACAGATAACGGCCATCAATGTCTGTCGTCGTCTCTGCCAACAGATTGCCAGCTTCGTCGTACACCGCTACGACCACGCCGGGTATACCCAGCTCGCCCGGGTCCTGACGCCCATCTCGATTTGTGTCGAACCAGGCATAATCACCGATGCTGACCGGTTCAACCGGCAGTGAAATCCCCAGATCCCAGGTCGAATCGGTCTCGCCAGGAAACAGTGTCGTCAATGCGGTGCGACCCGTCTCTGGATGTACATCGCTGTCCAGGGTATCGTCGCTGCCGACATTTTGCGGGCTGATCGTATAGGCAGTCGGCGGGAAGAACTGTACTGCATAGTCACCAGGCGCCAAATTGGCAAAGCGGTAGTTGCCACCGGCATCGGTGCGCATCTGTGCCACCAAACCACCGGCTGCATCGTACAGCTGGACCCTCACACCCGGCACACCCGTTTCGTTTGTACCCTGCACCCCATCTTGGTTGGTGTCATACCAGACCAAATCTCCGATCGCCGCTGGTTGCACGGACAGATAAATTCCCAGATCCCAGGTCGAATCGTTTTCACCAGCTGCCAGATTGGTGATGGACGTGCGTCCGGTTGTCTGATCAGCGTCGCTGTCGGCATCCCCACCCGTTGCCTGGTCATCGCCGATCATACCATCGGCATTTTGTAGGCTGATCTGATAGCCTTTGGGAAGCACAAACTGCACAGCATAATCGCCAGGCACCAGGTTCTCAAAACGGTAGCTGCCGTTTTGATCCGTGGTCGTAGTCGCCCAAACGCTCCCTGTGCTGTCCAACAGCTGAACAGACAGGCCGGGCACACCCGTTTCACCGATGCTCTGTATGCCATCGCGATTGGTATCGTACCAGACCCGATCGCCGATCGCAGCGGGCTCGGCTGCCAGATACAGCCCAAGATCCCATGTGCGGTCTGTTTCACCCGCTGCCAGGCTGGTCACCACCGTGCGCCAGGTCGTCGGGTCGCCGTCGCTGTCGTCCGCACCGCTAAGGGCAGATGGATCGTCGCCGTCTGTCCCTCCTGCGTCCCGGGCCGTGACAGTGTATGCGACGGGCGGCAAAAACTGCACGACATAGTCGCCTGCAGGCAGATTCTGGAAGAGATAGCCGCCCTGTGCGTCGGTCTGTGTCTGTGCCAACAACAGACCGGCGCGGTTGTACAACGAGACTCCTACACCGGGCACACCCTGTTCATCTGCATTCTGCAGACCATCGCGATTGGCATCGTACCAGACACGGTCGCCGATCGCTGCCGGTTCTGTAGGCAGATACAGACCCAGATCCCATGTGCGATCGGTTTCACCGGCTGCCAGAGCGGTTGCTCCTGTCAGACCTGTCGTTGGGTCGACATCGCTGTCACGATCCCCCCCGTTTGTCTCCTGATCGTTGCCGTTCGTCCCACCTGCATCCTGGGTCGTGATGACGTATCCAGCCGGCACCATAAAGCGTACCCGATACGCGCCCGGCGGCAAATTGCGGAAGAAGTAGGTCCCGCTGCCATCAGTCACAGTCGTCGCCCAAGAGTGCTGGTTGCTGTCGAGCAACTCCACAACGACCCCGGCCATACCCGGCTCACTGAATTCCTGCAGACCATTGCGGTTGCTGTCGTACCAGACCCGGTCGCCGATCGCCGCCGGTTCTACCGACAGATAGATGCCCAGATCCCACGTGCGGTCTCTCTCACTGGCCGTCAGGTTCGTCACCGCAGTCTCACCTGTCGTCGGATCCACATCGCTGTCAGCATCTCCGCCGGTTGTCTGGTCGTTTCCATCTGCCCCCCCCACATCCTTCGGACTGATGACATAGCCGGCGGGCAGCAAGAATTTGATTTTATACTCGCCCGCAGGCAGGGTATCAAACAGATAGCGTCCATCGATATCACTTCGTGTGGTTTTCAACAGCTGTCCGCTGCCGTCCAGCAGCTGAACTGTTACACCCGGAACACCACTCTCGTCGGCATCCTGGATGCCATTCCGGTCGGCATCATACCAAACCCGATCACCGATGCGTGCCTGTACAAAAAAGCCAAAGTCAAGCGTCAAATTGGTGAGCTCACTGCCATCTCCGTCATCGATTGGCTCGCCGAGCGAACTCAGTGTCAGCGCGCCCGATGCGTAACCGCCAGTCGCATCGAGCACACCGTTCGAATCGTTGTTGTTGTTGTCGTCCGGATCCGTACTTGTCGCCGGGCTGGCACTGTACCCAACCAGTGCACCGCCCGCAGCAAAGTTGCTTGCATCGATCTGAACGATATAATCGTCTGGCAGGAGGAATGTAAACAGATAATAGCCGCCGTGATCGGTGCGGGTCGAACGGACATAAGTGTCCCCTGCATCTAGCCCATTGTTGAGGTTGCTGTCCAGATACAGGTTGATCAGCACATTCGCAATCCCTGTATCCGTCTCATCCTGCAACCCATTCATATTGGTGTCGTCCCAGACACGGTTTCCCAACGACGGGTCATACAGGCCAAAGTCGACTGACAGATTGCTGTAGGTGTCTGTCTTCTCATCGGTATCCTCATCGGTCACCGGCTCATCGTTGAAGCTGAGGGTTACCGCGTCGCTGCGTACGCTGCGGATACAATTCAGCGGATCGGTGGGCTCCTCCGGACAGACCAGAACCTCCCACCCATTGTCATCGTGGTTGACATCGGTATCCGGGTCTATCTTTGGTTCGCTGCCATTGTGAACAGCGTGCAAGCTGCTGACAAGGCTCTCGAGCGGTTGTCCCACGGCAAAATTGGTGTGGTCCAGTTCCACCAGATAGTCGCCGGGCAGCAGTTTGTCGAACAGATAAAAGCCACCATTGCGTGTCAATGTCGTCGCAAGAACCTGTCCATCCGCCGTCGTCAGCTGCCCATCTCCGTTCACATCGCGATAGAGGTTGACCACTACATCGTCGATGCCGCTGTCTTCCATCGAATCGTAGAAGCCGTTGTTGCGGACGTCCCGATAGACCCGATCACCGAGGAGCAACCCGGACAAAATCCCGGCGTCCCAAGTCGCGTCATTTTCACCGGACACCAATGTGATCACAGCCGTGCGGCCGGTCACAGGGTCTGCATCGCTGTCCGTCCCATCCTCCGAGCCAACATCCCACAAGCTGATGGTGCCGTCGAACGGCGGCACAAAAGCCACCACATACTCCCCGGGGATCCGATTGACAAACTGATACATTCCATTCTCGTCGGTGCGCGTCGTCGCTTTCGGCCTGCCGACACCGTCGTACAGTTTTACTTTGACACCGGATACGCCCTGTTCCTCTGCATCCTGCACGCCGTCACGGTCGATGTCCAGCCAGACCCTATCTCCCAGACCGGCCGGTTCAACAGGCAGCATCAGCCCCGCATCCCAGGTCAGATCGTTCTCACCTGCACCCAACGTGGTCAGCACAGTTTTTCCAATCACCGGATCGGCGTCGCTGTCTGCGTCCCTCGCGCCCATATACTGTGGGCTGATCGCATATCCGGCAGGTGGCAAGAACCAGATTGAATATTCCCCTGGAACTACATTGATGAAACCGTAGCGGCCGTCATCATCGGTGCGGGTCACAGCAAGGTTGTTGTCGTTTGCATCGAGCAAAACAACCTGCACCCCGCTCACCCCTGTCTCCCCAGCATCCTGCAGACCATCCTGGTCTGCATCGTACCAGACGGAACTGCCAATGCTCGCCGACTCTACCGGCAGATACAGCCCTAAATCCCAGGTCGGGTCATGCTCACCTGCAGCCAGCACAGTCGGCATTGTCCGACCCGTGCTCGGAGCCGCGTCGCTGTCTGTAACGCCGCCCGTTGCCGGGTCATTGCCCGTCTCGCCACCTGCATCCTGCGGGCTGAGCACATACGCGGCCAACGGGGCAAACTGCACCGAGTAGGTACCCGGCATCAACTGCCTGAACAGATAGTTTCCGTCTGAATCGGTCTGTGTGGTCGCAACCACAGCACCATCGGCGTCCAGCAGGTTCACCGTCACACCCGGCACACCGGTCTCGCCGTCATCCTGAATGCCATCTCGATCTGCATCGTACCAGACAGAATTGCCAATGCTCGCCGGTTCTACCGGCAGATACAGCCCCAGATCCCATGTCGGGTCGTGCTCACCTGCTGCCAGCATCGTCTTGGGGGTCCAGCCCGTCACCGGGTCCGCATCGCTGTCCGCACTGCCACCTGTCGACGGATCCGCCCCTGTCTCACCACCAGCATTCTGCGGGCTGATTGCATACCCGACCGGCAGTATGAACTTTATCTGGTATTCACCCGGCGGCAAGCTGGTCAAGCTGTAATAGCCCTCTTCATCGGTCGTCGTCGTCCTGCTCAGCCGCCCGTCGTTGTCGTAAAGCTCTACCTTCACACCCGATAGACCGCTCTCCACAGCATCCTGCAGACCATCCCGGTCCGCATCATACCAGACAAAATCGCCGATACTTGCCTCCTCATAGAGGCCCACATCCCAAGTCAGGTCGTGCTCACCCGCCGTAAGTGTCGTCACAGCTGTGCGGCCAGTCACAGGGTCGGCATCGCTGTCCGCCACACCACCTGTCCCCCTGTCGTTGCCACTTTCGCCCGCTGCATCTCGCGGGCTGATGGTATACGCAGGAGACGGCAGCACAAACGCCAAAGCATAGTCTCCAGGCACCAGGTTGTCGAAATAATACTGCCCATCGGCGTCGGTGACCGTCCTTGCCACCAGTGTACTGTCCGCAGCATACAGGAAAACTTGAATCCCTGCCACGCCCAGCTCACTGGCATCCTGAATGCCGTCCTGGTCCGCATCATACCAGACCCGGTCGCCGATCCTCGCCGGTGCCACCGAGAGGAAGAGCCCCACGTCCCAGGTCGGGTCATGCTCTCCTGCTGACAGCATGGTCGGCATCGTCCGACCTGTGCTCGGATCCGCGTCGCTGTCCGTGTCCCCCCCCGTCACCGGGTCACTGCCCGTCTTCCCACCGACATCCTGAAGGCTGATGACGTATCCAACCGGCGGGACAAACTGCACTGAATAGGTCCCTGGACTCAGATGGCTGAACCGGTAATACCCTTTTGCATCTGTGGTTGTTTCTGCCAGCACGGCACCGTTGGCGTCGAACAATTTCACCAATACCCCCGGTATACCGGTCTCGCTGGCGTCTTGAATTCCATTCTGGTTCGTATCGAACCAGACATAGTCTCCTATGCTGGCAGGCGCGATCGGCAGATAAAGACCCAGATCCCAGGTTAAGTCGTTTTCCCCTGGACTCAGCGTGGTCGTGATCGTCCTGCCCGTTGTCGGAGCGGCATCGCTGTCGACAGTCTCCTCGCCGCTCACATCTTGCGGACTGACCGTGTACCCTGTCGGCACGACAAAAGCCACTGCATACTCGCCCGCCAACAGTTCGTCGAAGCTGTAATAGCCGGATGCATCGGTCTTGGTCGTGTCTACAACAGCTCCCTGGCGGTCGAGCAGATTCACCAGAACTCCCAACATTCCTGTCTCTCCAGCATCTTGGAGGCCATCGTTGTCGGTGTCATACCAGACCCAGTTGCCAATACTGGCCAGAGGGGTGTTGAACGCAAAGTCAATACGCCAATTGGCCTCGCCAGCGCCCACTGTCACGACCGTGCCATTGGCATGGCTCTGATCCGGGTTGCCGCTTTCCTGGTAACTTCCTTGATTGCCTGATTCGCTGGCCCCCCCAGGCGTCGCGCTGGAAACCACAACGCCATAGCGCTCTGGAACACTGCCATAGGTCACGGTGTACGTGCCGGCTGGCAGCGTGAACGAGTAGTACCCCTGGGCATGGGTCGTCGTCGTGTAAACCGTCCCGGTGCGGGCCGTTGCAGTCAACACCATCCCCTCCACAGGAGTTAGCATACCTGTGCTGGCCAACCCATCTCTGTCACTCTCGATCCAGACCCGGTCACCGAAGTGGGCCAGAGGCAGATAGATGCCCAGGTCCCACGTCAGATCATTTTCGTTGGCCACCAGCGCAGTCGCTGCAGTCCGAACAGTTGACGGGTCCGCATCGCTGTCTGCCGTATCGTCGCTGCCCACATCTCGCGGGCTGACCACATACCCTGCCGGCAACACAAATGCCACTGCATAGGTGCCCGGAGCCAGATTGGGAAAAGTGTAATCGCCGTTCGCAGCTGTCGTCGTGCTCGCTACGATAGCCCCATTGGCATCGAGCAGCTGCACGGTGACCCCCAAAACCCCAGCCTCACCAACATCCTGGATCCCATCCTCGTCCGTGTCATACCAGACCCGATCACCGATGGTAGCCGGACCACCCGGCAGATAGACGCCCAGATCCCAAGTTGGATCGTTCTCCGCCACTGCCAATGTCGTGGTGATCGTCTTCCCCGTCGCTGGGTCAGCATCGCTGTCAGTAGCCCCGCCTGTCACCGAGTCGTCGCCGCTTTCACCCCCTGCATCCCGCAGACTGATCTGATAGTCGGCCAGCGGTGCAAACTGGATCGCATAGACACCAGGTGCCAGGTCTGAAAATGCATAGAAACCAGCACTGTTCGTGGTCGTCGTGACAAGGACAGCCCCGCCGACGTCCAGCAGGTCGACCCGAACACCGGCTACACCGGTCTCGCCAGAGTCCTGAATTCCGTCTCGATCTGTGTCATACCACACAAAATCACCCAAACTGGCGATCGCAACAACTCCCAGATCCAACGTCAAATCTTCGCTGCCGCTCACCAGAAAACCTGTAGCCCCAGTACGGCCATCCAGGCCAACATCGCTGTCTACAGCCTCCCCACCCCCTACATTTTGTTTGGTCAGCATGTAACCGACAGGCAATGTCTCCAGATCGAATTCGACAAAATAGTCGCCAGGCAGCAAGTTTTCAAAACGATAGAAACCTTGCAAATCGGTGGTTGTTGTCAACGGTTGGCCATTTATCTGATAGGGCTGATTCGTTGTACGGTCGTAGAGTCTTGCCACCACATCCGGCACCCCCGTTTCACCGCTGTCTTGGATCCCATCTCGATCTTCGTCGTACCATACAAAGTCCCCCACGCGTACCGTCCGGTAGATTCCAACATCCAGATGAGGGTAGTTCTCGTTCGCATCCAGCATGTAGGCCATCTGCATGCTCACCGGATTCAGATCACTGTCTGCCGCTATCCCCCCTGCAACCCTATCCTGCGGGCTTGCCAGATAGCCAGACGGCAGTGCCACTGTCACTGTGTAGACAGCGGGCTGCAAATCTTGGAACACATAGTAGCCACGCTGGGCCGTCGTCGTTGTGTAGACCGCCCCACTTGCTGTGGTCAAGGTGAGTGCGACAGCGTCGACACCCAGCTCCCCCCTATCTTGCACCCCATTCGCGTTGAGATCCATCCATACCCGGTCGCCCAGCAAGCCTGTAAAATAGACCCCAGCGTCCAGCGTCAGGTTCTCTTCTCCGGCAGCTAACGTCACCGGTGCCGTACGATTAACCGTAGGATCGACATCGCTGTCAGCACTGTCATCGCCACCCAGATCCAGAGCTGTAAATTCAAAATTGGGCGGCAATTGAAAACCCACACTGTAGGTTCCTGGTTCAAGCGCTTCGAAAAGATAAAGGCCATTCGCGTCTGTGGTCGATGTCAACAACGGACTGCCGTTGATATCGTACAGCACCATCTCCACTCCTGGCATTCCCAGATCACCAGCATCCCGTGTGCCATCTTTGTTCAAATCGTACCAGACCGTGTCGCCCAGGCTGGCCGGTTCGTAAAGACCCAGATCCCACGTCGGGTCATTCTCCCCCGCCGTCAACGTCGTCGACACCGTCTGGCCTGTCTGCGGGTCCGCATCGCTGTCCGCCGCATCGTCGCTGCCCACATCCCGCGGGCTGGCCGCATAGCCCGCCGGCACCCTGAAGCCGACAAAATAGTCGCCCGGCGTCAGGTTCGTGAAGGTGTAGACACCGCCGGCGTTCGTCGTCGTCGTCAGCAGCGGGGCCGCAGCGACCGCATCGTAGAGCACGACCGTCACGCCCTGCACGCCGGTCTCCCCGACATCTTGGAGGCCATCTGCATCGGTGTCGGACCAGACCGTGTCGCCCAGCCTGGCCGGTTCGTAAAGACCCAGATCCCACGTCGGGTCATTCTCCCCCGCCGTCAACGTCGTCGACACCGTCTGGCCTGTCTGCGGGTCCGCATCGCTGTCCGCCGCATCGTTGCTGCCCACATCCCGCGGGCTGGCCGCATAGCCCGCCGGCACCCTGAAGCCGACAAAATAGTCGCCCGGCATCAGGTTCGTGAAGGTGTAGACACCGCCGGCGTTCGTCGTCGTCGTCAGCAGCGGGGCCGCAGCGACCGCATCGTAGAGCACGACCGTCACGCCCTGCACGCCGGTCTCCCCGACATCTTGGAGGCCATCCGCATCGGTGTCGGACCAGACCGTGTCGCCCAGCCTGGCCAGCGGATAGAGGCCCAGATCCCACGTCGGGTCGCTTTCTCCCGATGTCAACGTCGTCGACACCGTCTGGCCTGTCTGCGGGTCCGCATCGCTGTCTGCCGCATCGTCGCTGCCCACATCCCGCGGGCTGACCGCATAGCCCGCCGGCACCCTGAAACCGACAAAATAGTCGCCCGGCATCAGGTTCGTGAAGGTGTAGACACCGCCGGCGTTCGTCGTCGTCGTCAGCAATGGGGCCGCAGCGACCGCATCGTAGAGCACAACTGTCACGCCCTGCATGCCGGTCTCCCCGACATCTTGGAGGCCATCCGCATCGGTGTCGGACCAGACCGTGTCACCCAGCCCGACCGGCAGGTAAAGGCCCACATCCAGATTCGGGTAGCGTTCATTGACCCCCAGGGTGTAATTCATCTGGGCAGACGCCGGCGACAGATCGCTGTCGCCCACTTCGATACCGATATTCTGGAGCGTTGGAGCATACCCAGGAGGGGGTTGCACGGTGACTGTGTAAGAGCCCAGGTTCAAATTATTGAAGCTGTAGTAGCCGTTCGCATCGGTCGTCGTCGTCACGACTTGTCCGGCCCCGTTGGTCAGCGTGAGCACGACACTGGCCACCCCTAATTCACCTGCATCCTGAACGCCGTTGCGGTTCAGGTCTTCCCAGACCCGATCACCCAATGTGCCTGTAAAATAGCCGCCTGAATCGAGCTTCGGGTTGAACTCCCCAGAAGAAAGGCCAACCGGAGCTGTGCGCAGTGTGTTGGTGATCGCATCGCTGTCCAATGCATCGTTGTTGACATCCGCCGTCGTCGGGTCGCCGTCAGCATCGTAGAGAGCATTGACCGGACTCACCCCATAGCTCGGCGGCCATACAAAGCCCACTGTGTAGGTCGCAGGGACAAGTTCCCTGAATTGATAGTCTCCTGTCGCCCCGGTCGTTGTCGTGGCGAGGATCGTGTTGTCGATCGCGTAGAGATTGACCACGATCCCTGGCGCACCTGTCTCGTCAAGATCCTGAATACCGTCGGCGTCCAGGTCGGACCAGACATAGTTGCCCAAGCCCGCTGTCAGGTAGACCCCCATGTCCACGGTCCGATTCTCCTGCCCGCTGGCCAGAAATCCTGTGGCTGCCGTCTGACCTGTCGCAGGATCGGCGTCGCTGTCGTTGCCCTCGTTGATCCCCGAACCTGTCGCGTCACGCAGGGTGACTGCGTAGCCCACCTGTAAAGTAGCCAGGTCAAAGACCACCATATAATTGCCCGGTGGCAACGCTTTAAAGAGATAGACGCCATCAAAATCAGTCGTGGTGGTCAGTGGCTTGCCGGCAACCTGGAAAGGTTGATTGGTGGCTGCATTGTACAGCGTCACAACGACCCCTGCCACCCCTGCTTCGCCCACATCCTGAACGCCGTCTACGTCGCCGTCGGACCAGACAGCATCGCCCACGCGCACAGCCACATACACGCCCAGATCCCACGTCGGGTCATTTTCGCCAGCTGTCAACACGGTCGTCGCGGTACGCACAGTGACCGGGTCGACGTCGCTGTCCAGGCTATCGCTCAAAGCGCCCCCTGCATCGAGCGGGCTGACCGTGTAAGTGACCGGCAGCACAAATTTCACATAATACGAGGCGGGTGCCAAACCGGTAAATGTATAGAGGCCGCTGGCATCTGTCGTCGTCGTCAGCAGAGACTGACCGGTGAGCGCATGATGCAGCACGACCGGTACCCCCGCGACACCTGTCTCTCCAGCGTCTTGGATCCCATCGCCGTCGCCGTCCAGCCAGACCCGATCGCCGAGTTTCGCCAGCTGGTAGATGCCCAGGTCCCACGTCGGGTCGTTTTCGCCTGATCGCAGCGTCGTCGTCGCAGTGCGCTCGGTCAGCGGGTCCACATCGCTGTCGGTCGTGCCGCCGTCGTCTGGCCCCACACCGTTGGCACCAGTTGCATCCTGTGGGCTGATTGTATAGCCGACAGGCAGGGTGAAATCAACAAAATAGTCACCCGGGGTCAAATTTGTAAAGGTGTAGAAACCGCCGGCGTTCGTCGTCGTCGTCAGCACCGGCTGGCCTGTGAGCGCACGATGCAGTACAACCGTCACCCCCGACACCCCCGGTTCTCCTGCATCTTGAATCCCATCGACATCGTTGTCCGACCAGACCAGGTCCCCCAGACTGGCTGCTTGATAGAATCCAGCATCCAGGTGAGAATACCGCTCGTTGGTGCCCAACGTATAGCCCATCTGGAAGTTTTGCGGGTTCAAATCGCTGTCTGCAGCCACCCCCCCAGCGGCTGCATCCTGTGGGCTGGCCAGATATCCTGGTGGCGGCGTCACCCGCAGGGTGTACACACCCGGCAACAAATCTGGAAAATTGTAGTTGCCATTGGCATCGGTTACGGTGGTGCTGATGGCCTGTACGCTGGAGCTCGACAGGGTTATCGTGACCCCGGCCATCCCAGGTTCACCGGCGTCCTGCACACCGTCTGCATTCCTGTCCAGCCAAACACGATCGCCCAGCCTGCCCGTATAGTAAAGGCCAGCATCCTTGGTCAGGTTGGTTTCCCCGACGGTCAGATCTTCCGGGGCTGTGACCCCATTGGCGTCGATGCTGCTGCCGCCCGCTGTTTGTGGGCTGATTGCATAGTCCGCAGGGACAGACACAGCCACCTTGTAGGTCGCTGGCGGCAACGCAGTAAAGGTGTAAAGCCCTCTCGCGTCGGTAGTCGTAGTCGCCACAGCTGTACCCTGCACATTGTAGAGCACAACCTGCACACCAGGCGCTCCGATTTCCCCCGCATCCAGCACCCCATCCCTGTCGGCATCGTACCAAATCTGGTTGCCCAGAACAGCCTCCGGATAAAAACCCATGTCGTAGGTGTGGTTGTTGTCGCGGTAGAGACTCGTTGTCACCGTGATGACTGCCTCAGCGCCGATCAAGACCGCATCTGAATCACGCAGATCTGCGTAGTTGGAGGCCGAGCTTTCATCTCCGGTCGAGGTCACCCCCCCTGAATTGGCTGCCGTACTCCCTATCAGGCGGTTGTGTTGCGTCAGCAGATACGAATAGAGCGGTGTCTGCGTCCGATGGACGCGCACCTGATAATCGGTGTGGGCGTAGATCTCGCGGTCTGCATTGCCATCCGTCCGGTCGCTGAAAATGTATTCGCCACGGCTATTGGTCGTCGTCGTCAGCACCAACAGATCGTCGACCGTACCAAACTGACGGTCTGTACCCGCTCGGTACAGACGCACCCCGATTCCTGCCAGCGGCGGTTCGTTGGCATCTTGCAGACCATTCGCGTTTTGATCCAACCAGATACGGTTGCCAATCTCCAACGGAGCTGGTTCACACACAATTTCCAGGTCACCTATCCCCGTGCCTTTGAGGAAATTATCGCCTACAATGTATCCGCCACTTCTTTTGGCACCGGTCAGGCTGCTCAGGTAATAGGCCCCCTGCGAATAAATGGCGTCGTTCGGGTTGATCGCCCCCATCACCACCTCACGACTCCCTGGCAGCACAGCCAATCCGCCATTCTGGGTGTTGAAATGAAGCGGCATGAAAGCCCCCCAGTAAAATTGGCCGCCACCCACCCCCATCGCATTGCGCCGGCTCAACGGACAACCGCTCGCCCCCTGTTGGACAAATGTGCCGTTGACGTTGCACAGACGGATGGTGTCACCGCCAGTGACAAAGTACGTCGGCACAGGGTTGATCTGGTAGGGGGTGCGCTGATGGCCGGAGCGGTCGATGATCTGGAGCACCAGCGAGCCGTCGTCGTCGAACTCGATGTCTGCCAGGATCGGTTGTTTGTAGCTCACCACATTAGGAGCCATATTTTGCCAGGGCATAAAACGCGAGGCAGCGTTGAGCCCGTAATACGGCACATACCACCCTACCGTAGAGGGCGCGTTGTACGTCAACGGGAACTGTGCCAGCGCAGTTCCCTCCCAGCTGCCTGCCACAATGTTGTACCGATAGACCGCAGCAGAGAGATGGTTGGGATTCTGCGAGATGAACGCGTCACAGACGACACCCGCGTAGACAAACCCCTCACGCACGGCGATCCCCCACGGGCGTCCTTCCCCACCACTACAGGCAGGCATCGGGACAGCAGTCTGGGTAAGGATATCGCTGGCCCGGACCGGATTGCTGCCACTCAACGCAGTCTTGCGTTCCACCCGAATGGCAACCAGCTGCTTGCGATAGAGGTTGGTCAGCCACAGCGTCTGTCCTTTTTCATCCAGGTCCATATCGCCGATCCCAGCTTTGGCAACCCATTCAGCTACGACCAGCGGATCGTCGTATTGGGCCGAACGCACTGCGTTGCTCGGGAGGCGGCTCGCCCCCAAATCCAACCCCAACGCTGCCAGATCCATCAACGGCTCGACCGGATCGGTGTCACGCGCTGTCATCCGATAGACGCCGCCGAGCCCCAAAGGCCCCAGCTGGACCGAACGTTTGACCAGGGCAGAGACCAAAATCTGCCCCTGGGCCCGGTCCACTGCCATCCCCCAGGTCGCACCGACATCAGCCCCTTTGGCCTCTCCCAGATATTCGCCTGTGCGGATTCCTGTCGCCCCATACCGCCAGGTGATTACGCTGTTCTGGGTGGCAGCGTTGCTGCCTGCAACCAGCGGATTGGCTCCAGAAGCAGGTCCGCCATACAAGACGGTCATCGCAATGTAAGGAGCTGTACAAGCCGAGGCGTACAGGTCGGTCACGCCATAGTTCACTGCGCAGGAGGCCCCGTTTTGGAAACGGACACTGGTGCCTGACCCCGTCAAAACCCCACCTGCAGCGACGCTGTAGGAACCATCCGGCCCAGTGGCGTAACCCGCCTGCAGCTCGGTAAACTCAATCCGCAACGTTTCCGTCGCCGGTCGAGCGCTGTAAAGCCCAGGCAACCGATATTTGCCGTCCAGCCCCACGCTGGCCGTGGCGACCACACTATTTTGCAGATCGTAGGCGGTCACCCGCGCCGCCTGCGGCAGCAACGACTCCGTGCTGTCGCCAAATCCATTTAAATTGGCGTCCACAAAGATCGCCCCACCCAGATCCCCAGACGCCGCCACACAGACCGTAGCGTCGAAAAAGCCAAAATCAACCGTCAGATTGCCAAATATGTCGTCGCCGTCCCCTGCCACATCGGGCTCGCGACCCCCAATCAAGGTCAACACATTGGCCGCCACATAGCCGCCGCTGCCCAACAACCCGCTGCGTGTCCCGTGGGTGAGATTGTTGCGGTCGCTGTTGGAATCGGCCGTCACACCACCCGTGGCCTGGCTCGGTACCTTGTTGAAAAGCGCCCCTCCGGCCACAAAATTGGTCTGGGTAATGACCACCAGATACTGGGCGCTGCCCAGATTGTCAAACAAGTACCGGCCATTGCTGTCCGTCGTCGCTGTCTGGTGCAGCCGATCGGTGCCGGGCGTGTACACATTATCCCGGTTGCTGTCCAGATAAAGCTCTACCGCGACATTTGCCAGCCCGCTTTCCCCGCTCTCCAAAACGTTGTTGTTGTTGGCGTCCAGCCAGACCTGGTTGCCGATCTTGAGGTCGGGCACCACAAACCCAAAATCGTAGGCGCTGTCGTTGAGTCCGGCCTGGCCGACCACAAAACGAATCACGCTGCCCAGGCCTGTACTCTCCTGCTCAAGAAGACCGTCACTGTCACGCACGTCGTTGTTGATGTCGCCAGCACGCGCAGGGGGGTTGTCCGTGTTGGCCTGCGCAGGAGCCGGGTAAAGCTGCTCCCCGCTGCTGGTCGCAGGAAATTTCAACAGATTGCCCTGTACCAACGCCACGCGCAAAACGAACTCACCGTTCCCTGGCAGCAGCAGGTTGACCTCTCCGACACTCTTGCCGTCCAGCCCGTAAAGACGGCTGCCTGTGCTGAGGTTGCTGTTGTCGTCGCGCACCCCGGTCGGGGTCGGATCAGGGTCGCTGCTGAAAAGAAAGTAGCCGGCAGCATCGGTGGTTGCCGTTGCACTGTTGCCGTTTGGATCGGTCAACGTCACCGCTACGCCGCCAATGCCGGGCTCCCCAGGGTCTTGCAAACCGTTGGCATTGGCGTCGTACCAGACGCGGTCACCAATTTCGACCGGCGCTGGCAACGTCAACAACTCAAAATCGTGCAGCAAGTCGGAAGCCATCCCGAACCTGGCGTCACCGATGCTGGTCCAGGCAAAATTGACGCCACTCTGAGAACGCCGGACAGACCCCTCTGTCCAGTCAAACGTCGTAGCACCTGCAGAATAGTCCGTGTCCGTGCTGTAAAGATAACTGCTGTTGGCCGCAACGCTGTACGCCCCTGGAATCTGATAAAGCGCACCTCGCGCAGGCTCCCAACGGTCATAATTGTCGATCCGCTGGTAGGTGTCGTCAAAAAATTCTGCCACACCCCCTGTATTGGTCTCGGTGATCGTCCCCGTACGGCCAGCACAAATTCCCCCCTTCTCCACGCTCCAACTGCCATTCGCCGGGGAGGCCGTCGATCCGCTGGCACAGAGCAGATCCCCTGCCACGCCGATCGAGTAGTAGCCGGCGGCCGTATCTGCACTGCCCGGAGGAACCGGCTGCTGCGTGTAGTAGGTTCCTGCGTTGTTGCCGTCCCAGTTGCCCGAAGTGCGCATCTGGTAACCAAAACGGTCGGCAAAACCCAGCACCATGTTGCCGGCCGGCCCAAACTCCAGATCCACCAACATCGGCTGCGGATAGGCGGCAATTCGCCGACCGACAGGCCCACAGTTGGTCGTGCTGGTCACCGCCGCATGCCAGCTGTCACGATAGCTGTCCTCCCAACGATTCCAGCCAGCTGTTTTGCGGGTACCAATGCCAAGCGCCGAACAGCTGTCACCATCGATCTGGGCAGAACGAGAATATGCCAGCGAGAAAGAAAGGGGCAATGTCCATGTGACGCCGCTGCCGGCCCCCAGCGGCCTGCCATCCTGGCTGAGCGGATAGGCGTAGACCAGCGCATTTCCAGTCAGTTTGGGCCGTACCGCGATCCCGCTCAGAAACGCAGTCTGCATATTGCCTGAAGTGCGCGTGACCACGACGGTCAACAGACCGTCCGTGATCGTCGTCGATTGCAACGCCACCGCTTGCTGGTTGGGCAGGGCATAGACCGCAGTTGTGCCGGGCAGGTTGAACGGACGGGTACGATCGGTCGTGGCTGTCAACCCCAGCTGTCGGTTGTCGCTGTCCCCCCAACACAGCACAGCCCCGTTCGTCATGACCGCACACGTATGTGTGTTCCCTGCACCCAGGGCAGCCACCCCCTGCTCCAAGTCTACGACACTGTTGGGAGACCATTTGTCCGAGGTGCTGTTGTCGCCTAGCTGCCCATTGCCGTTTTCTCCCCAACACTTGACTGCACCGCTGCCAAGCAACGCACAAGTGTGGCCGGTGTTGTCCCCCATGCTGTTGGAACTGATAGCCACCACGCCGCTGCCCAACCCCACGACATCTGCAGGGCGGGTACGATCGGTGTTGCTCCCATCACCGACCTGACCCGAATTGGTAGGCCAAGCGCCCCCCCAACACTTGACAGCACCCGTCGTGAGCACGGCACAGCTCATCCGCGCACCCGTCGCAATGCTCCTCACATTCGTCAGAGGGGTCGACGCAGCCACTGTGACATCTGCCGCATAATCCCGATTGCTCGCCGCGTTTTGGATTCCATCCCCCAGTTGTCCCTGACCCTGATGGCCCCAACATTTGACAGTGCCTGTATCCAACAAAGCACAGGCATGGTAGGTGCCGCCACGCACTTCACGGGCACCGGTGAAAGGTGTCTGTGCACCATTCGTCGTGGTCACGTCGACAGGCACCTCTCGCCGGATCGCCGAATCGTCTCCCAGCTGGCTGTATTCGTTGCGCCCCCAGCATTTGACCCTGCCATCCGCCGCTAGAATCGCACAGCTGAAGTGGCTGCCTACACCGATCGCCTTGACGCCTGACCCCAAACCAACAACATCTACTGGAGTTGTGCTCTCAGTCGTATTGCCGGTTCCCCTGCCAAGCTGACCATAGGCATTGGCCCCCCAACACTTGACCCCGCCGGCCTGCGTGAGTGCACAGACATGTGCTTCCCCGGCAGCCAACGCGCTGACCCCGCTGGTCAGCCCCTGCACATCCACAGGAATCTCGCTGTCCACAGCCGCTCCGTTGCCCAGACGGCCGTTGGCTCCCTCCCCCCAACACTGCACACCCTGGCTGGTGGTCAAAGCACAACTAAAGTCCTGGCCAGAAACAATTGTCTGCGACAAAGGGGAGGAGGGAGTAGCAAAGACACGCTTGGGAAGCACCGGCTGTCCCTCAACGCTCAAATCCAGAGCAGCATCCTTATCGCTGATAAAAAACGCAGTGACCTCATAGTCGCCGTTGGTCACCGGAATGGTGTAGGTCAAGAGAGACGACTGGCTGATACGCGCCACGTGGTAGGGAGCAGGCTGATTGACATAGCTCAGCGTGGAAGGCGCCACAGGCAGCACGGTGACCGGCGTTGTGGAATCGAGGTTAGCGCCGTTGCCGAGCCCCCCCAACCCACCATAGCCCCAACATTTCAAGGTGCCATCCACCATCACTGCACAGGAAGTGGCCAGCCCAGTGTCCAGCGCAGCAACCCCGCTGCTCAGTCCGCTTATCGGGATCGGCGTCGGGTTGATAAGCACCGCATTGCCGAGGGCGCTGTACCCACCGTATCCCCAGCAAACAACCCCCCCAGCCGTGTTGACAACACAAAAATTTCCGCCTTCCACAACTTCATATCGTCCTCCAGCAATCGACCGGATCCCGACAAGTTCGCTGTTGTCGCCATTTTTGACCGAATCGGCCCGCAGGGCACTGGCGGTAGGCGCCCCATTGCCCAGCTGCCCGTAGTTGTCGCGCCCCCAACAGAAAACCCTGCTATCGTTGCGAACGGCACAGGCCGCATCGCTGGCCATCGCGATCTCCACCACCTCGGTCAGCACAGCCCCCCCCGTGACCGTGACCGTGACCGGCGTACTCCGGTCAGCAGTGAATCCGTCGCCGTTGGCCCCATAAAGTCCACGCCCCCAGCAACGGACCGTGCCGTTCTCCATGCGCACACAGGTGTTGTGATTATTGGTCTCGATCTGGACGGCACCGCTGACAATCCCTGTCACCGTGACCGGTGTCGAGCTGGTCGTGGTGCCGTTGCCTAGCCCATAGAGTTTGTAGCCCCAACAGCGGGCAGCCCCATTTTGAATCACACAGGTGGATGTGACGGCAAGATCGATGTCTGTGACGCCGCTCGACAGGGCGCTGACCTCCACCGGCGCTGGATGTGCGATCGTCGTCCCATCTCCCAGCCGACCATTGGTGTTGTCCCCCCAGCATTTGACCCCACCCTGCGCCGTGACCGCACAGATGGCACTGTTAGCAGCCGCCAGCGCTTTGACTCCGCTGGTCAACCCTGGCACATAGATCGTCGGTTTGTTGGTGTGAATGGTCGTCCCATCCCCCACCATGCCCATGCCGTTGTACCCCCAACATTTGACCCCTCCCTGGGTCGTGATTGCACAGGTAAAGTCCTCGTCGTTGTCACTGACCTTCGCCGCGCGGACCTTGGCATCGACCGTGGTGTACAGACCGCTGTCCCGGCTCCAGCCATTGGCATCTGCAAGCTGCCCCGCACCAACATAGACGGCAGTCTGAGGAGCATCTTCACCGGTACAGACCAGACCGACGTAGAGAAACCCTTCATACACCTTGACCGCCCACGGACGGGCTGGGCCCTGACCGTGACAGGGGTCCTGGGTCACCCAAGGCGCATCGGGCAACGCAATCACCTCTGCCGCAGTCAGCGTGGTGGTCGCCGGCATCTGGACGTTCAACCCGTAAATTTTGCGGTCGTACAGATTGGCCAGATACAAAATACTGTTGTAGTCGTTCGTAAACAGATCGATGCCACCAATGCCGCTCTTGCCAACCCTGGCATAGGTCTCCAGATCGCCGCCATCGATGTACACACTGTTGCGAGCAGGCAGCGCACCAGTGTCTATCCCCAAAGAAGCAAGACGAATACTCCCCAACAGCGCCGGAGAAGTCGGGTTGCTGTTGGGGTTGGCAAGCCGGTTGTTGTCGACCAGAAACAAGGTGTCACTTTTGGGATCGCTCGCCAACGGCGGGGCAAAACGGCGCACCACGCTGGCAGCAAACAGACGGTCGCTGATGGGTTGATAGGCCAGCCCCCAAACTGTGCCGACCTGGTTACGGTCCACCAGATCCTTGCGTTGGCTGCTGAGCAGATCGCCGCCTGTCCAGCTGGTTTGCAGCGGCCGCTGGCTGTCCACAACAGAAGTTGCGCTGGAGCCGCTGCTTGCCATCGACCAAGCCACTCGCGGGGCCACATTGCTGTAGAGCGAGGCCCTGACCAGGCCAAAATGAACTTTGCTGCGCAGGCTGGTCGCTGAACTCAAGTTCAAAATCACAAAGCCATTGCCGACCGATGGCTCATAGCTGGTCGCAGTGCTGCCCGGACTGACACCACTGTAATTGTCAGGGATCACCTGTCCTGCGGTAACCCCCATCTTCCCCTTTGGACCTTCGCTGTACCCCAGACCCTGGTATCCCGAAAACACAATCTGATAGGATCCCCCCGAAGCAAGCGAGAGTGTATAGGCACCCCTGGCATCGCTGACCGCTGAAGCCTGGGGCACTACCGACCCACTGATGTAGGCGGTCACTGTGATTCCCGCAACCCCGCTGTCCCGCGGCCACAAGGCCCCATCCGTGCTGCCTTGAACAGTGGCAGGAAGCGTGATCGGATAAGGATTCTTGCCGTCGGTCGACCGATAGCCGTCTCCATTGTAATCCAGAAAAATTGTACCGCTCACAGCAACCATGCTCTGGAGTTGCGGAGCTGGCTGAGGAAACTCGGCTGTAGAGGGAAAGACACTCTCAGCCGAAACACTGACCGACAAAAGGGCGAATAACACTGTTGCCAGCCCTATTCCCCAAAAACGGCAAAGGCGTTGAAGCATTTTTAAACTCATCTTTTGTGTAATTCTGAGATAAATGTCTTGTATTATCTTTACAGGGGAACGTACAAGACAAGTACGCGAACGCGTGTTTTTTATGACGAGTTCACATTATTTTCGGCGCAGCACCCCTCCAAAAGCAGCTGGCTGCGTCTGCAGCGCCACACCGCAGCGTAAATTGCAGGGAAAAACGGCTCGGTGTCGTCACTGTCACGGCGTGCAACAGCCTGTCTCACCTGCAACTCGACCGCACTCGGCCGGCTCTCGCCGTTGGCTGCCACCTCTTTGATTCGCTCAAGCCCCCAGTTGTACGGCCAGCGCGCTCCGCCGACATACCGGCACATGGCCGTTTTTTTGTTCGGCTCCACTTCACTCTTGTACACGTTCTTCATGCTGCGCTGCCTGCTTGACAACCCTGACGAATACACTCTGCCCGCTGCCGCCCATACAGTCCCGCGCACATCAAGGGGAGATGGCAACGCAATCGGCCACCAGATCGGCTTTGGTCTCGTTCAGAAATACAACCCAACACGCCTGCTTTGCAGTTCCAGCAGCATGACAATGCAGTTGAACCCAAAGCGCGTCTAGCGATCTTTGTGTTCAACCACGATGACGCCAATCGAGCCATCCCTGACCAGGGCGGTCAGTTTCGGCCTGGCTTGCATTCAGCCCGGACGCCACCTCCGTCACGATCCTGCTCACCGTAAACCTTTGGCAATGGCGTAGGTCTGCAAGCGCTCGAGCTGTCGCGCCAGGTCGTCTTTCTGGTCGGCGCTCGACACCCTGGCGTAGAGGGCGATGCCGGCAGGTGCATCGATCTGCTCACGCACGATGACGGTGCCTGTTTCCGTCTGATAGGCGTCGAGCTTTCCCTCTTTCCACCAGCGCCATGCGG
>JAGWYN010000115.1 GCA_018969295.1 Chloroflexota bacterium | reverse complement strand
TCCGTCTGTCCCACGCGCAGCCTTTTCCCACTCCGCTTCGGTTGGCAGGCGTATTTGTGCATTGTCCTGCTTGCCCAGCCACGCACAGAAGGCAGCTGCATCTTCCCGGCTGACGTTGACGACCGGGTGGGTGCGCAGTCCGTCTGGCGGTATGGTGCCATCCCAGTGTTGCGGCGGTCTTCGGCCGGTCGCAGCCACAAAGCAGGCGTACTGACTGTTGGTGACTGGATATTTGGCGATTTCAAACGCGTCCAGATAGACCGTGTGGATTGGCTGTTCATCTTTGTCTTTGTTGCTGCCCATAGGGAACTCGCCGGCGGACACTTTCATCCAGAGAATGTCGGGCAGGCCACGTTCGTTGATGCCTACACCAGGCCGTGGATCGCCGAGGCGGCTCAGGGCGTTGCCGGCGATTGCCCGCTCCATTGGGACAGGAAAGGAGGTGACGTCGTGCAGCGCTCGGAGCGCTGCACGATGCAGCACTTGTGCATACCTCTTTGACAGCTCTGGCATCTCTGGATCGTTGACCATCTCCAGCGCCAGCAGTGCCACTGCTGGCCAGCTGCACCCATCTTCTGCATACGGCTCGCTCATTGCTTCCAGCAGTTCCCGCAGATCGGCAAAGCGTCTGGCGACAACCAGCTCGCTTATCGCCAGACGCGCCACGTTGCGCCAGTTGCTGCTGTCTTGCTGCAGCTTTGCAAGCAGTCCATCAGGAAACAGGTTGTCGGATGAGATCTCCCGCGGGTGGCTTGGGGGTGACGTTCGGTGAATCAGCTCACATGCAGCCAAATGCTCTTGAAAGGAACGGTGGATGAAGCGATAATGGCGCTTGCGCGGGGCAACCAGGATGCCAGCATGCCGTTCAAGGTAGTCGTCCACTCGATCGATAAACATTTCTTGGGGAAAGCCTCCAGCTGGGTTGTCTTTGGCTTGATCGAGCAGATCCAGCAGCTCGCTGAGCGCAAAATCTTCGCTTTGCTGCGTCAGGGTCTTACACGCCAGCGCTTCAAGCACGGGACGCAGCTTCAGCGGATCGACACCGATGGCGTCGATGACTGCCGGGTCAGGATTTTTGGGACGTGTCCAGCTGGAAAGCAGGAGATCGACGGCGGCGCGATAGAGCCCAGCTTTGGTGGCGGGCAGCTGTTTGGGTCTGTTCACGTGCCACAGGCCAACCCACAGCGTAAAAAAGAGCGGGGTTTCGCGCATGTCGTCGTTGACCTGGGCAGCGTCGATGGCCTTCATCAGAGCTGCGGTGCTGCCTGCACCTGGCAGCTGGCGCAGCAGGGTGTCTGCCAGCAATTTCTGACGGTTGCGGTCGAGCGGAACGAGCTGCGCCACACCAAAGTCGGGCAGCGGCGCGGTGTCCTCTTTTTTGTAGGCATGTGGGCGGCTGGCGATCAGGATGCGGGCAGCTTTGGCAGAGTGCAGGGCGGCCACCAGCGCGACAATCTGGCGCATTCGCGCTGGCTCGTGTGCGCGGTTGACTTCATCCAACCCGTCGAGCAGCACCATGATCCTGCCCTGGCGCAGCAGTTTGCGCAGCTCTGGCACGACGCCTTCAGAGTTTTCTCTCTGGAGGAGATAGGTCCAGAAAACTTCAATCTCGGGCAGGATGACCGGATCATTGCTGCCGTGGCCGGGCAGCTCAGGGAAATATTTGACGAGATCGCGCAGTTCGATGTAGATCGGTGTATACGCACCGTCGCTCCAGCCGGGCAGAAGCTTCAGGTCGGCGGCAGGATCTTGTGGTGTTTCACCAGCGGCGTGCAGCATTGCCCCAGCCAGACAGAGCGTCAGATGGCGCAGAAAACTGCTTTTGCCGCTGCCCGGTCCGCCCAAAAGCACCAATCGTGGCTGCAGTGCGGCAGCATGTTCGGCGTCGAGGGTGACGGACATTTCGTCGTCTTCGTCGCCGCGCTGTCGTTTGTTTTTGTCCCAGAGATGTCTGACCAATGGGTCGAGCTGTGCGGGATCATCGATCCTCAGTTCTGGCCAGGTACGCTGCCTGTTTTTCAGATCGGCGTGCTCCTTCGTTTGTCTGGTCATGCCAGAATTCGCTTCTTGTTCGCCCCGGTCAAACCACCACTTTACGTTGTTTTTTCTGCCTTCCATCCGAATCCGTGCATCAATGGGCAGCGGCACATAGACATCGAGCAGGCGCACTTGTCGGTCCAGCTTGTCGAGAATGTCCGCCAGACGCACTGCACCCCAGCGGTCGAAGAGACTGTGCAAATATTCGGTGTGGGCAGGGGAGATTGGTGTTTTGGCGGGGGGGATTGGTGTTTCAGCAACGTCACCCGCCGCGTCTGCATAGAGACGATAGGCTTCTTCAAGGTCGCCCTTTCGTTCTTTTATTTCCTCACCGACCTGTGCAACGATTTTATCTACCTTGCAGCGTATGTGTGCTTCGACCAGGACCCGCCACCAGTAGTCAGTTGCTGCGCCGTCTGGGTTGATCTGTGCAGGTGGGATGTCGGACTGCTCGGCCAGCCGTTTTATCTTTTCTTTTTCATCGATCAGGTCAGTGAGCAGCTGCCACAACTTGGTTAAGGCTTCTGTTTTGTTCATCGATACTTTGACCGGGACGGTTTTGTCAGGATCGGGTGCATGGCAATTTCTGGTAGATACTCTTTTTTAGGGCGAGACAGCGAGCATTATAGAAAATTTGCCAGGAAATGTCCATGTCCACTTTTCTGCTCGCCCCCAGTGTATTCCCAGAACAGTTTTTTCGTGGTA
This sequence comes from Chloroflexota bacterium, assembly GCA_018969295.1. Taxonomy (GTDB): domain Bacteria; phylum Chloroflexota; class Anaerolineae; order Caldilineales; family Caldilineaceae; genus Caldilinea. Next base: position 1,845 of record JAGWYN010000115.1, on the reverse strand, counting down.
CAGTGGGTGTGATGCGCTTTCGTCTGCTCAAGTACATGTGCCGCATCTGAGACGAATCTTTCAAGAAGCATCCTGGCCAGGGGGAGCTGCGTCCCATCCTCCCTGTCGTCTTCTACCAGGGAGAGAGCCGCTGGCACCATTCGACCGAATTTGCCGATCTCTTTGACGAGAGCCACCAGAGCGACGATTTCTTGCTGCGCTTTGCCCATTTTCTGATCGACCAGTCCGATTTGCCGGTAGAGCAGACGCAGGGGGGGCTGAAAGCGCGGGTAGCCCAGTTGTGGATGATGGCCGCTTTTCAGAAATCGACCGGCAGAGCCCTGCAGGATGCAGCACAGTTGCTGGCACAGGTGGCGCAGACTGGCGGGACGAATTACATGGAATTTTTTGTCGTCTACCTGGTCGCGACCCAGGAACGGCGGCTGGTACAAGGATTTGTTGAGAATATGCAGCAATATACCGTAGACATTGGAAAAAAGATGCTGACCTACGCAGAAGAACTCAGGCAGGAGGGGCGACAGGAAGGAGAGATCAAGGGAGAGATCAAGACGATCGACAGCCTCCTGTCTGCAGGTGTGGAGTGGACGCTGATCACAAAAGCGACCGGCATCACGCAGCAGCAGTTTCAAATCCTCAAAGAGCAACTGCGGCAACTGTCGCCGTCCAACTGATCCCGTTGAGCCTGGATTTTACAAGGGAGGGGCGCACACCCACCGCGCCCCATCGGGGCTTGAGCGAGGTTTCTGGGAGAAACTCGGTTGCTGAACGTGCCGCCCCGCCTGCATCCTCCTGGTTGAACTGATGCGCAGCCTGGCGGCAAGCGCGGTGACCGCCTGTCTGGAGGAGGCAGGATACACCTTAGTGCGTTTTGGGACACAGCCCCCATGTTTTCTAGAAGGCCAGGATCAAAGCGAGCAGACACACCGGAACCCTGCGTGCACCAGATAGGGGGCCTGCTGGCCATGGACGGTGATTTCAAAGTCGATGAAGCTGCAATGGGCCATGGTCGTGCACAAACGCTCTCTGCAATACAGGTATGGACGGCAAGAAGGGCGCTGCCTTTGACAGGGGGGCCTGCGCACCGCACAATGGCAGCGTGATTGTTGTCCATTATAGTACACAGAAGAGGGTATGCAAACCAACCTGTTGAGCCGGTGGCGGGCCCGCTGGTTCGGGTGCAGGCCCGGCATCCGACAGCAGCCCCTGGTCGGGGCCACCAACGTGAGCCGCCAAGTGAACCGCGACCGTCAGGGAACCTGACGTGTCTTGGCTGTTCCCCCCTCCCTCACGGTCGGGGCTCCAAAAGAGCGTGTCGTGTCTAATACACGTGGTCTGAAATAAGCAAACAGTCTGGCTGGAGCCGCACCTCAGGCTTAAGCAGTGGTGCGATACATGGCCAAACCCTTCAAATAGACCTGTCAGCGAAAATTTTTTGTCACCTCATCAACACGGCCGCAGGCGATTTTCGTACCCACCATCAGCGTATGCACTATCTCCAGATGCGCGAAGCAGAATGGCCCATCGGCAGGGGTATGGTCGAAAGCGGCGCAAAGCAATTCAAAGCGCGCTTCAGCGGTCCTGGCATGCGCTGGTCCCGGCAAGGCGCCGAAAACCTGCTGCCAGTTCGTGCCGCCTTCCTTAGCGGACGCTTTGACCAGATGGGGGACGCTGCCAAAAACCTGCCCCCAGCGTGAAGTAGACCCCTAAAAGCTGACAGCCTTGACAGGACCAGCCAGGTCAGTCAGAATATGAAGAGAGAGAGGTATGCTGGTCTCTGTCGAAGACAAAGGAGTGTCAGGCAATGCGCGGGCAAAACGAAACAACAACCCCCCAAGAAGTCTGGCA
>JAGWYN010000114.1 GCA_018969295.1 Chloroflexota bacterium | reverse complement strand
AGCCCAGTGCACCAACTTGGCGATCCCAGTCTGGCAAGCAGGCTTTAGCCGGTTTCTCGTAGCCGACGCCGGGGTTCAACCGGCGAGTGAAATCTTGCCCCTGTATGAAGTAGACCCGATTGAACAACGGTATTGTCTGCTCGAAAGGGACTTGAGTTATAATAAACCAGCTGATCTTGCATTGATTGAGCCGCCGAACACAGCAACCGAGCAAGGGCGCCGCACCGTCCGAAGGGAATTCAGCCCCGAAAAAACGGCTTCTATCCGTCCGGGCTACCCCGCCACCCGCCTGCCTGCCGCGAACGCAGGCCGCTCAGCTACACCTATCCTAGAGGAAGCGATGTGCAAAGTTATCTTTCTTTTGGCCGATCACCCAATTCCACTCCCGCTGGACGAGGGCGCCTACCCTGGCCTGCAGTTGTACCCGGTTGAGGCAAACAACCAGCCCCAAACATTCGCCGGTATCCAGCGAGTCTCGCCTGCGGCATTCGTCTATGCCGTGTTTCCGGCCGGATATTGCGGGTGTTACTTCGAGTACGAGACACCCGAGGAATTCCAGGCCCAAATGGCAGAGCGAGCCGTCAACCCGGGACAGTACGCAGATAGCGCGGCGCATGCTGAGACGATGTGGCAGAGTCAGAAGGACGCTGTGCGTTCGTTCGGCCGGTACTTGGCTGCTCACCCCGAGGACCGCTTGAGCGTCTACTCAGTCTGGGAGAACTGTGCCGGGCAGAAGGCTCCAGTTCGTGCGGAGGTGCCGCCATCATACTTTGGCGGAACGGGTTTCGATTTGTTGCCAGAGGACGTTCTGCTGACCCTTGTGCCGGAACCCACTGGCAGCGAAAATCTGGGGTGGGACCCCGCCGCGCACCGCACGCACGAATGGCTCGGCTGCGGCCGTACCGACGTGTGGTAGCCTTCTTGCGCATCGGCGGAATCAGTCAGACAGACGGAGAATGACCTGAACCATCGAACAAAAACGATAGAACCGATCGACCACCCATGAATCCCCTAGACCGTGACCTACGCCGCCACCTCGAAAACACCGTCCAGGCGGAAGCGCTCACTCTTAGAAAATTTTTCTGTATGATTGAGCAGCCACAGCAGAAAGTCATAGCTTTTGCTGAAAATTGGTGATTATTTCGACTCCGCCATGTTACAGCACGACCAGATCCAAAATGGCGCGGCGCAGCCCCCAGGTATCTCCATAGCGCACATGGTTGATCCAGTCAATGACACTGGCCTTGATTCTCGTCTGGCTGAGATGGCCAGCACGGTGCTGCCGCACAAGCCCTCGGAAGCAGCGCACAGCCTGAACTCCTTTGCGCCGTTTTAGACGCCTGTGATCTGGAAAGAGCTGAAACCCCAGGAAAGGGATACCTGTGGCGCTGGGGCGCACCTGCGCGCTGTTTTCGTGTACAGTCAGCCGCAGACCCGTCAGGTACTCAATGGCGGCCTGGCGCACAGCTTGGAGTTCCACTTTGCTGTCGCCAAAGAGCAGCATATCATCCACGTAGCGAATATAGCCGGGCACACACAACTGTCGCTTGACAAAATGGTCGAACGGGTTGAGATAGACATTGGCCCAGAACTGGCTGGTCAAGTTGCCGATGGGCAGGCCCCATGGGCGGTTGGCGGCGAAGAGGTCATCGCCGCCAAAGTAGACCATGTCATATTCCTCGTTGAGCACCCCTGCGCGCTGGCCAGAATTTGACGGCAGAGCACCAGTGTTTTTGCATCGCCGAGGGTACGTTCCAGGTTGGCCACGAGAATGGCATGGTCGATACTGGGGAAAAACTGGCGCACATCCAACGGCAGCAGATAGCGGCGCAGGTAGGTGGTGCAGCGGTCGAGGGCGCGGTGGGTGCCCTTGCCCACCCGGTTGGCGAAGCTGTCGTCGATAAACGAACGCTCGAACAGGGGAGCGGTCACATTCATCAGGGCGTGGTGGACGACCCGGTCGCGAAACGGCGCAGCGGAGATCAGGCGACGTTTGGGGTCGTGCACGACAAAGCTGGTGTAGCCACTCTACTGGGCCGGTAGATACCGTCGAGCAGTTCCCAGCGGAGCGTGACCAGGTTCTCTTCCAGCTTGAACTCAAAACCTGCTGCCCCTGCCCGGCTGCGCTTGCCGCGTGCGGCCTTGCGGAAGGCCAGCAGCAAATTGGCAAAGGAAGTGATCTCATGCCACAGATGGCGGTACAGTTTGCCCATACGCAAACTCCTGCCTGGCCGACAAAAAGGCCTTTTTTGAAAAATTTCGACCGGCTTCGCCGGTGCAGAAGAAGGGGGCTTCGCCCCCATCGCTGCGCTTCCCCTCCTTCCAGAAGCCCCAAAGGGCAAAACCCAGAAGGCCAGGATCACTGCGAGCGGACACACCGGAACCCGACGCCGAAGTTGCCGCTCCAGAAGTCGGCAAGGTTGGCGTTCCGGTTGGCGGAGCGCACGCCGTTGCTATCGCTGCTCCACGACCCGCCCCGCAGCACACGGTACTCACCCGTCGTCGGTCCCTGCGGGTTGCTGTCAGGCGACACACTGTAGTAGCTGCCGTCGTACCAGTCGTTCACCCACTCCCACACGTTGCCCGCCATGTCCATCACGCCGTACGGACTGGCCCCGCTTGGATAGGAACCCACAAGGCTGGTATCGCCGACACACCCGCTATAGTTATAGTTCAGCTTCGTGCAATCCGGTGCACTGCTGCCCCACGGGTACTTGCGTGTATCGCTGCTCCCGCGCGCTGCCTTCTCCCACTCCGCCTCGGTCGGCAACCGCTTGCCCTCCCACGCACAGAAGGCCCTCGCCCGGTACCAGTTAACGTAAGTCACCGGATAATCCGCATAGGTGCTTGTGCCGTAGTAGGGGAAGCGCGTCACAGAATCCACACTCTGCGGCGCCGTGCATCCGCCAGCATCCACGCATGCCTTGTAGCGGGCATTGGTCACCTCGTACTTGTCAATGAAATAGGCATCTAGGGTCACCGTATGCAAAGGCTGCATGTCGCCCAAGCACGTCTCCCCCGGGTTGCTGCTGTCGCAGCCCATCTGAAAGCTGCCGGCAGGAATCAGGATCTCTTCCACTGGTGTCCAGCCGTAAAGAGCACTTACTGCCTGTGGTGACGCTGTGCTGCTACCCACACTGTTGGCGGCGGTCACAACCGCTGTGTATGTGCCCGTCACGGCATAACTGTGGGTTACATTTGCGCCGCTACCCGTCGTGCCGTCGCCAAAGTTCCAGGTGTAATCGACGTTGCTGCCTGCCGTCGTAGTCGCAGTAAACAGAACAACACTGCCCAATGCAACAGCAGTCCCCTGTCCGCTCCTGATCGCCTGCAGGCCACTGATGCTCTGGTCAACTGTCACCTGCGTGCTCGCCACTGCCTGGCCAACGCTGTTGGTCGCAGTCACCACGGCCGTGTAGACCCCCACTGCCGTGTAGGTACGGCCGGGACTCGCACCGCTGCCCGTGCTGCCGTCGCCGAAGTCCCAGACATAGCTCACGTTGCTGCCATCTGTGGTAACGTTAAACATCGTCGCACTCCCCAACGGCGTTGGTCCACTGTTTGTGACTGCCGGGCCTGTAATCGCCCGGTCGATCACGCTCACCTGTGTGGTGGCCACCACTTGGCTCACCCCGTTGACCGCTGTCACTACCGCCGTGTAGCTGCCTACCGACGCGTAGGCGCGGCTGGCATTCGCACCGCTGCCGGTCGTGCCGTCGCCGAAGTTCCAGGCATAGCTCACATTGCTGCCGTCCAGGATCGTCGCCGTGAAGGACGTCGTGCTGGCCAGACGCGTCGTCCCGCTGTTGGCTGCACTCAGCCCTGTGATCCCGCGGTCAATGACGCTCACCTGCGTGCTCGCTGTCGCTTGTTCGCTCCCATTGACCGCCGTCACCGTCGCCACGTACGTGCCAACAGCTGCGTACGTCTTGCTTGGATTTGTCCCGCTGCCACTTGTCCCGTCGCCAAAGTCCCACGTGTAGACAATGCTGCTGTGGTTGCCTGGCACTGTGGCGGTCAGCAGGGTAGCGCTCCCCAGACGCGTCGTCCCGCTGTTCGCTGCTGTCAACTCGCTCAGCGGCGTGTGGGTCAGTGCAATCGTTGTCTGTGCCGCCAGCCCATTGCCCGCCAGGTCTTTGGCACCGGAGCTGACCACCATCTGATAGGTACCAGGTGCCAGCTTGCTGAGCGGCGTGAAGGTGATGGTCGTTGCCGCATCGCTGTCGCTCCGGCTGAGCGTTCCAGCTACCGGGCCGCCTTGGGCGTTCAACAGCTGCACGGTGCTGCTGTCGAGCGTGTCATGCTGCATCAGCTCGCTGAAGGTCAGCGCGACGGCCTGAATCTCCTGGTTGGCGCCCGCACCAGGCACGCTGGAAGAAACCGACGGCGCTACGATGTCCAGGGTAAACGCGTATGCGGCAAAATCCGGCACATTTGCCGGTGCGCCCAGTTCTGCATAACGGGCGAGAATGTTCGAGCGAATTGCAACACGCCTGGGTTTGACATACTCCATCCCATCGATGAGCTTCTGTCGGGTTGCAGCGCTGTTCAGCATGCCGTCTGTGCGCAGGTCACTGCTCAGCGTCGA
>JAGWYN010000017.1 GCA_018969295.1 Chloroflexota bacterium | reverse complement strand
TCATGGCCGGGATTCATGGGGCCGGCCACTCATGGCCGGGATTCATGGGGCCGGCCACTCATGGCCGGGATTCATGGGGCCGGCCACTCATGGCCGGGATTCATGGGGCCGGCCATTCATGGCCGGGATTCATGGGGCCGGCCACTCATGGCCGGGCTCGTCCCCCCACACGCCGACCATCATCCCCACACATAGCGTTCGTCGTACTCGACCGCATGGCGGCGTAAAAATTCCAGATATTCGGCTTGATAGCTCTGCTTTTGATGGTGGGTTCGTTGGTTTTGGATATAGCGGACGACAGCCTCCAATCCCGATTTGCTCACGGTGAAGGCGCCGTAGCCCTCCTGCCAGGCAAAGGCGTGCAGATCGGGGAAGGTTTCGTGAATCCATCTTGAAGAGCCGCCCTTGAGAAATTGCACAATCTGGCTCGGCGCCAGGGTGGGCAACGCCATGATCAAGGCGTGGATGTGGTCATCGATGCCGCCGATCTGCAAGGCAGTGAGCTTGTGCTGGCGCATCACGCCGCCCATATACTCCCACACCTGTTGCTCGATCTCCGGGCGGATGTAACGGACACGATACTTGGTGCTGAAGACAATGTGGTAAAAAAGCGATGTGTAGGTATGGGCCATGATTCAATCTCCATCATGGATTCAATCGTCCCTGTGCCGGCCTCAGCCACGGCGTCAAGCTCCACGCCGAGCTTCATGCGATGGTGTTCGGCGCGTCCTTCGTCTCACGCCCATCATTCGGATTGTAGGGGTAGTCGAACTGCTGTTTCTGATAGTCTGCACCCCACAAGCTGCTTGTCCACTCCCATACGTTGCCAGCCATATCCATGACGCCAAAAACCCGCTGCTCATCATCGCTTCTTGTCATCTTGTGCTCAATCTCGCTCAACTTACTTTTACTGGAAACTAAAGTTGTAGAGAGCGGCAATTTCAGATGCGATATCGCAGGGATCGACGTCTTCATCGTCCTGATTCAAGAGGACGATGACAGAGACATTTTCGTCGAGAAAATGCACATAGCAAGATTGAAAAGCCAGCCATGCGCCGGAGTGGGCGATGTATGCGCCCTCTTTGTCCAGTTCCCAGCCGAAGCCGTAGTAGGATTGGCGTCCGTTGTTGAGGCGAGCAGGCTTGAGCGCCTCGGCGAAGGTTTCTTCGCTTACCAGTTGACCGCCAAAGAGCGCCCGATCATAGCGGAGGAGATCGTCCACAGACGCGTAGATCGAGCCGGAGCCGGTAAGCCCGTCGAGATCGTCTTCGTCGTAGGCGACGAGTTCGTCGTCGTCCACGGTGTAGCTGTGCACCACCCACTGCCCGGCGTCGCGAGGACGATTGGGCGCGGAGAAGCTGCGCGTCATCCCCAGCGGCGCGAAGATCGTCTCTTGCATGAAATCGGCGTAGGATTGTCCACTGATGCGCTCAATGAGGATGCCCAGCAGGTCGTAGCCGGTGTTGCTGTAGGCAAAGAGCTGGCCCGGCGTGGCAGTAAGGCGGCGGCGCTCAGATAACACAGCCAGCAGATCGTCGTTGTTGGGGGTGTCTGAGCGGTCCAAAAGGGCGTCGTAGAGCGACTTGCTGGTGTCGTAATCGGGGACGCCCGACGTGTGGTTCAATAACTGGCGAATAGTGATGCGCTTTCCCCACGGCAGTTCGGGCAGATACACGCCGATGGGATCATCAAAATCCAGCTCACCCTGTTCGGCCAGGAGCATCATCGCCAGCGCCGTGAACTGCTTGCCCACCGAGCCAAGGTGAAAGCTCATCTCCGGCGTGATCGGCGTGCCGTCATCAAGATCGGCCAGGCCGAAGCTGCCGCGATAGACAAGCTGGCCTTCCCTGCTCACCAACACGGCTGCGCCAGGGGTCCCCTCGTCGACGAAATCGGCAAATAGATCTGCTATTACGGCAGATTGGTGAGCAGTGGGTGTGGGGGTGCGCCGCGTTTGTGCGTGGACGTCCTCGGTGGTCTCGCCCAGGCCGAAGGCCACCATGGCAAAGAGGGTAAGGAAGGTCAAAGCCAACGGCAAACTGAGTTTCCAAGCTATCATGTAGCGCCTCCATCAAATTGTTAACGGGTATCTGAATTCCGCTGCGTGCGTCGAAAAAAGAACTCGGTTACGGCCCACGTACCCAAGGAAATCGATACTCATGGCGATTCGGCGGTCGTTGGCTTTCATTCATATTGCCACACGTTTGGCGCAGAGTGCAATTTTTCGACAGAAACTCGTGCTGCTGCTGGCCGGGGTACTCATGCCCGCCTCAATTCAGGCGCCTCTACGGATCGCAAACACCCGTTGCGCCCCGTAGGGGCGCTTGAATTGAACCCGGCCATTCATGGCCGGGACTCATGGACGGCCACTCATGGCCGGGACTCATGGACGGCCATGAGTGGCCGGGGTTCGTGGCCGGCCATTCATGGCCGGGACTCATGGCCGGGATTCATGGCCGGCCACTCATGGCCGGGACTCATGGACGGCCATTCATGGCCGGGATTCATGGCAGGGATTCATGGCCGGGACTCATGGACGGCCACTCATGGCCGGGGTTCGTGGCCGGCCATTCATGGCCGGGATTCATGGCCGGCCATTCATGGCCGGGATTCATGGCCGGCCATTCATGGCCGGGATTCATGGCAGGGATTCATGGCCGGGACTCATGGACGGCCACTCATGGCCGGGATTCATGGCCGGCCACTCATGGCCGGCCATTCATGGACGGGATTCATGGCCGGCCATTCATGGCCGGGACTCATGGCCGGGATTCATGGCCGGGACTCATGGACGGGACTCATGGACGGGATTCATGAGGCTGGGCTCGTCCCTCCACACGTTTGGCGCAGAGTGCAATTTTTCGACAGAAACGGTAAAATTGGTTTGGCATTCGTGACAAAAGCGAACTGCCCCCTTTCGGGTACGCCAGGCGCCCGATGGGCCAGGAGACACAGCAACAGGTAGCCCGGGCATCTCTTGAGAAAAGGCCAGATGGATCGAAGTCGCGTCAGGAGGCGTTCAAATGATCCCCAGCTCGATCGACCGCCGCAGGATCACAATTTTTCTGCTGTTGGCTTTCAGCATCGCGTGGAGCGCCAGCCTGGCCATCGCGCTGACCGGCGGGTTGGCCAGCCCCGCCCTCGTGGCGGGCATCAACCTGCCTCTGCTGCTGCTGGCCGGGGTGGTCATGCCCGCACCCACCCTGGCCCACCTGCTGACCCGGTGGATTACACACGAGGGCTGGCAAAATCTCGGGCTGCGCCCCCAGCTGCGCAAAGGACGCTGGCGTTTCTGGGCGCTGGCCTGGCTGGGCACACCGCTGCTCATCCTGGTCGGAGGGGCCACCTATTATCTGCTCTTCCCTGCCCAGTTTGACCCGACCCTGGCGGCGGCTCGTCAGCTGATCGAGCAAGCCACTGGACAGCCGCTGCCCATCCCCGTCGAAACCCTGGTGCTGCTCCAGTCTCTGCAGGCAATCCTGATCGCCCCGCTCATCAATGGCCTCTTCACCTTTGGCGAAGAATTCGGCTGGCGAGCCTATCTGCAGCCCAAACTGCTCCCCCTGGGCTGGCGCAAAACGATGGTGGCAATGGGCATCCTCTGGGGCCTCTGGCACGCCCCCGTGATCGCGCTGGGACACAACTACGGGCTGAACTACCCCGGCTTTCCCGGATCCGGCATCCTGATGATGTGCTGGATGACCTTTGTGGTCGGCGTCTGGCTGGGGTGGCTGACCCTGAAAGGAGAGAGCGTCTGGCCGGCAGTCATCGGCCATGGCGCACTTAACGGCTTTGCAGCCATCACCACCCTCTGCCTCACCGGCACCCCCAACGTCCTGCTCGGACCCACCGTCGCCGGCGCAGTCGGGGCCGCCGGCTTCGCACTCGTGGCCGCGCTGCTGCTGCGGCACCCCCCCGCCGAGTTGGTCCACCCGCCCAAACCATGATATACTCTACCCCTTGTCTGCAACGATCCGTCTGCGAACCAGGCTGAAGGCCGCTTCAGCCCGCACTCGATCCGACAAACTGGAGTCTCACGATGCGAACTTACTACGAAATCGACCTCTCCACCCAGACCGTCAGCTCCCGTACGCTGCACGGACGAGAAATCATCCTGGCCGGCCGCTACCTGATCGCCAAAACCCTGGTCGAAGGTGGGCTGGCAGGGGTCGCCCCCCTCTCCCCAGCCAACCCACTCATCTTCTCCGCCGGCCCGTTCGCCGGCACCACCTTCTCCAATGCCAACCGTACCAGCGTCGGCTGCAAAAGCCCCCTGACCGGAGGCATCAAAGAGGCCAACGGCGGCGGCACCTTCAGCTACGCGCTCGGCCAGCTCCGCATCGCCGGCTTCACCCTCCACAACGCAGCCCCCCACTGGACAATCCTGCACCTGCACAAAACTGGCCAGATCACCTTCGAAGACGCCACCCCCTTCCTCGGCCTGGGCAACTACGCCGCAGCCGAACTGCTCTACCAACAGTACGGACGCAAGATCGCCCTCGCCCTCTGCGGACCCGTCGGCGAATACCAGGGGCTGATCGCCGGCATCGCCTTCAGCGACAAAGAGCTGCGCCCCTCCCGCCTGGCCGCACGCGGCGGCGTCGGCGCCGTGCTGGGCTCCAAACGCATCAAAGCCATTCTGGTCGACCTCGACAAAGCCCCCCCCTTCGGCGACCCCAAAAAAGTCGCCGCCAGCAGCAAAGAGTACACCCGCCTGCTGCGCGAAGACTCGATCGTCATGAATTTCTACAACAAAGTCGGCACCATGGGGATGGCGGACTACCAAAACTATATCGGCGGGCTGCCTGTCCACAATTTTTCCGCCGGCAGCCAGACCCAACCCGGCGAACCTTTCAAAATGGGCGGCGATTTTATCGGCGAGCTCAATACCCGCCGCGGCGGCCAGCAGACACATCCCTGCATGCCAGGCTGCGCCATCCAATGCAGCAATGTCTACTTCGACGCCGCCGGCAAAGAGGTCGTCTCCCCCGTCGAGTACGAAACCCTCGGCCTGCTCGGCACCAACTGCGGCATCCACGACCCAGACCACCTCGCCGCACTCAACTGGATCGCCAACGACCTCGGCGTCGATACCATCGAAACCGGCGCTACCCTCGCCGTACTCATGGAGGCCGGCCTCGCCCCCTTCGGAGACGTCGACTGGATGACCCAGGCGCTGGCCGAAATCCGCAACGGCTCAGAACAAGGACGGCTCTGGGCCCAAGGCACCGCCGCCGTCGGCAGAAAATACCAGGTGGCACGCGTGCCCGTGATTAAAAAACAGGCCATCTCCGCCTACGACCCGCGCGTGGTCGAAGCCACCGGCATCACCATGATGGTCACCGCCCAAGGCGCCGACCATACCGCCGGCAACCTCCCTCGCCTCAAAACCCGTGACATGGACCTGGAAACCTTGCTCGACCTCAGCCTCAAACAACAGATCAAGGTGGCCGCCAATGACTCGCTCGGCTTCTGTATGTTTGGCCAGAGCGTCACCAATGTCAATCTCCAGTTTCTCACCGACACCCTCAACGCCGCCCACGATGCCGGGCTCACCCCCAGCTTCTTCGAAGAACTCGGCCGCCAGACCCTCTACTACGAACGCGAGTTCAACCGCCAGGCCGGCTTCACCGCCGACGACGACGAACTCCCCCAATTCTTCTACGCAGAAGCCCTCCCCCCTACCGGCCAGACCGCCCGCTTCCACGGCAGCGAAGTCCATGCCATCTACGACGGCGTCGAACAAGGCCCCGTCTAATTTTTTTTGAATCCCTGCCCCCCCCCAACAGCACCGGCAGAGAAGACCCGACCAAGGAGCAGACCATGTCCCTGACCCAAACGTTCCAAACCGAAGCCCACCAGCTCTTCGACCAGCTGGTCGCTTGGCGCCGCGATTTTCATCGCCACCCCGAACTGGGCTTCCAAGAGATCCGGACCGCCACCATCGTGGCCGAACACCTGCGCTCGCTCGGGCTGGAGGTGACCGCAGGGGTCGGAAAAACCGGCGTCGTCGCTGTCGTCGAACCGGACACACTCCCCCCCGACGCCCCTACCGTCCTGGTCCGCTTCGACATGGACGCACTCCCCATCCAAGAAGAAAATGACCTCCCCTACCGCTCACAAACCCCCGGCGTCATGCACGCTTGCGGCCACGACGGCCACACAGCCATCGGCATGGGGGTGGCCCAGCTGCTCAGCCAACACCGCAACCAACTCGCCGGCCGCGTCAAACTGGTCTTCCAACCCGCCGAAGAAGGGCTGGGCGGCGCCCAAGCCATGATCGCAGAGGGCGTCTTGGCCCCCCCCACCCCACAAGCCTCCTTCGGCATCCACCTCTGGAGCCGCCTGCCCCTCAACACCCTCGTCATCCAACCAGGCCCCTTGATGGCCGGCGCCGACCGCGTCGATTTGGTCGTCCACGGCGTCGGCGGCCACGGCGCTATGCCCCACGAAACCGTCGACGCCGTCGTGGTCGCCAGCCAGATCGTGCTGGCCTGGCAGACAATCGTCTCCCGCAACATCGACCCCACCACCCCCACCGTGATCACCGTGGGCAGCTTCCACGCCGGCACCATCTGCAATGTCATCGCTGCACGCGCCGACCTGAGCTGCTCCATCCGCTCCTTCGACATCGCTGTCCGCGACCAGCTCGTGCACCGCATGCGCGCCGTCGCCGAAGGCGTGTGCGCCGCCTACGGCGCGACCTGCGAACTCATCTTCTCCCCCGCCGTCTTGCCAACCATCAACTCGGAAGCCGGCGCCGCATTGATGCGCAAGGTCGGCACCCAGCTGGTCGGCGCCAGCCAGATCGTCACCATCCCCCCCGCCATGGTCGGCGAAGATATGTCCGAATTCCTGATGCGCGCCCCCGGTTGCTACGCCCTGGTCGGCGCCAGTGACCCCGCCGGCCCCCTCCACAGCCCCCACCACAGCCCCACCTTCGACTTCGACGAACGCATGCTGCCCACCGCCGTCGCACTGCTGGCCGGCAGCGCCGCCACCTACCTGGCTGACCCCACCGCCCGCTGAACCTGCCCCAGGGCGCCCGCTCGGTGGCGGGCGCCTTCCTCAATCCCTCAAATTCCCTGGAAAATTCCCCATTCCCCCCCACAGTTGACTTTCCCCCGAAGCTGTGATATTATTTTCTTCGTAATCATTTGTAATAATTATATTAATTGCACTTTTTATGATTTTTTCAAAAATTGATTCAGACTTTTTACACTACTTGCTGGCCAACGGCCACCCGCCTGGAGAAAGGCTGCCGGCGCTGGCGGAGATCAGCGCCGAAACCGGCATCAGCATGGGCAAGCTGCGCGAACAGTTCGAGGTAGCCCGCATGTTGGGGTTGGTCAAAGCCAGCCCACGCCGCGGCATCAACCGCACAGAATACAGCTTCCTGCCCGCTGTCCGGCTCAGCCTCCTCTCCGCCCTCGCCATCGACCCTGCTTTTTTTGCCGCCTTCAGCAGCCTGCGCGCCCACCTCGAAACCGCTTACTGGGAAGAGGCCGTCCACCAGCTCCAGCCAGAAGACCACACCACCCTCCGCACACTGGTCGCCACCGCCTGGCAAAAATTGAGCGAACCGCGCATCCAGATCCCCTCCCAGGAACACCGCTCCCTGCACCTGACCATCTACCGCCAACTCGACAACCCCTTCGTGGTCGGCCTGCTCGAAGCCTACTGGGAAGCCTACGAGGCCGTCGAACTGAACACCTACGCCGACTACGGCTACCTGCGCGCAGTCTGGCGCTACCACGAACAGATCGTCGAAGCCATCTGCACAGGCCAGGTGGCTGAAGGCAAACAGCTGCTCATCGAACATATGCAGCTGCTCAACGAACGAGGGCTGGCCCTCGAAGTGCAAAGCCAACGCAGCAGCCCAGCCAACCCGCCAACCAAGCAGCCCTCCCATTTCGCGTCCACCGGTGCGTCCCACACCGTTTGTGACTGAGTTTGTGACTGAGTTTGTGAACAAAGTTTGTGACCGTATGAAACGATCAATTTTTTATCCGCCATATCCCTGATCAGGGAGGAAACGCAATGAGTGTGACAGTACAAGAAGCCCAAGCCAAACAGGTCAGCCAGTGGGTCTACAACGACTTCAATCTCAACGTGGCGACCGCCAATGGCTCTGGCAGCCAGACCAGCAACAACCTGCTGATCCGCTCCCTCTACAAAATGGGCATCCCCGTGACCGGCAAAAACCTCTTCCCCAGCAATATCCAGGGGCTGCCCACCTGGTACAACATCCGCCTCAGCAAAGATGGCTTCCTTGCCCGCCGCGAACGCGTCGAAATCATGATCTGCATGAACGGCGCCACCGTGGCCGAAGATATGGAAAGCGTCGTGCCCGGCGGAATTATCCTCTACGACGACAGCCTCCCAGTCGCCAATCACCGCAAAGATGTCCAGTACTACCCCATGCCGGTCAAAACCCTCGTCAAAGCCGCCGATGTGACCTACACCCTGCAACGCTACGTCGCCAATATGGTCTACGTCGGCGTGGCCGCCTTCCTGCTCGACATCGAGATGGCTGAGATCAAAAACGCCCTTGACTGGAATTTCGACGGCAAACCCAAACCGATCCAGCTCAACTGGTCGATGGTGACCGCAGCCTACGAATGGGCCCAACAGACACTCGTCAACGACCAACCCTATCGCGTCCGCCGCATGACCGGCTTCAACGAAGGAACCGTCCTGATCGACGGCAACAGCGCCGGTGCCCTCGGCTCCGTCTTCGCTGGCTTTACCTTTGCAGCCTGGTACCCGATTACCCCCTCCTCCAGTCTCGCCGAATCAATGATCACCTACGCCGCCCAGACCCGCCGCGAACCGGAGACCCAAAAGGCCACCTACGCCATCGTCCAGGCCGAAGACGAACTCGCCGCCATCGGCATGGTGATCGGCGCAGGCTGGGCCGGCGCACGCGCCCTGACCGCTACCAGCGGACCCGGCATCAGCCTGATGGCCGAGTTTATCGGCTTCGGCTATTTCACCGAAATCCCCGCCGTGATCTGGGACATCCAACGCATGGGCCCCAGCACAGGGCTGCCTACCCGCACCAGCCAGGGCGACCTGCTCGCCGCCTATTTCCTGGGCCACGGCGACGGCCGCCACCCAGTCCTGCTGCCCGCCGACCCGACCGAATGTTTCGAGATGGCCTCCACAGCCTTCGACCTGGCCGAACGGCTCCAAACCCCAGTCTTCGTACTCAGCGACCTCGATATCGGCATGAATCTCTGGATCTCCAAGGAGTTCTCCTACCCGGAAACACCGCTCGATCGCGGCAAGGTGCTCACCGCCCAACAGCTCGATGCCTTCAAAGAACAACACAACGGCCAACGCTGGGGACGCTACCTGGATGTCGACGGCGACGGCATCCCCTACCGCACCGTGCCCGGCACCGACCACCCCGCCGCCGCCTATTTCACACGCGGCACCGGCCACACCCCCTATGCCACCTACAGCGAACGGGCCTCCGACTGGGAAAATAACCTGCAGCGGCTGGCACGCAAGTTCGAAACCGCCCGCTCGTTGGTCCCTGCCCCCATCCTCCAAGAGGCCGACGGCGCCCGCATCGCCATCCTGAGCATGGGCAGCAACCACCCCGCTGTCGTCGAAGCCCGCTCCCGCCTGCTGGACCAGGGGATCCCGACCAGCTACCTGCGCCTCCGCGCCCTGCCCATCAACGGCGAGGTGCGCACCTTTGTCGAAAGGTACGACAAAGTCTTTGTCGTCGAAAATAACCGCGACGGCCAGCTCTACGAAATCCTGCTGACCGAACTGCCCGGGCTGAGCACCCGATTGGTCTCGGCAGCCAAATGCGACGGCCTGCCCCTCTCCGCCCGCTGGATCACCGAACAGATTACCCAGTAAACGAGGAAGCTACCCATGACTGCCACACCTACACGCACACCCGCAGCCCGGGCCCCCAAGCTCAACCTGATCGGCCTGGAAAAAACTGCCTACAAAGGCGCCGATTCCACCCTCTGCAATGGCTGTGGACACGACAGCATCAGCGCACGCATCATCAACGCCGCCTGGGAAATGGGACTCAAACAGCAAGATGTCGTCAAGTTCAGCGGCATCGGCTGCAGCAGCAAGACACCCGCCTACTTCCTAGGCATGAGCCATGGCTTCAATTCGCTGCACGGCCGCATGCCCTCCGTCGCCACCGGCGCCCTGGTCGCCAACCGCACCCTGATCGGCATCGGCGTCAGCGGAGACGGCGACACCGCCTCGATCGGGATCGGCCAGTTCAAACATCTGGTGCGCCGCAACGTGCCCATGGTCTATGTCGTGGAAAATAACGGGGTCTACGGGCTGACCAAAGGGCAGTTCAGCGCCACCGCCGACATGAACCAGACCCTCAAATACGCAGGCACCAACCCCTATATGCCGCTCGATATCTGCCTGGAAGCGCTGGCCGCCAACGCCACCTTCGTCGCCCGCAGTTTCGCCGGCGACGCCAAACAGCTCGATGCCCTGCTCAAAGCCGCCATCGCCCACAACGGCCTCGCCGTGCTCGACGTGATCAGCCCCTGCGTCACTTTCAACAACCACGAAAGCTCCACCAAAAGCTACGCCTTCGGCAAAGAATTCGAGATCCCCCTGCACGAACTCAGCTTCGTCCCCTCCTACGATCCGATCGAGATCACCGAAGAGGCCGACGAAACCGAGGTGAAGCTGCACGACGGCTCTTCTCTCGTCCTCAAACGGCTGGGAAACGACTACGACCCCACCGACAAATACCTGGCCTACCGCACACTCGAAGAGGCCCGCCAACAACAAAAACTGCTCACCGGCGTTTTTTATATCGAACCGAAAACCCCCAGCTTCGTCGATACGCTCCAGATCACAGATACCCCCCTCGCCCAGCTCAGCTCAGCCCAGACCCGCCCCAGCCGCAACGCTCTGGCCCAGCTGATGGCAAAGCTCTAAACAAGCGGGGTCTGTGCCTGTGGCACAGACCCCGCCCCTCCCCACTTACCCCCTCCCATAATAGCCCCGCCGCTCTTCAGGCAGCAGCGCTGCCACCTCCTCCATCACCGCCGTCGTCCACCGCTCCACATCTGCCGCATTCTCAGCGTCCCCCTCCAGCACCAGCGGACAACCATAACAGACCGTCACCAACGGACGCCGCTTGAATGTGAACACCTCGTGCCCGATCGCCTCGCAGCCGATCACCGCCACCGGCACCACAAGCGCCCCCGCCAACAACGCAATGCGCGCCACCCCCGTCTTGCCCCGCTGCAGCCGCCCGTTCCGGCTGCGCGTCCCCTCCGGAAACATCCCCACCACTTTCCCACCCCGCACCAGCAACACAGCCCGCTCCAACGCCTCACGGTCCCCCTGACCACGCCGAACCGGAAACGCCCCGGCACCAACAACCAGCTGCTCCAGCCAACGCTGCCCGCCAAACAGCTCCGACTTTGCCATGTAGTGCACCTGGCGCGGCGATGTGTAGCCGACCAGCAGATAGTCCGGCCCCATCGTGTGGTTGATGGCGTAAAGACACCCCCCGACCAACGGCACGTTTTCTTGCCCCACCACCTGGATACGCACAAAAAATGGCCGAATCAAAAAGGCCACCATGTACAACAGCCGCCACATCCACGTGGCCTCCGCAGGCCACTTCACAGCTCCTCCACCTCCTGCGCTTCCCCCAGTGGGGCCGGCAAAAGCGCAGCGGTCGCCTGCATGATCTCCCGCGTGAACGTACGCAACCCACGACGATCTTCCGGATCCTGCGGCGGCCACAACGGCTCCCCCACCCGCACCGTCACCAACGGCCTCGACTTGAAATCCCACCAGTTGCTGCGCCGCACGATCGCCTCCGAGTTGATCACCACCGCCGGCACCACCGGCACCTGGGCACGGAT
Source organism: Chloroflexota bacterium (assembly GCA_018969295.1). GTDB lineage: Bacteria > Chloroflexota > Anaerolineae > Caldilineales > Caldilineaceae > Caldilinea. The sequence continues at coordinate 78,626 of JAGWYN010000017.1, read as the reverse complement.
CGCCACATAGGCAGCCCCCGACCGACCCCGCTGCAGCTGACCGCTCCGGCTGCGCGTCCCCTCCGGAAACATCCCCAATACCTGCCCGCCTCGCACCAGGTCGATCGCATGCTGGATCGCCCCCAGGTCACCGTCTCCCCGACGCACCGGAAAACAGCCGGCATTGCGCAGATAGCTGCCCAGCCAACGGTTGAGCTCGATCAGCTCCGCTTTGACCATAAAATAGACCTGGCGCGGCGCCAGGTAGCCAATCACCAGATAATCCGGGCCCATCGTATGGTTGCAGGTCAGGATGTACCCGCCCTCCCCCGGAATGTTCTCCCGCCCCTCCACCTGCAGCCGACACACAAAAGGCCGGAGCAGAGAAAGCAAAAAATGGGTCAACCGCCAGGCCCACGTCGCCTGGCGGGGTGGCATCACAAAACCAACCTTCACCTGCATCCCTCCCCATCCCCTCCGTCAACCATCCCAGCCCCCCCTCATCTTCTCGCCAGCAAACTGCCCCCCCCGCTTCAAATGCCCCATACGCGAGACCTCCTGGCCCAAAATTCGCCGCATCACGGCAATCGAGGTCGCATAGGTGGCATCTACCCCAAAATAGCTCATGCTCTTGCTCAGCAACGTCTGCCGCCGACTGATCGGGGTGTCGCTGGCATAGTGAATCAGCCCAATGTCATAAGGAACGTTGATAAACAAGTTGACAATCTCATTGATGGGGTAACGCTGCGGATAGACATCCTCGTAGATCCCGCTGAGATAGGGACCCGATTCCATCTCGATGTCGGTATATCCCTCCTCATAAAAGACATGCATGAATTGCCGGTTCTGCAAAATGGTGCCCCGCACCGTCACCGCCTTCTGGTTGTCAAAAACTGTGCCAAAGTTAAGCAGCCCACTCAGATCGGTCGCCGTAAAACAGTTCCGAAAGAGAAAGGTGTTCTGCGAATGCTCGTCGTAGACAACGTTCGGAATCATCACATCCCCGACCCGCCCGTTGAGCGTGGCTGCCTTCCCCAACACATAGACCCCCATGATGCGCCCGACCGCCGTGCTGATCTGGCTGAAAAGATGGTAGGCAGCCATCCCCAACGGGTAGTCAATGTTCAACACCAAGGCGTCGCTCTCCGCCAGCAGCGCCCACGCTTCGTCGTCCAAAATCTGCAGCCGCGGGTCGATCCGCCAGCGGTCCAGCGCACGCAGCTCGAAGATCTGCGCCTCCACATCCAGACAGTGCGGGTCACTCACCCGCGTCACCCCCACTGCCCGCTCGCGCGCCGCCACTAACTGCTCCCCCGCATCCTGCTCGGAAAGGCTGCTCAGATACAGGCGCGAGGCATAATACAAAAAGTTCTGCAAATACCCCCCCCCCGGCTCCGGCAACGCCTCCAGCTCCGCCAACAGCTCCTCCGGGTTTTCCCGCCGCACATAGTCCAGGATCTCCGCCTGGAATTCCCCGGCCAGGCCAGTCACCAGATTGACAAGGCTGTGCGTGTTGCTGCTGACAAAATAGATCGGCCGTTCGTTCAGATTCAGCGGCTCGGCTGTCTTTTCCAAGTTTGCCCACCAATACTGGACGCTGCGCCGATAGTCCCCCAGCCCGCTGCCCAACACTGTCATGCGCAGGTCCAGACGACGATGCACCGCCTTGCGCAGGTTGGCGACCAGCCGCCCCCCCGGCCACAGCTGCCCCAGCCGCTCCAACTCCCCCGGCCCCAACGCCAGCACCCGCTCGATCTCCCCCCTCAGCTCGACGCTGTTGGCCGGTACCAGGGCCCCCTGTCCCAACAGCAAGTCGCGCAGACGGCCGTTGTTGAGCCGCTCGTGCAACTTGTTCCACTCGATCTGAAAGGTGACCATGCAGGGCACCAGGTCGTCGATGTCGCTCACACTGGCCACAAAGGCCGCCATCGTGCGACTCTGTTCGTCGTAGTAGTATTTGCGCCGCCGAGCCCGCGCCCTGACCGAACGCCAATCGACCAGCGTGTAGCCCGCCCGCGCAAAGACCTCCTCCATCTGGCCCATGACCATCAGCTGGGTGTCCACGATCGCATCGGGCAACCGCAACGCCGAATAGACCAGCGCCGAAATGTCAACCTCAGCGCTGTCCGCCAGATGGTGCAGGTTGGAGCGCATCCCCCGGTGCGTCTCCTCCATGCTGCGAATGCGCACCGGCCCGCTGCTGCGCAACAGAGAATAGTAGGTCCGAATGTACAATTCAATTTCATCGCTTTTGGCTGTCGGTGGTGTTCTGTCCATAGTTCCTTTCGTCGCTGTCTTCTCCTATACGACTCGCAGCGTAGCACAAAGCAACGTTTGCCGCCAATCGCTCTGCCCCCATCCTCCACACCCGGTTCTCCCTAACTGACAGCCCAAACAGGCTCCCCAGCCATCTCCCCCGTTCAAAACAGGCTGAGCTGGGCACTGTTGGGCGGCCAGGGCGGCGCGCTCGCCGCCAGCAACGCACGCAGACGACGTACGCTGGCCGGAGAATGGCCTTCATAGGGGTTGTGCATATAGCCAAACACAGCCTTGCCCTGCCCCGCCAACCATTCCAGTCGCTGCGCCCACAACGCCAGCTGCACATCCCGCTGCACCCGCAGCTGATTGTCCGGCCCGCTGCGCCCGTCACCGATCCAGCGGATCAACGCAAAATCCGGCCCCTCCCCCGCTTGCACCCGTTCCGCCCAGCACTCAAACAGGTCGACCCCCTGCTCGCGGTCGGCCAGGACCAACCCCAGCTTCCGCTCGGCCAGAAAAGCAGCAAAGGCAGGCGTCATCAGGTCAGCAGAACGTACCTCCACCGCAATGCGCAGCCCGGCAGCCTCGCTGGCCAGCCAGTCCAAAAAAGAAGCCAGCACCCGCCCCTCACGACGCCGGGTAAAATCCGGTGGGAATTGCAAAAATGCCGGCGCACACGCGCTGCCCAAGGAACGCAACACGTCCAGAAACGCAAGCGCCAGCCCCTCCCCGTCGACCAGCCGACGTTCGTGGGTCAGCGCCCGCGGAAACTTGAGCGCATAGGTGAAGCCCTCTGGCACACTCTCCACCCAGCTGAGCAAGGTCGCCGGCGCCGGGATCGCATAAAAGCTGGTGTTGACCTCGACTGTGTCAAACTGGCTGGCATAAAAGGAAAGATAGCCCGCACGCGCCAGCCGTTCCGGGTAAAATACCCCCCGCCAGCCCTCAAACAGCCAGGAAGAGGTTCCCAGATGGATTTGACCCGCTGCGACGCAGCTTTTGCTCACCTGGAGCTCCGTTCCTCCTGCGCCAACGCCGCAAACGCCGAACGCAGCGCAGGGTACACCCCGACAAAAATCCCGTAGAGATGATCGTAGCGCTGAAGATGGCGTGGGTTCGGAACGTAGGTCGCAGCCACCGGAATGACGTGCTCCACCGGGGCCAGACTGGAATACCAGCCCAACGCATGGCCCGCCACCAGGGCGGCCCCGCGCGCCGGCGCATCCCCCGGATCCGCAACGACCTGCACTGAAACCGCCAACACGTCCGCCAGAATCTGCGCCCACACCGCCGATTGCCCACCCCCCCCTGCCAACCGCAGCGGCCCACGCTGCACCACCCCGATCGCCTCACGCAGCGCACGATAGGCGTAGGCAACCCCCTCCATCGCCGCCCGCACCAGCTCGGCCTGTGTCGTCGCCCCCGAAATCCCCAAAAACCCAGCACGCGCCTGGGGGTCGTTGAAGGGCGATCGCTCTCCGTTCAGATAGGGCAGGTAAAGCACCCCACCGCTGCCCGGACGCACGCCAGCCGCCAGTGCGTCGAGCGCGTCGTAGGCCGGCAAAGGCTGCCCCAGCGGCACCAACACCTGGCGCAGCCAATCCAAATTGCCCCCAGCCGTCAGCAGCGGTGCCACCTGAATCCAACGCCCAGGCTGGGCATGGCAGATCGTAAAGACCCCCCGTTCAGCCAGCGGCTCTGCCTCGTCACGGCTGACCGCAAGCCAACCGCTCGTCCCCAGATAGGCGTAGAGCGTTCCGGCCTCCGCCGCACCCACCCCCACCGTCGTGGCCCCCAGATCCCCCACCCCCTGCAAAACTGGCGTGCCTGCCCGCAGCCCCGTGTCAGCCGCCGCCGCCACACTCACCTGCCCCACCACCGTCCCCGCCGGGTGCAGCGCAGGCAGCAGCCCCCTCTCCAACCCCAGCTCCTCCAACAGATCGTCGAGCCAGAGCCCGTCTCGCCAGCCCAACAGACCAGTCGTCGCCGCAGTGGTCGGATCCGTGGCGCGCACACCGCACAGCCGCCAGGCCACATAGTCGTGGCTGCCCAACAAGATCGTCGAGGTGGACGCCAGCCGCTCGGGCTCATGGCGGGCCAGCCAACACCACTTGGCCAGCACACTCGCTGCACCTTGAGGGTTTCCGGTCCGCTGCACCAGCAGCTCCGCCCCCACCCGCTGTTCGATCGACGCCGCTTCGGCCTGCGCCCGGCTGTCAGAATACAGGATCGCCGCCCCGACGCTCTCCTCGGCTCCCAACAAAATGGTGTCCTGCATCTGCCCGCTCAAAATCAGAGCAGCCACCGACACCGCCGGTGCCTGCCCCCAAAGCGCCTGCAGCGCCCGCACCGCCGCAGCCCACCAATCCTGCGGATGCTGTTCAACCCTGTTGCCGGCTGCACTCTGGGTGGGATAGGTGGCCAGCGCACTCGCCAGCAGACGCCCATCCCGCCCCACCAGCGCTGCCTTGGCCCCCGCAGTGCCGATGTCGATCGCCACAATGCTCTGCATCGCTTCACCCTTCTCCCAACACGAGCGGGGCTGGACAAAACCTGCCCAGCCCCGCCATCAGCAGAAAGCGCGCCCCCTCTACTGGGCGTTCTCGGCAGTCACCAGCACCCCTGGGATCTGCACACTCTCGCTCGCCGGCGCTTCGCCGGCCAGATACGCCGCAATGATCTCAGCCAGCTGTTGCGCCATGCCGTCAAAATCCTGGGCGATCGAGGCCACAAAGGGCCCCCCCTTGCCGATCTCGGCGCGCGCAAAGTCGGTGCCGTCGATCCCCACCACAGCAATCCCGCTGCGCCCGGCCGCCTCGATCGCCTGCGTAGCCCCCAGGGCCGGCTCATCCCAGCCCGCCCAGATGCCGGCAATGTCGCCGTCGTTGGGGTAGGCGGTCAGCAGATCCTGCGTGGCGCTGCGCGCAAAATCCACCGGGCCCGGCACTTCGATGTGCTTCTTCTCAACCACCGTGATCCCAGGATAGGTGGCAAATTCAGCGGCAGCCGCTTCGGCGCGCGCCCGCACCCCTGGGTGCGGGTCGTGGGTGAACAGAACGACTGCCCCCTCGCCGCCGATAGCCTCCGCCAGAAAATGCGCGGTCTCCTGGCCCAGCTGCCCGTTGTCCGAGGTGATGTTGAGCACCACACCCGGCCCGTTGCCGGCATCCAACCCAAAGACCGGGATCCCAGCCGCTGCAGCCGCTTCCAACCCCTTGGTCATCTGCGCCGGATCCCCCATCCCCAACACGATGGCATCCACCTGCTGGGTCACGGCATCTTCGATCCGACTCACCAGCAGGTTGAAGTCTGCGTTGGTGTCCGTGACTGTAACATTCCAGCCTTTGGCCTTGCCGTACTGTTCAAACTGGTCGATGGCATACTTGGTCGTGGCGTTCGCCATGTAGGGCGTAACCACCGCCACCGTCATCGACGCGTCCCCCGACGCAGCCCCCGAAGCGTCCCCGGCAGGGGCCGCCACCGGCGCACAGGCCGCCAGGCTCGCCAAAATCACCAACGCCAACAACATTCGAACGATCGATCGGTTCATACAGGTCACTCCTTCAGATTGTCTACAAAACAAAAAAAATTGCCGCCAGCCGTTCTCCCCAGCACGCCTTATTCCCCACGCCGAGCCAGCCCAGACAGCAGCACCGCCAACAAGATGATCAGCCCGGTCAACACCAACTGCAAATAGGAGTTGACCTGGAGAATGTTGAGCCCGTTGCTCATCCCCCCCAGCAACAACACCCCCACCAAGGTGCCCAACACATGGGGCTCCCCTTCCCGAAACATGGTCATTCCTAAAAAAACAGCCGCGATCGAGTTGAGCATCAACGGCTCACCCGCAGTCGGATGGGCCGAGAAGAGACGGCTGGTCATTACCACCCCCGCCAGCGCAGCCCCTACCCCAGACAAGACAAACGCAGCCAGCCGCAGCCTGCGCACGTTCAGCCCTGCCAGATAGGAAGCCTGCGCGTTGCCCCCCACCGCATAGAGCCGCCGCCCCAGGGTGGTCTGCTCCAGCACAAACCACGTCACCCCCCAGACCGCTGCCATGATCCAGACAGAATTGGGAAGCGCCAGGGTGACCCCCTGCCCAAAGAGCTTGAAGGATTCCGGGATCCCCGAAAAGAGGGTCGAACCGTTGGTGTAAAAGAGCGCCAGCCCCCGAAAAGCCGTCATCGTCGCCAGCGTCGCCACAAACGCCGACAGCCCAAAATAGGCGACCAATACACCGTTGAACAGCCCGCCGATCCCCCCGACCAGCAGCGCGACCGCCACCCCAGGCCACACCCCCAGCCCCTGGATCAACAGATCCGCCACCACCACCCCGCTCAGGCTGGCCATCGCCCCCACCGACAGGTCGAAATCGCCCACCACCATCACCACCGTCATCGTGGTGGCCACAATCGCCAGAATCGCAACCTGTTCGGTGATGTTGCGCAGGTTGTTCGGGCTCAGAAAAATTCCAGGCCGCATCAGCGCAAAAATCCCCACCATCGCCACAAAACCGGCAAAGGTCCCATACAGCCTCAGCCAACGCTGGGCCCCCTGCCGTGCCCCCCCGCTATCTGCCCGCATCTACCCCACCCTGACTCCTGGTCGGGTGCGCCGCCGGCTGCACCCCAAAACAATAGCCCAATACTACCTCCGCACTGGCCTCACCGGCTGCCAGCGTCGCCACCTGGCGTCCCTCACGCAGCACGACCAGCCGGTCCGCAACCCCCAGCAGCTCCGACAGATCCGAACTCACCAGCAGCACCCCCACCCCCTGCGCCGTCAAATCGCCGATGATCCGGTAGATCTCCTGGCGAGCACCAACATCTACCCCGCGCGTCGGCTCGTCGAGCAGCAACACCTTTACCTCGCCCGCCAGCGCCCGCGCCAGAACAACCTTCTGCTGGTTGCCGCCCGACAGCTCGCCGACCGGCTGGCGCAGCGAGCGGCTGCGCAACGCCAGCCGCTCGCCCAGCCGCTGCGTGGCTGCCAGCTCACTGCGCCGCCGCACCCACCAGCCCCCCCACGCAAAACGCCGCAAAAAGGTCAACGTCGTGTTCTCATAGATCGGGCGCGCCAGAAGCAACCCCTGCGTACGCCGCTCCTCGGGCGCCAATGCCACCCCTGCCCGATAGGCCTGCGCAGGTGAACGCAGGCAGAGGCCCCGCGGCACTCCCTTCTCGTACAAGAGAAGCTCGCCGCCCCGCACCCGCTCCGCCCCAAAAATCAGCCGCAGCAGCTCGCTGCGCCCGGCCCCGATCAGCCCCGCAATGCCCAATACCTCGCCCGCATGCAGCGTAAACGAAATCTCCCGGCAGAAAGAGCCGCTCAATCTCCGAACATCCAGCAGCGGCAGCGCCGTCGGCGGTGTGCGCGGCGGATACAGAGCATCCACTGTCCGGCCCGTCATCCACTGCACCAGCGCCCGTTCGCTGACCTGAGAGGAGGGCTGGGTTGTCACCACCCGCCCGTTGCGCATGACCGTGATCCGCTCTGTCAACGCAAAAATCTCAGCCAGCCGGTGTGAAATGTACAGCACCCCTACCCCGCGCGCCCGCAACGCCCGCACCACCACAAACAGATGATCGATCTCCTGGCTCGTCAGCGCAGCAGTCGGCTCGTCCATGACCAGCAAATCCACCTTGTCCACCAGCGCCCGCGCGATCGAGACCAGCGTCTGCTGACCAGGCGACAGCCGGCTCACCGGCACCGTCAACGGAAGCGTCACCCCCAAAGGGTCCAACACTGCCCGAACACGCCGACGCAGAGCGGCCCAGTCGATCCCCCCCCACCAGTGGCGCGGGTAGAGATGCCCCAAAAAAATGTTCTCGACCGCATCAAAATAGGGCACCAGGTTCAGCTCCTGGTGAATAAAGGCCAACCCCAGCCGGTTCGCCTCGCGCACAGTGCGCAGCTGCACCTGCCGGCCACGCACCCAGATCGAACCGCCGTCGCTCGTTGTCGCCCCAGCCAACAGCTTGATCAGGGTCGACTTGCCAGCCCCGTTCTCCCCGACCAGCCCATGCACCTCACCCGCATACAGATCCAGCGACACATCGTCGACCGCCAATACCCCCGGATAACGCTTCCGAAGCCTTTGGAGCGACACCAGCGGCTGCATCCCCTCCACAACAGACACTTCACCCATTTTTTCTGTGAACGACGCCATAGCCCCTATTATCGTTCAAACTCCCCAAACAATCAACCGCGCAGGGACACAGAGGATGGCCGCAACAGATCCCTCCAGCCCTTCACCACGACAGAGAGCATCGGTGCACTCTGTGGCCCGGCGTCAAAGAGCGTTGCCAGGGCAACCTGGCCGTGCTATACTGGAACAGACAAGGCAACCCAGCCCGCCGCAGGGGGAGGCGAGGTTCCCCCCAACTTTCGCCGTAGGGAGATTTCCCCCCAATGGAGCGTCGTCTATGCGTGCTGCCGTGTGGATTGTTTTTGTTGTGCTCTGGACAACGCTCTTCAGCGTGGCCAGCCTTTTCAACGCCCCTTCCCTGTCAGCCCGGGCCCAGCCCGGCACCACCCTCCCGGCGCCCCCGCTCTTTTTGCCGCTGCTCCTGCGCTCCGCCGAAGCCGTGCCCACCGCGACACCGACCCATCCTCCCCAGTCGTTTGCCTCCGTGCCCGTCCTGCCCCCTCCCACGGACCGCCCCGCCCAAGAACACCCCGACCTCAACCTGGCCCTTCGCAGCTATACACCGACAGAAGGCCACCGCGGTCTGGTCAACTATGGCGGCGATACCGACCCGCAAGCCCCCCAGCTCGCCGATATGCTCAGCCCACCCCGGCTGCCTCCCTTCCGTACCCTCTACCAGGTCTACGACTGGGACTGGAATTGCAACCCGCCTGCGGGCTGCCGCGGCCCCCTGCTCACCGACTACCCGGTGACCCTGGTCGAACTCGAAACCACACCAGGTGAGCTGCTCGCCATCCCCAGCCGAGATCCCTCAATCCTGGAAGAGTTCAAAGCACTCGTGCTGTTCGCCAGCGAACGCAGCCTCTCCTTCACCTACACCCGCAGCGACAGCGCCGCTACGGGCTATCTGATCCACCTGGACGATTTTGCAGTCCACCCCTCTTTGGTCGAACGCTACCGCCAGCTGGACGCGGACGGACGCAGCCAGCTGCCAGCACTGCGCAACGGCCAGATCATCGGCCTGGCCGACAAAGGCACCCTCAAAGTCGCAGTCCGCGATACCGGCCAGTTCATGGACCCGCGCGCCTGCAAAGACTGGTGGAACAATTACCTGGCTCAGTGCATCGTGACGCTGCAAAGGCCGCGCTGACCCTGCACATACCCTGGCTGCTTGCCCAAAGACAACAACCTCACTGAGGCGGATAGAGGGTGAGCGAGGCCAAAAAAAGCGCCCGCAGATCTTCGGCGGACGCAGGGCGGGGGGAAAGTTTGGTCACCCGGTGCTGGGGCAGCGTGCCCGCCACCAACTCTGTCACATGTTCTGCGCCGTACCCCAGCGCCCCCAGCCCGTTGGGCATCCCAACCGCACGCAGAATCTCCACCAGTCTGCCCGCAAGCAGATCCCCTGCATCCTCAGGCAAAGCCCCGCGAATGTCCACCCCCATCAACCGCGCAGCCTCAAGGTGCAACACCGGGTTCGCCGGCGCCGTAAACCGAAAGACCGCCGGCGCGTTCAAAATCACCGCCATGCCGTGGGGCACCAACGCATGGCTGACCCGGTACGCTTGAGGCACGTAGGGGCTGGACAACGATGCCGCCATGCCCGCCACCGGATAGGCCATGCCGTGGGGCAAATGAACCCCAGCGTTCCCAAACCCAATGCCCGCCAGCGTCGCAGCCATCAACATCTGGCTGCGCGCCTCGTCGTCCCCCGAATCCTGCACCGCACGTACCAGATACTTCGCCGCCAGTTCGATGGCCTGCGCTGCCCAGATCTGGCTGATCGGATTGGCACCCTGGTAGGCCGGACGCAACTTGGGCTGGTCGGGCGCAGCACGCTGGCTGTAAGGCAGCGCAGTCAGCGATTCCAAGGCATGGCTCAAAACATCCAGCCCTGTGCAGGCCGCCACCAGCCCGGGCAAGGTGCGCGTGTTGTCAGGGTCGACGATCCCCAACAGAGGACGCAGCGCACGGTGTGCAATCCCTGTCTTGGCATGCATGGCTTCGTAGTCGAAGATCGCGACCCCCGTCGTCTCGCTGCCCGTCCCAGCCGTGGTGGGCACCGCAACCAAAGGCTTCAGCTTGCCCGGCACCGGCCGCCCCTCGCCGATCGGCGGGTTGACATAGGCCAGAAACTCTGCTGGATAGGTGGCATACAGGTTGGCAGCCTTGGCCGTGTCGATGCTGGATCCCCCTCCCACCGCAACATAGCCGTCAAATTTTCCATCCACAGCAAACTGGATGGCCTCCAAAAAAGAGGCATCGGTCGGCTCAACCCGGCTGCGGTCGTAAAGCACCCCATCCACCCCCTCAGCCCGCAGCGAATCCAACACCACCGCCACAGTTTCGCCCATGGCCAGGTAGGGGTCGGTCACCACCATGACCCGCCTGACCCCCAGATCGACGATGTCTTTGCCCACCTCACGGGTCGCTCCAGCCCCAAATTTGATGCTGGAACTCTCCATCGTAAAAATTGTTTCAAGACGCATGCCGCATGCCACCTCTCTCACCTGCTCATTGGGTTGCCCACGTTTTGCCCGGTTGCACCCAGCCCGTCTCTCAGGCCCAGCAAAAAGACCCCGCCGATCACCGCCAGCCCAGGCACCATCGACGCCACATAGTTGAAGCGCATTCGGCTACACCGCAACGGCAGACAGCTCAGCAACCACCCGCCCAGGTTCGGCAACGATCCGTTCCAGCAAGGCGCAGTACTCAGCAATCATCTGCCGAACGGTCGATTCGACAAACAGATCGGTTTTGTAGACCAGGGTCCCAAAAACGACCGACTCCCCTTCCGTCAGAATCATTTCCAGATCGTACCAGGCCCCCAGCCACGCCGGCAACAGATCCGCCGCTTCCAACACCAGGCCGCCCCGCTCGATCGACCCAGCCCCCACTTGAAAGAGTTCTCCATTCTCTTGAAAGAGACGCAGCGGCAGCAACGTAAACCAGACCTGACAGAGCACTGTCTGCGACGGCTCCACCGCCACCCCCAACCGCTCCGCCAACAGCCGCATGGGCAGCCCCTGATGTTCCATGGCAGCAAGAATTGTCTGCTGCACCTGGTGCAGAACACTTTGAAAGGTGGCCCCTGCGGGGATCTGCGCCCGGATCGGAAAGGTATCAGCCAGGTACCCGACCACATCGGCAAACATCAGGTCGTTGCGGTTCGCCACATGCGCCGCTACCAGCAGATCCCGCTGCAAAGTGTAGCCATGCAACCACAGTTGAAAACCAGCCATCAGAACCATGTAGAGCGTACAGTTCTCCCGTTGGGCCAGCTGACGCAGGGACTCGGTCAACTTTTCCTCCAGCGCAAAGACGTAGGGACGCCCCGCATGGCTGTCCTGCACCGGGCGAGGCAGGTCGGTCGGCAGCGCCAGCTGGGGCAGCTCTCCTCGCAGCTGATGCTGCCAGTATCGCCACAGCCGCTCTCCTTCCGCCCCCTGCAACAGCGCATCCTGCCAGCGCACAAAGTCCGCCCAATCTGCCCGAATTGCAGGCAACACAGGTTCGCCTCCCTCCCCCAGCGCGCCGTAGATCTTCCAAAGCTCACTGACCAGCACACTCAACGCTGTCGCATCTGCCGCAATGTGATGGACGACCAGCAGAAAGAGGTGGTCGTCGTCGGTGCGGCTGTACAGCCGCCCACGCAGCACAGGCCCCTGCGTCAAATCAAATGGCGCGCACGCATCTGCCAGAATCGCTTCCACTACGGACGACCACGGCTGTTCCTCCAGAACGACCGCCGCAAAATCTACACGCTGGGCAGGCAAGGTGCGCTGCAGCAGGTCGCCCCCCTGTCGCATGTAGACCGTGCGCAGCGCCATGTGCCGCTCCACCAATGCCTGCAGCGCCCTTTCCAAACGCCGACTCTCCACCGGCGAATGGATGTACACGCACTGTGGGATGTGGAGACAGGCTTTGTTGGCCGCAGCTTCATGCCAAAGATAGCACTCTCGCTGGTTGTACAGTTGAGGAACCCAGTCGGTCAGCGGTGCGGCGCTCGACAGCATCGACCGGGACTTTTCTGCCGGCACCCCGTCAGCCAGCCTTTCGATCAGATAGTGGACCAGCCGGCCGAGGGTCTCGTAAGTGAACGCCAGCGTCGATGGCAGGGCAATCCCCAAAGACATCGACAGACGATTGGCCAGCTGGATCGACATCAACGAGTCCAGCCCAAACGCCAAAAAATTTTCGTCGTCCCCCGGTACGGTGCCCAACAATTTGAGCGCCAGTTCCTGCACATGCGCTTTGACCCGCAGATCGCGTTCCTCACCCCGAAGCTGGTCCAGCTGCTGCCGCAAAGACGTCCCCTGCTGCATCCCCTGCTGCATCCCCTGCCCCAACAACTCGCTCAACACAGGCAGCGGATGGGTCAGGGTCTGTTCCAAACGACGCCACTGGATCGGCAGCACCCCCACCTGGGGCGCCTGGTGTGCCATCAGTATTCCCAACAGCTCTAGCCCCTGGGCTGGCGCGATGGCCCCCATCCCCGCTGCCGCAGTGCTCCTGACCAGCTCAGCCGCCAACCCTACCTCAGACCAGCCCCCCCAGTTGATCGCCGTGGCCGGCTGGCCTGCCCGACGACGCCGATGGGCCAACACATCCATAAAGGCATTGGCAGCGGCATAGGTGCTCTGGCCCTGATTCCCCAACAGCGAGGCGATCGACGAAAAACAGACAAAGAAATCCAGCGGCAAAGCAAGCGTCTGCAAATGCAGCTGCCAGCTCCCCACCACCTTGGCTGCCATCACCCGCTCCAACCTCTCTGCCGTCTGCTGAAGCAGCAGACCATCGTCGATCACACCCGCAGCATGCACCACCCCGCGCAGCAGCGCAACCGCCTGGCAGGCCGCCAACAGCCGCTCGACCTCGACCGGCTGCCCCAAGTCTGCCTGCACCACCGCCACACGCACGCCCACCTCCTCCAACGCCTGGATCGCCCGGCGGGCCTCTGCAGTCGCCCCCCCCCGACGGCCGGCCAGCACAAGCTGACGCGCGCCACGGTCGGCCAGCCACCGGGCCACCTGCAGCCCCAACCCACCCAACCCCCCCGTCACCAGATAGCTGGCCTGCGGATCCAGCAGAGGCAACGGCTTCACCGGCTCGCTGTGACGCACCAGCCGCGCCACCCGTCGCTCTCCCCCACGCAACAACACCTGGTTCTCACCGTCAGCCAGCCAGATTTCTTCAAACAACGCCTGCGCACTTTCCTGCCCAGACAGGTCAACACAGGTACACGCCAGCTCGGGCTGCTCCCAGTGCAGCGTGCGCCCAATCCCCCACAACGGCGCCTGCCCCACCTCTGTCGCATCTGGCCCCGCTGCCTGTCGTGTCACCCACCACAGCCGGGGTGCCTGCCCACTCTGCAGCAACACCTGGACCAGCTGCAGCGCTTCCACGCTCAGCTGGATCGCCGCAGCCGGCACAGCCAGCAGATCACGCTCCTGCAGATCCAACCCCCACAAAAAAACCACCCCACGCACTTTGTCCGGCTGCCCCACCAAAAGCTGCCGAAACCACTCTGGATCGGCGCCGCCGACAGGGCGAACCCGCAGCAGACAGCGCTCCCCCTGCGCTTCCAGGTGCGCCGCCAGCGCCTCTCCCTGCCCCTGCCTATCTGCCAGGATCCACCAATGGCCTGGCTCGGACACCCACCGAGAGTGGCCGGACCGGCTCGCTGGCTTCCACGCCAGCGTATAGAGCCAGTCCAACCGGCGTTGTTGACCCAACAAAAGCTGACGGCTGGCCCGGCGCAAGGTGAGATCGACCAGCTGTGCCACCACCTGCCCCGCATCGTCGAAGAGCGTCAGGTCGACAGAATGGCTGCCCGAAGCGCCGGCCCGCCGCTGCACATGGCTCCACAGACGCGTCTGGCCACCCTGCCCGTAAAACACCAACCGCTCCAGGCTGAATGGCAGATAGGGTTCAGACTCCTCCCCCGACAGCAGACTGCTGGACATCCGCAGCGCAGCGTCCAGCAGCACCGGGTGCAGCCGATAGCGGCCCGCATCCGCCTGCACTGGCTCGGGCAGCACAATCTCCCCCAAGGCTTCGTCGTCCCCCATGAAAAGCGCCGTTAATGCCTGAAACTGAGGCCCATAGACAATCCCTTGTTTCTCAAATTTTCGGTCGAGCCAGGTCAGGTCAACCGCAGCAGCACACCGCACACCCAGCGCTGCCCGATCCACCCACTCAGGCCCCGCCGCCGCACGCTGCGCAAGCAACCGGCCCGTGGCGTGAAGCGTCCACTCCCCCATGGAGCCCGCTGCCAGGCTGTAAACCTGCCACTGATACCCGTCCGCCGCCGGCGTCAACACCAGCTGCACCGTGACGGCAGCCCCCTCCATCCCTTCCCAGAAGGGAAAAAACAACCCCTGCTGGAGCGTGCACTCTGCCAGCACCGCCTGTACCCCAAGCTGCCCAGCCGCCGCCAACACCATCTCCCAATACCCTGCCCCTGGCAAAATCTTCTGCTCCAACAGCGTGTGATCAGCCAGATAGGGCAACACCGCCAGATCGATCCGGCTCTCAAAGAGGATCTCCCGGCTGCGCGCAGCCAATACCGAAGCAACCTGCCGCCCCAACAGCGGATGCCCCCCCACCGCCGGTTCGGTCGACACCGGCTCGACAGCAGGTTTGGCAGCAGGTTTGGCAGCAGGTTTGGCAGCAGAATGGCGGGTGTCGTCCAACCAGTACCGCTGACGCTGGAACGGATAGCACGGCAGGGTGACCGGGACACGCCCCCCCGCACGGTCGAAGCCGTGCCAGTCCACCGCAGCGCCACGCCCATGCAGCAGTGCCAGACTCTCCAACATCTGCTGCCATTCTTCCTGTTTGGGCTGAATGCTGCGCAACCACAGACGGCCCGGATCCGCCGGCAGACACTGCTCGCCAAGCCCCAGCAACGTTGCCTTGGGACCACTCTCCACCAGCGCGTCGATCCCCAACGCAGCAAGCGTCTCCATCCCCCGCGCAAACTGCACCGGCTCCCGCAGATGCTGACGCCAATACGCCGGCGTCGCCAATCTCTCCTCGGCCAGATGACCGGTGACATTCGAGACCACCGGCAGCTGCGGACGCCGGTACCGCACCGTTTTGGCCACAGCCATCAATTCGTCCAAGATCGGCTCCATCAACGGCGAATGGGAAGCTACATAAATTTTCAGTGGCCGCGTGGCAATGCCAGCCTGCTGCAACGCACAGACCGAATCTTGAATCGCAGAAACATCCCCCGCTATCACCAAATTTTGCGGCGCGTTGATCGCCGCCACAGCAACTGCCCGCGCATACGGAGCCAGGACACGCCGGACGTCGGCTTCCCCCCCCAACACAGCCACCATCTGCCCCTGAGGAGCTACCTCCTGCATCAGCCGCCCACGGGTCGCAACCAGTTTCAAGCCATCTTCCAGCGAGAAGACTCCCGCTACACACGCGGCAGCGTACTCTCCCAGGCTATGCCCCAGCACCGCCGCCGGCTCGATCCCCCAGGAACGCCAAAGCGAAGCCAACGCATATTCCACCGCAAACAACGCCGGCTGGGCGTAGGTCGCTGCATTCAACAGCGCATCGGACGCTGCCGGGTCGAGCCCATACAAGACCTCTAACAACGGCCGCTCCAACCACCCCCGCAGAAAGGCGTCACACTGCTGCAGGATCTGCCGAAACAGAGGCTCTGTGGTGTACAGCTGATGGCCCATGCCAGCATACTGCGGGCCTTGCCCGGCAAACAGAAACGCCACCCGTGGAGGCATGGCGCCCCGCCTGCTGCGGACGACACCTGGCACCTCGCCCCCATCGCGCGCCCGGCGCAGCCCGGCACGCATGCCGTCCAGGTCGGCCGCAACAACCCCCAGCCGACAATTCCAGTGGGTCCGACGGGTAGCTGCGGTATAACACAGATCCGCCAGCCAGCTCTGGCTCGACTGGTGGGCCGGCGCCAATTCCAAAACCTGCTCCATCCGCTCAATTTGAGCGGCCAACGCCTGCTCGCTGTGCGCCGACAGCGTCAACAGATGACAGGGACGTGGCTCCTCCCTCACCGGCAGCTCAAGGGCAGGTGGCGCTTCTACGATCAGATGCACATTGGTGCCAGTCAACCCAAAACTGCTGACCCCTGCCAGACGCCGCTCTGCTGCCGGCCACGCCACCGGAACAACCGGCACAGCCAGCAGCGAACGCTCCCAGGGAATGTGAGGGTTCGGTCTGTCAAAGTGAAGATTGGGCGGAATCTCGCCCGCCTGCAACGAAAGCACCACCTTGATCAACGCAGCAATCCCCGCAGCCGCCGCCAGATGGCCAATGTTGCTTTTGACCGACCCCAGCCAGAGAGGCTGGGTCCGCCCTGCACCCAACACCTGGAGAAGCGCCTGCACCTCGATCGGATCCCCCAACACAGTGCCCGTGCCATGTGTTTCGACATACTGGATCTGCGCCGGCTGCAGATGGGCATTCTCCAGCGCCTGGCGCAACATCGCCTCCTGAGCACGCCCGTTTGGTGCCGTCAGCCCGTTGCTCGCCCCGTCATGGTTGACCGCAGAACCCCGAATCACCGCCAAAATCCGGTCTCCGTCTCGCTCTGCATCTGCCAGACGTTTCAAAACCACCATGCCAGCCCCTTCACCGACCCCAAACCCATCGGCCCCTGCCGCAAAGGTCTTGCATCGCCCATCCGCCGCAACAGCCCCCATCTGACAAAGCCCGACCAGCTGTTCCGGCCCCAACAGCAGGTTGACCCCACCCGCCAGCGCCAGGTCGCACTCCCCGACACGCAGCGACTGGCAAGCCAGATGCACCGCCAACAACGACGAAGAACAGGCCGTATCCACCTGCATGACAGGCCCCTGCAGCCCCAACACATAGGCCAGCCGCCCCGCTGTCATCCCACGCAGATGGCCCAGCAGACGGTAGCTGTCGATCTGGTCGGGGGCCGCGTTGTACAGGTGCCCGGCTGAATAGTCGTCCCAAAAAGCCCCTACATAGACCCCGGTGCGGCTCTCCCGCAACGAATCTGCCAGTACATTGGCGTGCTCCAACGCTTCCCAGCTGACTTCCAACAAGAGCCGCTGCTGCGGGTCCATGCTGGCCGCCTCCAACGGTGCAATACCAAAAAACTGAGCATCGAAGCGATCGACTTCCTCTAAAAAACTGCCGGCACGCACATACATCTTGCCCGCCACTTGCGGCCTGGGATCGTAATAGGCGCCCACCTCCCACCGCGCAGCCGGAATCTCCGCCACCGTGTCAACCCCAGCACGCAGCAGCTGCCAAAATTTTTCAGGAGTATCCGCCCCCCCCGGCAGGCGACAGCCGATCCCGATCAGCGCAACAGAATCCGCCGACCCAGAAGGAGACGCCGGCAGCCGGTGTGCGCTGCCAGCCTGGCCAGATACGGCACCCACCGACTGCCCTTCTGTCCGCAAATGGCGCACCACCGCAGCAATGGTCGGAAAATTCCAAAGCAAAATCGCCTGCAGCGAACACCCCAACCACGCACCCAAAGCGTGGGCCAGGTTGACAGCCATCACCGAGGTCAACCCCATCTCGGCAAAAGGCTGCTCCATCCCGATCTCTTCCACAGCAACCTGCAGCCGGTCGGCCAGCCAGGTCGCCATCCAACGAGCCAAGACAGCCCCATCACCCTTCTCCCCGTCAGCTTTCTGTACAACCGCGGCCGGCAGCGCGTTTCGCAGCCCACCCTCGGCAGACTGCCCCTCCTGCATGTACTGGTCGCGCAGAAGCCGCTTGAGCAATTTGCCCGTCCGATTTTTGGGCAGCTGATCGACGATATGGATCTGGCTGGGCACTTTGAATTCGGCAAGTCCCTGGCCGCAAAACAGGACCAATTCCCGTGCGTCCACGACAGACCGAGGCTTCAAAACCACGCTGGCCTGCACCTGCTCGCCCAACACCGGCTCAGGAACACCAAAAACCGCCGCTTCTGCCACTGCCGGATGCTCACAGAGCCGCTGTTCGACCTCGGATGGGTAGACCTTGACCCCACCGACGTTGACCATGTCTTTGATGCGGTCGACAATGTACAGATAACCGTCTGCATCCAGCCGCCCTATATCGCCGGTGTGAAAACCACCACCGCGCAACACGGACGCACTCTCGTGGGGGCGCTGCCAGTAACCAAGCATACAGCTGGGAGTTTGTACCACCACCTCCCCCAGCTGGCCAGCCGACACAGCCTCTCCCGCAGCGTCGACAATCTGCAGACGAACCCCTGCCAGAGGCCGCCCCACCGAACCAGGCTTGACCAACGGTTCCGGATTGAAGGTCGCCAAAAAAATTTCGGTCAACCCATACCCTTCCTGGATCGGAAGGCCGCCACGCGCCTGCCACTCGCTCGCCACCGCCAACGGCAGCGCAGCCCCAGCCGACAGCCAGCGCCGCACCGACCGCAGTCGGGCCGGCTCCGCCTGGGCCAACAATACAAGATAGACCGTCGGAACCCCGAAAAAAACGGTCGCCGCCTGCTCCTCAATGGCAGCCAGCACCGGCTGGGGCTCGAAGTGTGACAGCAGCAAAAGCGTCGCACCCACAGCCAGCGTGGGCAGAAAAGCCGCCGCCTGCCCAAAACTGTGAAACAACGACAGCGGCAGCAACACCCGGTCCTCCACACACAGACCCAGGCCATCCACCACCATCTGGACCGCCGTGACCGCTGCCCCATGCGACAAAATCGCCCCTTTGGGAAACCCCGTTGTCCCCGACGTGTACAAAAAAATCGCCGGATCGTCTGGCGCCATCTCCGCACAGCCATAAACAGACGAGGAGTGCTCCAGCAACGCAGCAAAGGCAAGAAGCCCCTCCTGCTCGCCGTCTACCAGCAGCACCTGCTCGACCTGCGCCAATGCCGCCCCCCCTAGCCCTGCATACAAAGCAGCCGTCGTGATGAGCAGCCGAGCCCCGCTGTCCGCCAGAATATGCTGGAGCTCCTCCGCTTTGAAGGCCGTGTTGACAGTGACAGCCACCGCACCCACCTTTTGTACCCCCAGATAGGCGACGACAAAAGCCACGCTGTTGGGCAACCAAATTGCCGCCCGATCCCCACGCTGCAGCCCCACTCGTTCCAGCCCGTTCGCAGCTCGGCTGCAGGTCTGGTCAAGCTCTGCATAGGTCAACCGCTGATCTTCAAATCGAAGGGCCAGACGATCAGGGTACGCCCGTGCACTGCCTTCTACAATCTCAACAAGGTTCATCTAGTGCTTCCGTTTCAACCAGAATGGGTCCGATTTTCTTTGGAAAACTTTCGCCGCAGCAACGGCCACATCGAGTTCACTACACCGCCGATCAACCCTACGTTGTACAGCATAATCGACGTGACAACCCCAAAATGCAGCAAAAAGACCCCACCGATCACCGCCAGCCCAGGCGCCATCGACGCCACATAGTTGGAACGCATGTTGCGCTTGTAGCGCTCCGCCAGCGCAAAAAGGTCGACCAGCTGATCCAATGCGCCGTCCATCAGCACGATCTGCGCCGTGTCGGTGGCGATCGTCGAAGCCCCACGCAGCGAAATCGAAAGGTCCGCCTGCTGAAGCGCAATCGCGTCGTTGATGCCATCCCCAATGAAACAGACCCGCCGCCCCGCCGCCTGCAGCTGCCGAACTTTGTCTGCCTTGTGTTCGGGCAACGTGTTGGCAAAGTACTGTTCGATCCCCAACAGCTGGGCCAGGTGCCGCGTCGGCTGCTCCTGGTCTCCCGAAAGAATGTAAAGCGACAGTCCACGGCCATGCAGCGACTCAATGATCTGACGCGCCCCCGGACGCAGGGTGGGAGCCAGCTCGATCGCCCCCGCCACCTGGTCGTCGACGGCCACCAGCACCCACGAATGGCCCAGCGCATGCGCCGACGAACGTAGCTCACTCACCACAGCCGGCACCTCGATCTGCTCCTTCTGCAAGAAACGCTCGCTCCCCACCCGCACCACCCGCTCCTCCAGCCCCACCTTGATCCCGTAGCCGACTTCGTAGCGCGCCTCGGCAATCGACGGCAACGCCAGCCCCCGTTCCTGGGCCGCCTCCACAATTGCCCGCGCGATCGGGTGCGACTGGCGACTTTCTGCAGCCGCTGCACAGCGCAGCAGTTCGTCGGCACCCCACTCTCCACACAGATGAATCTGCACCACCCGGGGCTGTTCCAGCGTCAAGGTCCCAGTTTTGTCAAAGACCACGGTGTCGATCTGGGGCAGTAGCTCCAGCGCACGGGCCTCTTTGACCAACACCCCCTGCTGGGCCGCCAGCCGCAAAAAGTTCAACATGCTGAGCGGACCCACAATCCGCAGGTTGTACCCGAGCGAACTGAGCAAAACCGCAATGCTCCCCCCAACCCCATACAAAGGCAATGCCACACCCGCTACAGCCAGCGTCGGCAGACTCCAACGGTCCGACAGCTGCTGACTGCGCGATTCAAAGGTCTGCTTGAAGGCGGCCGTCTCCGTCAAAATTTCCCCGATCTGGGCAGCCACCGTGGCCTCCCCCGCACGCTTCACCTCCACCCACACCCGACCCGCCAACAAAATCGACCCGGCAAAAACCTCGTCCCCCAACATCTTCTCCGACGGCTGCGATTCCCCCGTCAACATCCGCTGGTCGACCGAGGCGTCCCCCCTCACAATCACCCCGTCCGCCGGAACCATCTGCCCCGCAGCCACCACCAGCACATCCCCCGCACGAACGTCCGTAAACAGGATCTCCACCTCCGTGTCGCCTACCAGCGCCCACACCTTCGCCGGCTGCCGACCAAATACGTTGACCATGCTCCGCATGGAACGCTCTTCTGTCCGCTTGAGCACCGCCTGGCTGAGGGAAAGCAGCGCAACAGCCAGCGAAGCCGCAAAAAAGTTTCCCATCAAAATCACAGTCGGAATCGACACCAGGTCGAGGGTGCTGGCGGTCACCTTGCGTTTGATACGCAGATCGTCGATCCCTGATTTGACAAAAGGATAGGCTGTGTAGAGCAGCCCCGGCAGACTCAACACCATCAGAGGCGGGTAAAACAACTTGCCCACAGATGCCACGACTAGACAGGCAAAAGCCACCCCCGTATACAGGTTGGCCTGCTGCTCTTCCGCATGGATGACCGCTGTCTCTTCGGGAGAGGCCAGATCCTGCTGGTAGCTTTGTCGCTCGCTGCCAGCCAGCTGGTCTACCGCCCGCTGCACAATCTGCTGCGCGCTCCTCTGAAACTGACCCACCAGGTCGCCCGAAACGGCACGCGACATCAGCGTCCGATTCACTGCTTGAGACGGAATGGACGTCGCCAACGCAGAAGAAGCTGACCCCTTGGAGGCCAAATCCCTCTTCTCGCGAGAAACCCACTGCTGATAGGCGCGCAGGCCACCATAAAGCACACCCCCAGCTGCAACAAGCAGCGGAACTGGAAACATTCTTAGATTTCTCCGTTTCTGAACAACCGCCTCTTCATCCGCCCCAGAATTTTTCTGTCAAATACCCCACAAATACTCCACAAAATATTTTTGACAATTCTTTATAGTATCATACGGTATAGAACGTGAGTTGATCATGAAACATCGTGAAGGATCATGAATTCCCCAAATAAGGTCCACAACAGCCGAATTTTCTGCAAAGAGACAAAATAAAATTTGACAGCAGTGAAAGTCGGGTGTATGACTGAAGAACAATGTTGTCTCGCCGGCGCATAGACAACATCCCGCCCCACCTGAGCCGCTATAGGGTGGATCGCCCGTCCCGCGCTCCAAAAGAAAGAAAACTCAGGATGTCTACCGCAGTCGATCCAGGCAGTTATACACGCACAGAGATCTATACGCAGCCAGAGGCCTGGCAAGGCGTGCTCCATCAGCTGAACAGCCAGACAGCAGACCTTCACACCTTTCTGGCCGACGGCAATTTCGACCAGGTCGTCTTCACAGGCTGCGGTTCCACCTACTATCTCTCCGTCGCCGCCGCCGCCGCCACACAGCGGGTGGCCGGCCTGCGCAGCGTCGGACTGCCCGCCTCCGAAATCTGGCGCAACCCCGATGCGCTGCCTCCTGCCCGCCGCACACTGCTGGTCGCCGTCAGCCGCTCGGGCGAAACGACCGAAACCTTGCGCGCCTGCGCCCGCTTCCGCCAGCTCAACAGCGGCCCGATCGTCACACTCTGCTGTCATCCAGAGTCCTCGCTGAGCCAGCTGGGCGAAATCAACCTCGCCTTCCCTTCGATTCAAGAAAAAAGTGTCGCCCAGACTCGCGCCTTTTCCGGCCTTTATCTGGCTGCCCTGGCCCTGGCTGGCAGCTTCCATCCCATCAACCCCCTCTGGCCCAATCTGCTCCAGCTGCCCGCCCTCCTCCAGCAGCTCCTCGACATCCACACCGGCTACCTGGAACGTCTGGGCCGAGATCTCTCGATCGACCGCTTCTATTTTCTGGGTTCCGGCCTGCGCTATGGGCTGGCCTGCGAGCTAAGCCTCAAAATGAAGGAGATGACCCTCAGCCACAGCGAACCCTTTTACGCGATGGAGTTCCGCCACGGCCCCAAGTCGATGATCACCCCCAGTACACTGGTCGTCGCCCTCATCGCCGACGAACGCAGAGAAGACGACCATGCAGTCGCCACCGAGATGAAGACGCTCGGCGCCCGCACCCTCACGCTGGGCGACAAGCGCTGCGAGATCGACTTCAAACTCGACCTGGACGAAGTCACCCGCAGCGTGCTCTACCTCCCCTTCGGCCAGATCGTCGCCTTGAACCGCTCACTCGCCAAAGGGCTCAACCCCGACCAACCCGAAAACCTCGACCCTGTCGTCCTCCTCCCCTGAGGCCACCTGCTGTGTCTGCTCGCTTCGATGTCGTCGCCGTCGGCGACCTGAACGCTGACCTGGTGCTCTCCGGGGATGTCACCCCCGTCTTCGGCCAGGTCGAAAAGTTGATCGACGACGCCACCCTCACCCTGGGCGGCTCCACCGCTATCTTTGCCTGCGGCGCCGCCAGGCTAGGGCTGCGCGTGGCCATGGTCAGCCTGGTCGGCACCGACCCCTTCGGCGATTTTCTGCTCGATACCCTCGCCGCCCGCGGCGTCAATACACAGGGCGTGCGCCGGACCCACCAGCACAAAACCGGACTCACCACCATCCTCTCCCAGGGTGTCGACCGGGCCATGCTCACCTATCCCGGAACCCTAAGCACCTTCTGCCGACACGACATCGATTCCACCCTGGTCACCCAGGCCCGCCACCTCCATCTCGGCTGCTTCTATCTGCTCGATGCCCTCCGCCCTGACCTGCCCGATTTCTTCTCCTGGAGCCGCAGCCAGGGGCTGACCGTCTCGCTCGATACCAACTACGACCCCACCGGCCTCTGGGACGGCGGCATCGATGCCACCCTGGCCCAGGTGGATCTCTTTCTGCCCAACGAAACCGAGCTGACCGCCATCACCCGCCACAGCTCCTGGCAGAGCGGGCTCGCCAACCTCTCCAAACGTGTGCCCACCGTGGCACTCAAACGCGGCAGCGCAGGGGCCAGCGCAACCCGCAACGGCCAGACAACCCATGCCGCCCCACCACCCGTTCAAGTCGTCGATACCACCGGCGCCGGCGATTCCTTCGACGCCGGTTTCGTCTACGCACACCTGGCTGGCTGGCCACTGCCCCAGATGCTCCAGTTCGCAGTCGCCTGCGGATCCGCCTCCACCCGCGCCGCCGGCGGCACCCACGCACAGCCCACCCTGGCCGATGCCCAAACCCTGCTCACACAACATCCGAGATACCCCTCATGACCGCAGAGCTCACCCGCACAATTCAACGCCTGATCCAGCTGCGCCAACAGGAACATGTAGAAGCTACCCTGCTGGCCGTCTGCCCCAACTCCGCCGCCGTGCTTGAGGCCGCCGTCGCCGTCGCCGCCCGCGCCCACACCCCCATGCTCTTCGCCGCTACACTCAACCAGGTCGACCGGGATGGAGGCTACACCGGCTGGACACCCGCCACCTTTGTCGCCACCCTCCAAAAGTACGCCACCCGCTACGGCTGCACCAGCCCGCTCTACCCCTGCCTCGACCACGGCGGCCCCTGGCTCAAGGATCGCCACAGCACCGAACAACTCCCACTCCACCAAGCGATGCACGAAGTCAAACTCAGCCTGACCGCCTGCCTGGAAGCCGGCTACAGCCTGCTCCATATCGACCCCACCGTCGACCGCACCCTGCCCCCCGGCCAGATCCCCCCCCTCCCCACAGTGGTCGAACGTACGGTCGAGTTGATAGCCCACGCCGAAAACGAACGCCGCCGCCTCCAGCTGCCCCCCGTCGCCTATGAGGTCGGCACCGAAGAGGTACATGGCGGGCTGGTCGATGTCTCCCACTTCATTGCCTTTCTCGACCAGCTGCGCACCCGCCTGGAAAACCGCTCGCTGGCCGACAGCTGGCCCACTTTTGTGGTTGCCCAGGTAGGCACCGACCTGCATACCTCTTTTTTCGACCCCACCGCCGCCCGCCAACTGACTGACCTGGTGCGCCCCAACGGCACCCTGCTCAAAGGCCATTACACCGACTGGGTCGAAAACCCACGCGCCTACCCTGCCACCGGCATGGGCGGCGCCAATGTCGGCCCGGAATTCACCGCAGCTGAATTCGACGCCCTCGAAGAATTGACCCACCGCGAAGAACGACTGTGCACCCACCGCCTTCTGCCCCCTTCCCACCTCATGACAGCCATCGAAACTGCCGTCGTCGCCTCCAATCGGTGGCAAAAATGGCTGCAACCCGACGAACTCGGCCAGGAATTCGCCGCCCTCTCCCCCGCCCGCCGACGCTGGCTCGCCCAGACCGGCGCCCGCTATGTCTGGACTGCCCCCTCCGTGGTCGCAGCCCGCCGCCAACTCTACCAACACCTGTCCCTGGTCTTCCCCAACCCCCACGCCGCAGTCGTCGCCGCAGTCGAACGCGTCCTCTTTCATTATGTCGATTCATTCAATCTGTTCGACCTGGCAACGCTGCTTGCCTGACCCCAAAGCCCAGCCTGCCCGACCCTGACTCTACGAGGAACTGCAATGAACCCCGCCGCATCGACACTCACCCAGCCCACTCTGGAAGCCATCGTACTCCGCATCGCCGACAAAGCCGCTCTGCCAAGCCAGCGAGCCCGGCGCCGGCTGGCCCAGGCCCTGCGACAGAGCCTCCGCACCCCCGTTGCTGGCTGGCAGGTGCTCCGGGTGCCCGCCAGCCAGGCACTCGAGTACGACCTTGTCCCCCCCGCCGGAACCAAATTCTCTGCCGCAGAGGGCTGGTCCCTGAGCTACGCGCTGGCTGCGCTGCCCGATGTGCAGCACGCTGAACCCTCCTTCCAAGTGCTGCAAGACGCCGAACCCGCAGCCGAGGCACCGCCCACCACACAGCTGCCGCTGCCCGCTGCACTGCCCACCTTTGACTCGTGCGCCGACGACCGCCCCCCTGCACAGGTCGACGAACAGGACCTCGACTGGAACGGACAGCTTGTCGACATCCGCTGCGCCTGGCAACTGCAGCCCCCCTCCCCCCCTCCCGGATTCCCGCCCGGCCAGCGCCGCGGGCGCGGCATCCGCATCGGCCACCCCGACAGCGGCTACCGCCACCATCCAGATCTCTTCGACGAACCCCCTGGCCAACCCTGCCGCCTCAACACCCGCCTCGAACGCGATTTCGTCGACTCGGGCAGACGGGCCGAACACCCAGAGGGCGGCCATGGGCTCAATACAGCTTCGGTGATCATGAGCTCGGATCTCACCGGCTTTGTCGTCGGAGCCGCCCCCGAAGCCGAACTGGTCCCTTTGCGCGTCACCCGCCCGCGCCTCGGTCTGCCAGCCCCCATACTCTTCGAAAGCGGCGCCCGCCATCTGCGCGATGCCATCCGCTACGCAGTCCACCGTGCAGACTGCCACGTGATCTCGATCAGCCTGGGCTGGTTCGGCAATTCGTCGCTGCACGAAGCCGTGCGCGAGGCCGTGCAAAAAAATGTGATCGTGGTCGCTGCCTCAGGCAACTATGTCCCACTGGTCGTCTGGCCCGCCGCCTATCCAGAGGTGATCGCCGTGGCTGGCTGCAACGCCCAGCGCCGCCCCTGGCCCGGAGCCTCAACCGGCCCCCAGGTCGATGTCAGCGGCCCTGCAGCACGAGTCTGGGTGGCAGGGTTCACCCAGAACGGTCTGCCCGCCGCCAGCCAAAGCAACGGCACGTCCTTCGCCACAGCCACCCTGGCCGGCATCGCCGCCCTCTGGCTGGCCTTTCACGGCCGTGCTTTTCTGCTCGACCGCTACCACAATGAGTGCACACTCAACGACGTCTTCCGCTTTCTGGTCCGCCAGACCAGCGACCCCTTCTCGACCTACGCCCCCAGCGGCTACGGCGCCGGCATCTACAACGCCCGGCGCATTCTGGCCACCCCCCTGCCCACCCCCGCCGACCTCGCTCTGTCCCGCCCCGCTGCACTGCCGCGGCGCCCAGATCCGCTCGCGCCCTTTCAAGACGCTTTTCCAGATCTGCCACACGAGCTGCTGACAGAACGGCTGGCTGGACTGCTCCAGGTCGACACCGCTGAACTCGACAGCCGACTGGCAGGGGTGCAGGACGAACTGCTCTTCCACCTCACCACCCATCCCGCCCTGCGTACCTACCTGGCCGCACCGCCAGCCGCCGCCGACAGCAGCCCAGCAAAAGCCGCCGCAGCCCCGCCCCTGGAGCCGACAGAGCTGTCCGAAACCCTGCGCAGACGCCTCCGCTGACCCATTCCAATCACCCCGGCTGCCCACACGCAGCCCACCTGCCAGGACAAGACACATGCAGCAGACCGCTCAAACAGCAGCCTGGAACAGCAGCCGCTACACCCTCTTCGCTGCCCTGTTGGTCGTCGACAGCTTTCACTATATCTTTGCCCGGCTGCTCCTCCCCCATCTCCACCCAACGGTCTCCGCCTTTTTTGTGTTGGCCGTTGCCACCGCAGAAGTAGCCGCCTTTGCCGGTCTGCGCCGCCAGCTGCGCTGGCAGCTGGCCCGCACCCACTTCTGGTTTTTTGCCACCGTCGGTGCCCTGGTCGCAGCCTCCACCGTGCTCAGCTACCTGTCAATCAGCTACCTCGACCCCGGCACCGCCTCCATGCTGGGCAAGACCGGAATCCTCTTCAGCCTGCTCTTCAGCATCTTTTGGCTGCACGAACAGCTCAGCCAGACCCAGCTCCTCGGCGGCGCACTGGCCCTGGCCGGCGCCGCAGCCCTCAGCTACCACCCAGGTACTGTGCTCCAGTGGGGCGCACTGTTGATCCTGGCCTCCACCTTGCTCTATTCCATGCACACCGCAGTCGTCAAACAGTGGGGCGACAGCATGGACCTCCTCAATTTTTTCGTCTTTCGTCTGCTCTCTACCTCCATCTTCCTGGCCCTCTTCGCCGCCAACAGCGGCCACTGGCGCTGGCCCGACCCACCCACCTGGCTGCTGCTGGGGCTGGCCGGCACCATCGACGTCACGATCAGCCGCACCCTCTACTACCACACCCTGCGCATCTTCCCAATGAGCATTCATACGATCGTGCTGATGCTGAGCCCGGTCGTCTCGATCGCCGCCTCCCTGCTGCTCTTCGGCGACTTCCCCACCCCCCAAGGGCTGGCCGGCGGTCTCCTGGTGCTGGTCGGCGTCTGGATCGTCAACCGTGGAAAATGACGGCCGCGCACGTTTTCTGCGTCTGGCAACCTTGAACTGGCCCAAAGTTGTGGTATAATGGTTGGCTATGCAAATGAGCCCAATCCGCTGGACACCGTCTGCCCCAGCCTTCACCGCACTGTTGAACGCGCTGGCCAGCCAGTACGACGCTGTCTACATCGTCGGCGGGCTGGTGAGAGATCTGCTGCTGGGACGCCACGACGACCCCAACGACCTGGATGTGGTCGTGCCAGACCAGGCAGTGACAGCGGCCCGGCGCACAGCCGACCGGCTCGGCTGGGCCTGCTATCCCCTGGACCCCGACCGCGATGTGGCCCGGCTGATTTTCGCCGCCGCTGGCAAACCCCTGGTCTGCGATATCGCCGCCATGCGTGGCGGCCAGCTCAACAACGACCTGCGCGAACGAGATTTTACGGTCAATGCCATGGCCCTGCGCTGGCAGCACGGGTCTGCCTCCGACCTGGTCGACCCAACAGGCGGACAGCAGGACCTCGCCGCACGCCGGCTGCGCACCGCCAGCGCCTGGAGCCTCGCCGCCGACCCGGTGCGCATGCTGCGGGCAGTGCGCCTGGCCACACAGTTCGGATTCACAATCGACGAG
Organism: Chloroflexota bacterium; assembly: GCA_018969295.1. Classification (GTDB taxonomy): domain Bacteria; phylum Chloroflexota; class Anaerolineae; order Caldilineales; family Caldilineaceae; genus Caldilinea. The sequence continues at coordinate 49,984 of JAGWYN010000017.1, read as the reverse complement.
CCAACCGACCTCCAGATCCGCAGCATCCCCGACAGCATCCGGCTGATCAGCCCGGAACGGGTGCGCGATGAACTCTGGAAGATCTTTGCCGTGACCGATCCCGACCGCTCCCTCCAACTGCTGCGCCACTACCAGCTCCTGCAGCGGGTGCTGCCCGAAGTGGCCGAGCTGGCCGGCGTCGAACAGAGCCCCCCCCACGATGTCGATGTCTACGAACATACGCTGCGCACCCTGCGCAGAGCCGTGCAGCTGCGCGACTGGGTCTCCGGCCACAACGCCCTCGACACCGCCGGCGCTGCCATCTCCGCTGCACTGACCCCCTACCTGCCCAGCCTGCGCCGCCACCTGCTCGAACCGATCGCCGCCGAACGCCGACCGATCGACTGGCTGGTCTGGTGCGCCCTCTGGCACGACGTGGGGAAACCCCCCACCCGCACCCAAGAACTCCTGGCAGACGGCAGCAGACGCTACCGCTTTTTCGGCCATGAAGAGGCCGGCGCACAACTGGCCACCCACCGCCTGGATCTCCTCAAGTTCAGCCGGCCAGAAATCGCCTTGGTGCAGACGGTGGTGCACAGCCACATGCGCCCCCACCTGCTCCACAACGCTTTCCCCAACGAGCCCGTCAGCCGCCGCGCCTGCTACCGCTTTTTTCACAGCTGCGGCGGCGGCAGCCTGACCCAGCTGACCGGACTGCCAGCCGCCATCAGCACACTGTTGCTTGCCCTGGCCGACTACCAGGCCATCTACGCTGCCTCTCCCCCTCCCGCCTGGACCGCTTACGTGCGCCACATCGCCGATCTCGTCGCCTACGGGCTGGCCGCAGATGGGCTGGCACAAGTGCGCTCCCCCCTGGTCGACGGCCATCTGCTGATGCACCATTTTCAGCTGCCCCCCGGCCGACAGGTCGGTACGTTGCTCGAACAGCTGCGCGAGGCCCAGGCAGCCGGAGAAATCACCACCCGCGAAGAAGGGCTCACTTTGGCCCAAACGCTGCTCGACAGGAGCCGCTAAATGGCATCCAGTCCCCCACCCCCACCACGCTGTCCCCACCTCGGACAGAGCAGCCACCACCTCCAGCCGCCGATCGCCTACCCCAGCTTCGAAAACGAATGCCTGGCTTTCCACACCCACACGCTGGTCACCCTGGGCGACCAGGCCACCTACTGCTTGACCGCCCAGCATCCCCTCTGCCCACGCTTTCAGCAGGCAGCAGACCATCCCTTTGCAGCCACCCCCTTCGTTCCACACCTGGCCACAGCCGAACAAAGCTGGCAGCCAGACAACGGGTTGCCCGTCGATCTGCTCTCCGAGGCCAGCATGTCCCCGAACAGCCGCCGCAGCGGCGCCTGGCTCGGCGCCGTGCTGGTCTTCGCCAGCGTCTTTCTGTGCGCCGGCCTCGTGGCCAGTTACACCGGCTGGCAGTGGATCAGCCGCAATTTGATCGTTCGCCCCCCCAACAGCGGCAGCGTCGACACCGTCAGCGCCGTCAACCCGAGCGCCGTCAACCCGGCTGTCTTCATCGTACAGACCGCCACCCCAGCCCCCATCTTGGACCCGCTCGCCAATGCCCCGACAGCGCCCTTCCTGACCAGCCCTGCCGCAGGCCCCTCCGCAACGCCCCTGCCGCTCGGTTCCACCCAGCAGTTCCCAGCCGCCGTGACGCCAACCCCGCTGGTCGTGGTGCCACCCCTCCCCAGCGTTCCAACACTGCAGCCAGCAGCCCCCCTGATCGATGTCGCCGCGCCAATCCCCACCCGACGCCCGACACCAATCTTTGACCTGCCTACCTCCACCCCCCTGGCCAACCTGCCCCCTGCCCCTCCCCCCACACCGACGATCCCCCCCCTGGGGACCCCAGTGGTCGTCTTTGCACCCGATTCCCCAGCCCTGCAAAAAGGCCAGTGCACCTTCGTGCGCTGGAACGTCCTGAACGTGCGCGAGGTCTACTACGAAAATCTGCCGATGAACGGACGGGGAGAACGCGAGGAGTGCATCGACGATGTCGACCAGCTGTTCACCCTGCTGGTCATCCACGCCGACGGCAGCGCCCAGGTCTATACCACGACCGTTGCCTACCTGGCACCTACCCCGACAATCACGCCGACACCCAGTTTTACCCCCGAACCGGTCTACACCCCCACCTGGACACCCCTCCCCCCGACACTCCCCCCGACACTCCCCCCGACACTCCCCCCTCCCGCCGTGCGCTACGCCGTCCTGCTGGCCCCCAGCGCAGGAACAGAAGTGACCTGCACCCCTGGACAGCGCTGCGAACTCGGCCTGTGGATGACCAACAGCGGCGATGCCCCCGATACACTGGTCGCCACCCTTGTCCAGCCGGGCTCGCTGCCCGCCCAGCTCTGCCGACCCGATGGGGTCTGCGCCGACCAAGAACTCTTCTTCGCCGATGTCGGCCCCGGCAACACGGCCTCGGTGCTGCTGCGGGTCAATCTCCCTGCCGACAGCCCCCCCCAGAGCCTTCTCTACACACTCTTTGCCGCCAGCAGCGGCTCCGGCGGCACTGTCGCCTCACCGCCGCTGTCACTGACCCTCCACGTGCAAAACACACAGCCATGAACCAACACTCCTGGCTCGACCGCCTGCGCCAGCCCAGCCCCCCCGCCCCACCGACAGAGCTGCACAACTGGGAAGCTGTGCGTCTCGAAATCCGCCAGGCAGCCCGCCAACAGATCAGCCAGACCCTGCGCCGCCTGCGCGCCCTGCATGGGCTCAGCTACGAAACTGTGCGCCAGCGCACCGGCCTCACCCAACAGCTCCTCTACGACGTCGAATTTGGCAGCCACTGCCCCACCCTGGACGAACTGACCCTGCTGGCAGAGTGCTACGATGTGGCGGTCGAAGAAATTTTGGGAGTTGCCTCCCCTTAAAAAAGACCTGCCGCGCTACAAAGCGCCCGGCACCCCCAGGTGGCTGACCAGCTCCGGCTGACGGGGCCCCTCCACCCAGACCTGCCCGTCTGCCCAGTTCTCTTCTTTCCAGATCGGCACGATCGCCTTGAGCCGCTCAATGGCATACTGACACGCTTCGAAACAGCCGTCTCCACGGTGCGGGGCCGCCACCGCAATCACCACGCTGGATTCCCCGATCTCCAGACGGCCCACCCGGTGCACGATGCTCACCGCCACCACTTTGGGCCACCGCCCCTGAATTTCGGCAGCAATGCGCGCCAGCAACGCCTCCGCCATCTCGGTATACGCCTCGTAGTTCAAAAAATCTGTCCCCCGCACCCCCTCCTGCGTCGCAGTGGTACCCCGCACCACCCCCGCAAAGGTCGCTACCGCACCGCAGTCAGGCCGGACAACCCGCCGGGCCACTTCGTCCAAAGACAACGGCTGCGCCGTGATCTCAAAGAGTTTCATCGCCCCCTCCTTATTCTGCAACAGCCCCCCCCCCAGACACAGGCGGGAAGAGCGCAACTTCGTCCCCCTCACGCAAGAGCTGCTCCCCTTGCGCGTACTCCTGGTTGACCGCCGCATAAAAAGTGCGCCGCCCAATCGCCAACGACGGGTAAGCGCTGTCAATCGCCGCCAACGCCCCGTCCAGCGTAGTTCCCGCTGGCACGTCCAACAGCTGCTGCGCCCAGCCCGCTTGCTGACGCAGCGTGGCAAAAAGCCGTACCCGAATTTGCATACTCCTCCTGCCTCCAAGGCTCAACACCGCCTCGCCCAGCCACCGCCTCGCCCACGGTTTTCGCTCTACATTTTTTGAGCACCGATCACGGCCCTTCGCCGCGCCGCCACTCCCCTGACTGCCCCCCCCGCTTCTCCAGCAGACAGATGGCCCCGATCACCATCTCTTTGTCGATGGCCTTCACCATGTCGTAGAGGGTAAGTGCCGCCACACTGACCGCAGTCAACGCCTCCATCTCCACCCCTGTCTGCCCTTTGCAGCGCACCGTCGCCTTGATCTGAACCCGGCTCTCCCCTTCATCGAGCACAAAGTCAACCCCCACGTGGGTCAGCAACAGCGTGTGGCAGAGCGGGATCAGCTCCGGCGTCCGTTTGGCAGCCATGATGCCGGCGATGCGTGCCGCGGCCAGCACATCCCCCTTCGGCGCCGTCCCAGCACGCAGCACAGCCAATGTGGCCGGCGCCATCCGCACTTCACCCGCCGCCACCGCCACACGCACCGTCACCGCTTTGTCGCCAACATCGACCATCGCAGCATGGCCCGCTGCATCCAGATGGGTCAGTGTCGCCATCACTCCTCCTGTGTCTACCCCTCCGACAACGGAAAGGATACCAAATCACCGATCAATAGCGCCGACACGCTGCTCCCTGCCGCCAGCAACCCCTCGCCGCGCGGCAGCTCAAGCAACGCATTGGCTGAACGCAAACTGAGCAGCCGACTGCTCGCCTGGTTGCCTGTGCTGGCTGCTACCAGACCCCCCCGGCTTGTCTCCCAACGCACCACAACACGATGGTACTCGGGCCGCTCCGGGTCCAGCCGCAGCGCCTCCTCCAGACAGACCTGCACCCGCACCAGCTGCGGATGCACCCACCCCGCCAGCCGACGGAGCGCCGGCACCCCCAATAGGTAAAATGTGACCAGGCTGCTGGCTGGGTTGCCCGGCAACGCAAAGACCAGCCGCCGACGCCCAGCTCGCTCCACCGTGGCAAAGGTGCAGGGCTTGCCCGGTTTCATGCGCAAACGCCCAAAATGAACGACCCCCAGCTCTCCCAACAGCGGTTTGAGCAGATCCAGCTCCCCGAGCGACACCCCTCCCGAGGTCAACAGCAGATCTGCTTCCTCAACCCCCCGCTCGACTGCCTCCACCAGCGCAGCCCGCGTGTCGCCCACCATACCCAGGTCGACGACCACCCCGCCCATCGCCTCCACCGCAGCCGCCAGCGCCGGCCGGTTGCTGTCATAGATCTGCCCAGGCCCCAGCCGAGCACCGGCAGCCACCAGCTCGTCGCCCGTCGACAAAAGCGCCACTCTCGGCTGCGGATACACCAAGACCGTCGAAATGCCCAGGGTCGCCAACAGACCGATCTCAGCCGCCCCAAGCCGGGTTCCAGCTGCCAAAACTTCCTGACCGGCTGCCACATCGTAGCCGATCGGACGCACGTCGGCCCCAGACACCACCCTGGCCCGCACCCGCACAGACTGCTCCCCCGGCAGAGCCTCGGTCTCTTCGACCATCACCACCGCATCGGCCCCTGCCGGCAGCGGCGCCCCAGTCGTGATGTAGGCCACAGTGCCCGGTTTTACCGTAAAACCTGCAACCCGACCGGCAGTGACCGCCCCAATGACCGGATAGTCGCCGGGCCCGTCGGCGGCCACCACCGCATAGCCGTCTTTGACCGAAGCCGGAAAAGGGGGCAACGGCTGTGCAGCCGTGACCGCTGCCGCCAAAATATGGCCGCGCGCCGCCGACAAAGAGACCCAGACCGGCACCAACGGCACCGCCTGTGCCAACACGATGCGCAACGCCTCCTCGACCTCAAGCAACGGTTCACTGGATCCCACCATCACTCTGCTCCGTCTCTCCAATGCAAAATCGTCGCCGCCAACCCGCCGCAGACCCGGCGACAAACCCCGGTCAGGGGCAGCCAGGCCACCCAACGCTCGGAGCTACCCGCCATCTTCCTGCAACCGACGGAGCGAAAAACGGGCCAACTCCTTTGTTTCAGCAACAAACGGGGGAACCAGAAAGACCGCCAGGCCGCTGTCAATTTCCTCAAAATAAAAAAAGGTCGCTACCTGCTCCTGAAAAATGAGCGAGCCATGGGTGAAGCGGCCCTCTACAATGCGCACCATGCGGCTCCGCTGCAGCGACAACACTCTCTCCTGAAAAATCGACCCGGCAATTTCTGTCACCCGCTGGACAATCTGGGGACGGCGGGTCTCCACACCCAGACGCAAAAATTCGTCGTTTCCCCCCAAATTTTCGACAAAATACCGATAGAGGCCCCCCAGATCGCTCTCCGTCCCCATCTTGAGCTTGAGGGTCAGCATGCGCTGCAGCACAGAAGAAGGTGTGGTCCCCTTGCGGAGTGTTGGTTCCATCAAAGCCTTCCTGTCATCGTTGTAAAAGAACGGTCGACCCATACCCACACAATTATACCAGGAAGCCTCTTTTCAGTAGAGGAAACCGGCCCTCGACTGCAGCAAACCGTTTTCTGCCAGCACTCTACTTCAGGCTTGCGACGTGACGCTGGAAGTTGTTGAGAATTGCCTGCCAGCCATCTCGCTGATGCTCAAGAGGATGGGTCGTTTCAGCGTCAAATGAGACCCTCACGTTCACGCCGCTCGGATTTTCCTTGAACTCGACTCGAACATTTCGATCGCCGAACGAATACTCCAACAGACTCTTCGTAATGACGTTGGTGTAGGTTCCCGCAAAGTCGAAGCCAAAGCTGCCATCCTTTGCTTCCATACGGGACGAAAACTCCCCTCCCACTCGAAGGTCTACGCTCGACTTGGTGGTATGCCAGTCATCGGACGCCGCGTTCCACTGAACGATGTCCTCCGGAGTCGTGTAGGCCTTCCATACTTTCTCGATGGGGGCACGAACGGTGGTTTCCACTGTGATCTTCATGAGCACTCCTCTATTGTTTCCATCCCTCTTTTGTGGTTTGACATTGCTGCCTCCCGCAACCGTTGTGGTCTAAAAAGGATTATACCCGTTATCGTTGCATCTCGTAACCCCCTGAACGGTTTCCTCGATTGAAGCCCTGCCCCCAGATCGTGTTACAATCAGATCTCTGGCGTCAACCAGAGGCCCCTCTGCCCAGAGGAACCTCCCGGCACCGGCCAGAGCCCAAACCAGCTCAATGCCCGGATCGCCTTACAATACGTCGCTGCCTGGATTGTATTCATTTTTTGACCGGTTGGAGAATCTGTATGCAGACTGCTGACACGTACGAACTTGCCGCCGTCGCCCGCCTGCCTATGCCCGGCGACAACACCGCCATCGCCACCCGCCGCCTCGAAGCCGGCGAACTGGTCACCGTCGATGGCCACCCACACCCGCTCTCCCATACCGTGCTGGAAGGACATCGCTTCGCAGTGCGCCCGATCCGCGCCGGCGAACGGCTCCTCTCTTGGAACCTGCCCTTCGGAACTGCCCTGCAGCCGATCGAGCCCGGCACCTATGTCTGCAACGAACGCACCCTCCACTCGCTGCGGCTGCGCAGCGTGCGCGCCGATCTGCCCGACCAGCCCAACTTCGCCGACAGCGCAGTCGACTACCACCTCCACCCGGCCACCTTTCAACCCGCCCCGCCCCCCTCAGCAGTCGAGTCCCCCCCCTCTTTCTGGGGCTTTCAACGGAGCCCCGCCCGCGGGGTCGGCACACGCAATTTCATCGTCCTGCTCGGCACCAGTTCGGCCACCGGCAGCTTTGTGCGAGCCCTCGAAGAACGGCTCCAAGGGCTGGCCAAAGAGTGGCCCAATCTCGACGGCATCGTCGCCGCCGCCCACACCGAGGGCAGCGTCCCCGCCGCCAACAACCACCAGCATGTCCTGCGCACCCTGGCCGGCTTCCTGGTCCACCCAAACGTCGGTGCCGTGCTCGCCGTCGACGCCGGCTGGGAACCGATCAACAACACCGTGCTGCGCACCTTCCTGTCCGAAAACGGCTACCCCATCGACGACACCCTGCATGCGTTTATGTCGCTGGAAGCGTCGTTTGAAGAAACCCTGCAAACCGCCACCGCCCATGTGCTGCGCTGGCTGGAACCCGTCAACGCCACCCCACGGACCCTGGTCTCCGCTGCCCACCTCAAAGTCGCCCTGCAATGCGGCGGCTCCGATGCCTTTTCCGGGATCTCAGCCAACCCCCTGATCGGCTGGGCCGCCCACCATTTTGTCCGCTGCGGCGGTTATGCCAATATCGCCGAAACCCCCGAGCTGATCGGCGCCGAACCCTATATGCTGGCCCACGTCAAAGACCTCGCCACCGCCGAACGCTACCTGGCCATCCGCCAACGCTTTATCGACTATGCCGCCGCGCACGACACCTCCGCCGAAGGCAATCCGTCAGATGGCAACAAGTTTCGTGGACTCTACAATATCATCCTTAAATCGATCGGCGCCGCCCAGAAAAAACACCCGGAAACCCGGCTCGATGGCGCACTCGACTACAGCGAACGCATGCCCGAACCCGGCTTCTACTTTATGGACACCCCTGGCCTGGATCTGGAAAGCGTCGCCGGACAGGTAGCCTCCGGCTGCACCGTGATCTATTTCACAACCGGCAACGGCTCGGTCACCAATTTCCCCTTCGTGCCTACCCTCAAGATCGTCACCACCACCCCCCGCTTCGAACTCCTCTCCAAAGACATGGATGTCAACGCCGGCGCCTACCTCGACGGCGTCCCTATGGAGCAGCTCGGCCTGGATCTGGTCGAACGCACCCTGCGCGTCGCTTCAGGCGAACGCACAACCGGCGAACTGGCCGGCCACGCCCAGGTTCAGATCTGGCGCAACTGGCGCCAACAGCCCGGCACTGCCGCAGAGAGACCCAGCAGCCCCCGCCCCGACCGATCCCCCCTGCCGGTCCACCCCCCTGTCTCCCCGCTGACCTTCCACTACCCCGCCCTCGCCGCCGCCGGAGGCCCCGTCTTCGAACAGGTTGGCATGGTGATCCCCACCAGCCTCTGCGCCGCCCAGGTCGCCCGCCTGGCCGCAGAACGGCTCAACCGTCGCAAAGTCGGGCTCGGCCCGACACGCACCCGGTATGTCTCCCTGGTCCATACCGAAGGTTGTTCCGATGCGACCGGAGCCGCCATCACCATGTCAGCGCCCACCCTGCTCGGCTACGCAACCCACCCCATGGTCGAACGCTGCCTGCTGCTCGAACATGGCTGCGAGGTGATGCACAATGACTTCATGCGCCGCTCGCTGAGCGAACGCGGCTGCGATCTCCACCGCTTCGGCTGGGCCAGCGTACAGCTGGACGGCGGCATCGCCCAGGTGCTCGACCGCATCGAAAATTGGTTCCACACACACCCTGCCGCTCCCGCACACCCTGCCGACGGCAGCCTCGCCACCCTGCGCATCGGCCTGGTCGCCACTGCCCCACTCCCCCCCGCCGCCGCCCGCAGCCTGGCCCACGTCGCCACCGCCGTCGCCGCCGCCGGCGGCACAGTCGTCGCCGCCGAGTCCGGCTACCTGCCCCATACCCCCACCTTCATCGAACAGACACTGCTCCCCCCCACCCCCTGGAGCCCCTCCCTGGCATACGCCGAACAGCCACTCCATCCAGGATTCCACATCATGGCCACCCCCACCGACCACCCAGTCGAAATTCTGACCGGGCTGGGAGCCACCGGCGTGGACGCCGTGCTGGCCTACGTCGGCGCACACCCCATCCAAGGCCACCCACTCGTGCCAGTTCTCGAGCTGGCAGCCGACTGCCCAGCCGACCGCCGCACAGAATTGGATCTCTTCCTCAGCGGCGACGACAGCCACTGGGCCAACCAGATCCTGGAAAAGCTGGGCGACCTGGCCAGCCACCGCTCCATCCCCCAACGGCTCCAACTGGGCAACATCGACTTTCAAATCGCCCGCGGGCTGATGGGGATCTCCCTCTGACCAGGCTGGCGGGTGCAGGACGCCCTGCACCCGCCAGCAAATCCCGTTCGCATCCCCTCACAACACAGCCTCACAACACAGCAGAAGTGAGCTGACGCCGCGTCCATTCGTTGAGCAGCGGGTCACCCGTCTCCTCCAGCCAACCAAGCAGCGAGCCGCGCAGCTCCCCCAACCTGGCCGCCGAGCCAGGGTCCGCAGCCAGGTTGCGCAGTTCACCAGGATCTGCAGCCAGATGATAGAGCTCATCTTCGGCCGTGAGGTTCCAAATGTACTTCCAGTGGCGCGTGCGCACCATGCGCTGGCTGTAAGCACCAAACTGAGCACCATGATAGCTGGCAAACACACGGTCTCGACGGGCCTGCGGCTGCCCGTCGACCAACCCCACCAGATCATGGCCCACAAAACTGGCCGGCGGCTCAACCCCCGCTGCCACACAGAAGGTGGCCGCTAGATCCAGCGCAGCCGTCAACAACGTGTCAACCGTCCGCCCCGCCGGCAGCCGCCCCGGCCAACGCAGAAGCAACGGCACCCGCATCACATCGTCGTACATCACGTAATGCTTGTCGATCATGCCGTGGCCACCACAAAGATCGCCGTGGTCGCTCGTGTAGACCACCAGCGTGTTCTCCGCCACCCCCAAGGCGTCCAGACGGTCAAGCAACCGCCCGACCTGGTGGTCGATCAACGCCACCACCCCCAGATAGCGCGCCACAACCGGCGCCCAATGCTCCCAACCCCACCCCTCAATTCCCCACGAACGCAGCTGCTGGCGCTGAATGTAGGGCTTGTGGGCCAATGAATCCGGAAAACTGGCCCACGGCTCCAGCCGAGCCGGATCCACCAAAGAAGCGTAAGGCTCGGGAGGGCGAGAAGGCAAATGGGGCTCCTCCGGATCCCAACGAATGAAAAATGGACGGCCCTCCGCTACAGCAGCGTCGAGCTGCTGCAGCACCTGATCTGCCCCCCAGCCAGGCGCACTCTGCGCCGGGGTGGCCGCCCGATCGGGTTCCCCAAACCACCCCCCCGGCTCTGGCGGCAACCCCTGCTGCTGCCGCCAGAGCCGATAGTTGGCAGCAGCCACATACCCCTCAAAGCCACAGGCCGACGGCGACGCTTCCAACCCGACCGACCACTTGCCGACATAGCCCAGCCGATAGCCCTGACGTCGAAGCAGCTGGCTGAAGAGCGGCAGCTGCTCCGACGCCGGACGATACCCCTCACTGCCAGGGTTCACCAGACAGCCATGCTGGGTCGGGTAGAGCCCGGTCAACAGCGAAGTGCGCGCAGGGGTGCAAACCGCAATCGGACAGAACGCTTGAGAAAAATTGACCCCTTCCGCCGCCAGACGATCCAGATTGGGCGTCGGAACAGCCCGGTGGCCATTTACCCCCAGCGCATCGGCACGGTGCTGGTCGACATGAATCAACAAAATGTTGCAGCCCATTGCCCCCTCCCCGCACAAGGCCCAGTGCTACTTGGCAGCGCTACTTGGCAGCGCTACTTGGCAAAGGCAGCGTCAAAAGCCACCCCAGAAGGGGTAAAATCCATCCGCCGCATCAGCGCCAACGACTCAGGCGCCCCAAAATCCCGATCCATGCCGCTGTCTTCCCACTCGATCGAGAGCGGCCCCTGATAGCCAATCCGATTCAAAGCCCGCACGATCGGGTCCCACTTGACATCCCCCCGCCCGGGAGAAACAAAGTCCCACCCCCGCCGCCGGTCGCCAAAGCTCAGATGCGACGACAGAATGCTGTTGCGCCCGGTCAGACTGACTTTGGCATCTTTGATATGAGCGTGAAAGATGCGGTCCGGAAAAGCATAGATCAGCTCGGTTGGGTCGATAAACTGGTGCACCAGATGGCTGGGGTCAAAGTTGATCCCAAAGGCCGGATGCCCCCCCACCGCCGCCAAAGCCCGCTCAAAGGTGAGAAGGTCGTAGGCGATCTCGGTCGGATGGACCTCCAACCCAAAACGCACCCCCTCTGACTGAAAGACATCCAGAATCGGACCCCAACGGTCGGCAAAATCTTGGTAGCCCGCATCGATCTCGGCGTCGCTGGTCGGCGGAAAAAAGTAAAGCTTGTGCCAGACACTGCTCCCGGTAAAGCCGTTGACCACATCTACCCCGAAAAGCCTGGCCGCCCGAGCCACATTCTTGACCTCCTCCGCCGCTCGCTGGCGCACCCCCTCCGGCTGCCCGTCTCCCCAGATCCGTTCGGGCAAAATGCTCTTGTGCCGCTCGTCGATCGGGTCGCAGACACACTGGCCCACCAGGTGGGTGCTGATCGCCCAGCAGCCCAACCCATGCTGCGCCAGCAGGTCGCGTTTCTCCCGCACATACCGGTCGCTCTCCAATGCCCTGTCCACCTCAAAATGGTCCCCCCAACAGGCCAGCTCGAGCCCATCAAAGCCCCAGCCGCTGACTTTCTTGGCCAGTTCCGCCAGCGGCAAATCCGCCCACTGGCCCGTAAACAAAGTAACCGCTCTCGACATGGCACGTTCCTTTCCTCTGTATCTTGGTATCTTGTGTATCTTGAAGATTCGTCTGTCGTCGCTTGAATGAACAGCTGCGGCACCGCAGCTGTCAAAATGACACGTACAATGATTTTCGTCAAATTGGCGATCGAAGCGACAACCACATCCCGTGCCGGAGCCACTCCCCTCCCTCCTCCCCCAAAGCAACTTCCACAGCTTTTGCCCCTTTTGAAACGCTCTCAAGATTGCAATTGAGCTTACTTGCAAATTGTATACAAAATCTGTACAATTCGGTTGATCTCTATTGCAAATTGAAATAAATGCTGTCCGACGTTCTGTGCCTGATCTTCATCGATTCACCTTTGTTGCGTGTCCTATTTCTGTTTTCCAACAAAACCATTTTTTAGGAGGAACTGATGTCTGGTGCTGCGCTCCCTACCCTTTCCATAGGCGAATATGGGCTCGTCTACAACATGCTTTCGTTTGCGTTGGCCGCCATGATCGGCAGCTTGCTCTTTTTTGTGCTGGCACGCGATCTGGTGAGCCCCAAGTACCGGATGGCTCTGATTCTCTCCGCCATCGTCGTCCTTGTGGCTGGCTACCACTATTTTCGTATCTTTGAAAGCTGGACCTCCGCCTACACGCTGAGCAACGGCCAATTTGTGGCCTCAGGAGAACCTTTCAACGACGGCTACCGCTATATGGACTGGCTGCTGACAGTCCCGCTGCTGGTCGCAGAGTTGGTCGCTGTGCTGACATTGCCCAAAGAAAAAAGCGGCAGCCTGACCGCACGCCTGGTCCTGGCCGCCGTGCTGATGATCGTCCTGGGCTACCCCGGGGAGACGTCCACCGACACCGCCACGCGCGCCATCTGGGGATTCCTGAGCACCCTGCCCTTTGTGTACATTCTGTGGATCTTGTGGGGTGAACTCAACAAAGCCGCAGGAACACAGTCTGCCTATGTACAGATTTTGCTGCGCAACACCCGCCTGCTGCTCCTGGGCACCTGGGGCTTTTACCCGATCGTCTACCTGCTGCCCATGCTGGGCATCTCGGGCTCCGCTGCACTGGTCGGCGTCCAGGTAGGCTATAGCATCGCCGATGTGCTGGCGAAATGTGGCTATGGGGTGATGATTTTCATGATTGCCCGCGCCAAGATGGCCGCAGAAGAAAAAGTCAAGTAGCCACGGCTGAACTCTCCTCCCCCACACCGCCTTTCGGCCGGTAAAATCGTCCAACATTGCTGAAGTGCGCTGCCTGCAAAAATTTGCAGGCAGCGCAATCTATTGCAAACCGCTTGACAACTCCGCAGGAATCGATTACAGTAGAGGTATCGTCGGCAACGATCGAAAAAAGGTTCACTGCGTCCGCGAAAATTGAAGAAAGTGTACTCTGCACGGGCAACAATCTGCCCAGAACCCAGAGGTTGTGCGCGCGGAATGAACAGTACCTTGGGCCTGAGGTGGGCCCTTCCCACCCCACACCATGCTGCCGAGAAAGGTGCAGAACCTGCGCTGAGAAAGGAGGTGGTCGGCACCGCTCGATGTAAAATTGATCTGTCCCAACCATCGTCGTCTGTATTGCAAACATTGAGTTCCTTTTGATTCCATTCGCAAGGAGATTGGGTATGTTCAAACACAAACTCACCGTGATGCTCGGCATCCTGGTGCTCTTCTCGATGGTGCTGTCGGGCTGTGCCGCGGCGGTGCCCGCCGCCCAGCCAGCTGCGCCGGCCGCAGAAGGGGAAGCCAGCTGGTGGAAAACTGCCTCGCAGAGCGCCAGCTGCGAAGGCGTCACCATCCGCGGTATCTCGGAGAGCACACCGCCCTCCAACTTTGCCCGCGAGACGCTGGCCCCAGCCTTCCAGGCGGAAACCGGCATCACGGTCGAACTGGAGACGACGTCCTGGGATGAGATGTACAACAAGGCCATCAACGACATGCAGGCCGGCACCGGAATCTACGATTTCGTGTACATCGAACAGGACATCATCTACCAGTACCTGGCCAACAACTACCTGGTCAACCTGACCCAGCTGCTGGCCGACAACCCGAACCTGGCCTCGCCTGATTTCGACTTCGCTAAGTTCACCTCTTTCATCGACAACTTCAAAGACGCCGACGGCAATATCTACGGCGTGCCGATGGAAGCATTTGTCAAGATCTACCTCTATCGCCTGGATCTCTTCAACGACCCGGCGATCCAGGAAGCCTTCGCCGCCGAGTACGGCTACGACCTGGCCCCGGCCACCACGCACCAGCAGTACCAGGACAACGCCACTTTCTTCACCCAGTACGGCACAGACAACGGCCTGGAACTGTGGGGCACCACCGTCCAGGGCAACACCGGCCACGCCTCTTCTTTCTACGAATTCTTCGAGTCGATCGCACCCACCTTCGGCGTCTACAACTGGGGCATCAACTCTGAGAACTGGAAAGCAACCGTCGAAAATGGCGGCGGCATGAACAGCGACGCCGCCAAGGAAGCCCTGGCCTTCTGGGTCGGCCTGCTCCAGTACGCCCCGCCGGAAGCCACCCAGAGCACCTGGGATGAGGTCGCTGCCTCGTTCGCAGCCGGCCGCGCAGCCCAGGGCTGGGTCTACGGCGAAAACGCCGCCTGGATCGCCACCGACCCGGATCGCTCCAAGGTCGTCGGCAACGTCGGCGTAGCACTGCCCCCGGTCTCTGAAGGGGTCATGGAAGCCGCAGCAGATGGCTCGGGCTACATCGGCTACTACGACGGCGGCTCCTTCGGCCTGCCGGTCTCCTCCAAAAACCAGCAGTGCACACTGCTCTGGCTGGAGTACATCGGCCAGGAGTCGGTCCAGGCTGACTGGGCTGTCGCTGGCTCCCGCATCGTCATGGAATCGACCTACGACGACCCCAAGGTCCAGGAAGTCGACGCCAAAACCGACAACTACTACACATTGATGAAGGACGAAGGCCCCCTCTTCCGAGGCGCGCCCCCCTTCCCCTTCCACTCAGCCCTGCGTGAAGTGGTGCAGCCGTTCATCTGGAAGGCCCTCTCCGGCGAACTGACCGCCGCCGATGCCCTGGATCAGGCCGCCGCCGCCGCCGATGCCGAACTGGTCAACCTGGGGTACGGCCAGTAAGCAACTTGTCGCGGCCCTGCGCCACAAGTCTCCCGGACGTTTTCCTGGCAGCCTCTCTGCTGCCAGGAAAACGTCCCTCTGCATCGCTGAAGAGCCGCTCGTTTCGACAGGACAATCTGTATGCGATCAAATCGAATGGGATGGGCACTGCTGGCACCTACCCTGGCCATCCTGGCAGTGGTCGGCTTTTTGCCCTTTCTCTATGTGCTCTATGTCGGCCTCTTCGACTGGAACCCCTTTTCCAACCAGTTGGGGATGCAGTGGGCGGCTGTCAACAACTACCGGCGGCTGGTCTTCGACGGCGCCTTTCTCGATTCGCTCTGGCGCACCGGCCTCTTTGCCTTTGTCAGTGTGTCCATCGAACTCTCCCTCGGCTTCCTGCTGGCCCAGACCCTGGTCAAAAATTTCCCCGGCCGCACTGTTTTTCGCACCCTCTATGTGCTGCCCCTCGTCATGGCCCCCATCGCTGTCGGCGCAACCTGGCGCCTCCTCACCATCCCCGGCTTCGGACCGATCCCCTATTTTCTGGACAAATGGTTCGGGATCGACTACCGGCTGGGTACCTTCGCCGACCAGGCCTTTCTTACCGTCGTTCTGATGGATGTCTGGCACTGGACCCCCTTCGTGACGCTGACCCTGTTGGCCGGGCTGACCGCAATGCCCAAAGAACCACTCGAACAAGCCCAGGTCGACGGCGCCAACCGCTGGCAGGTCTTCCGCTACCTGACCATCCCCATGATGATGCCCGTCCTCCTGACCGTCATTTTTATCCGCCTGATGGACGCCTTGCGGGTGGTCGATGAAGTCTTTATGCTCACCAGCGGCGGGCCAGGCACAGCCACCCAGTTCATCGGCATCCATATCTACCGGGTGGTCGTGCCCAAAACCGACTACGGCTACGGCTCCGCCATGTCCCTCCTGGTGCTCTATTTCACGATTGTCCTGTGCTGGCTGCTCTTCATCGCACTCGCCCAGGTCGGGAAACAACGAGAATAACGAGGTGCCCCTATGAAGAGTTCCGTCATGCGCAATGCGCTGGGCTGGGTCGGCCTGTACGGGCTGTGGACAACCATGATCGTGGTTACCATCATCCCCATTTACTGGATGATCGTCGTCTCGGCCCGCAGCCGCGTCGAGCTGTTCGACGCCCCTACCTTGCTCATCAAATCCTTTTATGCCCCCAACTACCTCAAACCGCTGACCGACCCCATCTTTCAGCGCTACCTGGTCAATTCCCTGGTCATCGCCACCAGCAACGCCCTGCTGGTCACCGCCCTGGCCCTGCTCGCGACCTACGCCCTCTCCCGCTGGCGCCTCCCAGGTGCAGACAACATCTTTTTTTGGACGATCACCCAGCGCATGGCCCCCCCCGCCGCCTTCGTCCTCCCTATTTTTTTGATCTATACCCGGGTCTTTAAGATCGGCGACTGGACCCTCTTCGATACCCAGCTCGGGCTGATCCTGCTCTACTGCGTCTTCAACCTGCCCTTTGCAGTCTGGCTGATGAAAGGAATCATGGACGGCATTCCCGTCGAGCTGGACGAAGCAGCATTTGTCGACGGCGCCGGACGCTGGACCGTGCTGGCACGCGTGGTGGTCCCGCTGGTCGCCCCAGGACTGGCCATCACCTTTATTCTGAGCTGGATCTTCGCCTGGAACGAGTATCTCTTTGCCGCCAATTTGACCAGCGTCAACGCCCGCACCATCACCACCGGACTGGCCGCCTTTGTCTCGGTCACCGGCACCAACTGGGGCGAGATGGCCGCAGTCGCCACCTTGGCCATTCTGCCCGCATTGATCTTCCTGGTCTTCGTCCAACGCTATATCGTGACCGGGCTCACTTTTGGCGCAGTGAAGGAGTAGTGCAATGGCTGAACCCGGCAACCCCAAACTCGTCGCCCCCGTCCAGCACAAAACCCGGCCGCGCGGCTTTCTTCCGATCGAAACCAATCGCTTCGACCGGATTTTTATCAGTGTCATTGCCTGGATCGGCATCAGCCTGCTCTGGATGCGTTTCCTGGAGAGCTGGATCCCCCTCTGGGGCGCCACCGTGCTCTGCCTGCTCCTGGCAATTTTGATCGTTCGGAAAGGATAGGGTCAGATGGAAGCGCTTGTTCTCGAAAAAAAAGAGCTGTTGGCACTGCGCGAGATCGAGCTCGCCGAAACAATGGGCCCCCACGATGTGCGCATCGCACTGCGCACGGTGGGCATCTGCGGCAGCGATGTCCACTACTACACCCACGGCGCCATCGGCCAGTTTGTCGTGCGCGAACCGATGGTGCTCGGCCACGAAGCCTCCGGCGTCGTCCTCGAAGTCGGCGACGCAGTCCACCACCTCGCCGTGGGAGACCGCGTCTGCATGGAACCCGGCATCCCAGACCCCAACAGCAAAGCCACCCTGCAAGGCATGTACAACCTCGACCCGGCCGTCCGTTTCTGGGCAACACCACCCATCCACGGCGTGCTGCGCCCCAGCGTCGTCCACCCCGCTGCCTTCACCTTCAAACTTCCCGATACAGTCAGCCTGGCTGAAGGCGCCATGGTCGAACCGGTCGCAGTCGGCATGCACGCCGCCACCAAAGCCAAAATCAAACCCGGCGACCTCGCCGTGGTGATGGGGGCTGGCCCGATCGGAATGGTGACTGCGCTGGCCGCCCTCGCCGGCGGCTGCAGCCGGGTGGTCATGACCGACATCCAACAGCCAAAACTCGACCTGGCCGCCACACTCGGCCCGATCACCCCGGTCAATGTGGCCCACCAAAATCTCCAAGAGGTCATCGACCAACTGACCGACGGCTGGGGCGCCAATGTCGTCTTCGAATGCAGCGGCTCCGAAAAAGCCGCAGCCGCTGTCTTCTCCCCCCTCTGCCCAGGAGGCACCGTCGTCTATGTCGGCATCCCACTGAAACCGATCGCCTACGAGGTCGCCGCCGGGATGGTCAAAGAGGCCCGCGTCGAGCATGTCTTCCGCTACGCCCACGTCTACCCACGCGCCATCGCCCTGATGGCCAGCGGCAAGCTCAACGTCAAACCCCTCATCACCGACACCTTCCCCTTCGCGCAAAGTGTCGAGGCCTTCAACTTCGCCGTCCAGATGCCCCCCACCTCGGTCAAGGCCCAGATTGTCGTGTCAGCGTAAAGCTGCCCCTCTCCCAAGGAGACCCTGAGTGCTACTATGAACGACCCTGTTCTCTCCACTGCACCAATCCTCGAACGATTCCGTCTCAACGGACGAGTCGCCCTGGTCACCGGCGGCGGCCAAGGGATCGGCCGCGCCTTTGCCCACGGGCTGGGCGAGGCCGGTGCCGCCCTCGCTGTCGTCGACCTGCGGCTGGATCTGGCCGAAGAAGTCGCCCACGAACTGCACCAAAAACAGATCGACGCCATTGCCCTCCAGTGCGACGTGACCCGCCCCGACCAGGTGCAGGCCATGGTCGACGCCGTCGTCGCCCACTGGGGCACCCTGACCGTCGCTTTCAACAACGCCGGCATCGGCCTCTGGTCCGACGCCGAACATACCCCGTACACCGACTGGCTGCGCATGATCGACGTCGACCTCACCTCGGTCTTTCTCTGCGCCCAGGCAGAAGCCCGCATCATGCTCGCTGCCGGCTACGGCAAAATTGTCAACACCGCCTCCATGTCCGCCCATATCAGCAACACCCCCCAAAACCAGTCCGCCTACAACACCGCCAAAGCCGGCGTGCTCCACCTCACCCGCAGCCTCGCCGCCGAATGGGCCAAACGCGGGGTGCGCGTCAACAGCATCAGCCCCGGCTATACCCGCACCAAACTGGTCGAAGACCTGCTCGCTACCCCCCTCGGCCAGACCATGCTGCCCACCTGGATGAGCATGACCCCCATGGGACGCATGGCAGAGGTCACCGACCTGCAAGGCGCCGCAGTCTATCTCTCCGCCCCTGCCTCCGACTATATGACCGGCCACGACCTGGTGATCGACGGCGGCTATTGCTGCTGGTAGATGGCCTCTGACAGACCCAAGGAGCCGAAGCTATGCAAGCTGTCCTCTTCTCCGCCCCTGAAACCCTCCACATCGAGCGCGTCCCAGACCCCACCTGTGCCCCCGATGAAGTGGTCCTCCAGGTCAGCCGCTGTGGTATCTGCGGCACCGATGTCCATATCTACCACAACGAATATATGTCGGAATTCCCACTCATCCCAGGCCACGAGTTCAGCGGCGTGGTCGTCGAAACCGGACGGGCAGTCACCGATCTGAAAGTCGGCGATCGCGTCGCCGTCGACCCCAATCTCTACTGCGGCCACTGCGATCTCTGCCGCAATGAGATGGCCAACCACTGCCTCCACTGGCAAGGGATCGGAATCAGCCGCCCCGGTGGGTTCGCCCAGTACACGGCAGCCCCGGCTCGCGCCTGCTACCGCCTGCCTGAACGCCTGACCGACACCCAGGCCGCATTCATCGAACCGCTGGCCTGCGTGGTCCACGCCATGAAACGAATTCGTCTCCTGCCCGCTGACCCCGTCCTGATCCTGGGCGCCGGCCCCATGGGGCTGCTCCTGCTGCAGGCGCTGCGTAGAATGGGCGCCGGCGCAGTCGCTGTCGTCGAAAAACAGCCGGCCCGGCTGGAGCTGGCCCGCCAACTGGGCGCCACCCTGGCAGTCCCTGCCAGTGCAGACCAGGACGCCGCCCTGCGCGAACTCGCCCCGCGCGGCTTTGGGGTCGTCGTCGACGCCACCGGCATCCCCGCCGTGATCGAAGGAGCCCTGCGTTTCTTGCGCCCGCGCGGCCTCTACCTGCAGTTCGGGGTCGCCCCCAACCATGCCCGCATCTCCATCAGCCCCTACGAACTCTTCCGCAACGACTGGACCCTCGTCGGCAGCTTCGCACTCTGTTATACCTTTTTGCCCGCCATCGACTGGCTGGCCAACGGCGCAATCGATGTCACCCCCCTCGTCAGCCATGTCGCCCCCCTGCAGGATTTCGCCAGCCTCTTCCACCAATTTGCCGCTGGCCAAACCCTGAAAGTCCACCTC
This sequence comes from Chloroflexota bacterium, assembly GCA_018969295.1. GTDB lineage: Bacteria > Chloroflexota > Anaerolineae > Caldilineales > Caldilineaceae > Caldilinea. The sequence goes on along the minus strand of JAGWYN010000017.1, from coordinate 29,817 downwards.
CAGCCCCCATCCGCATGAGACAGACCGGAGCTGCCATGAACCAGATGCCTTCAGTCCCCCCCCCAACCATGCAGGCCGTGCGGCTGCACGGCCCACGCGACCTGCGCGTCGAACAGGTGCCACGGCCAGCAGCACCCGGCCCAGGAATGGCGCTGCTGCGCATCACAGCAGTCGGCGTCTGTGGCAGCGATGTCCACACCTACCAGGATGCCCGCATCGGCGATACCGTGGTGGCCACCCCACTGACCCTGGGACACGAATTTGCAGGGGTCGTCGTCGCCGTCGGCGCCGACTGCTACGACGGCAACTTCGCCCCCCTCTTGCCAGGCACACGCGTCGCCGTCGACCCCGCCCAGCCGTGCGGACGCTGTGAACTGTGCGAACAAGGGCACCCCAATCTCTGCCAGCGCCTGCACTTCTGTGGCACCTACCCCGATGACGGCAGCCTGAGCGAATTCATGCTCATGCCCGCCCATACCTGCTTCCCCATCCCAGACACCCTGGACGATACCACAGCCGCACTGCTCGAACCCCTCGGCATTGCCCTGCACGCCGTCGACCTGGCCAAAGTGCGCGTCGCCGACAGCGTCGCCATCCTGGGCGCTGGCCCGATCGGCCTCTACATCCTCCAGGTTGCCCGGCTGGCCGGCGCAACCCCCATCTATGTCGTCGACCAGTTCAGCTGGCGGCTGGCACTGGCCGAACGCTACGGCGCCGTTCCTATCAATTTCCGCGACCAGGATCCCCCTACAGCCATCGCCAAAGCCACCGGCGGGCGCGGAGTCGACGTCGCCATCGAAGCCGCCTGGGCCGACCACTCCATCCAATGGGCCGCCGAAATGGCACGGCTCGGCGGCCGCCTGGTCCTGGTCGGAATCCCCAGCGTCGATACGCTGGCTATGAAACACTCAACCGCCCGCCGCAAAGGACTGACCCTCCGCCTCTCCCGCCGGATGAAACATGTCTACCCCCGGGCGATCCAGCTGGCCAGCAGCGGAGCCGTCGACCTGGCCGGGATCGTCTCCCACCACTTCCCCCTGGCAGAGACGCCCCAGGCCTATGCCCTCAACGACCACTACGCCGACAACGTCGTCAAAATCGTGATCGACCTCCCTCCCCCCCCCTGACCCTCCACACTGGCCCCCCGTACCTCTCTCGACAATTTTGTCGGCCCCAATTCCCCCACGAACCCTCAGAAAGATACGATCTTGAGACCATCCACAGATTTGCAATTTTGTGGATGGTAACATATATTACAAACTATCGAAGACTCGAAGACCAACCTCAAAGAGACCGTAAGGAAACGGACATGGATCGCGATGCCCTGCTGGTGGGGATCGACTTGGGAACATCGCACATCAAAACGATCGCTTTCACCCCCACCGGCCAGGTTGCCGCCAAAGCCAGCGTCCCGACGCCGACGGTCTACCCCCGCCCCGGCTGGGCCCACTACGACCCGGTTGACCTGTGGACACAGACACAACTTGCCCTGCGCCGGCTGACCGCCCAGCTCACTACCCCCCAGCAGATCGTCTCCGTGGCTGTGGCCAGCATCGGCGAGACAGGGATGACCCTCGACGCAGCCGGCACCCCCACCTACGACGCGATTGCCTGGTTCGATACCCGCACACAAGAACAGGCAGCCACCCTGCGCCAACAGGTGGGAGCCGAGGCCCTCTTTCAAAAGACCGGACTCTCCCCCCAACCCATTTACTCCCTCTGCAAGCTGATGTGGATCCGCCAGCATGCACCCGACGCCTACACCCGCACCACAACCTGGCTCAACGCAGCCGATTACCTGACCTACCGCCTGTGCGGCGCTGCGGCCTCCGAGTTCTCGCTCGCTTCCCGCACCCTGATGCTCGACATCGACCAGCTCTGCTGGGCAACCGATCTGGTGGCCGCCGCCGGAATCGACCCGCAAATTCTGCCCGAATTGCTCCCCAGCGGAAGCCGGCTCGGCACCGTGCTCCCAGAGATCGCCGCCCAGACAGGGCTGCCCGCCAGCGCCGTTGTCACCACTGGAGGACACGACCACGTCTGCGCAGCCCTGGCCCTGGGCGTCAATCACAGCGGCGCCGTGCTCGATTCGCTCGGCACCGCCGAAGCCATCTTTCTCGCCACAACCACCCCACTCAAAGACCCCGCAGTCGGCGCCCGCGGCTACGCCCAAGGCGTCCATGTCAGCGGCGGCTACTACGTGCTGGGCGGTCTGTATACCTCCAGTGCCTGCATCGAATGGTTTCGTGAGGAGTTCGCCGCCGGACTCGGCTATGCCCAGCTGGAGGAGGAGGCGCGCGCCACCCCCCCCGGCAGCCTGGGAGCCTATTTTCTTCCCCACCTCCGCACCGCCAACCCAGGCTACGACGACCCACGCTCACGAGCCACCTTTGTCGGAGTGACCTTCGACACCAAACGGGGCACCCTCTACCGAGCCCTGCTGGAAGGGCTGGCCTACGAGGCACACCATTCGCTCCTCTCCCTGCTGCCCGCATTGCCCTCCGCCACAGTCCAGCAGATCATTGCCACCGGCGGCGGCACCCGCAACTCCCTCTTGATGCAGATCAAAGCCAATGTCTACGGCCAGCCTCTCCAGGTGGTCAGCATCGACGATGCCACCGCACTCGGCGCTGCCATGCTCGGCGGCATCGGCGCCGGTGTCTACGCTAACTACACCGAGGCCGCCGCCACAATCCGCTACACGACCCTATCTCTCGAACCGACCCCCGCGACCGCTGCCTTTTACGCACAAGGCTACCAGAATGTCTACACACACCTCTACCCAGCCGTCCGCTCGCTTCACCACACCATCGCAGATCTGCCACAGGCACCTTCTCCATGACATTCCCTGACAGTGCACCGATCCTGGTCGCCGGCCATATCTGCGTCGATATCATCCCAGCCTGGCCCGCCAACGCCGAGTCACTGGCAACGACCTTCGTTCCCGGAAAACTCAACCTGGTCGGCCCCGCCGTGGTCTCGACCGGCGGAGCTGTCTCCAACACAGGCATTGCCCTGCATCGGCTCGGGATGCCTGTACAGCTGATGGGCAAAGTCGGCCCAGATCTGTTCGGTCGCGCCCTCCTCGACGTCATCCGCAGCTACGCCCCGACCCTGACCGACGGCATGATCGTCGATCCAGACGCCGATTCTTCCTACACTCTGGTGATCAACCCGCCTGGCGTCGACCGGATCTTCCTCCACTGCCCCGGAGCCAACGATACCTTCAGCGCCGCCGACGTAGATCTGGACAAGGTCCGCAAAGCCCCAGTCTTCCACTTCGGCTACCCCCCCCTGATGCGCCGGATGTACCTGAACGACGGGGCCGAACTGGCCGCCTTGCTCGCAGCCGTCCAAAGTACCGGCGCCACTACCTCGCTCGACATGGCCCAGCCTGACCCCGCCTCAGAAGCCGGCCGGGTCAACTGGCGACGCCTCCTGGAAGCCGTGCTCCCCCAGGTCGATCTCTTCGTGCCCAGCCTCGACGAAATCCGCCTGATGCTCGGCCCCCCCTACAGCCACACCCACCCGCCCGATCCCCCCCTCCTGCAGGCGATCGCAGCAGAACTGCTCCGCCTGGGCGCAGCAGTCGTGGCCTTGAAACTGGGCGATGCCGGCCTCTACCTGCGCACAACCCCAGACCCCCAACGGCTGGCCAACGCCGGCCACCTGTTGGCCTCCCTGCCGGACGAATGGCTGGGACGTGAGCTGTTGACCCCCTGCTTCCAAAGCACCGTCGCCGGAACTACCGGCGCCGGCGACTGCACCATCGCCGGATTGCTGGCCAGCCTCCGCCAAGGAGCCTCCCCCGAACAAGCCCTGTCGCTGGCCACCGCAGTCGGCGCCGCCAGTGTGGAAAGCCCAGACGCCACCGGCGGCGTCCCCAGCTGGAGCGCCCTGCAGGCCAGACTCGCAGCCGGCTGGACCAAACACCCCTTGCCGTTCAAAGCCGACGGCTGGCAGGCTGACCAGCAGATCTGGCACAGCCCTCTCGACACCCGCCCCAGAGTGGCACGATGACAGAAACACTCCTCGGTATCGACCTGGGCACCTCAGCAGTCAAGGTGCTGTTGACCACTCCCAACGGTACCCCGCTGGCCAGCGCCGCAGAAGAGTACCCGATCGAACAGCCCACCCCCGACCGCGCCGAACAAAACCCCGAAGCCTGGTGGCAGGCGACGGTGACCGCAGTCCGCACCCTGCTCGCCCATCACCCAGAAAGCCAGGTGCTGGCAATCGGGCTGTCAGGCCAAATGCACGGCACCGTCCTCCTCGACCCACAGGCTCGCCTGCTGGCCCCAGCCGTGATCTGGCCCGACCGCCGCAGCAGCGCACAGGTCCAGGAGATCACCCAGACGATCGGCGCCTCAAAGCTGCTCGCCATCAGCGGCAGCGCCGCAGCCACCGGCTTCCAGGCAGCTACCCTGCGCTGGTTCCAACAACACGAACCAGCCCTCTGGCGCCAGGTCGACAAGGTGCTGCTGCCCAAAGACTACCTGCGGCTGCGGCTGACCGGCACATTGGCCACCGACCCCAGCGACGCCGCCGGCACACTCCTCCTCGACGAACAAACACGCAGCTGGTCCGCTGACCTGCTCGATGCCCTGGCCATCCGACGCGAACAACTGCCCCCTATCTACCCCTCCACCAGCCCCAGCGGCACACTCTGCCCCTCAGCAGCCCAAAGCCTGGGAGTGCCCGCCGGCCTGCCCGTTGCCGGCGGCGCCGCAGATACCGCCTGCAGCGCCCTGGCCGCCGGCGTGGTCAATGCCCACCAGCTGCTCCTCACCCTCGGCACCGGCGGACAGCTGGTTCAACCCTGCGCACAGCTCCTCGTCGACCCACGCGGACGAATCCATACCTTCTGCAGCGCATTGGAACCCCACGGAGCAGGCTGCGGCTGGTACCAGATGGGGGCAATGCTCGCCGCTGGATTGGCCCTGCGCTGGACGCGTGATCTGCTCTTCCCACAGCCCGTCGACTACACCCACATGCTGGCCGAGGCCGCCGCAGAACCCCTGGGGGCAGGAGGATTGCTCTTTCTCCCCTATCTCGTCGGCGAACGAACCCCCTATCTGGACCCCACCGCGCGCGGCGTCTTCTTCGGCCTGACCCTCAGCCACTCACGCGCCAGCCTGATCCGCGCCGTCGTCGAAGGAGTGACCCTGGCCGCCTGCACCGCCTGCCAGGTTCTGCGCGAGCTGGGCACCCCTGCCCAACAGATCGTCCTGGCCGGCGGCGGCGCCCGCAGCCTCTTCTGGCAACAGACCGTCGCCGATGTCTTTGGTCTGCCCGTGCAGCCGCTGCTGACCAACGAACAGTCCGCCAGCGGCGCCGCCCTGTTGGCCGGGGCCGCCTGCGGGCTGCTCCCCCCCGACACCCTGGCCCACCACGCCGCCGAACAGGCCCGCACCGGCCCACAGGTCGAACCCGACAGGGAACGGCATGCACGCTACCAAGAACGGCTGGTCGCCTTCCAGGAGCTCTACCGACGCAACGCAGGCCATTTTGAAGAGAGCCCCCCATGAACATCTATACAGTCTCCGTCAACCCAGCCATCGACCTCTTTCTCGAGGTGCCCCAAGTCACCTACGACACCGTGCTGCGCGCCACCAGCAGACGCCAGGTCTGGGCCGGCAAAGGCTTCAACGTCTCGCGCACCCTGCTGCGCCTCGGCACCCCCAGCCTGGCCCTCGGCTTTGTGGGCGGCTTCGCCGGGCTGGCTATCCAGGCAGGACTGGCCGCCGAAGGGATCCCTACCGATTTCGTCACGGTCCCCGAAGAGACACGGACCAATGTGATGATCCTCGACCACAGCAGCGGCCGACATCTCAAGGTCAACCAGCCAGGCGCCCCAGTCTCCCAACAGGCAGAAGCCGAATTTCTGGCACGGGTGCAAACCCACCTGCACGCAGGAGACCTGTGGGTGCTCTCCGGCAGCCTGGCCCCCGGCCTGCCACCCGATTTCTATGCCCGGCTCATCCGGCAGATCCACGCCCAAGGCGCCCTGGCCCTCCTCGATACCAGCGGGGCCGCGCTGCGCGCAGGCTGCGCCGCAGCGCCTGACCTGGTCAAACCCAACCCGGCAGAAGCATACGACCTGACAGGACAGACGGTGGACTCGCTGCCCGCCGCCCAGCAGGCAGCCCAGGCCTTTCAGGCCGCTGGCGCCCGCCGGGTCGCCCTCTCGCTGGGAGCCCAAGGGCTGCTCTACAGCGACGAGAACAGCACCCTGCACGTCTGCCCACCCACACTCCAGGTGCGCACCGCAGTCGGCGCAGGGGATGCCTTGCTGGGAGGGCTGGTCTGGGCGCTTGCCCACAAACGCCCCGCACACGACCTGGCCTGCTGGGGCGTCGCCACCGGCACCCTCTATGCCCAGGCCGATGAACTGCCAGTCGATGCCCAGCCAGCTGTCTCTGCCATGCTCCACCGCCTGCACGTGACAAACCTTTGACTACAAACTCACCCAAACTCACTGAACGGAGTAGACCCACGATGACGAAAACATATTTCCATCTCACTGAGTCGATGTTCGGCGATCGCGAACAGCCGCTGGTCGAAGCTGGCACGCTGGTTGCAAGTTCGTTTCGGTTCGAAGGTGGGGTGGCCGCACTCCGCCTTCGCAACGAGCTGGGAGAGCTGATCTTGCTCCCCTTCCAGGGCCAGCAGATCTGGTCTGCCAGTTTTCGAGGACGCAACATCACCATGCGCTCTATGTTCGACCAGCCTCGCCCCACCCGCACCTACCTCGAAACCTATGGGGGCTTCCTGCTCCACTGCGGCTTCACAGCCATGGGGGTGCCCGCAGCAGGCGACACCCACCCCCTCCACGGCGAATTGCCCAACGCCCCCTACCAGCGCGCCTACCTCGTCGCCGGCAAAGACGAGCGCGGCAGCTATGTCGGACTCGGTGGCAGCTACCAACATACCGTCGCCTTCAGCTTCAACTACCAGGCAGAACCCCTGGTCAAACTCTACACCGGCTCCTCCCTCTTCACCATCGACCTGAACATCACCAATCTCAAACGCACACCGATGGAATACCTCTACATGGCACACGCCAATTTCCGGCCCGTAGACAACGGCCGGCTGGTCTACAGCGCCCACTGCACCCCCACCAGCGTGCGCGTGCGCACCAGCATCCCCTCCCATGTCCGCCCAGGCCCTGCCTTCGCCGCCTTCCTCCAAGAACTGAGCCAACACCCCGAAAAACATAACGTGCTCAAGCCAGGGCTGGCCTTCGACCCGGAGGTCGCCCTGTTTGTCGACTACCTGGCCGATGGAGAGGGCTGGGCACACACCATGCAGGTCCATCCCGACGGCAGCGCAGACTACATTGCCCACCGCCCCGCCGAACTGGACAAAGGGGTGCGCTGGATCTGCCGCACCCCCGACCAGGACGCACTGGGCATGGTGCTGCCCTCAACCGCAGAACCAGAAGGCTACACAGCCGAAAAAGCCAAAGGCAACGTCAAAGTGCTCGACGGCGGCGCAACCTACCACTGCTCCATGATCGCCGGCGTGCTGACTGTCGACGAGGCCCGCAAACTGGAAACCACCATCGGAAGCCTTCTGGCCTGAAGCAACCGCTTTTTCAAAAACTGGCCTGGTAAAAGGAAACGTCTATGGCAGAAACAAATTACTTGACCGAAATCGTCGGCGTCTTTGGGTTTCCAGTCGCCGAAAACCCCACCGGCGTGATGCAAAACGCCGCCTTCCGGGCACTCGGGCTGCGCTGGCTCTACCTCAATTTTGAGGTCGCCCCCCAACAGCTGGGCAATGCCCTGCTCGGGCTGCGAGCAACCCGCAATTTCCGCGGGGTCAACCTGACCATCCCCCACAAAGTGGCCGTCCTCCCCTACCTGGATGAGATCGCCCCCAGCGCCCAGGTCATCGGCGCAGTCAACACCGTCCGCCGCGACGGCGACCGGCTGATCGGAGAAAATACAGACGGCAAAGGCTTCATGCGAGCGCTCGGCGACGACGCCGATATCGATGCCCTGGGATGCTCAGTGGTCGTACTGGGAGCCGGCGGAGCCGCACGCGCGATCGCCGTCGAACTGGCACTGGCCGGCGCCCGCACAATCACGGTCGTCAACCGCAGCCGCAACCGCGGAGAAGCCCTCGCCACCCTGATCCAAAGCCAAACCCCAGCCCAGGCCCGCTACACAGCCTGGACCCCTGCCTATCAGGTGCCCAAAGGCAGCGATCTGCTGGTCAACGCAACCTCCATCGGACTTTTCCCACAGGTCGACACGCTGCCCGATATCGATTTTTCCAGCATCACCCCAGGAATGGTCGTCTGCGATGTGATCCCCAATCCACCCCGTACCCCCTTCCTGCGCCGGGCCGCAGAACAAGGCGCCAACACCCTGGATGGGCTGGGGATGCTGGTCTACCAGGGTGCCATTGCTTTCCAAATGTGGAGCGGATACAACGCCCCCGTGGAGGTCATGCACCAGGCGCTGGCAGCCGAGTTCAACCCATAAACCTGATCCACTCAGCCTTAAAAAGGGAGTTCTCTCACCATGAAAGTCAACCCACCTGTCAACCCGCTGATCGGCGAGATGCCCAAGATCGGCATCCGCCCGACCATCGACGGCCGCCTGGGCGGCGTCCGCGAGTCGCTCGAACAACAAACCCTGACCATGGCCCGCACAGTCGCCACCTTTCTCAGCGAAAACCTGCGCCATTCCAATGGGCTGCCTGTCGAGTGCGTGATCGCAGAACGTACCATCGGTGGAGTCGCCGAAGCCGCCGCCGCCGCCGAACAGTTCCGACGTGCCGGAGTCGGCGTCTCGCTCACTGTCACCCCCTGCTGGTGCTATGGCTCCGAAACAATGGACATGGACCCCCACCTGCCCAAAGCCGTCTGGGGCTTCAACGGCACCGAAAGACCCGGCGCCGTCTACCTGGCAGCAGTCTCAGCAGCCCACAACCAAAAAGGACTCCCTCTCTTCAACATCTACGGACGAGAGGTCCAAGACTCCGGCGATAGCTCGATCCCCGCCGATGTGCAGGAAAAACTGCTGCGCTTTGCCAAGGCCGGGCTGGCAGTCGCCAGCATGCGCGGCAAATCCTACCTGAGCATGGGGGGCGTCAGCATGGGAATCGGCGGCTCAATCGTCGACCACAACTTCCTGGAACGCTGGCTGGGCCTGCGCGTCGAGACGATCGACATGGTCGAGTTCGTGCGCCGCATGGAACGCGGCATCTATGACCCGGAAGAGTTCGAACACGCCTACAGCTGGGTGCGCTCCCACTGCCCAGAAGGCAAGGACTACAATCCCCCCAGCCAGCAGCGCAGCCGCACAGAAAAAAACCAGGACTGGGCACGCTCGGTCCAGATGGCCCTGATCGCCCGCGACCTGATGATCGGCAACCCCAAACTCCAAACCCTCGGCTACGGCGAAGAAGCCCAGGGCCACAACGCCATCGCCGCCGGATTCCAAGGCCAACGCCAGTGGACAGACCACCTGCCCAACGGCGATTTTCTAGAGGCCATCCTGACCTCTTCGTTCGACTGGAACGGAATCCGCCCCCCCTACATCGTGGCCACCGAGAACGACGCGCTCAACGGCATCTCCATGCTCTTCATCCACCTGCTCACCCATGCCGCAGCCATCTTCGCCGATGTCCGCACCTACTGGAGCGCAGAGTCGGTCCGCCGCGTGACCGGCTATGCGCTCCAAGGTACCGCTGCCGGCGGCCTCCTGCACCTGATCAACTCCGGCCCCGCCGCCCTCGACGGCACCGGCCAGCAACAGCGCAACGGCAGCCCCGCCATGAAACCCAGCTGGGAAATTACCCCAGAAGAGGCCCAGGCCTGCCTCCAGGCCACCACCTGGCACGCCAGCGACCTCGGCTACTTCCGCGGGGGCGGCTGGTCCACTCGCTTCCGCACACGCGGCAATATGCCGGTCACCATGATCCGAATCAACCTGGCCCAAGGGCTGGGCCCAGCCATGCAGATCGCCGAAGGCTGGACTGTCGACCTGCCCGACTCGGTCCACACAACCCTCGACGAACGCACCAACCCTACCTGGCCCACCACCTGGTTTGTCCCACGGACCACAGGCAACGGCCCCTTCCGCGATGTCTATACCGTGATGAACAACTGGGGCGCCAACCACGGCGCCATCGGCTACGGACACTTCGGCGCCGATGTCGTGAGCCTGTGCAGTATGCTGCGCATCCCAGTCTATATGCACAACCTGGACGAGGCAACCCTCTTCCGCCCCAGCGCCTGGACCCTCTTTGGCGCCAACGAGCCAATGGGCGCCGATTTCCGGGCCTGCACCAATTTCGGCCCCCTCTACGGATAAGCCCGGCTGCTGCGGGCAGGCCCCACCCGGGAACCCTGCCCGCAGCAGCCCCCACCCCAGCGACAGACCTGCCCGCTCTCAAAAACCATGGAACCACACTGGCTGCTCCTCACAACACGGTCACTCGAATTTTTCAGCCAGCTGCTCCTGGCGATCCTCCTCTTTGTCCTCACACTCTACTGGCAGATCGCGCAGCACCCACAGGACGCACAGCGGGGCGCACGCTACCTCACCCTGCTCCTGCTCTCCCACCTCTTCTGTCTGGGCTCCCTCTGTCTCTATTTCAGCCTCTTCTCGACAGACCGTCTTGTCGCCATGCTGCTCAACCACAGCGCAGTGCACTGGCTCCTCTTTTTTATCGTTAAATTTGCCTATCACTTTCCTGACCTCCCCAAAACCTGGGCGTGCGAGGAAAGAATCATCGCCTGGCTGGTGGCAGGCCTGGCCCTCGCACAGAGCGCCTATTCACTCTTCATGCTGGCCCAGTTCACCAACGGAATCTTGCCGGCATCCCCCAGCCTGATCGGACCTTCCGAGGAATCCAGCGAACCCTTTCGGCTGATCGATCTGACAGGAGTGATCGTCGTTGTCTGGATCCTGGCCGTGCTGATCCGCCAACACGAAAGGCTGGTCGCCCCCGATACACCCAGAACCCTCTGGTACCTGCGCTTTTTTACGCCAGCCGGCAGCCGAGATACCCGGGCTGTACGCTCCTTTGTGCTGATCACCCTCTTTCCCCTGCTGCTGGCGCTGGCCCTCCTGCTCCAACACCCGCTGCAGATCTCTGACTATGCGCTCGGCTATTGGGCCTCACTGCTGTCGCTGATGGGACTGATCTCCCTCTCCTTGGTCTATGTCAACTACTACCTCGCCAACGCATCGCTGGTGCTCCAGGTCACCAGCATCATCGTCGTCCTGATTGTCCTGTTGCTCAACACGACCGGAATCACCACCGTCAGAGCGCTGGCCAACGCCCAGCACGACAACATCATCGACACCCCCACCCAACGCATTGCATTTCAACCACAGCAGGATGGCTCCTACCTCGCCCAGGTGCAACCCCTCCCACCCAGCACCCCTCCTGCGCTGGCGCCCCTCCTTGCCCCAAAAGCCGCTGACCTGGGAATGGCCAAAATCGACCTGCCCTTTGTCTTCAAATTTTTTGGACGATCCTGGTCAACCCTCTACAGCCATCCTGCCGGTTTTCTCACCTTCGGGGCCCCACAGCCGTTGAACCAGTTCACATACAGCTACGGCACCACCCCAGCACTCTTTGTCGCCTACCAGTCCATCCCCGATTCGGCCAAGATCCTCCATGTCCAGCAATACCAGATGGCCGTTGCAGCCAATCCCCGCCAGGTCGAAATACGCTGGATCTACCCCGAAAACACAGCAGCCGGGCAGGCAGGCCAACTCGCCTTCCGAGCCCTTCTGAGCGCAGAGGGCGATGTGGTCATCGAACACCTGGCGGTGCCACCGATACAGATCCACCCCTCCTTGTTGTTGACCTGGCGCTGGCGCTGGTGGAGCGGGATCTACGATGGCCAGCTGCAAAACGAGCCTCGACATGTTCACTGGCCAGATCTGCAGACACACCCACTCACCACACCAGGCTCTTTGATCGAAAACTATCAGCTGCCGCTGCGCCAGATGACCCACGCCATCCTCTACCCGCTCGCTGAACTCACCTTTCTCGTCATCTGCGCTGCGGTCGGTGCCATCCCACTCTTCCTGCGCGTCGGCTTCATGCAGCCGCTCAACCAACTGCTCCAAGCCATCCGCCGCACAGAAGCAGGCGATCTGAGCGTCCAAGTACCTGTCAACCAAAACAACGAAATCGGCACCATCACCCAATCGTTCAATTCGCTGGTCACCACCCAACGCAGGCTGCTCCACAATCTGGACGATCAGGTCAAAGAACGCACACAAAGACTGGCCCTCACCAACCAAGAACTGCAGCAGGAGATCGAGCTGCGCCGCAACACCCAACAGGATCTGGAAAAACTCAACGTCGAGCTGGACAGCCGCGTGCAACGCCGCACCCATGAGCTGGCCCAGAGCGAAAAACGGTTCCGACGTGTCGTGACCTCAATCCGCGATACCGTCTACGCGTTGACCCTCAACCCCACCACACAGACGGTTGTCGTCGACTACATGTCCCCCAATCTGGCCTGGTTTGTGAACGCAGAACATGGACAGCCCCCCTATCTCTCCGCAGCCTGGCGCCAACGCTGTGTGGCCAGCGAAGACCAGGAACTGATTCAACATCACCTCGAAAGCTTGATGGCAGGCCAAGACAGCCAGATCGAATATCGCCTGCTCCAACCAGACGGACAACCCCTCTGGGTGCGGACCGATGCCCGCTGCGAGCAGGCCAGCAGCACCCAAATCTATTGTTTTGGCGTCATCAGCAACATTGCTGCGCGCAAACAGCTCGAACAAGAGCGCGCCCAGCGAGAAGCGCTGCAAGAGATGAACCGGCTGCGCAACGAATGGCTTGGCAATGTTTCGCACGATCTGCGCACCCCCCTCGGGGTGCTCAAGACCGGAATCACCACCCTGCTCGCCGAGGACATCACCGTCCCCCCAGAGGCCCAACACTTTGTCCTGCGCCAGCTCAGCAACGAAACCGACCGGCTGGGCCAGCTGATCGAAACCCTGCTCGATCTCTCCCAGCTGCAGAGCAGCACCCTGCGCCTCACCTACAGCGAGATCGATCTGGCCAGGCTGCTGACCGAACTCGTCGAACAGACCCAGACCCAGATCGACCTGGGCGTGCTCCCCCCGTTCACCCTCCACCTGCAGCTCATCGACCCACCGCTGACCCTCCAGGCCGACAAGCCACGCATCCAACAGGTTCTCCACAACCTGCTCACCAACGCAATCAAATTTTCACCCGACTACAGCCAGATCCAACTGCGCGCCTGGGCCGAAGAAGAGTTTGTCTTCCTCCAGGTGATCGATCAGGGCATCGGCATCGCCGAGCAGAACTTCGAACAGATCTTCGAGCGCTACATCCAGGTTCACCACCCAGAACAGCGCAGCCACAACGGAATCGGACTCGGGCTGACGATCTGCCGAGAGATCGTGCGCGCCCACCATGGTACAATCACCCTCGTCAGCCGAACAGCCAAAGATTTCCCTGGGGCCAGCGGCACCACCTTTACCGTGCAGCTGCCACGCTGCGCGCCGCTCCCCTCCCTGCCAATTCCCTAGGAGACCCACCGCCATGCCCAAATCCAGCTACGAAGCCCCCCACCCAGACACCGCCACCATCCTGGTAGTCGACGATGAGCTGCACTACCGGCAGCTCATCGAACTCAACCTGAACCTGCGCGGCTACACAGTCGTCACCGCCGAAAATGGAAACACCGCCCTGACCCTGGCCGCCCAATTCCCCCCAGATCTTGTGCTGCTCGACATCATGCTGCCCGACCTCAATGGATTCGAGGTCTGCCGACAGCTGCGCAAGTTCACCGATGTCCCAATCCTCATGCTGACCGCCCGCACCGACGAACGCGACCGGGTACGCGGCCTCGACTGGGGAGCCGACGACTACATCACCAAACCGTTCGGAGTTGCCGAACTGCTGGCACGTGTGCGCGCACAGCTGCGCAGAGCTTCTTTCAAAACCCAAACCATCCAAGAATCGGTCCAACAGATCGGCAGGCTCACACTCGACCGCATCCGCCAGCAGGTCCTGATAGATGGAAAAGAGATCGTTCTCACCCAGACCGAATACCGGCTGCTGGACACGCTGGCCCGGAATCTGGGCTACGTCGTGACCATCGCCGCCCTGGAAGAGAGCCTCTGGGGTAGCCAATCCGGCGACGGCGAACGCGCCATCCGCCAGACCATTTACCGCCTGCGCCAGAAATTGGAAGGCCCAAACCCTGCCCAACACTTCATCCAGACACGCTCGGGTGTCGGGTATCTGCTGACCGTTCCCGACCCGCCGAACGCCGACACCCTCTGACTGCCCCGGAGGCCCCCGATCCCCCCCCCCTCCCCCAACTCCCAATTGTGAAAATATTGTGATTTTTTTGTTGTTTTTTGTGATTTTTTTGTAATTTTTGTGCACTACAATAGATAAAAGGTCAGACAATATTGGTTGTCCGACTTTTCTAAAATCAATTGGTTCAAAGACAAACACAAAAGCAGTCTACACAGCAGACAACACCGAAAGATGGACAAAATGGACAAGGATGAATCGGGCAGCTCCTTCTCTGCACTCTTTTGGATTGCGTTGGTAGTGGGGTTGGTAGGGTTGTTTGGAATCGTGGCCGTCGGGGTCGGGGCAATGGCAGGCGCAGGCGGCTAAAGTCACTACACTACAAAAAACAGGTAGGATTGCATCATGGCAGCACTCATCAGAGTATCAACAGCTTCTCCTACACGCGCCGTAGCCGGCGCAATCGCCGGAATGATGCGGGAACATGGCACAGCCGAAGTACAGGCCATCGGGGCCGGCGCACTCAACCAGGCGATCAAGGCGTTGACCCTCGCCCGCACTTTCCTCGAAGCCGAGGAACGCGAAATTATGATGACCCCCAGCTTTATCGACGTCGAAGTAGATGGTACGCTGAAGACTGCCATCCGGCTCAAAGTCTTCTGGATGCCTCTCCAGCAGTTCCCTCCCAACGGCGCTGCGGCGCCCGTCTACAACCGGACAGGCTGACACAAAAAGAGCTGGCTGGAGCTCAGGCAGCAGTGTCCCACCCAAAAACGGTGTAAAAACAGTGGCGGCAGATCGGATCTGCCGCCACCGTTTTAGAGGCGCTTCAGCTGCGCCGACGGCGCAAGATGTCCAAATAGACCGCCAAAATCACGATCAGCCCTGTCACCACAAACTGCCACTCCTGCGGCACGTTCATGATGCGCAGGCCGTTGGTCAGGGTGCTGATAATAAACGCGCCGATGATCGTCCCCAAAATGGTTCCCTGCCCCCCGCTCAGCGACGTGCCCCCGATCACCACCGCTGCGATCGCATCCAACTCGTACCCGACCCCCAACGCTGGCTGGGCTGAGTTGAGACGGGAAGCAATCATTACCCCGGCCAGCCCGCTGAAGGTCCCCCCCAGTGCGTAGACCGCTGTCTTCCAGCCGGCTACCCCCACCCCCGAAAGCCGGGTGGCCTCCTCGTTACTCCCGATGGCCACCGTGTACCGCCCCAACACCGTCTTGGCCAGAACAAACGCCGCCACCAGCGCAGCCACAAACAGGATCAACACCGCATTGGGCAGGTTGAAATCAGGGGCCACCGGCGCAAGCAGCGGCGACAGAACCGACCCCATCATCAGCTGGCGAAAGAGCGGCACATCGTTGAAATAGATCGGTTTGATCGTGCCAGTCTCCAGCGTCGACAACACCAGCGCCAGCCCACGCGCCACCATCATCATGCCCAGCGTGGCAATAAAGGGCGGCACCCGCATGCGCGAGATGATCAACCCGTTGATCAACCCCGCCACACTGCCGGTCAGCACCCCAATCAAAATCCCCAACGGCACCGGCCAGCCCGCCAACGAGACCGTCAACCCCGTCATCACCGCCGACAGCGTCATCACCGTCCCCACCGACAGATCGATGCCGGCCGTGACAATGACAAAGGTCACCCCCAATGCCAGGACCCCATTGACCGCCGTCGCCAGCAAAATCCCGACAATGTTCTCGGTGGTCGCAAAAAACGGGCTCAAAAACGAAAAGACGACAAAGATGACGATCAGAGCAGCAAAGGCCAACAACTTCTGCGCTGCATTGGAGCGCAAAATCGTCTGCCGAGGGGCACTGAAGACTTTTTCTGCTGTAGCCATTCTGCTTCTCCCTAACGAACCTTTGCCTTGGCGGCAAAAGAATTTTCTGTCACGGCCACCATCCCGCTGCGCTGAGTGGCCAGCCGCATGATTTTTTCCTGTGTCGCTTCCGCAGCAGACAGTTCACCGGTGATTCGCCCCTCGCACATCACCACAATCCGATGGCTCATGCGCAGAATCTCCGGCAATTCAGACGAGATCATGATGATGGATTTGCCAGCGTGCGCCAGTTCGTTGAGCAGACGGTAAATTTCACTTTTGGCACCGACATCGATGCCGCGCGTGGGCTCGTCGAAGATTAAAATTTCAGTGTCCGCAGTCAGCCACTTGCCAATGACCACCTTTTGCTGGTTGCCGCCAGAAAGATTGCGCACCATCTGCTGGATCCCTGGCGTCTTGATCGACAACAGGTCGACATAGCGGCTGGCAATCGAACGCACCTTGCTGTCGTCGACGACCCCCAACGACCCCACAAATTGCTCAAACGAGGCCAGCGCAATGTTGGCCTCGACACTCAGCCCCACCGCCAGACCATACCGCTTGCGATCTTCCGAAAGATACCCGATCCCGTGCCGCACCGCATCGCGCGGGCTCTGGATCGCAGTCCGGCGCCCTTTTACAAAAATTTCGCCGGAATCGATCGGGTCTGCCCCGAAGATCGCACGCGCCACTTCGGTGCGCCCTGCCCCCATCAAACCGGCAAACCCCAAAATTTCCCCTTTTTTCAACACAAAGCTGACATCCCGGATCGCCGTGCCCCGGTTCAACCCGCGCACCGCCAGCACCACAGCCTGGTCCGGCCGCTCAGGGACCTCAGGGGACGATTCGTAGATGGCACGCCCTACCATCATGCCGATGATCTGGTCGATGGTCACCTTTTTCGCATCCACCGTATCCACATAGTGCCCATCCCGCATCACCGTGATCCGGTCAGAAATCTGCTTGAGCTCTTCCAGCCGGTGCGAAATGTAGACGATCCCCACCCCTTTGCTGCGCAGCTGGCGAATGATCCGAAAAAGTTCTTCGATCTCGGACTCGGTCAACGCCGCTGTAGGCTCGTCCATGATCAACACCTGAGAGTTGAACGAAAGCGCCTTGGCGATCTCCACCATCTGTTGTTTGGCCACCGTCAACTCCGCAGCCAGCGTGCGCGGGTCGAGGCGCAGATGCATCGAATCAAACAAGGCCTGGGTCTGCGCGTTGATCTTGGCCTCGTCCAACATAAAACGCAGAGGCTGCCGCGGCTCACGCCCCACAAAGACGTTCTGCGCCAACGTCAAATGGTTCATCAGGTTCAACTCTTGATGGATCATGCTGATCCCAAGATGCTGCGCCGCGCGTGGGGAGCTGATCTCCACTTCCTTGCCCTGATAGCGGACCGAACCGGCATCCTTCGAATAAATCCCAGACAGGATCTTCATCAGCGTCGACTTGCCAGCCCCGTTCTCCCCGACCAAGGCGTGCACCTCGCCGGCACGCAACTCAAATTGCGCCTGGTTCAAGGCATGCACGCCGGGGAAAGACTTTTCGATCCCCGCCATCTTGAGCAAAAGATCCCCCATGCGTTGCCCCCTTCCTGCCAAACGGCCAGGAAAGGGAAGCCCCCCCCTTCCTGGCCGCCAAGTTCACCCGCTACACACGCTTACTGGTAGAGCAGCGCTGCAATCTCTTCCGAGTCCATGTTGGTGGCATCGTACCAGAAGAACCCAGTATCGATCACCTTTTCCACTTCTTCGCCGTTGATGGCCTTGACCGCCGCCTCGACACATTTGTAGCCGATGCCGATCGGGTTCTGCGTGATGGCACCCGCCATCGCCCCCGAACGCACGGCGTCCATCTGCTGCTGGCCAGAATCATAGCCGATGACAACGATCTCCCCCACTTTGCCCAGCTCCGTCACGGCATTCAACACGCCGATCGCCGACCCTTCGTTGGCCCCAAAGTAGCCCTTCAGATCTGGGTTGGCCTGAATGACCGCCTTGGCCAGATCAGTGGACTTCAGGTGGTCGCCCGCACCGTAGTCGACGTTGACGATCTCGATGTCAGGGTACGCCTCAGCAATACGGTTGGTGAAGCCGTCGCGACGGTCGATCCCCGTGCGGCTGGTCTGGTCGTGCACCAACACCGCAATCTGCCCGGCACCGCCGATCAGCTCCGCCATCTTGTCCGCAGCCAACGCAGCAGCCGCCAGGTTGTCCGTCGCCGCTGTGGCAACCGGAATGTCGCTGTCTACGCCAGAGTCAAAGCCGACCACCGGAATGCCACGCGAGTTGGCCTCCTCCAGCAGCGGAATCGCAGCCTGCGTGTCCAGGGCGGCAAAACAGATGGCAGCCGGGTTCTTCGCCAGTGCCGCCTCCAACATCTCGATCTGCTTGTCCACCTCAGACTCGGTGGCCGGGCCCTCAAAGGTGATGTCGACGTTGTAGTCGGCAGCAGCCTGGTCAGAACCCAACTTCACCGCCTGCCAGAACTGGTGCTGGAAGCCCTTGGAGATGACCGGAATGTACGGCTTCGCCGCTGCAGCTTCTTCCGCCGGCGCAGCCTCGGTCGCAGCAGCTTCCTCAGCTGCCGGTGCAGCTGCCGGCGCTGCCACGCATGCGCTGACCAGAGACCCGATCAGCAGCAGGCCCAGCAGCACCATCACAATACGATAGTTCTTCATGGGAGATTCTCCTTTGAACAGAATGTATTGACCAACTCCTTGTGGAGTTGACGACTTGATCCAGAGACACCGACACAACCTTTCCCTTGCAGCGTTTGCCACACAGAAAAACCGAACAGATGTCTTCCAATTTTTACGTCTGTACCTTCTTCACTCTACTCGATTGTAGCCTCCCTGTCAACTTGCCCGGCCAAGAGCCAAGACAAGGATGGCAGAAGTGCCCTACCCGAACAGATCCGATCGGATGACACGCACGCTGGATGCAGCCAGCACACTCACTCCATCACGATACACACCTTCCCGCTCAACCCAGCATCTGCCACCCGATACGCTTCCGCAGCCTCGTCAAGCCCAAAACGATGCGAGACAATGATCTCCGGCTTGAGATCCCAGGCAACCAGCTTTTCAACCAGATCCTCCATGTGCCCCAGGCTGGTCACCCAGGAACCGTAGATCGTGATCTGGTTGTGGATGATGGTCTGGCTCACATCGAAGTCAACCCGATTGCCCTCTCCGACCATCGCACAGCGCCCCCACCGCCGGGTGCCCTGCAACGCCAGCAGACGCCCCTGCGGAGAGCCCGAACAGTCGATCGCCACCTCACAGCCCACCCCTGCACTCAACGCCTTGATTTGATCGAGCGCGTCGGCAGCCCCCGCCGACACAGCATGGTCGATCGCCCCTACCTGCCGGCTAAATTCGAGCCGGCTGTCGGCGATGTCTACCCCGATCACAGAGGTCGCCCCCATCTTCTTGGCGATCAACCCCGCCGCCATCCCGACCGGCCCCATGCCGGTGACCAGCAGACGATCCTGCCCCGAAACCCCTACCCGGTTCAGCGCTTCGTAGACGGTGCCAAAGCCACAGGCGACCAGAGCGCCGTCCACGTAACTCAAAGCGTCCGGCAGCGCAATGCAGGTCTCCTCTTCAGCCACCAGATAGTCGGCATGGCCGCCATCCCGCTGCCACCCATACGCAGCCCGCTGCTCCGAGGTGCACGAAATCATGTAGCCCTCTCGACAGTCATGGCAGACCCCACAGCCGCTGATGTGGTAGAGGATCACCCGATCCCCCTCCTTGAACCGTTTGCAGCCAGGACCAGTCGCCACTATCTGCCCACACGGCTCGTGGCCGGCGATCACATTCTGGTAGCCCTCCGGCCCATGCCCCAGATGCTCGCGGTAGATGGCGCGAATATCGCTGCCGCAGATCGACGACGCCTTCATCTTGACCAACACCTGACCATGCCCAGGCTCGGGCACGGCAAATTCTTTGAACTCTACCCTGCGGCCGCCGGGCAACAACACACCGCGCATTTTCATCGTTTGCTCCCTCTTCATAGATCCACCCACCCCCCTACGGAACGGTCACGATTGAACAATGACGCCCGCTTCATCCCAAAGATCACGCCAGTCCTGGCCCGGTTTCCACAGGAACACTTGCCCCTTGATCAGCCGACAGTTGCGGTCCAGAGCTGCGATCGCCTGCATCTCCGCCGCAGAGAGCGGGTCGGACACAACCCCTTGCAGATTGGCCAGGTAGTTGCGCCGGTTTGTCGAAAAGGGGATCGGCGTCTGCCCACGCTGCACAGCCCACTTGACACAGATGACTGCCGGATGCACCCCGTGTCTGCGAGCTATCTCCACCACCACCGGGTCTTCGATATCGACCGAGTCTTCAGGCGTACGGTCTCGGTCAGGCCGGGCCGGCGAACCGATCGGGCTGTAGCCGATGGGCTCGATCCCGTGGCGGCGCACGTAGTCGAAGAGCTCGGGCTGCTGAAAATGGGGGTGCAGCTCCATTTCATTGGCCGCCGGCTGGATGCGTGCCTCCTGCAGCAGCAGCTCCAGCTTGGGAATCGTCATGTTGGAGGTGCCGATGTGGCGCACCAGTCCCTGATCGACCAGCTTTTCCAGCTGGCGCCAGGTTTGCATAAACCGGGCATGGCTGTAGGGTCGGGCGTGCAGATCGCGCGAAGAGACGTCGACACCCGGCGCATGATGGTTGGGAAACGGCCAGTGGACCAGATACAGATCCAGATACTCCATCTGCAAAGCACGCAGCGACTGCAAAAAGGCCGGAATGACCTCCGCCTCAGCGTGTTTGTCGTTCCACAGCTTGGAGGTGATCCACAGCTCCTCGCGCCGTACCCCCCCTGCCATCACCTGCTGCAGCACCGGCCCGATCAGAGGCTCGTTTCCATAGACGGCGGCACAGTCAAAATGACGATAGCCGACCGCCGCCGCACCCCCAACTGCCGCAGCCACCGCTTCTCCTGAGACGCTGTCGGACCCAAAGGTACCCAGCCCAATCGCCGGCATCGACATCCCCGTGAACAACAACCGCTGTGGAACACGCCGCGGGTCCACCCCCTCCGCCGCAGGCTGCCAACCCGACGAGTTCGCGCGAGCCATACAGTTTTCTCCCTCTTTCCCCCCAAGAAGACCGATATTGTTCAAAATGGTAAAATACCTTGCACCATTTGTCCAAAAAAAGACCCCCCTCCCCGTTTTGAAAACAGGCTTGACAAACCCACCGACGAAGTGTATTCTATGTTCCAGACACAGGGTACATGCATCAAAACGGTTGACACGCGAAAGGTCATGCGCGTCGAAAGTTGCCTGTCGCACTGTTGGTTCCAACCCAAATGAATTCAACCATAGCGTGGCTGGCGGCGTCTCTTTCTGCAATTTACGTGTCCTGCACGCATCATCGACGGCCTTGTCCGGGGCGCTTTTTCGTCGGAGAGCAGGCGATGGCGTGTTCAAATCAATTTCATGGAAATGATGAGGAGAGAGTATGGAAGCGAATCAGCTGTCGCGACGCAGATTTTTGCAGTTGGCTGGCACAGGCGCGGCCAGCCTGGCGCTGCTGGCTGCCTGCCAGGCCCCTGTTGCCGCCCCCAGCGGCGGCGAGGCCCCGGCCGCCGAAGGCGTCACACTCACATTCGGACACCACTGGGAGGCGGCCTTCCGCCCACACCAGGAGGAGTTCGACCAAAAGTACGCAGAAGGCCACCCAGACGTTCAGTTTGAATACACCTACAACACCTGGTCTGAACACAACCAGATCGTGCCAACCTGGGCCGCAGCCGGCACCCTGCCCGACATTATCTATGTCCACGGCCGCTACGCGTTCCCCTGGAACCACGAAGGGATCGTCGTCTCTACCCAGGATTTTATCGACAACGACCCAGACTTTGACGTCGATGGAATCTGGGAAGAGGCGCGGCGTCTCTACCGGTACAACGGCCAACAACATGGCATTCCCTACGACCACGGCCCAATGCTGCTCGGCTACAACAAAGATCTCTTCGATGCAGCCGGGCTGGCCTACCCAGCCGAAGATTGGAGCTGGGACGACTTCCTGGAAGCAGCCAAGGCCCTCACCCAGGAAAATCAGTGGGGATATGGCGGCTATTACAACAACATCGTCGAACTGGGCAACGAGCTCGGCATTTCGTTGGTCGGCCCTTGGGGTGGCGAAGTCATCGACGCAACCGAAACCAAAATTCTGCTCGACAGCGACGCCGCGCGCACCGCACTGCAGTGGTGGGCCGATCTGATCCACGTCCACAAGGTTGCCCCACTGCCCGCTCAGGCCCAGGCTGTCCCGGCCGGCCCCTGGGTGGCCGGGATGACTGGCATGTTTGCACTGGCTTCCTGGGGCACCCCTACCCTGATCGAGTCGGCCAGTTTTGCCTGGGATGTCGCCCCCTGGCCCAAAGGACCCGCCGGCCAAATCTGCGGCTCCTTCGGCAGCGGGTTCGGCATCACGCGCGACAGCAAGCATGCCGATGCCGCCTGGTCCTACATGCACGAGTACCTCTCCAAAGAAGGGATGGAGTTCATGTGGGGCGCCTCCGGCCGCGGCAGCCCAGCCCGCCAGGCAGCCTACGACAGCTGGCTCAACTCCGCTGGCGCCCCAGCCCATGCCAAATACTATATGGATGCGCTGACCAACTACGCGGTCACCGGGCGCCCCTATGAGTCGCTGGCCGGCGGCGAAATCCTCGACGTCTTTACCCGCAACACCCAGCTCGTCCAGTCCGGCGACATGACCGTCGACCAGGCAATCGAAAATATCCTCGCCGAAGGCACCCCCGTGCTGGAAGCAGCAGCCAAACGGCTGCAGGGCAGCTGACATGCTCATGTCGGCGGGGGGCTGCCAGCCCCCCCCCGCCGACAGAGCCCCCAAAAGGAGACGACCCATGGGCCTCACAGCTGCCTCCACACGCCCCCGCAAAGGGCTCTCGCTGCGCCAACGCGAAGAGCTCGACTTTTATCTTTTCATCGGCCTCTGGCTGGTCGGCTTCCTCCTCTTTACCGGCGGCCCCATCCTGGCTTCGCTGCTTTTCAGCTTCACCAACTGGACCGGCCTCACCACCCAGGAATGGGTCGGGCTGGAAAATTTCCGCAAACTTCTCTTCGACGATCCCCTCTTCTGGATTGCGACACGCAATACCTTTTTTTATTCGCTGGGCAGCGTCCTTTTGGGCACGCTGGGTGCACTGGCCGTCGCGCTGCTGCTCAACCAGAAACTCCCCGGCACCACGCTGATGCGCGTCCTCTACTACATCCCTTCGATCGCCAGCGGCGTGGCAGTCTCTATCCTCTGGATCTGGATGTTCAACCCCCAGGTCGGGCTGGTCAACTACCTCCTCTCACTGGTTGGCATCCCAGGCCCCCTCTGGCTGGGCAGCCAGCAGTGGGCCCTCCCTGCCCTGATCCTCAAAAGCACCTGGGCTATCGGCGCCAATATGATCATCCTGCTGGCCGGGTTGCAGGCCGTGCCCACCTCCCTCTACGAAGCCGCCAAAATCGACGGCGCCCATCCCTGGGACGAGTTCTTCAACGTCACCATCCCAATGCTCTCCCCCGTGCTCTTCTACGTTCTGGTGATCTCCACCATCTCTTCCTTCCAGATTTTGACCGATGTCCTGGTGATGACCCAGGGCGGACCCGGCACAGCGACCCTGGTCTTCGTCTACTACATCTACCAAAATGCCTTCCAATACCTGAAGATGGGCTATGCCTCGGCGCTGGCCTGGATCCTCTTCGCCATCATCCTGGCCCTGACCCTGCTGCAGCTGTGGGGCAGCAAAAAATGGGTCTACTACGAGGACCAGGCCGCATGAACCGCTACCTTTTTTATCTGTGCAAGGAGATACGTTCGACATGGCCCCTCCACTGACCCGACCGCCGCTGCCCCACACACAGCCCTGGCACCAAAAACGCAGCGTGCGCAGAGGGGCCCATGCCGCGCTGGTCTATGCCCTGGCCGTGCCCGGCGCCATTCTCTTTACCATCCCGCTGCTCTGGATGCTCTCGACCGCCCTCAAAGAACCCAAACAGATCTTTCTCTTCCCTCCAAAGTGGATCCCAGATCCCCTGCTCTGGGGAAATTTTGTGGCAGGCTGGAATGACTTTCTCCCCTTTAATACCTTTCTCGCCAATTCGCTGATCATCACCGTCAGCAACATCGTCGGCAATCTGATTTCGTGCAGCCTGGCCGCCTTCGCCTTCGCACGCCTGCGCGCCCGCGGCAAAAACCTGCTCTTTCTGCTCGTGCTGGGCACCATGCTGCTCCCCCAAGAGGTCACAGTCATTCCACAATATGTGTTGTTCACCCGGCTGGGCTGGAACGACAGCTGGCTGCCACTGATGGTCCCCCCCTGGTTTGGCTGGCCCTTTTTTATCTTCCTCCTGCGCCAGTTTTTTATGGGAATCCCTCGCGAGCTGGACGAAGCCGCCCGGCTGGACGGCGCCTCCTCCGGGCGCATTCTCTGGAACCTGATCCTGCCCCTCTCCAAACCGGCGCTGGCCACAGTGGTGATCTTCGGCTTCATCGGCAACTGGAACAATTTTCTCTACCCCTTGATCTATATTCGCTCGATGGACAAACAGGTGCTGGCCGTCGCCCTCAATATGTTTCGCGGCGCCTACGGCAATGCCAACTACCAGTACATGATGGCTGTCTCGCTGCTGGTCCTGCTGCCCGTGCTGGTCGTCTTCTTCCTCGGACAACGCCTTTTTGTGCGCGGGATCGCCCTGACCGGCATCAAAGGCTGACCTTGCCGACCTCCTCCCCGCCTCTGCCCACCAGATCCTGCCCAGCCAAAAGCGCTGCACGAGAAAGATTCCTTTGCTATGTCCATTCGCTCCTCTGCCGTTCAACCCGATCCGAGCCATCTGCGCTGGAATTTCACAGTCAATCTGGTCGATGTCTCCTTTATCACACTCGGCATCAGCCTGGTCTCGCGTGAGACCGTACTGCCCGTGCTGGTCAGCCAACTGACCGATTCCAACCTCGCCGTCGGGCTGATCGCCACCCTCTATGGAATGGGCATCTATCTCCCCCAGCTCTTTATCGCCAATTTCACCGAGCAGCTCCGCTACAAAAAGCCCTTTGTCATGTGGGTCGGCAGCTTCGGCGAACGACTCCCCTATCTGTTGATGGGCCTCGCCGTCTGGTTCTTTGCGCTGCCCTCTCCCTCCCTGGCCCTCGCCCTGGTGCTGGCCTGTCTGGCCATCACCGGCTTCAGCGCAGGCGCCGGCATGCCCGCCTGGTACGACCTGATCGCCAAGGTGATCCCCGTCCAACGCCGCGGGGTCTGGTCCGGCCTGAGCCACGGGATCGGCGCGCTGATGGCCATTTTTGGCGCCTTTCTGGTCGGAACCATCCTGGACAGCTACACGTTTCCCCACAATTTTGCCCTGCTCTTTGCCCTGGCCTTCGCCGCAACCGCGATCTCCTTCGTCGGCCTGGCACTCAACCGCGAGCCACCCAGCGACCATCTCAAAGCCCGTATCTCCACCTGGCACTATGTTCGCCGACTGCCCGCAATTCTGCGCAGCCACACCAACTACCGACGCTTTTTCATCAGCCGAACCGTCGTTTTGATGGGCACCATGGCCAACGGCTTCCTGATCGTCTACGGCAGCCAACGCTTCGGCCTGGATGGCACCACCATCGGACTGCTGACCGCAGTGCTGGTCGCCAGCCAGGCGGTCAGCAGCCTGGGCTGGGGCTTTCTTGGCGACCGCGCTGGTCACAAAATCGTCCTCAGCAGCGCTGCCCTGCTGCTGGCCCTGGCCGCCCTCTCCACCTTGCTCGCCCCCAACGCACAATGGCTGATGCTCAGCTTCGCTCTGCTCGGCGCCTATGGCTCCGGCGACGCCGTCTCCAGCCTCAATATCATCCTCGAATTTGCCGCAGACGAAGATCGCCCGACCTATATCGGGCTGACCAATACCTTGCTGGCCCCCGCCATCGTGCTGGCCCCCCTGCTCGGCGGCTGGCTGGCCACCGCAGCCGGCTTCCCAGCCCTGCTCAGCAGCGCCGCCGCCATCTCCGCCGTCGGCGCATTTTTGCTGGCCAACTGGGTCCGCGAACCCCGCCAGCAGCCCCTCCCCCCAAACACCCTCTGACGATCTCCATGCACCCCAACCGCCTGATCCATCTGCCCAGCCACCTTTCACGCCGACAAGGAGCACTCCTATGAACCGTGCCAACTTTCTACCGTATCGTGAAATTCATCTGGATTTCCATACCAGCGAAGCCATTCCAGCCATCGGCGCCGATTTTGACCCCGACGAGTTCGCCGAGACGCTGGTCAACGCCCACGTCAATTCGATCACCTGCTTTGCCCGCTGCCACCACGGCTGGATCTATTACGACACAGCCCTCCACCCCGAACGCCGCCACCCCCACCTGACCCGCAATCTGCTCCGCGAACAGATCGACGCCTGCCATGCCCGCGGGATCCGCGTGCCCATCTACACCACCGTGCAGTGGGACCATTTCACCGCCCGCCAACACCCAGAATGGCTCTGCGTCGACGAAAATGGCCGCTTTGTCGGCACCAAACCGTTCGAGGCCGGCTTCTATCGGGAGCTGAATGTCAGCTCCCCTTATGTCGAAACGTTTTTGAAACCCCACGTGCGAGAAATTCTGACCACCCTCCCCACCGACGGACTCTTCTTTGATATCGTCCGCATCAACCCTTCCACTGACCCCTACACCCAGGCCCACATGCGCGCCGCCGGACTCGACCCCGCCAACCCGCAGCACCGCGCCCGCTTCGCCCTGGACGCACTCAACGATTTCAAACAGGAGATGAGCGCCTTTGTCCGCGCTATCCAGCCCGAAGTAAGCATTTTTTACAACGCCGGCCATGTCGGAACCCGCCACCGCCCCGTGGCCGACGCCTATTCCCACTGGGAACTCGAAACCCTGCCCAGCGGCGGCTGGGGCTACCAACATTTCCCAGTCAGCGCCCGCTACGCCCGCACACTCGGCATCGATCTGCTCGGCATGACCGGCAAATTCCATACCTCCTGGGGTGATTTCCATTCGTTCAAAAATCTGGCCGCCCTCCAGTACGAGGTCTTCCAGATGCTCGCCCTCAACGCCAAATGCATGGTCGGCGACCAGCTCCCCCCACGCGGACGGATCGAACCCTATGTCTATGAACGCATCGGCCAGGTCTATGCCGAGGTCGAACAAAAAGAACCCTGGTGCGACAACGCCCGCCCACTTACCGACATCGCACTCTTCACCCCCGAAGAATTTGCCGGCGGCAGCGCCGGCCAGCTGCCCGACGCCATCAAAGGCGCCACCCGTATGCTCGAAGAGGCAACCCAACAGTTCGATATCGTCGATTCTGCCGCCGACCTCTCCCCCTACCAGGTCGTGATTCTGCCCGACTCGATCCCCGTTGACGCCGCACTGGCTGCCAAACTCGACAGCTTCCTGGCACAGGGCGGAAAGCTGATAGCAACCTTCGAATCCGGGCTCACCCCCGACCAACAAACCTTCGGACTCCCCGCCCTGGGGGTCACCCTCGCCAGCGAAGGGCCACGCGACGCAGCCGGCAACCTGGCGCGCGGACGGGTCTACGATCGCACAGATTATGTCGAATACATTTTGCCAGGTGCTGAGATCGGACAGGGGCTGCCGCCCACCGAACATGCTATGTACATTCGTGGGCTGGATATTCAGGCGCTTCCAGAAAGCAGCGTGCTGGCCAGCATCGTGCCCAGCTACTTCGACCGCACCTGGGAGCACTTTTGTTCGCACCGCCACACCCCCTCGTCTGGCCAGCCCGGCAATCCGGCCGTTGTGCGCACAAAAAATACGATCTACTTCAGCAGCCCCCTCTTCACCATCTACCAAAAGATAGCACCACTCTGGTGCAAACGGCTGTTGGTCAACGCGCTGAAGCTGCTGCTCCCAGAACCCCTGGTGCGTCATGGGGGACCGACGACCCTGCAAGCTGCACTCAACGAACAACCAGCCCAACAGCGCCAGGTGCTCCACCTGCTTCACTATATCCCAGAACGCCGCGCCGAATTCTTCGACATCCTCGAAGATGTGATCCCGCTTTACCAGGTCTCCTGCTCAGTACGGGTCCCCACCCTGGTGCAGCGCGTCACCGCTGTGCCCCAAGGCACCGACCTCCCCTTTGCCATGAACGGCAGCCGGGTCGAGTTCACGGTGCCAACCATCGAGGGCCATCAGATGCTCTCCATCCAGTTCTAACAGCGGGCACAAGCAGAGAACGCAGCCTGTTCTGCCCTCCTGTGCGTCGAAATCAGCCTCATCCGCTGAGGCCTGTTTTGACCCAGGAGGGCAGAACAGGTTGCGTTGCCCGCCATCTCTCACCCGCTCAAACGTCTACGGCCCACAAACACTTGTTACCCAGGCCACCCTCGTCGGGCCAGGCACTCGTTGACTCGTTGTGCCAAAATCCGAACGTGTGGTTCCTGCATCATCCCACTGTGATCCCCAGGCACAATCTGCAGATCCACAGCCCCCTCAGCAAACGCATGCCACCCCCAAGTCGGGTCTGCGCGCAGCTCTGCACGCACCCCCCTGTCTGTAGAGTCGCTCCCACGCAACAAAGCGATCGGCACAGGGATCACCGCCCCAGGCAGATAGTCCGCCTGATTGTTCGCCTTGAAAACCTGATAGAATCCGCGCAAGCGTTCACTGCCAAAGCCAACAGGCAGAAGACCCTCTTTCTGCAGCTGCACCTGAACGTGCAAAAGCTGTTCCTCCAGCGCCATCGAGGCAAGGTCTGCATACGTCAACCGCAACGATACACCCAGAAACTGTTCAATGACTTGCACCATTTCTACTATTCCCTCTGTGTCGTCCCACAGGGTCTCTCGCTTTGCCTTGCCACCCGGGGCAAAGGTGTCGACGACGACCACCAAAGCAACCTCGTGGCCGGCACGGCACAGCAGCTGCGCCATGGCATAAGCGATCTGGCCACCCAGCGAGTGCCCCCCGATCCAGTAGGGACCTTGTGGCTGCACAGACTGGATCGCAGCCACATAGTGAGCTGCCATCGCCTCGACCGTGGTCAAAGGTGGGGTGCGCCCATCCAGCCCGACGGCCTGCAACGCGTAAAAGGGCCGGTCAGCGCCCAGGTGGCGCGCCAGAGCAGAATAGTGCAGCACAGTCCCTGCACCCCCGTGAACACAAAAAAAGGGTGGCTGGCCGCCCAGCAGTTGCACCGGAACCAACGATGACTCCGTGTCGACCACTTCCTCTTTTTGCAGCTGCAGCGCCAGTTGGGCAGGTGTCGCAGCTGCAAAAAGAGCAGCCAACGGCAGCCTCCAGCCCCAATACTGCTGAATTTGCGCCAGCAGACGAAGGGCCAACAACGAGTGCCCCCCCAATTCAAAAAAATTGTCGTCGATCCCGATAGGAGAAATCCCCAACACCGCCTGCCAGATCGCCACAAGCGCAGCCTCCACAGAAGTGCGTGGAGAAACAGAAAATTTCGACCGCATCACAGCGTCCGGTGCCGGCAACGCCCGACGGTCCACCTTGCCATTGGGGGTGAGGGGCAACGCTTCCAGCCAGACAAAGGCGCTGGGCACCATGTAGTCGGGCAGGCGGCTCTGCAGATGGCTGCGCAGCGCTGCGACCCGCTCTCCGTGAGTGGCCGGCAGCAGCCCCGGCGCCGCCTCCACCAGATAGGCAGCCAGCCGCTTCTCCCCAGGTG
>JAGWYN010000050.1 GCA_018969295.1 Chloroflexota bacterium | reverse complement strand
GAGGCCGACCGACTGTGGCCCGACCGACTGTGGCAGACCGACTGCTGAGATCAGCCCTGCGTCGCCTTTGCATACTTGGCGTAGACTTCAGCGGAGGCTGCTTCGGCACTGCCTCCGCGCGCCCGTGCCTTGCGCCCTGCTTCCTCTGCCTCGCGGCGAATCTGCAACTCCAACTCGCGGCGGGCACTTTCGGATTGACGGCGCTCCAGGCGTTTCATGAAACGTTCGACCTGGCCGGCGGTATCTACGATGCGCTGTTCGCCCGTGTAGTAGGGGTGACAGGTGCTGCAGACATCGGTGCGGATCTCCGGGAGCGTACTGCCGGTCGTCCAGGTTGCCCCGCACGAGCAGGTTGCCCGCGCGTTGGGGTAGTATTTGGGATGGATATCTGCTTTCATCTCAGTTCACCTTTTCGGGGTAAACGCTCACCTGCCTGCGGCCTCTTCGTGCCCATTCAAAGGTCACGTAGCCGTTGGCTTTGGCATAGAGGGTGTCGTCGCTGCCGATCCCGACATTGAGGCCGGGGTAGAGACGCGTGCCACGCTGGCGTACGAGGATGCTGCCGGCGGGCACCAGCTCGCCTCCAAAACGCTTCACACCGAGGCGCTGCGCGTTTGAGTCTCGACCGTTGCGGCTGGAACCGCCGCCTTTTTTGTGTGCCATTTTTTAATCTCCTTTTGCTTGCGGCCAGCCTGTGCTCACGCGTGGATTGCTTCGATCTGCAACCGGGTCAAATACTGGCGGTGACCCCTGCGCACCCGAATTCGTTTCTTGGGGCGGTATCTGAAGATCATAATTTTGTTGCCACGGTACTGTCCAGTAATTTTTGCAGTGACTGTGGCCCCGGCAACCGTTGGGGTGCCGATCTGGACTGCCTCGTCGCCAGCAACCAGCAACACGTCGTCGAGGGTAATTGACTCTCCGATTTCACCGTTCAGTCTTTCGACTTCGACGGTCTCCCCGGCAGCGACACGGTATTGTTTGCCACCGGTACGAATGACTGCATACATCTTTCAGACTCCTTTCCTGGGCCGCGTCTGGCTCAACAGCCAGAACTTGAAAGCGGCGGTGCCCCCCGAAAGGCGAGGACACACCTGATTGACCGAAACACTCGACAGCGGCGTACAGGCAGCGTACAAAGAGAGTTCAAACAGTTTTTTGAGTCTGCCTACAAACAGGCAGTATACAACGGGTGAAGGGGATGGGTCAAACCTGGCCAGAGCCAACCAACAATTTCAACAATTTACGCTTCTACAAAAGCAGAGGTCGATTGTATTTTGACCTACCGAAAAGTAGGTAGAGATGTCGTACGGTATGTGGGCGATTGACTCTGGTAGGTAGATGGGAGACAGGATGGAGCAGGAAGTTCGTGATTCGACCCAGCGTGTGCTGGATGTTGCCGAGACACTTTTCATGGATCGTGGGTACAATGCGATCACGCTGCGCGACATTGCCGAAGAAGTGGGGATCAAGCAGGCATCTTTGTACTATCATTTCCCGGAAGGCAAAGAACAGCTTTTTCTGGCGGTTGCTGAGCGGATGTTTGCCCGCCATGAGCAGGGGATTGCTGCTGCGCTGGCCAGAGAAGGGGCAGATCTGCGGGCACAGCTGCGGGGAATTGCTGGCTGGCTTGGTTCGCAGCGTCCGTTGAAGTACATGAGCCTGTTGCACACCGATCTGGCGGCCTTGAGTGCAGAACACAGGTCGTCTTTGGCGCAGAAAGCGCATGCTGCGCTTTTTTATCCGGTGCGCGGTTGTTTTGTGGCAGCGCAGGAACGCGGGGAGGTTCGGGCCATGCATCCTGACCTGCTGGCCGGCTGCTTTTTGTGGTTGATGGATGGCCTCAGCTACGGGGAGCTGCGGGAAGGCGCACCTCCCCGTCCGGCGATGGCTGAGGAGGTTATTTCACTGCTGTTGGACGGTCTGCTGCCCCGCTCGCCGGAAGGCAAACCGATTTTGGTAGGTCTTGCTGGGAAAAAGGGAGAGAGGATCGCATGAAGGGGAGTGCGGGACGCCATCGGCTGGCGACAATTTTTTTGATAGTTTTTGTGGATTTATTGGGATTTAGCTTGATTTTGCCGCTGCTGCCCTATTATGCCGAGCAGTATGGCGCCGGTGAACTGATGATCGGGTTGTTGACTGCTTCCTACGCTGCTGCACAGCTGGTGGGGGCCCCGGTGCTGGGGCGTCTTTCTGACCGTCTCGGGCGCCGGCCGGTGTTGTTGGTGAGCATTGCCGGCACAGCGGTCGGCTTTGCTCTGTTGGGGGTGGCTGATCTGCTGGGCCATTCGTTGGGGGGCTGGGGTGTGGGTGCAGCGGCTGCCAACATGCTGGTGCTGACCTTGTTGTTTGTGAGTCGGGTGTTGGATGGGTTGACAGGTGGGAACATCAGCGTCGCCCAGGCCTACATTGCAGATGTGACGCCGCCGGCCGAGCGTGGCAAGGCGTTTGGCTTGATTGGGGCAGCGTTTGGGCTGGGGTTTATCATCGGGCCTGTGGTTGGCGGTCTGTTGGGCGAGCGCTTTGGCTTTTCTGTACCTGCCTTTGTGGCGATGGCCATTGCGGGGATCAACCTGTTGGCAGTCTACCTCTTTTTGCCTGAATCGGTGACACCCGAACGGCGTGCGCAGGAAGCCCGTCGGGAGCGAGCCGCCTTCAGCTGGGGGGCGCTTCGTGTGGCGTTGCAGCGGCCGCGGGTCGGGCCGTTGTTTCAGATTCGTTTTCTGTTTGGCATGGCTTTTTCGATGTTTCAGTCCATTTTTGCGCTCTATGCGGCTGGGAATCCGCTCAATCTGACAGTCCAGCAGACCGGGTTGGTGTTGGGCTACGTCGGTGTCCTGGCGGTGTTGGTCCAGGGGGTGGCCATCGGCCGGTTGACGGTTCGTTACAGCGACCGCCAGCTGATGTTGGCGGCTGCCGCCTTGATGGCTGGGGCGCTGTTTTTGTGGGGAGTGGTTCCGAATCTGTGGACGCTGTTGGCGGTCCTGGCGCCTTTGTCGGTGGGGGGGGGAATCCTCAACACGGTGATCAACAGCGCGCTGAGCAAGGCGGTCTACCCGGAGGAGATCGGAGGCACGTTGGGGATTTCTGCGTCGCTGGAGAGCACGACTCGTGTGGTGGCGCCGGCAGTGGGGGGGGCTCTGTTGTCGTGGGCCCGGCCCTGGGGCCCTGCCTTGTTTGGGGGGGCCATGATGGTGTGGGTCGCTGTCTACATGTGGCAACGGCTGTTTGTCAGCCCGGACCCCCCATTGGCGGCGCGATCCGGGCAGCCGGGGGGGGCTCCGAGGTGACTTGGGCGGGCGGTCGAAACGAGCGGTTTTGCTCTGTATCCTGAAGGTGGAAAGTGAGATCTGGAATGAAACGGGTTTGGATCGGGGTTCTGTTGGCTGTCGGCTTGACTGGGATTGGCTACACCGCCTATGCCATGGGCTATCTCCCTGCACAGCTGACGCAGCGGATTGCTGCCCCTCTGGTGCAGGAGGGGCAGGAGAGCGAGGGGCAGGAGGGCGAGGAAGGCGAAGTTGTCGCTGCTGCTGAAGAAGAAGAGGGGGGGGTGCAGTCCGACGCAGAGAATTTTCAGGTGCGGATTCTGGCGGACGCCAAGGTGGTGCCGGCCTTGCGTTCCGACTTGAACATGGCGGCCAGTGGGATCGCCCAGAGGGTGGCGGTGCGCGAGGGGGAGCGAGTTGGGGCCGGCGACCTGCTGGTCAAGCTGGAGGATGCCCAGCAGCGGGTTGCGGTCGCGCAGGCAGAAGCCACTGTCGCTCGTGCGCAGGCGAACCTGGACCGAATTTTGGCAGGGGCTCGGGGGGAAGACATTGCTGTGGCGGAAGCCGCTTTGGAGGCGGCTCAGGCCAGCTATGTGCGGCTGGTCAATGCGGCTGCGCCGGGCAACCTCAAGGCAGCCCAGGCTGCGTTGTCGAAGGCGCAGGCGGAGTATTCCCGGCTGTTGCAGGGGCCGACCGAAGAGGCCGCGATTGTGGCCCGGGCCAACCTGGCGGCGGCCGAAGCACAGCTCAGCCAGGCGCGTTCTGCCTATAATCGGATCAAAGACATGCCCGACGTGGGGATGCGCCCAGAATCGCTGGCGATGCAGCAGGCGACCATCGCCTATGAGGCGGCGCAGGCGCAGTATACAGAGCTCTTCAACGACCCTTCCCAGGCTGACCTGGCCAGCGTGTCGGCCTCGGTTCGGCAGGCCCAGGCCCAGGTGGAGACGATGGAGAAAGGCATGCCCTCTGATTTCACCGTTGCCGAAGCGCAGGTTGCACAGGCGCAGGCGCAGTTGAATGCGCTGCGGGCTGGGGCCCGGCCAGAAGAGATTGCCGTGGCCGAGGCTGATGTGGCTGCGGCGATGGCGGCTCTTCAGCAGGCCTTGGTTGCCCTGCGCAACACTGAACTGCGTGCCCCGTTTGCTGGCGTAGTGGCTTCGGTCGAGATCCAGATCGGCGAACAGGTGGCGCCTGGCCAGCCAGTGATTCAGCTGGCCGACGACAGCAGCTGGGAGATCCGTACGTCTGATCTGACCGAACTGGATGTGACTGGGATTGCCCGTGGGCAGCGTGTGGCCCTGACCTTCGACGCCCTGCCAGAGCTGGCACTCAGCGGCCAGGTCGACCGCATCCGCCCGATCGGCCAGGACAACCGTGGGGATACGGTCTACACCGTGGTGGTGGTGCCGGATCGCCCGGACGAGCGTCTGCTTTGGAACATGACGGCGGTCGTCGATTTTGGGGTGAAATGAGCTATGGCTCTCTACCTGGCCATCAAGGAAGTCTGGCGCAACAAAGGTCGTTTTTCTCTGATCGCGTCTGTTGTGGCGTTGATCACCGTGCTGGTGCTCTTTATTGCAGCGCTGGCAGAAGGGTTGGCTTCAGCCAACCGGGAGTATATCGAAAAATTGAACGGCGAGCTGTTGGTCTTTCAGGAAGGCACGCAGCTGTCGACGACCGCCAGCCGGATTGGGCGTTCGACCATTGCCGAACTGCGCCGGGTGGAGGGTGTGAACGCTGTAGGGCAGGTCGGCTTCAGTTCGGCCAAGCTTCTGCCCCCGGATGGGGGCGACGAGATCAACATTTCGTTGATCGGGGTGGAGCCGGGGTTGCCTGGAGAACCGACAGTCTTTGCAGGGCAGCAGCTGGAACGGGCGCGCTCCAACAATGTAATTGTCGACGAAGGGGTCATTGCCCGCATCGGCGCGCAGGTCGGCGATCCGATCCGCATCAAAGTGAACCGGGGCACGACTGAAGAGTTCTACGATCTGAACGTCGTCGGGTTGACCGACCGGCGTCAGTATTTTTTTCAACCAGCTGTCTTTGCCCCGATGATTACCTGGGACAAGATGCGCCCGGAGAGCAGCGGGCAGTCGGGCACTGAGCTGGTCTCGAATGTGGCAGTCGTCAAGGCAAGCGACCCGGGTGCGCTGGAACCCTTGATCCAGCGCATCGATCAGGAGGTCAAAGATGTAGAGGCCGCTGACCGCCAGACAGCCTGGGAGGCCATTCCTGGGTATGCTGCCCAGCAGAGCACGTTGAGCACCCAGCAGTTCTTCACCTTTTTTATTGGGGTGCTGGTCGTCGGCGGCTTTTTTCAGATTCAGACGCTGCAAAAAGTGGCCCAGATCGGCATGCTTAAAGCGATCGGGCTCTCCAACTGGACAGTCGGGTGGACGGCGCTGTTGCAGATCGTCGCCGTCAACGCGATCGGGGTGGCCATCGGGGCTGCTGGTACGCTGGCGTTGACAAGCAACTTCCCGGTTACGGTCCCGATCTCGCTGACTGGAACGACTGCGCTGACCTCGGTCGTGGCTCTGCTGGCGATCGGCCCGCTGGGGGGAATCGTTTCGGTGATCGCTTTGCTACGCATCGAGCCGCTGCGGGCACTGGGGATGGCACAATAGCGCTACACGCCGCGAGGCGCGGCACAGGAGAAGGGGGCAGGGATGATCGCACTCGAAGCCATCAACGTGACCAAAATTTATGGAAGCGGCGTCAACGCTGTGAAGGCGGTCGACGATGTCTCGCTCAGTGTGAGGCGCGGTGAATTTGTCGCGCTGGTGGGGCCGAGCGGTTCTGGCAAGACGACGATGCTGGCCATGCTGGCGGGGTTGCTCAAACCCAGCCAGGGCCAAATTGTGATCGCGAACAAGGACATCGGCCAGATGAGCGAAGGAAAACGAACGCAGTTTCGCGGACGCTATATCGGTTTTTCCTTTCAGGCAAACAACCTGGTGCCTTATCTCACAGCACAGGAAAATGTAGAGCTGTTGCTGCGGCTCAACGGAAAATTGAATCGCCAAGGACGCCAACGCGCGCACGACCTGTTGACCCGTCTGGGGCTGGGCGAACGGCTGCGCAACCGCCCTGGCCAGCTGTCGGGGGGGCAGCAGCAGCGTGTCGCCATTGCTCGAGCGCTGATTCACGAACCCGAAGTGGTCCTGGCCGACGAACCGACTGCCAGCCTGGACACCGAGCGTGCCCATCAGGTCGTTCAGACATTTGCCGATCTGATCCACGAACAAAAT
This sequence comes from Chloroflexota bacterium, assembly GCA_018969295.1. Taxonomy (GTDB): domain Bacteria; phylum Chloroflexota; class Anaerolineae; order Caldilineales; family Caldilineaceae; genus Caldilinea. The sequence goes on along the minus strand of JAGWYN010000050.1, from coordinate 19,864 downwards.
CGGGCCGGGATCATGGTCACCCACGACCTGCGCATGTGCAAATATGTCGACCGGGTGATCCAGATGATGGATGGCAAGGTCAGCCGGACGATCTTCGACCGCCGGGCAATTTTGCAGCTGGCAGGCTCTGCCAGCGATCTGGAGGGCGGCACGCCCTCACCGGCTGCAGAGCCTGCCAGCCTGGGGCTGTAAACATCCGCCGCCAAAGCATAGGTGGATGGGTTCTGAAAATCGCGCTGCCATCTTCTCCCTGTTCCTGTCAGGGAAGTAGTATAATGGCCCTTCGTTGGATTGTGTGAGGGGCACGCCGAAAAATAAGACAGGTAGAGGGCGATGATAAAACCCTGGTGGGTACTCTCAGGGGTTGCTCTGGCAGTACTTCTGGTCTATATCAGCTATACATGGATGCCTTGGCCACAGGTTGCACCCGCGCTCCCAGCGAGCCTGCCGCAGCTGCTCGAACAGGGCGATCCGGACAGAGCCCCCACTGCGCACCGTGTGCGCGCTGCCGCCAGCGTTGTGCCGGTTCGCAGCGCCGAGATCGGCTTTTCGATCGAAGGCGGGGTGCAGAAGGTGCTGGTCGAAGAAGGGGAACTTGTGGTGGCCGGCCAGCTGCTGGTCAAGCTCAAAGACGATCGCCAAAGGGTGCAGGTCGCACAGGCGCAGGCTGCTTTGAACCGGGCACGAGCGGCGTTGGCTTTGCTCGAAGCAGGCGCTCGGCCCACAGAAATTGCCCAGAGGGAAGCTGCTTTGGATGCCGCTGCGGCAAACTATGCCAGGCTGGTAGAAGGGGTGCTCCCAGGGGCGATCGCCGTTGCGGAAGCCGCAGTGGTGCAGGCACAGGCCGAATACCGGGTGGGGACAGCAGAGGCTGATCCGTTGGCTGTGGTCGAGGCGACTGCCGAACTGGAACTGGCGCGGGTGCAATTGGAGTCCGCTCGGGCTGCCTACAACCAGGTGCGCGGGGATCCCAATATCGGAATGCGCTCCGAAGCGATGGATCTGCAGGAGGCGACTGCTGCGTACAACGCCGCGCAAGCCACGCTGCAGCTTCTGGAACAGGGCGCATCGCCTGAAGCTGCAGCTGCACTGGCGGCAGCAGTCAAGGTGGCCCAGGCGGAGCTGGACGCGCTTCGTCGGGCCGAGCCCGGTGAGGTGGCAGGTGCAGAAGCGTTGGTGCGCGAGGCCCAGGCCGTGCTGGAGGGGGTCCAGTCTGGCTCCCGGGCCGAAGAGATCGCCGTCGCCCAAGGAGATGTCGATGTTGCCGTGGCGCTCATGCAGGAAGCCCTGGTTGCCCTGGCAGAGACCGAACTGCGGGCCCCCTTTGACGGAACCGTCACAGGCCTGGCGATCGAGCGGGGCGAGACAGTCTCTCCGGGCACCCCTGTCCTCCAGATGGCTGACCTTTCCAACTGGCAGATCGAAACCTTGGGGTTGACTGAACTCGATGTGGCCAGCATCGAGATCGGTGCAGCAGTTGATATCACCTTTGACGCCTTGCCCGGGCTGGCGCTGCCGGGCAGGGTGCACTCTGTCCGGCCGGTCGGTGCGCCCAGCCAGGTCGCTCTGGCAGATGGGCTGTTTTCCCAGCAGGACCTGTCGATCGACGAACAGCTGAACGGCGACATCGTCTACCGGGTAAGGATTGAGCCAGAAGGCCACGACGGTCGTCTGCTTTGGAGGATGAGTGCGCTGGTGGACTTCGGCGAACGTTGAACCTGGAATTTCGCTGGCCCTCTCCCTCCTGCTGTTTTTTCAGAATGATCACCCACTTCAGCCAGGTGTGGCAGTCGGTTGCTCGGTTGGTTCTTCGATCGCTGTGGCAGTCGGCGCGACAGTCGGCGCGACGGTCGGCTCCTCAGTCGCTGTGGCGGTCGGCGCGACAGTCGGCGCGACAGTCGGCGCGACGGTCGGCTCCTCAGTCGCTGTGGCGGTCGGCGCGACAGTCGGCGCGACAGTCGGCGCGACGGTCGGCTCCTCAGTCGGTGCAGCAGTCGGTGCAGCAGTCGGTGCAGCAGTCGGTGCAGCAGTCGGTGCAGGTGGGATGGTCAGCTCCAACGTGAACGAAGTATTGACTGGTGCCTGAACGGTGATCAAATACTCTTGCGTGGCTGGCAGGAGCCACCTCCACTCTCGTGAGGGCTCTGTCATCGATTTATAAAGTACGCCGTCGCTGCTTCCCTCTACGGCAAAGGAAGCAGCTGGGCTGGGAGAACCGAAACGGATCTGTGCAGTTTGTCCGGCCATTGCACCGAAAAGATAGGTGCGTGGGGTATGGGCCCAGAGTGATCCATCGCGTGTCGCACGGATGGCTCCAGGTGCGAAGAGGATCCGTTCCGGTCTGGCAGGGGTAGGCGTCGGGTTCAACGGTTGCACGATCAGCTCAATTTGGTAGCGGATGGCGAGGGGGCCGTTGATCGAAATCAGATACTGCTGCGTTGTGGGCAGGATCAGGCGGGTCTCGCGAGCTAGGCTGGAAAAGGGTTTGTAGATGACACCGTCGTCCAGCCCCTGGAGGGCGAAATTGGCCTGGTCCCCGGGTGAATCGAGCAGAATGCGTGCCGACTGGCCAGCCAGTGCCTGGAAAAGATACTGTTGGAATTGGCTTGCAGGCAGGGTTCCGCTGCGGACGGCGTTGGTCTCTCCTGGCCCAAACTGGATCTGGATCGGGTAGGCAGGTGGCAGCGCGGTAGGCGCTGCTGTGTGGGAGGCAGCAGGGGGCGCTGTCTGGCTGATCGGGCGCACCAGGGTGGGGTTTGTCCCGATCCAGCAGGGCTGTGTGCCGAGCTCGCAGCGAACAGCCCACCACTGGCTGTCTGGGCTGACCCCGAGCACGGTGTAGGTGAATCCACGTTCGGCCAGCCCAAGCTGGCGAAAGGTGCTTCCGGGCCCTTCGAAGAGGCCGACTGTGCCCAGCACCAGCAGGCGTGTGACTTCAGTGGGCAGCAGGTCGGAGGGTGGCGGGGCTGGGGGGACGCTGGTAGCTGGCAGGGGAGCAGCGGCAAAACCGTCTCTGGCCAGGATGGCTGCGGACCAGAAGAACGGCCCTCCCTCCACCTGGGAAATTGCCAGCAGGATCTCGTCGGTCGTGTTGGGGCCTTGGACGCGCAGCCCCAGCGCAGCGACGGGGCTGACCTGGGCAGGCCACAGGCTCAACGGATCGCTGTCCCCCAGCCATCCGGCTGCAACTTCTTGCGGGACGAAACTGATCGACTGCAGCGGAGCCAGCAGTCGATCCTGAAGCTGGAGCAGGGCCTGGTCTGAGGTCATCTCCTGGCCGGCTGCTGGCCAGTCTGCCAGGAGAAACTGTGTGCCCATCAACGTCTGCAGTGTTGCACTGTCGCGGTTGACCAGCGCTGCAATCAGGCGCCCGTTGAAATCGGCCAACGTCGGCGGCGGTGGGGTTGTTGGGAATGTGAAGCCAGGGTTGACTGTAATGCAGCTGGTGAGCAACAGGCTGAGCAGCCAGCTCGAGAACCACACATGTTTGAAGACAGCCATCTTGGCCTCCTTGAACAGATTTTTATCGTGAACCTACTTGACTGCACAACGCGTCCACTGTGCAACGTCCGAAACCAGCCATCTGGTTGACCAGGCAGGAGTGTACGACAGCAGAATTTTGCCTCCCCGTTCTGGTGGGGGCGTCCGTTGCAACGGCTGAACCCTCTATCCAAAGAAGACGTTGAAGAGCGCAGATCTGTTGCGGTCAATTTGGGAGAAAGGAGGGCGGGGGCTGCGTTCAACAGGGGGGAGCGTCGGCTTCGTGCGCCTTGAGGGCGGGCGACTCGGCGGCGTTGGTCTGCTCCATGTCGGAAAGGATGCGCGCCAGCTGGCCGATGGCGACACGCTGCTTGCGATAGAGGTCGCTCTCGCTGATTGCCAGACGGTCGGCAATCTCTCGAATTTTGCGTCCTTGGACGAAGCGCAGTTCCAGGATATTGTAAAGCAGCCATTCTGGGGCTGTGAAGTTTTGTTTGCCTTCTGGCCTGAGCCGCTCCAGCGCCTGACCGATCACCAGGCGCAGGGCGCGACTGGGGTCGTCGCCGGCCAGCTGGATCGTTTCGCCGACGACGCGCAGCCGGATCAGCGGGCTCTGGGTCAGTTTGGGGCCGCCCCAGTAGTGGCTGAGGGCATCCTTGACCCAGGCCTCAAATTCGGGGCTGTGGATCGGGCTGGGGTCAAGCAGCATCAGCAGCGGCTCGCGTGCGCTGTCAGCGGTTGCGTAGGGCACTTTGCCGCGCAGCTGTTGGATGCGTTCGAGATCTGGAATGATGTAGCGCAGATTGGCCAGCATGCTCTGCTGGAGTTTGCGGTCGGTGAGCGCCTGGGCTGTGCGGCCAAGAATGGTTTCGACCGCCTGTACTTCGCTGCCGTTCAACAGCGGCGTCTGGGTGTGGGCCTGGGCGCCGAGCAGGCCGATCACGTGCTGGGAATTTTCTGTGCTGGCTGTTTCGGTCAGGGGCCACAGCCAGTAGCCACGGTGAAAAAGAGGAAGACGGGTCTCTTGCGGGGCCGAGCGCAGCACCTGCCCCAGCGCATCGGACCAATCCTGGATGGCCAGAATCTGGTTTCGTTCTGTCTCGCTGCCGAGGGTCGCCTCCAGAATCAGGTCAGGGCCGACCACAGCTGCCGCAAAGGCAGACGGGGCACGCAGCAGCTCGCACAGTGCGGCCAGATTGTTTTCGAGCAGCTGACGCAGGTCAGTGGTGGCCAGCATACGCCGGTCCAACTCGCGCAGCCAGGCGATTTCTTCTCGATCCTCGCGGTAGATCAGCTGGTCCACCGCAGATTTGGTGACGCTGAGCAACAGCTGGCTCAAAACGATGACGCCCGTGAGGACGCTGAACAGGATCACATTGCGCGGCAGGCCGAGCCAGCGTTCGAGCGACGGTGTGGTCTGAATGGCCAGGATGACCAGGATGGCGACGACCGGTCCACGCATGAAAAAGCGCAGCAGCCGGTAGCGCACGACGCGGTCAGGGGTGACAACCCCAAAATAGGCGACCGTGTAGCTCATCAACAGCAGCAAAAACCCGACAGCCACATTGCCGAGGATCGAGACCAGCAGCACCAGCCAGCCAGATTCGCGCGGGCCAAAAAGCAGGGCAAAGGCAATCAGGTAGGGAAAGACGGCGATGGCCGGCGCCACAAAGCCTGTCTGCAGATAGGCCATGCGCGTGCGGGTGCTGGCTGTCAAACAGCGCTGGCGAGCTTTGCTGATATTGGCCCAGGCCAGCCCGCTGGTCAGCCCGTAGTAGAAGGCAAAGGGCCAAAAGAGTGGCCCCCCCTCCAGATAACTCAGCGGCCTCTGAAAAAAGACCTGTCCGACGATCGCGCTGCCAAAGAGGGCATCGAGCGCGCTGGCCGCCGAGAGCAGCCCAGCGACCAGCCCGAGCCACCGTCTCCGCCGAAGACGGTAGTTGGTGGTGGCCAGCACAGAAAGTGAAAAAAGATAGGCCGCAGCGGGGGCCGTTGCAATGCCCAGCCACTGCAAACGCAGCCAACGGTTCGCCGAAGCCGCCGAGGCGACGCTGTCGAGGGCGACATCCGAGGCGAACACCACCATCAAGCAGGCCAGCAACAGCGCAAAGCGACGCGCAACTGGGTTGCGAAAATTGTAGGTCAGCGTATAGGCCAACAGTGCAAAGGTGAGAATGACCAGTGCACTGGAGACCAACACGTTGACAAAATTGAGCCACGCTGTCATGCTCTCAACTGACCCACTCGATCACTTCCTGCACCACAACCCAAAGCCCATAGCGCTTTTGCAGGGTGAGACAAAAGCCCCCTCCCACCATCGGTGAACGCCGGATGTGAATGCGCACGCTGGCGTCCTGTACGGTGCGAAAATCGATCAGGTCGAGTTCGACCAGGGGACCTGTCACAGGAGGCGCTGGCTCGTCAGCCAGCAGCCACTGGGTCTCTCCATCAAAGCCCAGATCCCCCTGGACTTCGGCAGGGTGGGCTCGCACCCGCAGACAGGTTGCCACACCGTCCGGACTTGGCTCGACATAACGTTGCTGTCCCAGTTTGTGAATCAACGCTGTGCGCCGAATCCGCAACGTGTCTGGCTCTTGTTTGTCTGCACAACGGTAGTAGTGCGCCAGGGTGTGGGTGGGGCCAAAGGCGTTTTGTTGGCTCAACCGAAAAAGCAATTCCTCGCGCACGCTGCCCCACTTGTAGCGCCATTCTGGCGCACGCAGCTGATCCCCATACTCGAGCAGCTCCAAGGTGGCTTCTGCCCCCATCCGGCTGAGAATGGCCACCGGGCTCAGCTGGGTAGGGTCCTGTTTGAGTCGCGCCAGCAGCAGCTGCGGGCTGGCTTCCAACTGGTCGCTGTCCAGCAGAACCCGGCGCGTGGTCAGGCTGAAATACACGCCAACGAGGGTGGCCCCTCCCAGCAGCAGCACCAGGATCCATGCCACCCAGTCCATCGACACGACAATGCGCTGGAGCGAAGGCATGCTCCCCAGCTGTTCAAAAAATGTGCGAACTGCTTCAACCATCTGTGCCATACCAGCTTTTCGATCCCTTGCTTCAGATTGTACCATTCCATGAGAAAATCGTGAGAATGGAAGAACCAATACCGCCACACCGGGTCCACTGCTGTTATGCTGTACAGCAATTGAACAAGATGTGTTTATACTTTGTGTAACTTCTTGTTCAGTTCCAACCTTGGCTACTTTCAACCGTATTGACATTTCACTCAGGAGATAAACCATGAAGCAGATGCGCCTGTGGGCAGGATTGCTCGTTGTTGCTTTGACCATGACGGCATGTGTCCCGGTGGTACCGGTCCCCGCACAGCCTGTCGAACCTGCTGAGGCCGAAGAAGCGTCGGCTGAGCTGGGCACCATTGTCGACATTGCAGTCGGCGCCGGGGACTTCAACACCCTGGTCGCTGCGGTCACCGCAGCGGGTCTGGCTGAGACCTTGCAGGGGGAAGGGCCGTTCACCGTCTTTGCGCCGACCGATGCGGCCTTTGCGGCGCTGCCCGAAGGAACCGTTGAGGCACTGCTGGAAGACCCAGAAGGCGCTCTGACCGACATCCTGCTCTACCACGTAGTCGCTGGCAAGGTCATGTCGAGTGATCTGAGCGACGGCATGACAGCGGAAACCGTGCAGGGATCGTCGATCACGGTGGGGATCGCCGATGGTGTGGTCACCATCGACGATGCGACCGTGGTTGTGGCGGACATTGAAGCCAGCAACGGCGTTATCCATGTGATCGACGCTGTGATTCTGCCGCCAGCTGAGGAAGAAGCAGCCGAAGAAGAAGCAGCTGCCGAGCTGGGCACCATTGTCGACATCGCAGTCGATGCCGGGGACTTCAACACCCTGGTCGCTGCGATCACTGCGGCGGGTCTGGTTGAGACCTTGCAGGGGGAAGGGCCATTCACCGTCTTTGCGCCGACCGATGCGGCCTTTGCGGCGCTGCCCGAGGGGACTGTTGAGGCGCTGCTGGAAGACCCAGAAGGTGCTCTGACCGACATCCTGCTCTACCACGTAGTTGCCGGCGAGGTCATGTCGGGCGACCTGAGCGATGGGATGACGGCGGAGACCGTGCAGGGCTCGTCGATCACGGTGGGGATCGTCGACGGTGTGGTCACCATCGACGGTGCGACCGTGGTTGCGGCGGACATCGAAGCCAGCAACGGCGTCATCCATGTGATCGACGCTGTGATTCTGCCGCTGGCTGAGTAATTCTGGCGGCTGTCCGCTTCAGAGTTGCTGTCTTATCTGGCCAGCAGAGCTGAAAAGGAATTCAAGAAAATTTTGTGCAGTGAGCGGGCGACCCCATCGCCCGCTCACTGTTTTTTGAGGAGGACCGTGTGCACACCGGCAACCGCGATCGGTTATTTGAACTGGCTGGGCTGTTTACTCGGTTGGGGTTTACTGCGTTTGGGGGGCCGGCGGCCCATATTGCGATGATGCACGACGAAGTCGTGGTGCGGCGCCGCTGGATCGAGGAGCAGCATTTCCTGGACATGATCGGTGCGGTCAACCTGGTGCCGGGCCCCAACTCGACCGAGCTGGCGCTCCATATTGGCCAGGTGCGGGCGGGCTGGCGTGGGTTGTTGGTGGCGGGCTGTTCTTTTATTTTGCCTGCGGTGCTGATTGTCGGAATCTGTGCCTGGGCTTATGTAGAATATGGCAGCACACCACAGGCTGGCGCGCTTTTGTATGGGGTCAAGCCGGTCATTGTAGCGATTGTGGTGCAGGCGTTGTGGCGTCTTGGTCGCAGTGCGCTTAAAACCCCGTTGTTGGCGGCAGCGGCTGTGGGGGTGCTGCTGTTTTATCTGTTGGGGGCCAATGAACTGCTGCTGTTGTTTGGTGTTGGGGCACTGGTTGCGGCAGGAGATCGGCTCTGGAGGCGTGGTGTTTGGGCCCTGCCTGGGCTGGGTGTTGTGGGCTTGGAGGGAGAGCCCAGCCTTTCCCAGCTTTTTGGGGTCTTTCTCAAAGCAGGTGCTTTGCTTTACGGCAGCGGGTATGTCTTGTTGGCGTTTCTGCACAACGACCTGGTTGTGCAGCTGGGGTGGCTGACCCACCAGCAGCTGTTGGATGCGGTGGCGGTCGGCCAATTTACGCCGGGGCCTGTCTTCACAACGGCCACCTTTGTCGGCTATGTGGTGGCAGGGGTGCCGGGGGCTTTGGTTGCCACGCTCGGAATTTTTTTGCCCTCGTTTTTTCTGGTAGCTGGGCTGGGACACATCGTGCCGTGGTTGCGGCGAACCTCCTGGAGCGCTGCGCTGCTGGACGGCGTCAATGCAGCGGCGTTGGGGCTGATGGCAGGGGTAAGCTGGCAGTTGGGCCAGACGGCGGTGTTGGACTGGCTGACCGCCCTGCTGGCTGTGGGCTCCTACGTAGTGCTGACGCGTTGGCGCATCAACTCGGCCTGGCTGGTTGCAGCGGGTGCTGGGGTGGGTCTGTTGCAGGCTATCCTTTGATCGCCCCTTCGACCATTGCGGCAAAAAAACTGCGCCGAGCGAACAAAAAGAGAACGACGACCGGCAGTGCAATCAGAATACATGCGGCGGCGACCACCTGTAAATTGATGATGTTCTGGCCGAGGAACTCATAGAGGCCAAACATGGCCGGCTTGAACTCATTTTTGGCGATCAACAGATAGCCTGCAATAAATTCGTTCCAGACGTTGACAAAGGTGAGCAGAAATACGGCCATCAGACCAGGCAGGGCCAGTGGCATACTGACCCGCAGCAGGGCACCCAAAGGGCTGCACCCGTCGATCAGAGCTGCCTCTTCCAGATCGCGTGGGATGGCATCGAAAAAGCCTTTGGCGATCCAGACGCTCAGCGGCAAAAAGAACCCTGTGTAGACGACGACCAGAAAAAACCGGTCGTCGTACAAGGGAATATCTGCCTTGCGCAGGGTGACCCCCATCTGGTAGAGCGCCAGCAGGTTGGTCAGCAGGGGGATGCCGGTAATTGCCAGAATCGCGACCAGCAGGGTCTGGCGCCCGCGAAAACGGTAGCGCGAGAAGGCGTAGCCCGACATGCTGGCCAGCAGCATGACCAGCAGAGCGGTTGCACCTGCATAAAGCAGCGAGTTGGGGAGATAGATGCTCACCAAGTTGCCGGTCAGGCGGATGGGGAGCAGGCCCTCTGGCGCGGGGCGTGGCGCCAGCACGCGCTGGTAGCCTTCCACTGACCAGCGGCAGGCGCTCGGGTCGAAGGGCTGTGTGGCACTGTCGCAGGGGAAGAGATTGGGGGGTTTGCGGAGGATATCGCGCTCGCCTTTGAACGAAATCAGCACCGTGGTCGCCACTGGGATGAGCGCAAAGAGACAAATGGTGGCCAGGGCTGCGTGGACCAGCCAGCCTTGGGCGCGTTTGGAGGTCAACGACGGCATGTCAGGCGTTCCTTTCTTCCAGGCGGGTGACGCGCAGGGTACCCAGGATCAACAGCCAGTTGATCGCAGCGATCAGCAGGGCCAGTGCCGCCGCGCGACCAAATTCAAGCTGACGCCACCCCAGCGCGTAGAGCATGTAGCTCAAAACTTCGGTAGAGCTGCCAGGTCCACCGCCTGTCAGGCTGAAGACCATGCCGACCCCGTTCATGCCGCTGAGGGTCAGGCTGAAGAGCGCCACCACCAATGTCGGCAACATCAGGGGGACGAGGATATGTCGCACCACCTGGCTGCTGTTGGCCCCGTCGATGCGGCTGCTTTCGATGACCTCGGCCGATACGGTCTGCATCGCTGCCAGCAGCAGCAAGATGATGAAGGGGAGCGCCCTCCAGGTCGAAGCCAGAATCAGATAGATCATGGCCGGCGCGGGGGGAAAGGGAAAATCTCCCACCCAGGCCGCAGCTCTGGAGGCAGTCAGCACCGAGAGCCCTTCAGGTGGAAAGAGTGCTGGGTTTTGCAGGATGCCGGCCAGCAGACCGTAATCGGGCACCACCAATAGCCGGAACACAATGCCGACGATAATGTCGGCGATGACCCATGGGATGAAAAGCAGCGTGATATACAGGCCGGAAAGTTTCAGCTTGCGGTTGAGCAAAAGTGCGATGAAAAAGCCCAGCAGCAGGGTGAGGCTGGTGTAACCGACCAGAAAGAGTGCTGTGTGGCCGACACTTTCACCGAAAAGCCCCATCTTGAAGAGGCGGTCGAAATTGCGGGGGCCCACCCACTCCCATCCGGCGGGCTGGCGATCGTGCAGGCTCAGCCAGATTGTGTAGAGCGCAGGGTAGACTTGAACGGCCAACAGCACGGCCACCGTGGGGAAAATCAACCAGAAGGGCAGCATGCTGCGGATCGTTTTGTTTGCACGTCTGCGTCTGGCTGAGTCTTGTGTCATTGCCTCTGTCACCTTGTCTGCGCTGGGCGTTTAGAAAAGCAATTGGTGCCGACAGGGGGATCTTTGCCAAAGGGCGCAGGTCAGTTGGTGGCTGCCTGCGCCCTCTTTGACCTCAGTTGGCTGCGTTGTATTCGTCTTCGACTGCCTGCAGCTCTGCTGCAATGTCGGCGCTGGGATCTTCTTTGATCAGTTTATAGACCACGTTCATGATCAGCTTCTGGGCTTCCAGCGGGCGTTCCAACGACCCAGACCAGGGGCTGCAGGCGCTGGCGCTGATGGCCTCACTGGCTTGCTGGTAGAAGGGTGTCTGGAACTGCTCAGACTGGCGGGTCGACTGCAGGGCTGGGAAACCAGCCCCTGGGCGCAGAACCCAGTCTGCATTCTGCTCAGGGGTCAGGATCCAGTTGATGTAGTCGTAGGCGGCTTCGGGGTTTTGGGCGCCGACCGGGATCGCAAAGCCTGTGACCGAAATTTCACAGCCGGGCTTCTGTCCTTCTGCGGCCAGGAACGGGGTCAGCACGACATCTCCTGCTGCGATGGCGTCGAGCATATCTTCCTCGTTGCCTTTGCTGTACTGTGTGCCATCTGGAGCGGTCAGGGGATTGATATAGCGATAGCCGAAGAGTCCGGTGGGGAAGGAGCCTGCCGAGGCATCTTTGAACGCTTCCTCTTCCTGGAAATTGCCGGCGAAGGCGATTTCGGGGGCATAGCCTGACTGAACGACGGTGCGCAAAAACTCGATTGCGGCGATATTGGCGGGGGTGTTGAGGGTCATTGCACCGGCGCCGTCGTCGAACTTGCCGCCGAACGAAGAGACGGTGGTCCAGACAGCCCGGGTGGTGCCGGTGCCGTCGAATGCGGTGGAGCCCAAAAAGGTCATGGCGTACAGCCCTTCTGCCTTGAGCCGTTCGGCCTCGACCATAAACGCCTCGGGCGTCTTGGGGTAACCGTTGGGGAAGCGGTCGGCCCAGACATAGACCAGGTGGGGGCGTTCGGCGATAGGGATACAGTAGAGGCCGCCGTCGGGGCCGGTGCATGCGGCGAGCGCGCTCGGATCCATCTCGCTGTACCAGGGCTGGGCTTCGGCCCAGGGGCGCAGATCCTGCATGACGCCGTTGCGGTAGAAAACGCCGACGTCGCCGCCGCCGGTGCCCATTTCGTAGAGATCGGGCACATCGCCGCCGGACTGCACCGCAGCGATGATTTCGGCGGACATCCGGTCCCACGCTTTGGGTTGGTTGACCCAGTTCCATTTGCCGGCGAACGCTTCGTTGAACAGTGGAATGGTGTCGCGCAGGTATTGGTTGCCGACTCGTTCGTCGCTGGCTGGGTCTTCATTTTTTTCGTCGTACTGGTACCAGGTGACGAAATCCTGGGCTGCTGGGGCGGCTGCTTCGCTTTCTGTTGCTTCGCCTTCTGCTGCGGGGGGGGGGGCTGCACAGGCAGCAAGCAGCAGGCTGAGCACGCTCAGAAACCATAGAGTCCATGTACGTTGCATACGCGAGAGTCTCCTTTCAAACAAACTGGCGTGAGGATGGTGTCGACGCTGACGATGGTGCCGCCGGGCAAAGACGGGGGGACTGCAATGTCCCTGAGAAATGAGGATGTGCACTGGGCGAACAGAACGTTCAGCCCACAGTATACAGAAGAACCGACAGGCGTGCAAACGTCCTGTCCAGAGGGCTACTTGAGCAAGGCCAGCAGGTCGCGACCGACGACGATGCGCACCTCGACAGGGGTGGAGCCATCCAGCCCGTTGATTTGGGCCTGTTCTGGGTCAAGCTGCAGGTCGCCCAGCAGCTGTGCTGCGACTGGGGCGGTGACCCCATAGTTGATCACGACCGTCTGGAGGTAGTCGCTGCGGTCGGCGTCGCCGATGGCAGAGACTTGCCAGCCTTGCTGGTTCAACAGCTGGGCAGTGCGGGCTGCTGCCCCTGGCTGGGCAGTGCCGTTCAGCACCTCGATACGGATGGCGGCAGGGTCGGTCAGGGCTGGCTTTTGTGTGCCGGGGGGCGTTTCGATCGCTGCAAAAAAGGCGTTGAGTGCAGTGCGGACGCGTGCGCGGTCTGGCAGCAGGATCCAGGCACCTTCGCTGCTGAAGGTCTCTTCGCCGTAGCGGTTGTCGAGCACCAGTTGTTGGGTGTCGCCGCTGTGGGTGCTTTGGAACCGTCGGGCGAGCTCGATGGCCAGCGTGACCGGCAGGTCAGTCTGGAGGCTGCCTTGCATTGTGGTCAGCAGTTGGGGTACTCGGCTGAGCAGCTGGGGGAGGCTGCCGGCGGCGGTAATCTGGTCGACGACTGCGCGGATGAGCTCCTGTTGACGGCGGGCACGGCCATAGTCGCTGTCGCTGTGGCGGGTCCGGGCGTACTTCAACGCGGTTTCTCCGTCCAGCTGATGGGTTCCTGCTTCGAGATGGAAGGTTTCGACCCCATAGTCGGCGGTCGGGTATTCTTCGTCGTGGATCGTGTAGGGGACATCGACTGTGACTCCGCCGATCAGGTCGATGAGTTGACGGAAGCCGTCAAAATTGACCCGGACGAAGTAGTCGACCGGGCGGCCGACGAAGCTGCTGACGGTGTCTTTGACCAGCTGGGGGCCGCCTCCCGGGTAGCCCTGCAGCTCTCCTTGCAGGTACGCTGTATTGATCTTGCTCGGCGTGTTGAGCCCTGCGATCGGCACCCACAGGTCGCGCGGCATCGAGATCATGCCGATGCCGCCGGTGTCGGGGTTGAACGAGAGCAGGATCAAGGTATCGGTGCGTGGGGGGCTGTACTCGTCGGGACGTTCGTCTGTCCCCAGCAGCAGGATTTGAACGCTGGGGGAGATACTGGCGGAGGGGGGGGCTGCTGCGGGGGGGACCCCTTCTTTCTCGGCGGAGGGGGGGAGCAGAACAAGCTGTTCAGGGGCTGTTGCCGGTGGCGTGGGGCTGGCGGCCAGGCGGGTCAGGCTGAACGATTGAAGCAGCTGGTCGGCTGCCCAGTCATGCAGCCACATGCCAGCTCCCATGGCCAGCAGCAGAACGACAGCTGCATAGGCGATGAGCCAGCCGACAACAGGGCGCACCTCTTCTTCCGGCAAAGGGGAGCCTGCGGTCTCCGCAGGGGTACGCGCACGAGCCATTCTCGACATACGGAGAGTATAGCAGAATTGATTGGGTCTGCCAACCTGGCTTCGGCTGTTTTGGTAGTTTCAGCGCGGCAGGCTCTCTTGGTAGAGTGCGCCGGCGGTGAGGATGAACTGGGTATTGTGGGTGCGGTCGATAAAGAGGCTCTGTACGTTTTGCAAAGGAGTGCCTTCGGCGGCTTGAAATTGCTCCAGATAGGAGCCGTCTTGTTTGTTGAAGACCAGGATCCGTTCGGAGGGGCGGTCGACCAGATAGATCGCGCCGTCGCCTTCCGGGTCGACCCAGAGATCGGTGGCCTGGGCTGGCAGGGTGACGCTGTTGCTCAGCCCGAAAGGCAGCTGTTCGCCGGTGCGATAGCGGACCACCTTGCTGTCGTTGTACAGCAGCCAGATATCGCCGTCGATGCGCATTCGGGTCAGCCCGTCCAGGGCGACCTGGGTGGTGGGCTGGAACCAGGGGGCTGGCTGGTCGTAGCGTCCAATCTCGAAGCGAAAGATCTGGTTGGCCTCTTCGTCGGCCACATAGAGTCGCCCCAGGAAAGCTTCGATCTGGGTGGCTTTGCCCCAGCGCACGTTGTCGCCGAAGAGGAGTGCAGAGGCGCCGTCGACCTGTTGGTTGTAGCGAAAGATCTGATTGGTGTCGTCCAGCACGAGCAGGCTGGATTTGTCGTCGTAGCCGGGTGTAGGGGGTTGCCAGGCAAAGTCGATCAGCGTGCCGACGGTTGCGCCGTCGACATCCTCTCCTTTGCGCAGGACCACCTGTCCTTCCGGGCTTTCCAGGCTCTCGTTGTCGGGGGCCAGCCGGTATGCGACGACCTCGCTGCGACCGGTATCGAGCAAAAAGAGATCCTGGCCCACCACCATCAGTTGGGCAGGTATCTGGTCTGGCTCAAAGGTGAGCAGCGGCAACGTCAACCCGTAAAGGGCTGTGATGCGTTCGACCTCCTGGCGGTCGTGTTCGATGAGACGGAACAGCGCTTCGCTCCGTTGGGTGCGGCCGGTGATCTCTTCAGCGTTCAAAAGAAAGGTGTTGGCCTCGGTCAGCGTGGAGCGGGCTGCCGCCAGATCTCCTTGGTCGAGATTCTGGCTAGCGGTCGTATGGCGGGCTTCGGCCATGCTCAAAAGGACATCTGCTTCTGCCCGTCTTTCGGCTCCCTGGCGCCAGGAGAGCGCAGCCACGACCGTAGGGATCAGCAGGAGCAGAATGACAGCGCTGGCGATCACGATGCGGGCTCTGCTGCCGGTAGCCGGTGCAGGTGGCAGAAAGGGTGCTGCTGCTGGCTGTACTTTGGGAGGGGGGAGCGGGGTGCGCGGCTGGGCTGGGCTGCTGCTTTCCAGCCTGGGAGAGAGGGCTGCGGGGGGCTCCTCCCGGCGGTCGGGCAGCATGCTGGCCAGAAGATCGCGTGTCCGGCGGATTCCCACCTGCGCGGTGGCGGCCAGCTCTTTTGCCCTGTTTTGCCATCCATGCTGCTGGAGGATGGACGGGGGCCAGTCTGGCGGCGAGGAGTGGCGTTTGGGAGGACGGTCTGTTTTTGTGGCAGTGTGGGCAGCCGGCCGGGTTGCCTGTGCAGAACCGGCCAGCGCGGCGGAAACTTTGGAGGCTGCTGGGAAGTCCTTGGGCCGGCCAGGGGAAGATGCGCTGGCAAGGGGGGGGAGGGCCGACGAAGCAGGGCTGTCCGAAGTAGGTGGAGAGGGGGGGGGCTCGGGCGCAGGATTTTCTGGGTCAACGATCAACACGACGCCGGGCACATCGCTGCGCCCGGCCTGGATGCGCAGCCCTTCTGCTGCATCGATGCAGCTGCCGGCGTCCACATAGGCGGTCGTAGCGGCCAAGGTACGGATCGAAACCAGCTCGAGCCACTCGGCGCTCCCAGCAACCATTGCGGTCGGCGAGCTCACCCGCTGGCGGTGCAACGGCCACAGTTCGAGAGATGGGGCAGACAGAGGGTCCTGCGGGGCCAGTCGATCTTGCGGAAAAACGCCGATCGAACCGTCCTCGTCGGTCAGAAAGGCAAAGGCATTGCCCAGCCCGGCCAGAGCCAGCCGGTCGGCCATAATACCGACACAGATCACACCTGCCTGCCAGGGGGTCGGCAGCTGTTGGGCTTCGGCGGCGAGGATCGACTGGGCGCGCCGCACCGTCTGGGTAATGACTTCGGACTGTGTGCCGCGTTCAGAATAGTAGGTGCGCTGCATGGCACTGAGAATGCGCTCTGTCAGCGAGCCGGCGCTGGGGTGCCCTTGCAGATCGACCAACGCGCACAAATTGCCGCGCTGGGCCTGGGGGGTATCGTCCATCGGTACGACAATTCGCACACCGGGGGTTCTGTTCTCGACTTCTTCGACCAGATAGGCAATATGGATCGGCATGAGCAAAAATGGTGAGCTGCAACAAAAAACTTGGCTGCACAAATTGTAGCTTGAAGTGGGGAGAATGTCAACGTGAATCGCCACACGTGGGGGTGCCGGCCGTGCAAAGTGCCCTGTGTGGCCAGAACCAGAGACATGGCGGGCCAGCCAAGAGTTTGTGTGATCTACTGCAGCGTCTCTGGCTCTTTCAAGTCGTGGGTGTGGCTGATCTTTGGTTGAAGGTGCTCTTGCTGCCAGATGGGGCGAAAGGCGACACCGATATTGGCGAGGGTTACCAGGATGCCGATGGTATAGGTGCTGGCCAGCCCCCACCCAAAGAGCAGGATGGCTGCCAGATGCACGGCAGGGACATGGACACCCATGAAGATCACTTTTTTCAGGTCGATTTCATACTGCTTGCCAAGTTCAAAGAGGGTATTGAGCTGCGACAAGGTACCGTCCATCAACACAATCTGGGCGGTATCGGTGGCAACGGTGGTGGCTCCAGAAATGGAAACAGAAATATTGGCTTGTTTGAGGGCAATGCTGTCGTTGATCCCGTCTCCTACAAACAGCACATGCCGGCCTTGTTTTTGTAGTTCCTGAACAAGCTGGGCTTTCTCTTCGGGCAGGACATTGGAAAAGACACGGTCGATCCCCAGGCTGGCGGCCAGTGCGTGGGCGGGTGCTGCATGATCGCCGGTGATCATGGCGATTTCAATGCCGTGGTGGTGCAGTGTATCGACGACACTCTGTGCTTCTGGGCGCACGGTCGGTTTGAGTTCAATGGCTCCTTGCAGGACACCTTTCATGGCCAGGTAAACCAGTGAGTGGCCGTGAGACTGTCGTTCATCGGCCAGGGCTGCGAGATCGGCTGGAATCGATATGTCGCTCAACGTCATGTAGCGCCGGCTGCCCAACTGCACGCGCTGAGACTGTCCTTGTCCGTCAGGGACATTGACAGCCAGCCCATATCCGATTTCAACTTGTGTGCTGTCTACTGTCGGCAGCGCAAGTGCCAGGTCTTTGGCTGCTGTACGAATCGCCGTTGCAATCGGATGGGATTGATACTGTTCGACTGCGGCGGCCAGTGCCAGCAAACTGGCCTGGTCCATCTCTCCACACAGATGCACGGCGCAGACGGTCGGCTCTTCGAGGGTCAACGTCCCCGTTTTGTCAAAGACAACGGTGTTGATTTTGCTGAGCAGGTCCAACGAACTTCCATTTTTGACCAGAATGTTGCTGCGTGCTGACAAATCCAGATAAGCTATCAAGTTCAGAGGTGTGGTCGCCATGAGGATCGCGCCGACTGGCACCACCCAGATGGAAAGCATGACCTCCAGCCCCCAAAGGGGCAGTGCCAGCAGCCCCAACCCTGTGGTGAGATAGACGATCTTATCGGCTATCTCGATGCCTCGCAGACCAGTTTTGGTCGGGTATTTGAGGGTATTGTTCAAAATGCCGGTGATCTGGGCGGCCAGCGTGTCTGTATTGGTTTTGTTCGCGCGTACCTGGAGTTCACCCATCAGCACCAGGGTGGAGGCCAAAACCGAATCGCCCACCTCCATCTCCGCCGGCTGTGCTTCGCCGGTGAGGGCATGTTGGTCCACACTGGCGTAGCCGGCAATGATGTCGCCATCTACTGGGATCACCTCCCCCGCATGAACGACGACCACATCTCCTGCCAAGACCTCGGTCAGCGCACAGTCAACCACAGACCCGTCACGCAGGAGCCAGACACGCTGCGGCAGCTCGCCAAAGACGTTGGCCAGGCGACTGTGAGACTGTCCTTGCACCGTAGCAACCAGTTTTTCCAGGAGCATACTCGCCACCAGTACGGCGCTTTGCACGGCCAACAGCCCGCTGAAGAGGACAAACAAATAGAAAATCGCGCCGCGCCCGCGCACAGTCAATCTGCGTTTTTCCAACATGTCTTGCAACCCGATTTGGATCACCACATAGCCAAGATACAGGTTGATGACAAAGCTGACCGCCAACGCCACGGGTGCTCCGTTGATCGCCAGCAAAAAGGCCAGGCCAGCAAAACCTGCCTGCCGATTGCGTGCTTTCACCAGCGGTGGGATGCCGTCGATGGCCGATGCACCGCCCAAGGCTTGCAGGTGTTTCTCGTAGTGGGTCCCAAAGAGCCGGTCGATCGTGTTGTGAATCACCGTCTGGTAGCGGTTATCGACCTCTTGCAGCAGTGCCTGAACCCCTGTTTGTCTGGCGATGGGCCACAGCTGCTCTGGATTGATTTGTGCCAGCCAGGATTTTGCCACTGTCTGCGGACTGTCTGGTGAGGCAGAGGGTGGCTGCACAAAGATTTTCATCAGAGGCTTGCGCCTGTGCCGGTGGCTGTAAAGCCCCTGATCCAAAGAATTGGCGAGAGGATTGCCGAGAGAAAAGAGACTGCGAATCGACATGTTTATCACCCAAGTTGCTACCTACTGGCCGAACATGGCAAAAAGGGAGGAAGCCAAAACGAAGAGCATGGTCTTGAGTTCGAAGCCATCTGCTGTAACGGCGTGAATATATTGGGGCAGGAGTCGTTCGACCTGACTGCCTGCGGTTTCCGCTGGTTTCCGGGAGGTGGCCAGCAAGTAGCGCAATCACCCCGGGTGTGGGCGTTTTGAGTTGTTTTTGCGCAGCGGCAAGAGAAACAGGCCACAATCCGCCCTGATCTCTTCGATGAGGTAGACGTCGCAGGCCTTGTCACCGACGATCCACGCTTTCGGTGGGAGGTCGAAGTCAAACTGGTCGAGGGCGGCGGTATCGCTGAAGGCGCCGGGCGACAGGATGAATTCGACTGGTTGCCCAGCATTGGTGACCACCGGATGAATTTTGAGGCTATAGAAGTAGCGCCGTTTGCTGGCCGGACAGCTGCGGTAAGCCGCGTCTCGTCAGGTCTTGCAGCGCCGGATCGATCGTTGTCGCAAACAGCGACGAGGAGACTGTCGGCGATGTAGATGTTGTCAGCATTCTGTTCCTTGGCGACTTTGCCCAACAGGTTGAACAGTGTCAAGAACTGATGCTCGACGCGGGCCAGGCGGCGACACAGACGACCTATCAAGGCGACGACAGCTTCCTCACCTTCAACACTGGCTTTATGTAGCTCTTCTCGGTCAGGCATGCGTAACGCTTTCATGTCTCTACTATGATTGATCTGTACGATTTTGACAAACTGTAATTCAGCAGGTTTCTATGCCTGAGCAGTTACGATCTTCCGCATGATCTCCGCCAGCTTTTCGACATTGGGCGGGTAGAGCATGGTCATGTGCCCTCCCGGCGCATCATGGCGAATGACCGTACCGTATTCGGACCAGTCTGCTTCCAAATCGGGCAGTTCTTCTTCCACTCTGTCTGTCGCCGCAATCAGATGGATCGGTGCACCCTCGAGACGAGTGGGGTGGTATTCGACGCGATGATTGGCGATGGCCCCTGCGATCAGACCTCGCAAAAAGTCTGTGGAGATGCCAGCCGGTAGGAGACCTGCCTTCACACCGCTTTGTTTGAAGAGCTGCAGCCGTTCTTCAGAACTGAGCGGCTGCAGCTGCTCCGCCGTCAGCACGGGGC
>JAGWYN010000113.1 GCA_018969295.1 Chloroflexota bacterium | reverse complement strand
CGCTGCTGGAGCAGGTCAGGCAGAATATGCTGGACGCGCAGCGCCGCCAGGATGTGCCCTTTGAGAAGGTGGTCGAAAGGCTGCAGCCGGTGCGGGCGCTCAGCCACTCGCCGATCTTCCAGGTCATGTTCAATCTGCTGCAGATGACAGCTGCGCCGCTGACGTTGTCCGGTGTGCGGGTGGAACCGGTGGAGGCAGCGTACTCGATTGCCAAGTTTGACCTCACCCTCACCGTGGTGGAAAACCACGATGCAGTCTCTACCGCTGCTTTCGAGTACAACACCGACCTCTTCGACCGGGCCACGGTCGAACGCATGGCGGGCCATTTTGAGATGCTGCTGCGGGGCATCGTGGCAGACCCAGCCTGCTCGGTGGCAGCACTGCCGCTGTTGACCGCGGCAGAACGCCACCAGCTGCTCGTCGAGTGGAACGAGACCGCCGTCGATTTTGGGCAGGAGCAGTGCATCCACACGCTCTTTGAGGAGCAGGTGGCCCGCACGCCCGACGCGGTGGCTGTCGTCTTCGAGGGGACGCAGCTGACCTACGCCGAGCTCAACGCCCGGGCCAACCAGCTGGCGTACACGCTCCAAGGGCTTGGGGTGGGGCCAGATCGGCTGGTGGGTCTCTGCGTGGAGCGTTCGCTGGAGATGGTGGTGGGGCTGCTCGGGATCCTCAAGGCAGGCGGCGCCTACGTGCCCCTCGACCCGACGTACCCGGCGGAGCGGCTGGCCTTCATGCTGGAGGACGCAGCGGTGCCCGTGCTGCTGACCCAGGCGTCGCTGCTCGGAGCCCTGCCGGTGGCGGAGACGCAGGTGATCTGCCTGGATCGGGATTGGCCGTCTGTGGCGTTGAACCCCACGAGCAACCTGCATAGGGCCGTGCAACCCCACCACCTGGCCTACGTGATCTACACTTCCGGCTCGACTGGGAGGCCCAAGGGGGCACTCAACCACCATAGAGGGTTGAGCAATCTTTTGCATGATTTGCAAAGAATTTATGGTTTGACCCAGGCAGACAGCACCTTGCAGACCACTGCATTCAGTTTTGATGTTGCTACTGCGGAAATGTTGTGGCCGCTTTTGTGCGGAGCAAAGCTCGTATTGATACGCCCAAATGGACAGCGCGACAGCGCGTATCTGGTGACCCTGTTAAATCAGCATGAGATTACTACGCTCCATGTCGTCCCCACACTGTTACAACTGCTGTTGGAAGAAAGAGGCTTCATGGACCTGAGGGCGCTCCGTCGCGTGCTTGCAGCTGGAGAAGCGCTCTCTCTTCATTTGCAGCAACGATTTCTGCGCCACCCTACAGCCACATTGTACAACTGGTACGGCCCCACTGAGACAGCGATCTATGTGACGTCTTGGTCTTGTCAAAATGACAATCCGCCAGGAATTGTGCCGATTGGCCGTCCTGTTGCCAATACGCAAGCCTACATTTTGGATCTGCACCAGCAGCCAACGCCTGTCGGGGTTGCCGGGGAGCTGCACATCGGCGGTGTGCAGGTTGGCTACGGCTATCTGAACCGTCCTGAGTTGACGGCAGAGAAGTTCATCCCCAACCCGTTTGGACCGGGCCGACTCTACAAGACGGGGGACCTGGCCCGCTGGCTGCCGGACGGAAACATCGAGTATCTGGGCCGCATCGACCATCAGGTCAAGATCCGCGGCTTCCGCATCGAGCTGGGGGAGATCGAGGCGGTGCTCGGCAGCCACCCGGCGGTGCAGGCCTGTGTGGTGGTGGCCCGCGAGGATGCACCTGGAGACAAGCGGCTGGCAGCCTATCTGGTGGCGCCGGGGCTGCTGCCGGGCGACTCCAGAGAGCGAGCCTCAGCGCTGCGCAGCCATCTGCAGAGCCGCCTGCCCGACTACATGGTGCCCAGCGCCTTCGTCTGGCTGGATGCCCTGCCCCTTACCCCCAACGGCAAGGTGGACCGCCGGGCCCTGCCTGCTCCCACCGCCGCCGGCAGCCTGGCCGCTCCAGTGGCGAACATGGCTCTGACCCCGGCGGAAGCCACGCTGGCTGCCCTCTGGCAGCAGGTGATGCGTTTGCCTCAAGTGGGATTGGATGACAACTTCTTCACGATCGGCGGCGATTCGATCCTCAGCATCCAGATCGTCGCTCGGGCGCGGCAGGCCGGGCTGCAGATCCGCCCGCGCCAGATTTTCGAGTATCAGACCCTGCGACAGCTGGCTGCCGTGGCTGTCCCTACGCTGTCGTCGACAGCCGTTCAGGAGGAAGTCACGGGGGAGCTGCCGCTGACACCGATTCAGCGCTGGTTCCTGGACCAAGAATGGGCAGACGCCCACCACTTCAACCAGGCCGTGCTGGTCGAGGTTGCCCCCAGGCTGCATGTTCTGTCTCTGCAGGAGGCACTCACGGACCTTCTGGCCCATCACGACGCGCTGCGCCTGCGTTTTGTGCAGACAGACGGTCTCTGGCAACAGGTGAACGCCCCTGCCGTCGAGCGTGCCGACCTGATGGTCTTTGACTTCGCCTTGCTCACGCCGGAGCAGCGCAGCCTGCGTCTGGCCGAAGAGGCAGACCGCGTGCAGACCCGCTTGCATCTGGCGGAAGGGCCGCTGCTGCGGGCATGCTACTTTCAATACGGCGGGCAGGAGACAGGCCGTCTGCTGTTGGTCATCCACCATCTGGCAGTCGACGGTGTCTCCTGGCGCATCTTGTTGGAAGATTTGCAGACCGCCTATACACAGCGCAGCCAGGGGAAACCGGTGCAGCTTCCGGCCAAGACAACGGCCTTTCGCGACTGGGCCCGCTGGCTGGCAAAGGAGGGGGTGGAGCAGCTGCGCGAGGAACGAGAGTACTGGCAGAAGGTCGTCGCGCTCTGCACGGTCCAGCTGCCGGTCGATGAACCGGAACCGCTGCTGGCCAATACGGTGGGCTCCACAGAAGAGGTGCACTGCCGACTCGATGCAGCTGCCACGTCTGCCCTGCTGCAGCAGGCACCGGCAGCCTACCGCACCCAGGTGAACGACCTGCTGCTGGCAGCGCTGGCCCGGGCGGTGGGGGACTGGAGCGGAGAGAGCCGGGTCGTGCTCGAGCTGGAAGGGCACGGGCGCGAACTTGTGGAGGAGACGCTGGATCTGTCGCGCACGGTGGGGTGGTTCACCTCGCTCTTCCCGGTCGTCCTGGATGCGGACGAGCCCGAGCCAGGGCGATTGATCTGCTCGGTCAAGGAGCAGCTGCGCCGCATCCCTCACCGCGGGCTCGGCTACGGCGTGCTCCGTTTCCTGGCAGCAGAGGAAGAGCTGCTTCCGGCCGTCCCGGCTGCGCTGAGCTTCAACTATCTGGGTCAGTTCGACGCTGCACTGCAGGAAGGCTCGTTTCTTGTGGGAATGGCGGCGGAGGGGAGCGGGCAGCCTCACAGCCCGGCGGCTCTGCGCAGTCATTTGCTGGACGTCAACGTCCTTGTCGTGAACGGTGAACTGCAGGTGAGCTGGAGCTTCAGCCGTGCCGTGCATCGGCGGAGCAGCATCGAGGCGCTGGCCACCGCGTACCTGGACGCACTGCACCGACTCATCGAGCACTGCTGCGGCGCAGCCGGTGGCTTTACCCCCAGCGACTTTGCAGCCCAGGGTCTGGAACAGGCTGACCTGGACCGTTGGTTCGAGCGCTATGGCCAGGAAGTGGAGGAGATCTACGAACTCTCTCCCATGCAGGAGGGAATGCTCTTCGAGTCGCTCTATGCGCCGGAGTCAGGCGTCTATGTGACGCAGCTCTGCTTCACGCTGGACAGAAGGGTGGATGCTGCGGCGCTGCGGCAGGCCTGGCAGGCGCTGGTGGATCGCCATCCGATCCTGCGCACGCTCTTTGTCTGGCAGCAGGGTCCCTGGCAGCTGGTGCTGCGTTCGGCAGCCTTGCCTTGGGTTGAAGAGCGCTTGGAAGGAGGGGCCGACGAGGAGGCCGGCCTGCAGCGCTGGCTGGAGGCGGATCGGCGCCGCGGCTTTGTCTTCGACCAGCCGCCGCTGATGCGCTGCGCGCTGCTGTGGGGAGCTGGAGAGTCTGTCTACCTGATCTGGACGAGCCACCATCTGATCGGGGATGGCTGGTCGCTGCCGATCCTGCTGCGGGAACTGCTGACTTCCTATGGGGCGCTGTGCAGTGGGCACAGGCCTGCGCTGCCCGCCCCCCGCCCCTATCGGGACTACATTCTCTGGCTGCGTCGGCAGCCACGTGCGGAGGCCAGCGCCTTCTGGAAGAGGCAGGTCGCCTCCTTCACGGCGCCCACACCGCTCGGGATTGACCGTCCTGCTGTTGCGCGCGGCACAGAGAGCGCACGCCAGGCAACACATCGCCACCCACTTGCCCCGGAACTGGCAGGGGCGCTCGGTCGGCTGGGCCAGGAGCTGCGAGTGACGCTCAACACGATCGTGCAGGGTGCGTGGGCGCTGCTGCTGCAGCGCTACAGCGGGGAGGAGAAGGTCTTGTTTGGAGCGACAGTCTCCGGCCGTCCGGCTGCGCTCCCAGGTGTAGAGCAGATGGTGGGCCTCTTCATCAACACGGTGCCGGTGGCGGTCGAAATAGACGGGGACATGCCGCTGGCCGACTGGCTGCGGCAGCTGCAGCAGAGGCAGGCGGAGGCGCAGGAGTACAGCTATCTGACCCTGCCTGAAATCCAGCGCTGGAGCTCCATTCCCTCTGGAACACCGTTTTTTGAGAGTCTGCTGGTCTTTGAGAACTACCCAGTGGACAGCACTGTGCTGGAACAGGGACAGGAT
>JAGWYN010000112.1 GCA_018969295.1 Chloroflexota bacterium | reverse complement strand
TGACTGGCCAGCCTATGCACTCAAAAAATACAGCATCGGCAGCCCGCGCGTCGGCAACAAATACTTTGTCGAATACTACAACAGCCTGATGCACGGCTTCAGCCAGCGCATTCAAAACCTGGCAGACCCGGTGCCCTACGGCCCGCGCGACCCGGTGCCCCCCAGCGCGATCCCGGCCTTGCTGGTGCCTGGGGTCGACCACATCCGCAACGGCGAAGAGTTCTACGCCTTCTTCCAACATGTGGGCGAGGCCTACACGATCTTTGGGACAGGGCACCAGACCCTTGACCTGGACTTCGGGGGGCCCTTCAAGATCAGCATCCCCATCCCCTTTCCGCACGGGCCAGACGGCTACAAGGACATGCTGATCGAGGCCCGTGAGGCCCAACAGCGGATGCTCAGGCCCTTCCAGGGGCTGACGACCTCGCTCTTTGCCAACCAGGAGCAGCAGCTGACCGATCTGCAAAAACAGATTGCTGCGCTGCAGGCTGCGGTCAAGGAGTTGACTGCCAGCAAGGCCAAAGCGTGACCGCCAGAGGCTGGAAACAAAATCAGAGGAACCTGGGTTGAACCGTCAGCGTCTTTGGGGCAATCGACGCCGCTACCTGCAGATCGGGGGCTTCTGGGCCAGCCTGCTGGCCCATCTGCTCTGGTGGGATCTGTTCTTTGCGCTGCCAGTGTTGCGCTGGCTGCAGCCGGCGCGCGAAGAGCGCTGGCAGCAGCTGGCGCAGCGCTATTGCTACCTGGCAGCCGCAGTGGGCGGGCTGTGGATCAAGCTGGGGCAGTTTCTCAGCCTGCGCGTGGATCTCTTCCCGCACAGCGTGATCCAGGAGTTGGAACTGCTGCGTGACCAGGCCCCGGCCGCCCCTTATGTGGAGATTGTACCGCAGATCGAAGCAGAACTGGGGGCCCCTCTGCCCGAACTCTTTGCCTGGTTCTCGCCAGAACCTGTCGCATCGGCTTCGGTGGCGCAGGTGCACCGCGCACAGCTGCACAACGGCCAACAGGTCGTGGTCAAAGTTTTGCGCCCCGGCACCCCCGAACAGTTTGCGATGGACCTGGATCTGATGGCCTTCTGCGTGCGCGGGCTGGGCCTGCTCCCGCCGGTGCGGCACAGCTTCGACCTGGAGCGCATGCTGGCCGAGTTCGCCGGGGTGACCCGTCGCGAGCTTGACATGTGTGTGGAGGCTGCCAACGCCGAACGCTTTGCCAGAGCCGCAGTCAACAACCCGCTGCTCTACATCCCGGCTGTTCATCTGCGCTACAGCGGGCGCCGCGTGCTGACCATGGAGGATGCAACCTATCTGCGGCTGAACAACCTGGCCGAGATCGAAGCTGCCGGCATCGACCGCCAACAGATTGCCCAGCAGCTGGCGCAGCTGATCTTGGAACAGATCTTCGTGCTCAACTTTGTCCACGCAGATCCTCACCCGGGCAACTTTTTCCTGCGGCCGCTGCCGGGCCCGGAAGAACGGCGTGAACCCTTTGCGCCGAGGGAGCCGGTTCCCTATCGGCGCAACCGCATGTTCCAGATCGTGCTGATCGACTTCGGCATGGCTGTGGCGATTCCACCTGAGCAGCAGGCGTGGCTGCGCGAGTTCCTGATCGGGCTCGGCCTGCGCGATGCGAAGCGGATTGTCCAGGCCTACCAGCGTGGAGGGTTGCTGCGCGCCGGAGCCGATGTGCGTCGCGTCGAAGCGATGACCGTCGACCTGCTCGATGGCTACCAGGGGCTGTTGGTCGGCTTGATGCCAGACTTTGACGACCCACGCACCCAACAGCTGTTCGAAAAACATGGTGCGCTGCTCACCTACGAATATCCCTTCCAGATCCCGATGGATTTGCTCTTCATGTATCGGGCGATGGGCACGCTGGGCGGGGTGATCGGCAGCCTGGACAGCGAGTTTGATCTCAGCAGTGCGGCCATGCCCTTTGCCTTGCAGTTCTTCTGGCAGAAATGGCAGCAGGAGCTGCTGGAACGGAGCGAGGCTGTGGCAACGATCGGGCGGCTCCTGCTGCAAAACCCGGTGCCGGTGCCGGAAGTGTTGATGCTGGCGCAGCGCACCCTCCAGCCACCAGAACTGGTCGACCAGTTTTTGCTGCAGCCCTGGCGGGAGCGGAGTGTGCAGGCCGAATTAAGCCATCTGGACCGGGATGCGCTGCGTCAGCTGGACCGCTCGGTGCGTTCTATCCGCCGGACACTGGTTGCGCTCGGATTCGGCCTGGCGGGCATCTTGCTGCTGACGACCGATCTGTCGCACGCTGACCTGCTGCGTGCGCTGGTGGAGCTGGCCAGCGAATACGGGGCACTGCTGGCTGGGGCCGTTCTGCTCTTGCTGGGGTGGCAGACCGTGCGGGGCGGGTGACGTATTCAAGACGATGTCAATTTATCCAGAAACTGAGGAGATCTTCATCATGACCCAATTTGCCTTTGTTCACTCCTATCGTGGCGGCAGCGGCAAATCGACTGTCGCCGCTAATGTGGCTGCCCTGCTGGCAGCGGAAGGGCGGCGTGTGGGGCTGGTCGACAGCAACTTTCAGGCGCCGGGGGTGCATCACCTTTTTGGCCTGACCGACCCGCTGCCCACGCTCAACGACTATCTGCAGGGGCGCTGTGCCATCCAGGCAGCGGCGCATGAGGTCAGCAGCACAAAGCAGACCAGCAAGCGTGGGGCCCGCAGTGCAGCCAAGGAGCAGGGTGCGCTCTACCTGGTGCCTGCGTCCGACCACATCAACCGGATGGCCTACGTCTGGGCGCGCGGCTTTGACATGGAGCTGCTGACCAAAGGGTATGTCAGTCTGGCCAAGGCGCTGTCGCTGGATCTGCTGATTGTCGACACCGACCCTGGTCTTGACCGGCAGACCTACTTTGCACTTGAGCTGGCCGACAGCTTTGTGATGGTGATGACCCTGGACGAGCACGACTACCGAGGGGCGGCGGCCACGGTGCAGGTCGCACAGCTGCTGGAAATCCCCAACATCGTGACAGTCCTCAACAAAGTTCCGGAAGGGATGGAGAGCGCTGCGATCAAAGAGACGATCGAGCAGCTTTGCGACTGGCCCATCAGTATCCAGCTCCCCTTTCAGAGTGAGCTGCTGGCAGCGCAGGGGCTGTTCGTGCGGCAGCATCCCAAACATGCGTTGAGCGGCCAGCTGCGGCAGCTGGGAGAGCAGCTGCTGGTCGAGCGGCAGCCCTCCTTCCAGGACAGCACCGTGGTACTGGCCAGCCTGCTCAGCAAGCAGGAGTAGCAGATTCGCAAGGCAAGTCCCTGGCTGACACCTGCGTTGGGGCAAGAGTGTCTGCCCCAACGCAGCAACCGAACGCAGCAACGCGAAAAGATCCACATAAGGAAACAGCCATGCGCAAGGTCACACTGGTCGACCGGACAAAATATTGGTTTGACAATCTGATGGCGAAGGGGGCGATCGTCCTGATTCTCTGGCTGATGTTGGTGTCGCTGGTGGTTGTGCTCTTCTTTTCGGCCAGCATGATGCTTTCGGCCAGCGTGCTGGAAGGCTCGCGTGCAAGCGAGGGGACCTTCAACGACATCTTCTGGCTGAATCTGGGGACTGTGCTCAACCCGGGGCTGGATTCGAGGGGAGGAAGCTGGAATTTCAAGCTGGAAAACTTCACAGTTGCCATGATGGGCATCTTGCTTGTCAGCATCCTGATCGGTCTGATTACAGCAGGGATTGAAGAACGTCTGCAGCAGCTGCGCAAAGGGCGCTCCTTTGTGCTGGAGACAAACCACACGATTGTGCTGGGCTGGTCCCCCCAGATTTTTACGATTGTCTCTGAGCTGGTCAAAGCGAATGCAAACCAACGCCGTCCAGTGATTGCGATCCTGGGCAACGCCGACAAAATAGAGATGGAAGACCAGCTGCGTGAGCAGGTCAAAGACCTGCAAAACACCCGCCTGGTCGTGCGGTCCGGGTCGCCGACCGAACCTGGTGACCTGGAGATTGTCAACCCCTACCGGGCCCGTTCGATCGTCATCCTCCCTCCAGAGGGTGAAGCTTCGGATACAGCCGTGCTCAAGAGCTTGCTGGCGCTGACGCACCTGTCGTCTGCCTCTGGCTACAGCTGCCAGATTGTGACTTGTCTGGAGGATGTGCGCAACCGCTCGGTTGCAAAGATGATCGGCAAAGACAAAGTCACAGTCGTCATGGTCAACGACCTGCTGGCGCGGCTGACCGTGCAGACCAGCCTGCAACCTGGGCTTTCCAGCGTTTACAACGAACTGTTTGACTTTGACGGGGATGAGATCTACTTCAAAGCGGAAGGGGCTTTGACCGGCAAACCCTTTGCGGACGCGCTTTTTGCCTACGCCGATTCGACGGTGATTGGGCTGTACAAAGCAAACGGCGAGATGCAGCTGAACCCTCCCATGAACACCCCTATCGAGGCAGGGGATGAGCTGGCAGTGATCAGTGCGGACGACGACACGATTCGGCTGGCGGAAATGCCCGCAGATGCCGTTGCAGAAAGGATGATTCTCTCCAAAGCGCACCGGCAGGGCATCCAACAACGGCGCATTCTTCTGCTCGGATGGAACCGGCGAGCCCCCTTCATCGTGGCTGAAGTGGGCCGTTATGTGGCAGAAGGATCCAGCCTGACTGTGGTCGACAGTCGGGAAGAACACCAGCTGCGCGACGAGATTCAGCGAGAAGGAACTCCCCATCTGGAGATGCGGTACTGCGTCGGCGACACAACCCGTCGCATGCTGCTGGAGAGCGTGGATCTGGCGACCTACGACCAGATTCTGGTGCTCAGCGATGTCGACCAGTACAGCGTCAAAGAGGCAGACGAACGCACGCTGGTCACCCTGCTGCATCTGCGTGACCTGTGTGAACAAAGGGGCTGTTCTGTGTCGATCACC